>NZ_BAAASQ010000008.1:0-972682 GCF_039532965.1 Streptomyces mauvecolor | reverse complement strand
AGAACGGGGAGCAGGCTGAAAACGTCACAAATTGCGCCCGTTTAGACCAATATGGGGAGGGTGGGGGCGGTGCCCGCACGGCCTGGGGGCGGGCGCGCGGGTCGGCCGGCGGGGTAGTCGGTGTGCAGGGTCCCGGGGCTGGTCAGGCCCCGGGACCCTGGTGCACTCTCCATATGCGCCGGGCTCAACGAACCCCCACAGCCCCGGTCACCCAACATCCCCCACCCAGCCCATTCCGCACCCGGCGAGCTGCTTTTCGCCGGCATGCCCGGTCGCCGTGCCCTCTCCACCCCGTACGGAGCAGCCCCACGGCGCCGCGCCCACCGACGGGCGAACCAGGGCCCCCATCACGGGCCAGTGCTAAATCAGGCCTGTCCATTGTCAGGCGCGATCAATTCCTGTGCGGCGGACCGGGTCTCGCCACGCACGCCACGCGAAGGGTCGAGCTCACCAAACTCACCACCGGCACACTCGCCGCCCAGCACTGAGAACAGCGGAACCGATCGCGGAGGCACCATGAGACTGTTCGAGGATCCGCTCTTCCAGATGTTCTCCGAGCGCGCCCTGATGACGATGACGGGCGGGGGTGCGGAGTACGGCGAATGCCTTCTGACCTCGCGGCGGATCACCGAGGGGGACGTCGACAGCTGGCACCGGGAGTGGACGGCGACCGCCGCAATGGTCGAGGGGTGGGCCACAGAGAGCGCCGGGGCCGGGCACCAGGTCAGCGCCCGGGAGGCCTATCTGCGGGCCAGCACCTACCTCAGGATCTCGTACTACCCGCTGTACGGGGCCCCCGTCGACCCGCGGCTGACCGAAGCGGCAGCGCGCGAGCGTACGTGCTTCGCCCGCTTCGCCGAGCTCTGTGAACCACCACCGACTCCCGTCGAAGTGCCCTTCGAAGGCGGCTTCCTGGACGGTTATCTGTGCCCGGCCCAGGGCACCGCACCCGGGGACGGCCCGCGTCCGACCGTCATCGCGGTCAACGGCTACGACTCCAACGCGCACGAGATGTACTGGGCCCACGCCCTGCCCGCCACCCGCCGCGGCTACCACTGCCTCCTCGTCGACGGCCCGGGGCAGGGCCTCGCCCTGGTCGGGCAGGGTCTGGCACTCCGCCCGGACTGGGAGACCGTGCTGCGCCCGGTGGTCGACCACGCACTCACCCTGCCCGGGGTCGACCCCGAACGGCTCGTGGTGATCGGCTGGAGTCTGGGCGGCTATCTCGCTCCCCGCGGCGTGAGCGGCGAGCCCCGGGTGGCGGCGCTCGTGGCCGACCCCGGTCAGTGGGACCAACTCGGCAACTTCCGCGACTCCCTGCCCCTCCCGCCCGATCTCCAGGCTCGCCTCCCCGATGTGGACCCCGCCGAGCTGGACGAGCACCTCGCACCGCTGCTCGCCTCACCGGTCCTGCACTGGAAGCTGGTGCAGCGCGGCCTGTGGGTACACGGGCTGGGAAGCCTCGGCGAGTACGTCGTCGACACCGACCGCTACCGGCTCTCCGACGTCGTCGAGAAGATCACCTGCCCCACCCTCGTTGTCATCGGCGAGGGTGACCCCGTGGCCGCACACGCCGAGAGGCTCTACGAGGCGCTGCGGTGCCCCAAGACCCTGGTCCGCTTCACCGCCGCCGAAGGAGCCGAGGGCCACTGCGAGAGCTGGAACCGATCGCGCTACAACCAGCGTGTCTTCGACTGGCTCGACGACGTCCTCGCCCCGAAGACCCGTTAAGGCCACGGTCCTCACTACGGCCCGGCCCCGCTCGCCACGGCAGCCTTCCAGTCGGTGGCACGCAGCACTTCCGCGGTCTCGGCGTCCGCGGGGAAGAAGGACTCGATGGCGAGCTCGGCAACCGTGATGTCGAGCGGCGTGCCGAAGGTGGCCATCGTGCTGAAGAACGCGAGTTCGCGGCCCTCGTGGCGCAGCCTGAGTGGGACGGCGATCTCACCGGGGCCGGGCAGCTCGGCCTTCGGCTCGGGCTGGTCGCAAGGGTAGCCACTCAACTCGTCGTACAGCTTGATGAGTTCGGGGTCCGCCGTCATCGCGACCTGCTGGCGCAGCCGGCTCATCAGGTGGCCCCGCCACTCGCCGAGGTTGGCGGTGCGCCGGGCCATGCCCTCGGGGTGCAGGCTCACGCGCAGCAGGTTGACCGGCTCCTCCAGGAGCTTCGGGTGCACGCCGTGCCCGAACAGCCAGGCCGGGTCGTTGGCGTCCACCCGGTTCCAGTACCGGTCCAGAACGACGGCCGGGTACGGCTCGTGGGCGGCCAACACCTGGCGCACCATGTCGCGGATCGCGGACATGTGCGGAGCCTCCATACTCGTCTCCCGGTAGACGGGGGCGTAACCGGCGGCCAGGAGCAGCGGGTTGCGTTCGCGCAGCTCCAGGCCGAGGGCCTCGGCCAGGCGCAGGACGGCTTCCCGGCTGGGCACCGAGCGGCCGTTCTCGATGAAGCTGAGGTGCCGCGGGGAGATCTCGGCCAGCAAGGCCAATTCCATCTGGCTGAGCAGCCGGTGCTTGCGCCACTGCCGCAGCAGATCCCCGAGGGACTGCGCAAGCAGCGGGTCCGTTGTCGTCACGGTCCCGTTCAGACGTCGAGGCCGATGTGGACGAGTTCCTCCATGCCGGTGGGGGCCTTGTCGATGAACTGGTGGTCGTTGGCCATGAGGCCGTTCTCGTCGAGGATGACGACCTGGGTGCCGATCGCCTCGGGCTCGGCCGCTCCCGGGAACGTCATCTCCCAGGTGTAGCGCACCGCGTCCCTGCTGATGTCGACCTTGGTGACCTTGAACGTGGCGCCCTTGGTGGCGACGAAGAGGTCGTACGCCTGCGTCACCGCGTCCTCGACGCCCTTGCGGCCGTGGAACTCGACGAACGGGTTCTTGTAGATCGCGTCTTCTGCCCACATTTCCGCGATGACCTTGCGGCGCATGCCCGCGTCCGGCTCCGCCCAACTGGCGACGTACTTCTCGACGGCCGCTTCGATTTCACTCATGGTGCTCTCCTCGTGCATGGCGCTCTCCTCGTGCGAGAAAGGGGTTGGAGTGCCGGTGCGGCGATGTGTTCGCCCGGCCCGACCACTCAAGGCTGTCAGCACGCGCGCGGGCGGTCGATTACCTCTCGGGTAATAACGTCCCGCCGTGCCTCCGCGCCTGCGCCGCACCGCGCGGCGGAGCTGAACCGGGCAGTCCCGGGAGCAGGTTGATCCGGTGTCGGACGGCGTTGTCAGTGCCTCCACCTACAGTGAAAACGTCACTCGGGGAGCCTCAGAGGGGGAGCACAACCATGTCCGTAAACAAGATCCAGCACAAGGTGAATCACGTCGCGCTGGTAGTCGACTGTTCGGGGTCCATGCGCCCGCACCAGAGTCAACTCATCCGCGTGGTGGACGAGTTCGTGGCCGGGCTGAAGGCCGAGTCGGACAGCCTCGGCCACGAGACGAGGATCAGCCTCTACTCCTTCGACCACCAGGTGGAGAACCTGGTCTGGGACATGGACGTGAAGCATCTGCCGTCCATGCGGGGGCTCTACCAGGTCAACAATGGCGCCACCGCCCTCATCGAGGCTTCGCTGAAGTCTCTGGACGACCTGGGTCACATCTGGGAGCAGTACGGCGAGCACAGCTTCCTGCAGATCGTGGTGACGGACGGCGAGGAGAACGCGTCGGGCGGCGACAGGCGGCACGACGGCGACCCGGCGATCCTCGGCCCTTGGCTCGACAGGATCGCCGCGACGATGGGCGGGCTTCCGGGGCACTGGACTTCGGCGATCCTCGTTCCGAACTCCCTGGCCAAGCGGACCGCACAGAACTACGGCTTCCCGGCCGGAAACATCGCCATCTGGGACGCGGATTCCCAGAAGGGGGTCGAGGAGGCGATCGGCACCGTGCGCGCCGCCGCCACGAGCTTTCTCCGGGGCCGCGAGCAGGGGGTTCGCGGCACGAAGAACCTGTTCGCCGTCGGTCAGGACATATCGGTGGACGAGGTGCGCGCCAGCCTCGAACCGATTCCGGCCGACAAGTACCGGCTCCTGAAGGTCGACAAGGAGATCGAGATCCGCCCCTTCGTCGATTCCCATCCGGGAGTGACGTACGAACGCGGCGCGTGCTACTACCAGTTGGGCGCCCGGGCTCAGGTTCAGCAGAACAAGGAAGTCATCGTGGTCGAGAAGGACACCGACCGCGCCTACACGGGCGATGCGGCCCGCAGCCTTCTGTTCGGTACGGGGGTCCAGGGCACCGTCTCGGTGAAGGCGGGGAACAATCCCGCGCTTGAGGTGTACGTGCAGAGCCGTTCGGTGAACAGGAAACTCAAGCCAAAGACGCGGTTGCTCATCATGCTCTGAAACCGAACGGCGCGCCGCCCGGCACCCGTTCGCGAAACACCAGTCGCGGCTCTGTACAGGGCAGTTACCTCTAGGTAACTTTCCTGAGATCACTCCTGTCACTCATTTGACGATCCACGGGGGAGCCATGTTCAGACATACCGCGCGGGTGCTGGCGACCGCGGTTGCCACGGCGCTGGCCGCCACCGTCGTTCCGGCGGCGGCCGCCACTGCTGCCGCCGCCACGCCGTCGACGACCGCGAAGAGCGACCCGTTCTACACCTACGACAGCAGCACACCGTTGTCCTCGTACGCGCCGGGCACCGTGCTGAAGAAGCGGACGCTGCAGTACCACATCGTGGGATTACCCACTCCGGTCAAGGCGATCCAGCTGCTCTACCGCACCACCGACGCCCAGGGCCGCCCGGCCGCCAACGTGACCACCGTGGTGCGCAGTCTCAAGGGTGACGGCAGCAAGGCGGTGTCCTACCAGTCGTTCTACGACTCCCTCAACCCCCAGGACGGCCCCTCGCGCGCCATCGCCGGGAACGTCACCCTCGGCGGGGTCATCGCGAACGCCGAGAACCTCTTCCTGGTGCCCCTGCT
Organism: Streptomyces mauvecolor; assembly: GCF_039532965.1. Taxonomy (NCBI): domain Bacteria; kingdom Bacillati; phylum Actinomycetota; class Actinomycetes; order Kitasatosporales; family Streptomycetaceae; genus Streptomyces; species Streptomyces mauvecolor. Next base: position 967,753 of record NZ_BAAASQ010000008.1, on the reverse strand, counting down.
GACGCAGGGCTACAACGTCGTCATCCCCGACACCGAAGGGCAGACCGCCGACTTCGCCGCCGGACCGGAATATGCGACCAACACGCTGGACTCGATCCGGGCGGCGACCGCCCCCGACGCCGGTTCCGGCATGAACGCCGACACCAGGGTCGGCCTGATGGGCTACTCCGGCGGCTCCATCGCGACCAACTGGGCGGCGGCGCTGGCACCGGCGTACGCGCCCGACGTCAACAAGAGGCTGGTGGGCTTCGCCGAGGGCGGCCTGCTCGTGGATCCGGCGCACAACCTCAGGTACGTGGACGGCTCCCTCGTGTGGTCCGGGGTCATCCCCATGGCGATCATCGGGGTGGCCAGGTCGTACGGCATCGACCTGAAGCAGTACATGAACAGCTACGGCCAGCAGGTGTACCAGGATCTCGAACACGGCTCGCTCCTCGACGCGCTCGGCCACTACCCCGGTCTGACCTGGAAGAAGCTGGCGAAGCCGCAGTACGCCGACCCCAACTCGGTGACCGCGTTCGTCGAGGCGGTCAACAAGATCAACCTGGGTTCGGCCGCCACTCCGACCGTTCCCGGATTCATCGCGCAGGGCAACGGAGGCGTCGTCGAGGGGACGTTCGGCAACCCGCCGGGCATCGGGACGGGCGACGGGGTCATGGTCGCCGGGGACGTCCGCGCGCTCGCCCGGCAGTACTGCGCCACCGGCAACGGCTCGATCGCCTTCCACCAGTACAACCTGCTCAGCCACGTCCCCGTGGCCGCGGCCTGGGCACCCGGCGCGATCGGCTGGCTCGGGGACCGGTTCGCGGGCAAGCCGGCTCCGTCCGACTGCGGGCACATCGCACCGGGCAACTCGCTGGCCCCGGAGCAGCCGACCTCGGTGTCGTGACCTCACAACGGCACCCCCACGAACACCCAGCCCCGCAGAGACCCTCAACTCCCCCTACTGGCCATATCAGTTGGGCCGAGAAAGGCTGACGCACACCGGGCAGTCCCGGCACAAGCTCGCGGAGCGCGCCATGCCGGGACTGCTCTCGGCCGTAACCACGACAAACGGTTGTTCCCCTCCCCGGAACGCGGATACAGATATGCGCGACCAGTCGGTACAAGGAGGGGAAAATCATGAAGAAAACGATGAGCAAGACCGCCGGTGTCGTCCTGGGGCTCGCGCTTGCGGGCACCCTGGGAGCCACCGGGGTGGCCGAGGCCCAGGCCCAGCCGTCGATCCAGGCTCCGGCCGCCGCCCCGGCCATCAGCACGGCGGTCGGGGCCGGTTCGGCCGTCGAGGCGCCGCCCGCCTCGGTGGTCGCGGACCTGAAGGCGGCGACCAGCAGAGCGCGCGCCTCGCTGTTACCGAACGCCCGGGTGGTCTGTTACGCCGCCCACGTCCAGGACATCGGCTGGCAGTCGGCGGTCTGCAACGGCAGCGTGGCAGGAACGACCGGCCAGAGCCGCCGCATGGAGGCACTGGCGATCTCTACCAGTGGCGTCGGCGGCGTCTGCGCCGACGCCCACCTGGCCGACATCGGCTGGCAGGGCTGGAGGTGCGGCGGGGACGGCACGGTCGTGACCGTCGGCACCACCGGCCAGTCGCGGCGGATGGAGGCGCTCGGCGTCCAGGTCGGCTCGGGCAGCGTAGGCGCGCAGGCACATGTCCAGGACTATGGCTGGCTGAGCGCGGTCAGCGGAAACCCGGTCTATGTGGGGACGACGGGCCAGTCACGGCGTATGGAAGCCGTACGCATCTGGGTCTGAGACCCGGCGTCTGACGTCTGATACAGGATGCTTGCAGAGGTGGTGCCGGACCGCGGCCTGCACCACCCCCTGCCGGAACTTCCGTCGCCGCCACCAGGAACGCCGCCGCGCGTCAAAGCCGCGTACAACCGGCCGCGGCCGCCCCGCTCAGGTGGACGGTCGGATCGACAGTGCGTGCTGGAAGATGTCGCGCGGGTCCCAACGGGCCTTGACCTGTTGGAGGCGCGGGTAGTTGCCCTTGTAGTACAGGGTGTGCCACGGCACGCCCGAGGTGTTCCACTCGGGGTCGGCCAGGTCGGCGTCCGGGTAGTTGATGTACGAGCCGTCGCTGACCGCGCCGGGCACGGGGACGCCGCCGCTGTCGGCATACACATCACGGTAGAGGTTGCGGACCCAGGCGAGGTTGGTGGCGTCGTCGCGCTCGTCGGACCAGATCGTCTGGTAGACGGCTTTCATGATCACATCGCGTTGGGCGACGGCGGTGGCGTCGGCCGGTACGGCGCCGACCTGGCCCCCGTATCCGACCAGGAGCATGCCACCGCCCGCCGTTCCCGAACTGTTGGTCAAGTTCCGGTGAATGGCCGTCAGTTGGGCATCGGTGAACGAGCGGCGCAGATAGCCTGCCTTGATCTTGTAGCGGCGGGTGCCGACGTTGCCGGGCTCGCCGGTGCCCGGCCAGGTGGTCGGGTGCAGCCAGGGCATCGAAAGCCAGGTCTCATGGCCCGCGAGCCCGGTGCCCGCGGTGACCTGTTTCGCGAACTCGCTCACCATGGTCCGGGCACCCGGAATGTCCGCGTCGATCTGTACGGTCATCAGGAAGCCGCCCGCGCTGCGGTGCATCGGGATGAGGATCGCGTACAGGCCTGCGTACGGCGAACCGGGCGCGCTGTTGCGTTCGTGCCAGGTACCGAAGTTGTGCAGCAGCCTGGTGAACGCCTGCCGGGTCATCTTCTCGTCCCAGGGCCAGGTGATCAGATACGCCAGCTGCTCGCGCGGTGCGGCGGGCAGGAGCCGGGACGGGTCGCTCCCGCGCGGGCCGGGCGAACGCAGCCAGTACCGGGTGACCACCCCGAAGTTCCCGCCGCCTCCACCCGTGTGGGCCCAGAACAGGTCGCGGTGCGGGTCGTCCGGCTCGCGCGTCGCCACTACCGCGCGGGCGGTGCCGTCCTGGCCGACCACCACCACCTCCACGCCGTAGAGGTGGTCCACCACCGATCCGTACCGGCGGGACAGCGGCCCGTACCCGCCACCTGCGAAGTGCCCGCCCGCTCCGACCTCCGGGCAGCCGCCCGCAGGTATGGTCACGCCCCATCCCTTGAACAGCGTCCGGTAGACGTGCCCGAGCGTGGCACCCGGCTGCACCGCGAAAGCGCCGCGCGCCGCGTCGTAGCCGACGGCGTCCATGGGCGACATGTCCAGGAGCATCCGCACGGCCGGGTCGGCGGTGAAGTTCTCGAAACAGTGTCCGCCGCTGCGCACCGCCACCCTGCGACCGGACCGTACGGCGTCGGCGACCGCGCGCACCACCTGCTCGGTCGAGCCGACGACACGGATCTCGTCCGGCCGTCCCACGAAGCGGAAGTTGTTGCCGCGCAGCAGGCTCTCGTAACGGGTGTCCCCCGGACGGACCGTCACCGGCCCGAACGCTGTCGACTCCCCCGTTGCCGCGCCGGTCTCCGCGGCAGCGGCGGAAGCCGGTGGGCCGACCACGCTCGCTGCCGCGCCTGCCGCGGCCATCGCCCCTGCCGCCGCGAGCAGCCCGCGACGGTTCAACGGATTCGGGTCCGTCCCGCTCACCACGGCCTCCCGCCCGGGCCGGCCGTCACGAGCAGCCCGGACGGCGCCGTCGACCAGCCACCTGCGTCAGGGCGACGTTCAGTCATTCCCCGTAACTCACGACGCCCTCCGCACGGGCGAGGTGCGCAACGGGCGCGTCTGTCCGCGTGGCACATATCAACTCCCCTTCTCTATACGGTTGCTGACGTCTCATCATGCCGTCTTCCCGCATGGCGACCCACCCCTTCGGGATGCCGGTTCATGCCAGGCCCGCCGCGATGGCGCGGCGCACGGCGTCGGCGCGGTCCCTGATGTCCGCCTTGGCGAACAGGTTGTTGATGTGGGTCTTGACCGTGGCCTCGCTGATGAACAGCTTCTCGGCGATCGCCCGGTTCGGCAGGCCCTGGCCGATCAGGGTCAGCACCTCGCGTTCGCGCGGGGTGATGTCGCCGGGCAGCACCTGTTGGGGCGTCGGGGCCTTGGTGCGGGCCGTGGCCAGGAGCCTGTCCTGGACCTCGCGGTCGAGGACGGACTGGCCCGCCGCGGCCGCGCGGATGGCGCGGGCGATGTCCTCGCGCCCCGCGTTCTTGGTCAGGTATCCGCGGGCCCCGGCGCTCAGCGCTGCCAGGATCGAGTCGTCGTCGGCGAAGGTGGTCAGGACGACGACGGCCACCTCCGGGTGCTCCTCGGTCAGCCGTCGCGTCGCCTCGATGCCGTCCATCACCGGCATGCGCAGGTCCATCAGGACGACGTCCACGGGCCCCGCGGCGACCGCGGTGAGCACCTGGGTCCCGTCGGCGGCGGCCGCGACGACCTCGATGTCCTCCGACAGGCCCAGGACCGCGGCCAGCGGCTCCCGCACGGCGGCCTGGTCGTCGGCCACGATCACCTTCAACCGCTGCTCGTTCTGCGTCGGTTCACTCATCCCGGGATCACTGCCTCCACTTGCCAGCCGCCTTCGTCCGGTCCGGCCACCACCGGGCCCGCCGTGATCGTTCCGCCAAGGAGGGCGGCCCGTTCACGCATGCCGATCAGCCCCATGCCGCTGCCGACGCCCGGGCTCGCCTCACGGGTCGCCGGACTGTTGCTCACCGTCAGTTTCATGGACTCCGCGGCGTACGTCAGCTCCACGCGGATATCGCCGCCCGGCGCGTGCCGCGCCGCGTTGGTCAGCGCCTCCTGCGCGATCCGCAGCAGATTCTGGGTCACCCGGGACGGCACTTCGCGGGCGGTGCCCGTCACCGTCAGCGCGTCGCGGTGGCCGGACGACTCCACCATCGCGGTCAGGCTCTCCACCAGCGGCAGGGAGTCCTCACGCAGCGCGTGCACGGTCCACTGGGCCTGCTTCAGGCTCTCCTTGACCATGCTGTGCGCCTTCCTGTTCGCCTCGCGGACCTTGTCCAGGTCGCCCGTGTCGATCAGCGCGTCCGCCAGCTCCAGTTGCATGTTGATGCCTGCCAGCGAGTGGGCCAGGACGTCGTGCACGTCGCGGGCGATCCGGCCGCGTTCGGTCAGTACGGCGGTCTTGGCTTCGGCGCGGGCGGCCCGTTCCGCGGACTCGGCCGCCGAGATCGCCGCCCGTACGGCCTGCCGGTTGCTGCGATTGAGGATGCCGATCAGGACCGGACCGCCGGTGGTCAGGCCGAGCGTCCAGGGCAGCAGATCGTGGCCGGAGCCGAGGCGGAAGTACAGCACGCCGCTGCACAGCACACTGCACAGCGCCGCGAGAGCAAGGGCCCGTCTGGACTCCAGGCGGAACCCGATGTGCCCGACGAGGAAGTACGCGAAGAGGTAACTCGATCCGCTGGTGCTGACGCCGAGCAGTGCCGCCGCGGCGAGGATGCCGGCGGTGAGCCACACCAGGGCGACGCGTGGGGGAACCCTGTCCTCGGGCAGGTGGCGGGCCGCCAGCGCGACACAGTTCACCAGGAGCAGGGCGCCGCATGCCAGGCCCCGGCCGCTGAGGTCCAGCGGCCGGACCGTCCAGATCGCGGAACCGATGACGAACAGGGTCAGGGCCCACTGCATGCGCGGGTCGTGGCCGGGCACGGCCCGCGGGCCGGCCTCGTGGTGCGAGGCCGGCCCGGGGGCCGGGGCGCTCTGGGCTTCGGGCACGGCGTGACCATAGCCCACGGTCAGGCCGTACGGTCGAGCACGGGGGCGGTTCGCGCCGCCGCCGCGAGCGGCTGCCGGTGGGCGACCATCCGGCCGCGGAGGAAGATCGTGGCGAGCCTCGTGACGACCTCGGTGAGCGCCATCAGGACGAATGCGGCGACCCACGCCTGATCCGTGGTGATGTGGTGGGCGATGCTGAACCGGGCGACGTCGGCGGCGCCGCCGTGCTCGACCCACACCTGGAAGCCCATCCGGGCGCCCATGCCGAGCACCCACAGGACCGCGGAGACCGCCCCGGCCTTGATCAGCAGGTGCTCCCCCGCGACACGGATCCGGGTGTAGACGCCGCCGGCGATGCCGAGCGCCGCGCCCACGGCCATCAGCGCTCCGATGAGCACCAGGTCATTGCCCGCCGTGGGGATCGAGTCGAGGTAGGTGTGGGCGACGAAGGCCACGATCCCCAGCGGGATCAGGAAGGTCTTGAGGTCGAGGCGGCCTTCCCGCAGCTGCCGGAAGACGACGAGGACGAGCGCGATGTCGGTGATCCAGTCGGTCGTTGTCATGCCCTCAAGACTGCTGCGGTCCGGCCTCGCGCACCTGGACCCACGGGTGGAACCGAGGGTGGAGATGGCTTGCCGCCACGCGTCCACCCCGAGGGGTCAGTGGAGGGTGGGCCGGTAGACGAGCTCCTGGATGTGACCGTCGAGCGTACGGTGCTCGAGCAGTTCCAGGTCGAAGTCGGCGGCGCCTTCGAAGATCCGGTCGAGTCCGGTCTGGCCGGTGATGACGGGGAAGAGCGTCACCTGCACGCGGTCGACCAGACCGGCGGCCATCAGCGCCCGGTTCATGGAGAGGCTGCCGTGCGAGCGCAACGGCACGTCGGACTCCTCCTTGAGCCGGGCGACGACATCGACGGCGTCACCACTCACGATGGTCGCGTCCGGCCAGTCGAGCGGGCCTTCCAGGGTCGTCGACACCACCGTCGCGGGCATGCTCCTCATCCGCGTGACCCAGGGGTCACGCACGTCGGAATCCTCGGTGCTCTCGGCCAGCATCCGCGCGAAGGCCCGATAGGTGTTGGCCCCGAAGACCATCCGCTGCTCCGGTACGTACAGGGCGAGGCGGTGGTCGAGCAGCTCGGGGCCCTGCTTGCCCCAGTAGCCGGTCCAGTTGGCGCTGGCGCCACCGAAGCCGTCCAGGCTGGAAAAGACATCGAAGGTGTACGTGGCGGTCATGTCGTTCTCCTCAGGTGCGGTCGGCCGGCACGGCGGGGCGGACTGACGGCCTTCCCCGGCCGGGCTTCGCAGACTGTCGCACCCATGGACCCGGCGCGCTTGCGAAACTCATCGCTGTGCCACCACACGTGGTCCCGACCACTCGAATGGCATGTGATCAACGACCGACGGCACGGGAGCCCTTACGTCGAACGGCTACGGTGCACAGCACTGTCCTCACCAGCGGACAGCCGTGAAGTCGATCGGGCGGGGCCTGAGCATGCGCGTGCGTTCGGCGAGCGACCGCAAGCGGTGGGACATCTCGTCGCCCGCCAGGCGGTGGCGGTCCCCATGGCCGGGCAGGACCCATTCGAATCGCAGCCGTCCGGCCGTTCTGGCCAGGGAGATGGCCAACTCCTCGATGGAGTACCAGGTCACGCTGTCCGCGACCTCCAGATCGGCGGTGGCGCGCGACCAGTAGAAACTGTCACCGCTGAAGCAGTACCGGTCGTCGGCGAGGTAGAGCACGCTCCCCCGGGTGTGGCCGGGAAGGGGGTGGGCGGTGACTCCCTCCCCGATCCCGACGGGGTCGAGGCCCCGGATCACCTGGTCGGCGTCCGGCGCCGCGTCGAGGTCTCCCTCGTGGATCCACAGGCGGGCGCCGAAGTGGTCCGCGTAATGCCGGCCGTGTGCGGCATGGTCCCGGTGAGTGAGCAGCACATCGGTGACCGGGCCCAACGCCGTGTAACGCTGGGCGAGTTCACGGCTCCAGCGCGGGGTGTCGATCATCATCGCCGTGCCGGACGGTCGCAGCAGGAGGTAGGAGTTGGCCCCTGCGGTGTGCTGGGAATTGTGTCCGCATAACAGCAAGCCGTCGTCCAGAACCATCGGAAACGGGTCGCGCGCCGGGTCGATCCGCCCGGACGTCATGCGAATCGAGCGTGTGGGACAGGCGAAGACCGCGGCGTGAAGGCTCCGTGTCTCCGCCTCATCGCGCGGGGAGCGCAGAATCTGCGACTTTCCGTCGGCCTCGACGATCAGGTCGGGCGCGAGTTGCCGGGCGACATCGCAGTTGGTGCAGCGATCGTCCACGTACCAGCCGTCCATGACAGGACTCCTTCCAGAGGTCCAGGGATCCCCAGGCCCAAAGGTCCACAGGTCGAATCGGAGCAGGGCCGTCGCCGCCCCACCAGGTCGAGGCGGCAGCGGACCGGATACATTAGCTGCATCGCCAAGTATCTTAATCGCGAAGGTAAATGGGAACCCCGCATGCGCGTCAATCACCAGGACGAACCGGCCGATGAACCGGCCGACCGGATCATCGCGTCCCTGACGGACCTCGCCGGAGCCCTGGGACGGCTCAACGACCTGATCGCCCAGCGTCTCGGCATCGCGCAGACCGATCTGCTCTGCCTGCACATGCTCAACCGCGCCGGGGCCTGTACCGCCGGTGCTCTCAGCGCTCGACTCGGGCGTACCACCGGCGCGGTCACGCACATGATCGACCGCTTGGAGAAGGCGGGGTACGTCCAGCGCAAACCGGACCCGCAGGACCGCCGCCGCGTACTCGTCGAAGCCTTTGCCCCAGGGCTCGAACGGATCGCCTCGTTCTACGACCAGATGGACGCCCGCAGCCGTCGGCTGACGGCCACCTTCTCCGACGACCAGCTCGCGGCGATCCAGGCCTTCCTTCAGGGCAGTTACGAAAGCACCGTCGAAGAGTGTGACCAGCTGATCCGGTAGCCCGGCCCGGGCAGCACCGGCCCGGGCGCTGCGCCGTCGGGTGGAACCGCCGGGCGGGGCGAGCGTGGGGCGCCGGGCTCGGGGGCGCGGCCGCAGTTAGCTTGCCGGTGCTGCCCACCGAAGCCCCTGGAGAGCCATGTCTTCCCCTGTCCAGCCCCCCGCGGCCGAGGCGAAGCCGGGCCAGGCACGCCCGGGCCAGGTGCTGCGCAACCCCAAGATCTGGAAGTTCCCGACAGTCATCGTCTCGCTGGCTGTGCTGCTGCTCTCGCTCCTGTACATGGGCGGCATCATCGACCCCAACGGCCATATGCACCGGCTGCCCATCGGTCTGGTCAACGCCGACCGCGGTGCCGTCATGGGCGGGCGACACACCAATCTGGGTGCGCAGATCACCGACTCGATCTCCGGGGCCTCCGACGAGCGGGTCTCCTGGAGACGACTGGAGCCGACCGCGGCCCAACAGCAGCTGGCCACGGGCAAGCTGTACGGGGTCCTTGAGGTTCCCGAGGGCTTCACCGCGGCGGTGGCGGCACTTCCCAACGGCACGGCGACACCCCCTGCACGGCCCACGATGACCGTCCTCACCAACCCGGGCGTGGGCAGCCTCGCCTCTTCCTTGGCCGGCAACATCAATCAGACGGCCGCCCACCAGGCCTCGCTGCAACTCGGCAAAACACTCACCGCGACCTCCGCCGGTGCGAGCGGCGCGGCACGGCTGCTGCTCGCCGACCCGATCAGCGTCACGGTCAAGGTCGGCCACCCGATCGGGACGCACAGCGGTCTGGGCCTGACCGCCTTCTACTACGCACTGCTGCTGGTGCTCGCCGGCTTCATGGGCGGCAACATCATCAGCAACGGCGTCGATGTGGGTCTGGGCTACGCGGACAGCGAGATCGGCCCCTGGCACACCCGTCGCCCGGTGGTGCCGATCAGTCGCACCCGGACCCTGATCGTCAAGTGGGCCATGTCCGTCGCGATCGCCGCGCTGACATCCGCTGTGATCATGCTGGCCTGTGTGGTGATCCTGGGAATGGACGCCTCGCACCTGTGGCTGCTGTGGGTGTTCTCGTTCTGCGCGAGCGCCACCGTGGGCCTCGGAGTGCAGTCCGTCAACGCGGCGTTCGGCGGCATCGGTCAGCTCGTCAGCATGTTCGTCTTCATCGTGCTCGCCCTGCCCTCCTCGGGCACGACGATTCCGCTGGAGGCGTTGCCCGGCTTCTACCGCTGGCTGTCGGTGTTCGAACCGATGCGACAACTCGGCGGAGGAGTGCGAGCCATCCTGTACTTCGACGCACGCGCCGAGGCCGGACTCACCCGCGCCTGGGTCATGATCTCCGTCGGCGCGGTGGTGGCACTGGCCTTCGGCCTGGCCGCGGCCTCCTACTACGACCGCAAGGGGCTGCACCGGATGGTGCCGAAGGACTCCTGACCGAGTGTTCGGCCGCGTGCGGACGCAAGCGGCGATGACCCGTCAAGTGCCATACGCTTTCCGGCCTCCCCGCGCCTGACGGGTGCCTATCTGCACGGCTACGAGTGGCTCCACGGCAGGGGATCAGGTGCCGCGCGCACCGACCTCACGGTGTTCAGCCCCGCCGCATTGTGGGCGGCGGGGACGCTCATCTCATGACTGACGCGGAGGGGGCGGCCGCGATGAAGGTACTCACCACCGCGTTGTGCCACGCCGGGTGACCTGGCCGCCGGGCTCTGCCAGTTGTCCCCCTTCCCGTCAGTCTTCACGTCGGCCGTGCTGTCGGCGGCAGGGCATGAAGCCGATCCTTCGGCATCAGCGGCGGGGTTCAATCTTCAGGTCACCGCGGGTGAACGCGCGGCCCGTGTCGCTGGCGAGCATGTCGTGCGGGAAGCCGAGCCCGATCGCGCCGGCCTCGTCGAGACGGGCCAGTTGGGCGGCGGTGAAGTCGACGTCCAAGGCACCCAGATTGTCCTCCAGTTGGGCGGGCGTGCGGGCGCCGATGATCGGTGCCGTCACGGCCGGGTTCCGCAGCGTCCAGGCGAGCCCGACCTGGGCGGGTGTGCGGCCCAGCTCGCAGGCGACCTCCTTCACGACATCCACGACGGCGAGGTTGCGTTCGGTGAGCGTGCCGCCGGCGATGGTGACGCTCCTGCGGGTTCCGTCGGCGGAGGCGGCGCTCGGCGCGGTCAAGGTGTCGCGCCCGTACTTGCCGGTGAGCACCCCGCCCGCCAGCGGTGACCACGGGACCACCCCCAACCCCATCTCGCGTGCCATGGGGATCAGATCGCGTTCCCCGGTGCGTTCGATCAGGTTGTACTCGATCTGCAGCGCAACCAGCGGCGACCAGCCGCGCAGGTCGGCGATCGCCTGCATGCGCGACACCTGCCAGGCCGGGGCGTTGGAGATCGCCACGTACAAGACCTTGCCCTGGCGGACCAGATCGTCCATGCCGCGCAGGATCTCCTCGACCGGCGTCGTGAAATCCCAGACGTGCAGGTAGAGCAGATCGATGTAGTCCGTATTCAGCTGTCGCAGACTGGCTTCCACCGACGCGAACAGGGCCTTGCGGTGATTCCCCCCGGAGTTCGGATCGCCGGGCCGGCGCAACGTCGAGTATTTCGTCGCAAGCACCAGGCTTTCACGGTTGTCGCGGGCGAATTCGCCCAGCAGGCGCTCGGAGCTGCCGTTGGTATATGTACTGGCGGTGTCGATGAAATTGCCGCCGCGCTCGACGTAGAGGTCGAACAGCTTGCGCGCCTCGTCCTGCTCGGCGCCCCAGCCCCACTCGGTCCCGAAGGTCGCCGCGCCCAGCGCCAGCGGGGAGACCCGCAGCCCTGAGCGGCCAAGGAGCCGGTAGCTGTCGAGGGTGAGCGACATGGTGTCCTCCTGTGCTTGTGATCCGTTGCCGGAGACAAGTCTGTGACCGCCGCGAGCCGGGGATAAGGGAGAGAAATTCCTGGGAATGCCAGTCCTACCCTTGGCTGTTGATCGAACGTGATGACCCGCGCCGTAGACCCGACAGAGGAGCTGGCCGCGTTCCTGCGGACCCGTCGCGAGCGCTTGGACCCGAACGATTTCCCCCTGCCGTCGCGTCGCCGGGCCCGGCGGACCCCGGGACTGCGCCGCGAAGAGGTCGCCGAACTGGCCGGTGTCAGCACCGACTACATCGTGCGGCTCGAACAGGGCCGCGGGCTGCGGCCCTCGGCGAATGTGGTGGAGGCGCTGGCCCGGGCGCTGCGCCTGCCCCCCGACGAACGCGACTATCTCTTCAACCTGGCCCGGCAGCGCCCCCGCACCACCGACAAGCCGGCCACCACGGCAGCGCCGCCGCTGGCCCACCTGGTCGCCGGCCTGTCGCCACTGCCGGCCATGCTGCTGAACCACCGCTACGACATCCTGGCCTGGAACACCGAAATGGCAGCGCTGCTGGTTGATTTCGGCACCTTGCCTCCACCGCAACGCAATGCGATCTGGCTGTGCCTGATGCATCCGCGGATCCGTGATTTCTACGTCGATCGCGAACGCGTCGTGCGGGAGGGGATCGCCCATCTGCGCGCCGCATGGGCCGCACATCCGGACGATCAGGCGTTGACCGGCCTCATCACCGAATTCACCACGCACGACGAGGAATTCGCACGCCTGTGGGCCGAGCGGGACATCAAGGTCAACGGCCGCGGGCACAAAGCGATGCGGCATCCAGACGCCGGAGTGATCTCAGTGGATTTCGAAGTGCTCGTGCCACTGCAAGATCCCGACCAACGGTTGGTGATCTACCGCGCCGCCGACGACGAGAGCGAGTCGGCGTTGGACCAGTTGTGCGCACGGTGATGTCGAACCCTCCCTTCACGTACGACAGCCGGAACAGCAACAGATCTGCAGCGGCCGGGGGCGGCAAGACCTGGCCGGCCTCACGCGCAGTGCCCACAGGGCCCTGAGCTCGTCGGTGCCGAGCCCGGTGCCGCCGTCTCGTCTCCCGGTCAGCCATGGCCGCCGGAGCTCGAAGACGAGAGCCGGATCGGCCGGGTCCGGCACCCGGCGGGCCTGGTACGCCCACGCGCAGACCACCGACGAGTACGCCGTCGCCGAAGACCGCGCCGCAAACATGCGGGGCATGACGCACTGCCGGTGCCGGATGGGCAGGCGGTTTGATTGACTCGGGGCATGAGTGATCTCTTCGTCAAGATCTGCGGTCTGCGGACCGCGCAGGATGTCGACACCTGCGTCGAGGCGGGCGCGGACGCGGTCGGGTTCGTGTTCGCGACCAGTGCGCGCACGGTCGACGCCGCCACCGCACGGCGGCTCGCCGAACGCGTACCGGCGCACATCCTCACGGTGGGCGTCTTCCGCGGCCAGCCGCTCGACGAGGTGCGCCGCCTCATGGAGGAGAGCGGCGTCCGTGCCGTCCAGCTGCACGGCGACGAGGGCCCGGAGTACTACGAGGCGCTGCGGGCGCCGGGCCGCACGCTGATCCGGGCCACGGCCGCCACCGGGATCCCGGCTCGGCTCGGCGCGCTGGGTGAGGACCTGCTGCTCCTCGACGCGCCCGACCCCGGTTCGGGCAAACCGTGGAACTGGGCCTCCCCCGGGTTCGCCGCTCCCACCGGGCGCTGGCTGCTCGCGGGTGGACTGCACCCGGGCAACGTCCGCCGGGCCGCCGACGTCACCGGCGCCTGGGGAGTGGACGTCTCCAGCGGTGTCGAGAGCGAACGCGGCGTCAAATCAACGGAGTTGATCCGCTCCTTCATCACGGCGGCCCGTAACTGACATCGCACCCGCCCTCCCCCGGCCCTCCCACTCGGCCGGAACTGCCGACAAAGCACATCACCTCGACGGTGTCCTCGGCGTGACGCCGCTGCCCTGAGAGGATCAAGCCACGTTGGAAGCCCGCAGAGGAATGGACAGCGAGCAATGACAAACAGAGCGCGCATCGTCGTACTCGACCCGGTCGATCCTGACGCCCTGGACGCCCTTGCCCAGGCCCACGAGGTCGAGGTACGGATCCGCCCCGGCCACGACGAACTCCTGGCCCTCGCCGCCGGGGCCGACGCCCTCGTGGTGCGCAGCGGCGTACGCATCACGGCCGACGTCATCACCGCGGGTCAGCGCCTGAGAGTGGTGGCGCGGGCCGGGTCCGGCACCGACAACATCGACCTGGAAGCCGCCCGGGAAGCCGGAGTCCAGGTGTTCAACATCCCCGGCGCCTCGGCCGGGGCCGTCGCCGAACTCGCCCTCGGGCTGCTCCTCGCGGTGACCCGCAACATCGCCCGCGCCGACCGGCAGATCCGGGACGGCATCTGGGACAAGCCGAACCTGGCGGGCCCCGAGCTGCGCGACCATGTCCTCGGAGTGGTCGGCCAGGGCCCGATCGGTTCCCGCATCGCCGAGCTCGCGAACGCCCTCGGCATGCGCGTCCTCGCCTCCGTGGCCCGGCCCTCGCCCGAGCGGGACGCCGTACTGCGCGAGCGCGGCGTCGAACGCGTCGAGCTGCCCGAGCTGCTCGCCACCGCCGACGCGGTGTGCCTGTCCGTGCCGCTCACGGAGCACACGCGCGGGCTGATCGGCGAGGCGGAACTCGCCCTGATGGGCACCGGCTCCTACCTCGTCGATGTGTCCCGCGCCGGAGTCGTCGACGAGGCCGCACTGCTGCGGGCACTGCGCGAGAAGACCATCGCGGGTGCCGCCCTCGATGTGCACAGCCAGGAGAACGGCACCCCCGAGTTCGCCGCCCTGGACAACGTGGTGCTGACTCCGCACATCGGCGCCACCACGACGGATGCCCAGGCCAAGGTCGGCCGCATCCTGGTCAGCGAGCTCAATGCGGCGCTGTCCGGCGGCTCCGCCACGAGCAGGGTGTGCTGACCGCGACCGACCCGGCCGACGGCATCCCTCCGGGACCTACCTGAACAGGCGGTCGCCGCTGGTGGCCATGCGGTGCGTGGCGCTGTGCCGACTCACCCAGTCGGTGATGAGCTTGACGGCGTTGGCGCACTGCCAGGTGTTGTCGTACTCCTTGACTCCGTTGAAGGCGCCGTAGCCCGCGATGATGCCGTCGACACGTGCGTCGCCCAGCAGTTTGTCGACGTACCACGGGTCGTTGTAGGTGGTCGTCCAGGACAACGTGGCCGCGAGCCTTCCGGCGGCGCGGTCGCCGGCGCCCTTCTTCAGTTCGGCGCACGTGTTCCAGGTGGCTTCCGTGCAGTTGCCGAATCCCTTGGTGATGTCGGAGTCGCCGTAGTCCATCGCCCGATGACCGGTCGGGAATCCGGAGCCGGACCGGTCGAAGGCGCCGACGACCTGGTCGCGGGTCCCGGTGCTCGTGATGCCCTCAAGGCTGCCGAGCCTGCCCTCCAGACTCTTCCAGCCCCTGCCGCCCACGTCCGGGGTGCTGCCGCCGTGGTACTCGAAGAATCCGTAGAGCACCTGGATTCCGGCGGCCGTCAGCCGCTGCGCCTTGTCGCGCAGCCCGGCGACACTGCAGGCACGGTTGGGCGCTTCTCCGCAGTAGTTGGGGTCCTTGATGTCCAGCCAGACCAGCGCAAGGCGGCGCCCCGCCTTGGCGTTGGAGAGGATACGGTCGATCATGCTGTCGAAGCTGGGGCCGTACCGGTTGTCACCGGCAGAGGAGCAGTCGTGATAGGCACGCCATTCGTTCGGGTTCCACCAGGCGCAGACGTCGATCTCGATGCCGTTGGCGCCATGGTTGAGCGCGGCGTCCACGCCGTCCAGGGTGTCGACCCGGTGCGCGATGGCGTAGATCGCGTGACGCTGATCGGCTGCCGCCGCCGGGGTCGTGCCGAGCACGGTGACACCGAGGATCCCACAGAGCGCCGCGATCAGGGCCCGTAATGTCCGGCGGCCGAAGCCGTGTTGGAGGTCAGTGGTCAAGGGGTGGTACTCCTTCGGATCTGTGCCCTGAGCCGGGCGGATGTGCGAAGCACGGTGGATCTATCCGAAAAAGTAGCCTGGCCACGGCAGATTTCATGACATGTTCTCGGCCTGCTTTCCTCGTCAAATGGCCATAGTGGGCGTCGAGTTCGCGCGGTCAGAACCAGTGCAGGCAGTGCGGGGGACGCTCGGCGCGGAAGAGGGCGTCGGCTAGGGCGGCCGCGCCCGGGCGGTGGGCGCGGATGTGTCCGGCCCGTACGAGCGTGCTCGGGGCGGTGCCGCCGAGGTAGACCGAGCCGAGGTCGCTCACGTCGAGGGACAGGTCGGGCTCCCGGCTGGTCGGGGCGCACTCGGCCTTGCCGTCCCGGACGGTCAGCAGATGGCGGCCGTGCTCGCCGAGGAACGGGTCGTCGACGTCGAGGACGAGCTCGCCGTCCGTGAACCAGCCGCGCGAGGTCAGCGCCCGCGGGACGTCGAGGAGCCGCACCCAGAGCCAGTCGGTGTCGTTGCTGACCTCGCCGGCACGGAAGTCCGCGAGCTGCCAGCGCAGCGGGTGTTCGGGCGGCACATGCTTGAACACGACCTGGGCGACCAGGTCGTGTCCGAGCACGAACCGGGCCAGGGCCGTGAAGACGGCGTCGTCGATGGCGACGGTCTCGTCGACCGTCAAGGTCTCGTGCTCGCCCACCGAATAGCTGGCATACCCGTCCGGTACGCCGTCGGCGTCGCGGTGGACCGCGACGTAGCGCGGCGCCGGAGAGACCGGGGGCTGTCCCGCGCCCAGGGCCCACCAGCGGTGCGGCCGGGACACCGCGCCGGGCTGTGCGCGGCGGTACCGGTCGTAGACCTCTTCCAGGATCCGGCCGCACTCGGCACGCCGCAGCACCTCGACCGAGCCCGCCGTCGGGTCGTCGGCCGGTGCGCCCGCCCGGGGCTGGGCGAGGACGCCCCGGTGGCGCGGCACCGTCAGCCGCTGCGTGTAGGTCGCCGGTCCGTAACCGAACCTGCGGTAGATCAGGGCCTCGGAGGCCAGCAGGACGGAGAGGACCTCGCCTCGGGCGCGCAGGTCGGTGAGCTGATGCCGCATCATCGCGCTGAGCACACCCTGGCGTCGGTGCGAGGGCAGGACGCCGACGGCGGTCACCCCGGCGGCCGGGACGAGGATCTCGCCGGGCAGGGTGAGCTCGAAGGAGTACGCACCGGCGGTTCCGACGGGCCGCCCGTCCTCCGCCATGGCGAACAGGTTGCGGTCCATTTCGAACGCCGACCACCACCCTGTGCTGCCCTCCTTCGGGGGTTCCGGGAAGCGCCCGAACGCGGCGTGAAGTGTGCTGACGAAGAGGTCGAGGTCCTGGTCGGTGGTGGGACGTATCTCCATTGGTGCCGTTGCCTCCCTGGGATGCCGGCATCACTAAGCGTGCTGCCCGGCCACAGTGCAACGTTGCCCCGACGACAAGGTCAAGCGAATTACGGTCTGCCGCAAGCCGATCGGGCGCGCGGTGGCCCGGCAGGTCTCTTCCGGTGGTGTCTCGGTGCCCGGGTCGTTGACGGGGTTCCGTCGGCGTCGAAGACGGGCTTGCGGAGGGGGACGACGTTCCGTCCTTGGGGACGCCGGGGTTGGGCTGGATGCGCTCGACGTGCTGACGCCGAGCCTGCGCGATCGACGCAACTACCGGTGATGCAGACGGTGTTGCCGGGCTTCTCGGTTCCACGAGCGGTCCCGGGGAGAACCGGTGGCAATAAAGCGGTGGAACGGCACCGCCGTGCGCCATTACCGTGCTGGCGAACCACGTCGCCCAGGCAAGGACGTCCCGTTGTACACCGTGTGAGACCCCCCGAGTGCTGATTGGTCGCGCGTCGCGCAGGTTCGCGCCGCGCTGCTTTTTGCTGCGGACTTCTCACTGAGATCGGTGTACTTCTGTGCTCGAAAACTGGGTGGTCACATCCACCTGCCTGCCGCTCGTCCTCCGTCGTTGCCACGCGTGCGCGTCCGACCGCTTCCGGGCGAACGGCAAGTTCCGCGTCAACGCGAACCACAAACTCCTCGACGCCTGGCTTCTCGTCCTCTGCACCGGTTGCGGGGAAACGGCAAAGCTCACGGTCCTGGAGCGGATGAACGTGCGCTCCGTGCGACCCGAGCTCCTCGGCCGCATGCACGACAACGACCTGGGCCTGGCGGCCGAGTTGCTCCAGGATCCGGTCGTACGGCGCCGCAATCGCATCGCCCTCGACTGGGACAACGCCTGGCGCCTCGACACCGGCGGATCGGAGCGACCGGACTGCGAGGCCATCGACGTCTCGGTCCGTTTCGCGGCACGGATCCCTGTCCGGCCGGTGCGACTGATCGCCGAGGGCTTCGGTCTTTCACGAGCCGAGGTGGAGAGGCTGATCGATGAGGGGAACCTCGTGTCGGCGGTCCGGCTGAGCGGCAAGCTCTCCGGCGACTTCATGTTCACCCTCAAGCGCTGAACCCGCCTCGGCACCAGGGCCTGACCGTATACCGGCAAGATCCGCCGGACAGGCCCTGGTGCCGTAACCGTCAGTTTCCAACTCCCCGTATTTCAGTGGGAGTTCCGCATCGGCTCCATGTCAGCCCTGGCAGATTCCGCGCTCGTAGTCGACGGTGGCGGAAGCCTGGGAGTACTGCCACTGCGGGGCAAGGAGCTGGGTGTCGAGCTGCTTGGCGGCCGCGGGACTCTCCACCACGTAACCGAAGTCCTGGAGCCATGCCGGGTAGAGGTTCTTGGATCCGATGTAGAACGCCGAGCCGTCCACGGAGATCAGCTTGTGGTGCTGAGCGTAGGGATGACCGTCCGCCCACTTCGGGCTCGACGAGCTGCGGAACGTGGCCAGTTGGAGGTTCGAGCACATCGCGGTCCGTGCCGAACCCTGGTCGCCGGTGAGCAGGGCGATGCGGGCGCGGAGGGTGTCGCTGATCTCTGCGAGTGACTTGATCTGCGAGTATCCGCCGCTGCCCACGGCGCCACGGTTGGCGGGATCGCTGAGGACGATGCGGACCTTGACGCCGTCCGCCAGCTTGGCCGCCAGGGCGTCGTACGTGCGGATGTCGTAGCGCGGCAGCGGCGGGCAGGTCGCGTTGAGGTCCTGCTGAGAGATCTCGATGTGCCGGTCCGCGCTGGAGATCAGTGCCCGCAGGGCGCTCTCCTCCGGGTTGACGGTGTCGTAGTCCCGGTCGGCATTGGTGTTGTCGTGGAGGCCGACGACGCACTTGGTGTCCGGGGCGCTGGGCAGAGTGGGCCGGAACGCGGACGTGGGGTCGTTGCGTTGGATGCCGACCCCGAGTCCGCCCACCGCGATCACCGGCACATCACCCGAGGGCGTCACGGGTGCGGCGTCCCGGGCCAGGGACGGCATGCATCCGGCCCCGTTGGAGGACGCGAACCAGACGCTGGCGATGTTGTTCTTGTTCCGGCAGGTCCAGGACCACAGCTCGTCCAGGTACTTGCCGGCGGAGGCGGCGGCCGGTCCGCTCAGGGCCAGGTCGACGTCGGAGACCGGGTGGGAGGTGTCCAGGTAGTCGTCCTTCCAGTTGTTGATGCCTCCCGTGATCACCGACTGGCCGTCGACCACGAGCACCTTGGAGTGGTTCCAGGAGAAGGCGGTCTTCGACGTCGTCATCGACGCGACGTTGAGGGTGACGTTGGCCGCGTCCTCGCCGAGCCTGTCGACGAGTTCGTCGCGGTACTTCGACGGGACGACGTTCAGGTGGTAGATCGGCGCGGCGCCCACCAGCACACGCACCTTGAGCTTGTGGCCGGCCGCTGCCGAGGCCTTGAGACCGGCCACCACGGCATCCTGGAACGCCCCGTTGGGGAAGGGCGCGAGCGTGGATATGTCGACGGTTCCGGTCGCCCGGGAGATGTTCTCCGTCATCTTGGCGAGGAGCCGGCGCGTCCCGGGCCGGTCGGCACATGTGGCGTCACCCCAGCACCCGGGGGTCTGGAGCAGCCAGTCACCTCCGCCCGCCGCCGACGCGTCGAGGGTGTTGCCCCCGGTGCGCTCCCAGACCCGCCCTTCGAGTCCCGGAGAGACCTGGCGGAGCGCCTGCTCGACGGTGTCCAGGTGCGGGGCGGCCGGACCCGTGTCCGCCGTGGCGGGGGCCGCAGGCAGCAGGGCTGCCGCCATGGCCGGGACGGCGATGCCGAGGGCGAGAGCGGACGGGCGCCTTCGCGGATGACGAGCCAATTCGGGATTCCTTGTTCGGAGGAGCGCGGCCGCCACTACCGGCGAGCAGCAAGATCAACTCGCGGAAGCTACCAGCACTCCCGCCGGATCGTGGATCTGGGCATGCACGATCCGGCCACGCATCGACCGCCTCCACGCGGGGCTTGAATCGGGTGGGTGGGCTCCGCTGACGGCCCTCATCCGGTATCCGGGTGGCACATGCGCCGTCGTCCTGTCAGCATCTGCGGATGCGTATACGCCCAGACGATCTTGGCCACCTTTCCTACGTCCTCGACGGCGAAGGACCGCCCCTCGTGCTCGTGCACGCCGGCGTCGCCGATCACCGCATGTGGGACGCGGTCGTGCCCGCCCTCGCGGAACAGCACACCGTCATCCGCTACGACCTGCGCGGCTTCGGCGAGTCCGGGCCCCCGACCGGACCGTTCAGCGAGGCCGACGACCTGCGCCGGCTCCTGGACCACCTCGGCCACGAGCGTGTCCGGCTCGCCGGCGCGTCCTGGGGCGGGCGCGTGGCCGTGGACTTCACTCTCACCCACCCGGACCGGGTGCGCTCCCTGGCGCTGCTCGCCCCGCCGTGGCCGGGATACGACTGGTCAGCGGACATGGTCGCGTACGACGAGGCCGAAACAGCGGCCCTGGACGCGCACGACCTGAACACCGCCGTCCAGGTGAACCTGGACATGTGGCTGCGCGGTCCGGCCCGCGGCTGGGACTCTGTCGCCCCGGGCCTTGCCGACCAACTCCGCGGCCCGGTACGGACGTCACTGGTGAACCAGGACATCGTGGGCAAGCACTCCCAGGGCCCGGGCAACGGTGACCTCGCCGCCATCTCCGTCCCCACCCTGGTGGGCATCGGCAAGCTCGATGTCCCCGACTTCCAGGACATCGCCCGCCGGTACGCCGCCGAGATACCCGACACCACCCTGGTCGAGTTCTCCGCCGCCGCCCACCTCATCGCACTCGACGCACCCGCCGAACTCGCCGCAGCTCTGCGCCCGTTCCTCGCCCGTTGACGCTTGGGCGGCTGGCAGCCGGGCGGTACGGAGTCGTCAGAGGGCTGCCTCGGCAGCAGCTCCGGTGAAGGGGCCGAGCATTCCGAACGGCGCCCGGTCGCCCACGCACAGCTCCAGGATCAGGTGCGCCTTCGCGGCGGCCGACTCGCTGCGCGGGAACAGCGTCTCTTCGTAGGAGGTGAGGGCCGCTTCGGTGTCGCCGGGGTGCGCCGCGATCGCCTTTGCCCAGCTCGGCGGCGTCGAATAGGCGGCCGCGAAGCGGTCCTTCATCGAATGGCGTCCCGCACAACCTGGCAGGTTTGGCATGAGCCTGCCAGTCTTCCTGCGAACGGTTCATGAGGCAGGTCCACGCGACAGGAGGCTGATGAACATGCGCGTATTCGGTCGGGGCAGAGTGCGGACGGCGGCACTCGCGCTCCTGGCGGCCGCGGCACTGGCGGGCGGCACGGCGGCGACCGCCCCTGCGGCCGCGGCCGCCCACACCGCGAAGAAGGGGCCGACCTCGGTGGCCTACATCGAGGTGAACAGCAACAGCATGCTCAACGTCGGCAAGTACACACTGGCCAACGGCGGCGGCAACGTATTCGACGTCGCCGTCATTTTCGCGGCCAACATCAACTACGACACCAGCAAGAAGTCGGCGTACCTGTACTTCAACGACAACGTGCAACGCGTCCTCGACAACACGCAGACCCAGATCCGCCCGCTGCAGGCCAAGGGCATCAAGGTCATGCTGTCGGTTCTCGGCAACCATCAAGGCGCCGGCTTCGCCAACTTCCCGTCCAAGACGGCGGCCACGGCGTTCGCCAAGCAGCTCTCCGACGCCGTGACCAAGTACGGCCTCGACGGCATCGACTTCGACGACGAGTACGCCGAGTACGGAAACAACGGCACCGGCCAGCCCAACAGCAGCTCCTTCGTCTACCTGGTCTCCGCCTTGCGCGACAGCATGCCGGGCAAACTCATCTCCCTCTACAACATCGGCCCCGCCGCATCGCGACTGTCCTACGGCGGTGTGAACATCTCGTCGAAGTTCAACTACGCCTGGAACCCGTACTACGGCACCTGGGGCGTTCCGGGCATCGCGCTGCCCAAGTCGGCTCTGTCGCCCGCAGCCATCGACATCACGGCGACGCCCACGAGCACCGCGTCGAGCCTCGCCAAGCGAACGGTCAGTGAGGGCTACGGCGTGTACCTCACCTACAACCTGGACGGTTCCGACCGGCACACCTACATCTCGGGCTTCACCAAGCAGTTGTACGGAAGCGACGCCGTCTACACCCCGTAGGAACCCGGGTCGACGCACCATCAACAGGCGTGATTCGCAGGGGACTTGGAGTCAGCGACCGGTTGTTCCGTCGATCAGTTCGCGGAGGATGTCCGCCTGACCCGCGTGGCGGCCCGTCTCCTCGATCATGTGGGCCAGCGCCCAGCGGATGCTGGGAGCGGGGCGTCCCGGTCGCTGTCGGGGAACCGGTGCGCCGAGGTCGGTGCACCGGTCCACCACCGCGTTCGCGCGCGCCACGGTCTTCCGGTAGCGAGCGACGACGTCGGCCACACTGTCGGCCGGTGCGGCCTGGAACGTGGCCTGCCAGTCGGTGACTTGGTCGCCGAGGAACATCGCGCGCTCCACGAAGGTGAGGTGGTTGAGCAAGCCGAGCAGGTTCGTGCCCGACGGCACTTGGGCCGTTCGGACCTGTGGTTCCGGGCAGCTGTCGACCTTCGCGGCGACCGAGGTCCGCAGATAGTCGAGAAACCCGCGCAGGGTT
The DNA here is from genome assembly GCF_039532965.1 of Streptomyces mauvecolor. Lineage (NCBI taxonomy): Bacteria > Bacillati > Actinomycetota > Actinomycetes > Kitasatosporales > Streptomycetaceae > Streptomyces > Streptomyces mauvecolor. Next base: position 945,306 of record NZ_BAAASQ010000008.1, on the reverse strand, counting down.
TCGGTCTCGCTGTTTCCGGTCCGGGGTGGCGCAGTGTCACGAGGCATGTGGGTCTCCCCTGTCCAGTAGGTGGGAACGCCTCAGGCGGTGCGGCGGATGAGCAGGACGTGGTCGACGACCTGGGCGGTCCGTCCGTCCGGCCCGACCGCCGTCCGGTGGGGTGACTCGGACCGCTCGACCGTCCACATCGCCGGGTCCAGATCGATACCCGCGGCGACTTCCGCCGGGCTCGGGTAGTGCGCGTCGGGATCCTGGTTCCACGACCAGGGCGCCGTCGAGCCGTGGTCGACGACCAGCAACCGCCCGCCCACGCGGAGCGCGTGCGCGGCCCTGCGCAGGACGGTCGACCTGTCCAGGTCGAAGGGGGTGTGCAGGTAATGGGCGCAGATCAGGTCGAACTCGCCCTCCGGGAAGGAGTCGTGCAGGTCATGCTGTACGGCGACGACCCCGTCGCCCAGGCCTGCCGAGCGGGCAAGGCCGGCGAGCCGATCGGCCGCCACGGCCGAGATGTCGACGGCGGTGACGTGCCACCCCTGCCGGGCCAGCCACAGCGCGTCGCCGCCATTGCCGCATCCGAGGTCCAGCGCGTCGCCGGGCGGCAGGCCCGTGACCGTTTCGGTGAGGCGCGCATTGGGCTGCGGGTCGGCGGCCGCCGACCGGGCGGCGTACACGCCTTCCCAGTACGTGACCGCATCGGTGGTGCTGCTCATCGGGGCTCCTTCAGTCGCGAGGTTTGGTCGGACGGTCTGGTCGGGGTGGTCGGTGGGGATGCGCCCAGTCTTGCCGGGCCCACCGCGACCTGGCACGAAAACTTGCCGTTCTGGCAAGCTGGTCGTGTGGACCGTGAACGCGTGGACCGGGCGACGGACGACGTACTCGACGCGGTGGGGCCCCGGCTGCGGGCGTTGCGCCGCGACCGCGGCATCACCCTCGCCGATCTCGCGGCGACGACCGGGGTCTCGGAGAGCACCCTGTCCCGCCTGGAGAGCGGACAGCGCCGGGCGACCCTGGAGTTGCTGCTGCCGCTGGCCCGTATCTACGACGTTCCGCTGGACGACCTCGTCGGCGCCCCGCGCACGGGCGACCCCCGGATTCATCTGAAGCCGATCAGCCGGTTCGGGATGACATTCGTGCCGCTGTCCCGGCGGCCGGGCGGGGTGCACGCGTTCAAGATGCTCATCCCCGGGCGCCCGGAGCCGCTCGAACCGGCCCCGCAGACACACGAAGGCTTCGAGTGGCTGTATGTGCTCAACGGCCGACTGCGGCTGGTGATCGGTGAACGTGACCTGATCCTGCCGCCCGGCGAGGCGGCCGAGTTCGACACATCCCTGCCGCACTGGCTGGGCAGCGCCGACGGCGCCGCGGTCGAACTCCTCATCCTGTTCGGCCTGCAAGGGGTGCGTGCCCACGTACGCTCCGGGCCACATCCGTAGCCTCGCGGTCATGGGCGGAGGGCGCAGGCCGCGGTGGCGCGGGCTTCCGCACCGTCAGCGCGTCAGGAAAGCACGTAGCGCGGCGATCAGCGCGGCCGGATTGTCCTCCTGCACGTTGTGTCCCGCGTCCGGCACCACCACGAGTTCGCCGTCGGGAACGTTCCCCACCAGGCGTTCGGCGGTGGACTGGGACAGCACCCTGCTGCGCCCGCCGCGTACGAGCAGTACCGGCAGGCCCGTGAGCCGCGCCGGGAGGCGCTCGATGGCGGCGAGAATCGCGGGGAAGTCGGGTGGTCGCGGATCGCCCTTGGGCACCCAGTCGCCGTTGGGCACACGGCGGAACAACGTGCTCATGCGGTAGGCGACGCTTGCACGGTCGGCTCGCGGATTGACCCGCATCGCGGCGTCCACCACCGCGTCGAGTTCGGCGACCGGGCCAAGGCCTGCCATGAAGGCCCGCATGCGCCCGGTGCTCTCGAAGTCGACGCCGGGTGCGACGTCGATCAGCGCCAGCCGCTCGACGCGACCGGGGTACGCGTCGGCGACGTGGGCGGCGACGACGCCTCCGAGCGACATACCGACCAGTCGAACCCGGTCGAGGGCGAGGTGGTCGGCCGCGGCGGCGATGTCCTCGGCCATCGTGCCGATGCGGTAGTCGTCGGACCAGTCGCTGTCGCCGTGGCCGCGCAGGTCCAGTGCGACGAGCCGCGCCGCATCGCGCAGACCCAGGCAGACGAAGTCCCAGGTATGCGCGCTCAGTCCGCCTCCGTGCAACAGGAGCACCGCGGGTCCCGGTCCGCCCCAGTCGAATCCGTGCAACCGGCAGCCCGCGCGGGAGTAGAAGATCTCGGACGGCGGTGCCGCATCGTGGATCCGCACCCCCATCGACGCCGCCTGCGCGGTCATCGACGGGATCATGGTCCTTCCGTTCATCGCGGCACCCCTTACCTTGACCCATCAAGGTAAGCATCCCTTGCCTTGATGGGTCAAGGTAAGGTTGACGGATGGCCAACCGCGTACGACGCACACCCGATGAGGCCAAGCGGCTGATCCTGGAAGCCGCGGGCAGACTGCTCGCGGCCGGCGGCCCCTCGGCCGTGCAGGTGCGGGCCGTGGCGGCCGAGGTCGGCGTGTCCGATGCCGCGGTCAACCACCACTTCGGCACCCGCGAACAGTTGCTGTCGGCGCTGTTGCGCTTCGGCGGGACGAAACTCAAGTCCCAACTGCACGCCGCCCTGGGCACGTTGACCGAAGGACCGGCCGACCCGGCCGAACTCGTACGCGTGCTGGCCGCGCTCTATGCCGACGGCTACGCCGAACTGGCCCTCGCACTGCACCAATCGGGCTGGCGCGACACCGGAAGCGGCATGCTCGACGAGATCGTGGACCGCCTGCACACACAAGCACGGGCCGAGTGCGCCGCCACCGGCCGGACACCGCCCTCCCGCGAGGCGATCCAGCTCACGGTGGCCGCCCTGCATCAAGCCGTTGCGACGGAGCCATTGTTCGGCGGCGAATTCCGCCGAAGCGTGGGCCTGGACGCGGCCGCGCGCGATCGCATGCTCGACTGGTGGACCGAGACCCTGCGCGCGACCGTCGCCGGTGTCAGCTCGCGCTGAGCGGAGAGTCCGGCTCGGTGTCGAGTTGGTGGTCGGCCCAGACGTAGGTCTCCGGAAGCAGGTCCGTGATGGAGACGGTGCGGAGCTGATCCCCTGATCCGACGATGACGTTCAGGGCCGGGAAGTAGTCGAACAGGACCTGGCGGCATCGGCCGCAGGGGGGAACGACACCCCGGTCGCGGTCCCCCACGGCGACGATCGTGTCCAGCTCGTACGCGCCCTGGGCGGCCGCCGCGCCGATGACGACCAGCTCCGCGCAGGGGCCGCCGGTGAAGTGGTAGGCGTTCACCGCGGTGATGATCCTGCCGTCCCGGGCTCGGGCGGCGGACGCCATGGTGTGGTTGTCGCCGCGGCACCGGGTGCGTGCGATCCGGGCCGCGGCTTCGATGAGTTCATGGTCGACGGGCTGGGGAGGCGTGGGCATCTTCTCGGCTTTCGTGCGGTGTGGGGCTACGGGCGGCCAACGCGCCCCGGTGTCGCACCGGAGCCGTTGCCCGGGAGGCTGCTACAGGGCTGTGCCGTCCGCGGTCGGCAGCTCGTCGAGGCCGGTCACCGTGCGCACATGGCGCAGGCTCGGTCCGGCGAGGGCGGCGCGCAGTTGCTGGAAGAGCTGACGTGCGGCGATCGCGTTCCAGTCCGGCGGCAGGAGTTCCTTCGGCAGCCCCGGGTCCAGGTAGGGCAGGCGGCGCCACTGGGTCAGCAGTGGGACGTAGTGGCGGAACGCCTCCGTGTCGTCGAGGACATGCTCCTGGACCAGGCGCTGCGCCACCGGCCCGTAGGTGTCGGTGAACGCCGCGTACTGGGCCTGGATCGCCGGGAAGTCCCACCACGAGCTGACCGACTCCCGCAGGTCGCTGAAGGCCGCGTACTGCGAGGTGAAGAGGTGCGCGTACTCGCTCAGTCCGAGCCGGACCAGTGCGCCGCGGGCGTCGTCGAGCAGACGCCCGGGAGCCAGCCACACACCGGGGGCCATGTTGCCGAAGCCGAGCCATGTCAGACGGGTGCGGAGCTGGTAGCGGTAGGCACGCTCGGACTCCGGTACCGAGAAGACCGCCATCACCCAGCCGTCGGCCAGGTCCGCCGGTTCCAGGCTGCCGAAGATGCGGCGGTCGCCCTCGTCGAAGACCTCGTGGACGGCGGGGCTGAGCCGGTAGCCGTTGACGCCCTGCCGCTCGGGTTCGAGGACGCCCTTCTTCTTCAGGCGGGAGATGGCCGAGCGCACGGCCGGACCCTCCACATCCAGCTCACCCATCAGCACGATCAGGTCGGCGATGGAGATCCAGCCGCCCAGCCGGCGCAGAAACGCGCCGTAGACCGTGTTGATCAACGAGCTGGGCCTGAGGAGACTGTCCGACATGATCGCCTTCCGTGGTGTGCGGTGGCGATCCTATCGAGCAACCGGCCCTGCCTGCCGGGCCGGCCGGAGCAGTACGGTCAGTCGGCGGTGCTCACCGTCCGCGGGGCCGGCGGCGTCTCGGCATAGGCGCCCGACAGCAGGTGGCCCGCGCCGGGTGCCACGGCCGGCAGGTCGAGAGCGCGCAGCATCTGGTGGGCGGTGCAGACGGCCGCGGAGACGACCGGCTTGCCGAGCAGTTGCTCGGCCTCCTCCACGGCTCCGAGCGAAGGCATCTGGACGCAGGCGGAGAGGACGACGGCGTCCGCGTCGGTGTACTGAAGCGCCTTGGCGATACCGGGTAGTTGGGCGGGATCGTGGGCGGCGACGTCGAGGTTGTCGGGGATCTCCAGGGCCGCGTAGTCGAGGACCTCGATGCCTTCGTGGGTCAGGTACTCCACCACTGTCCGCGTGAGCGGTCGCATGTAGGGCGCGACGAGCGCGATCTTCTTGGCGCCGAGGGTGTGCAGGCCGTGGACGAGTGCGCCGGCGCTGGTGACGACGGGCGCCGGGGCGTTGTTCTCGACCGTGCGGGTGTGCAGGCGCTCCTCGGACGTGCGGTGGTAGCCGAGCCCCATGCTCATGATGGCGACGAGACAGGCGTAGCCGAGTACGTCCACGCGGGCGTCGGAGAGTTCGACGGCGCAGCGGTCGGAGTCGGCGTCCATCGCCTTGAGCTGCTCGGGGGTGACATGGGTCATGCGCATCCGGCTGGAGTGGAAGGTGAACCGCTCGGGCGCGACACTCTCGCGTGCGCGCAGGATGGCGGGTATCTCCGTTTCCATCGTGACGTTGGAACTCGGGACGATCTGCCCGATCCGGTAGGTGCGGTGGGACACGGGGGCTCCTGGGCCTGGTCTGGGTGGGGATTCAGCGGGCGTCGACGACGGGATTGGTGAGGGTGCCGATGCCTTCCACGGTGGCTTCGACGAGGTCGCCCGGGCTGAGGAACTCCGGGGGCACCATGCCCGCGCCGACGCCGGAGGGTGAGCCGGTGGCAATGACATCGCCCGGCTCCAGCGTCACACCGGAGCTGATGTCGGCGACGAGTCGGGCGATGGGGAAGAGCATGTGCCGGGTGTTGGACTTCTGCTTGGTCACGCCGTTGACCCGCAGCGACAGGTCGAGGGCCATCGGATCGGGGATGTCGTCCGCGGTGACGACCGCGGGGCCGAAGGGGGCGTAGGAGTCCTGCCCCTTGGAGAAGAACCACTGGCCGGAGCGCCGCTGGTCACGCGCGCTGATGTCGTTGACGATGCTGTAGCCGAAGATGTGGTCGTACGCGTCCTGCTCGCTGACACGGAACGCGGTGCGGCCGATGACGACGGCGAGCTCGCACTCCCAGTCCAGCTGAGCGGTCAGGTCGCCGTTGTGCAGGATGGGCTGCCCGGGCCCGGTCACCGCGGTGGAGGGCTTGCTGAACAGTACGGGGCGCGGTGGCAGATCCTTGTCGGTGTCCAGGCTGCGGCTGGACTCCTCGACGTGCTCGACGTAGTTCAGGCCGACACCGATGATCTTGCCGGGGCGCAGCGGGGCGCGCAGCGACACATCGCCGAGCAGGTGCCGTATCCCCGTCGGCCAACCGGCGCGATCCCCGGCGAGCAGGCACCGGACGGTCTCTTGGGCTGCGGACCCTGCCTGGATGAAGGACAGCAGGTCGTCCGGCAGTTCGGCGCCGTGATGGGCGGCCAGTGCGGCGAGGTCGATCACGTGGTCGTCGAGCTGGGCGCCCAGACGGGCGGAGGTGTCGTCGGCTGTGTAGGTCACCAGTCGCACAGGAACTCCTTTGGGGATTGCGGTAGTTGAGGGAGGCGGGGACCCGGGAGCGAGTCGTGCGGGGCGGGTCCGGCTCGCTCCCGGGGTGCCTCCGCGCCGGTGACCGGTGTCAGGGCCGGCGGTCGCGGCGCGGAGGCGGTCAGGGTGTTGCGCGGTGTCTACGCGGTGGGCTGGTGGCCGCCGTTGTCGGTGTAGGCCTCTTCGCGGTAGAAGCCGAGGGAGCGCATCACCGGGAAGTCGTTGAAGGAGAAGAGGCAGGCGTCCTCGTCCTGGTCGAGGTTGTGGTGCTCGTGCCAGGCCCAGGAGGGCACGCAGAAGATGTCGCCCTGCTGCCAGGTGAAGCGCTGTCCGGCGACGACCGAGTAGCCGTGTCCCTTGGCCGCGGTGTAGATGACCGAACCGGTGTGGCGGTGGGCCCGGGTGGCCTGGCCCGGCCGGAGCAACTGCATGTGGGCGCCCATGGTCGGCATGACCGAGCCGCCGGTGACCGGGTTGGTGTACTCGGCGATCACACCGTCGTAGGGCGAGCCTTCGGTGGCCCTGGCGAGGTGACGCAGCGACTCGTAGGTCGGCTCCCACGGGTAGGCGAGCAGCGGCGAGTAGGGGCGGGACCACTCTTGCGCGCCGTACGGCAGCAGGTTGGCGCCGTAGGTGAGAAGGGAGGAGTTGATCACCTTTCCCGGCTGCTGGTACAGGTCGGGATGAACCTCGTAGAAGCCCGCGTCGTGGGCGTTGACGAGGGGGATGTCGAGGCCGTCCTGCCAGATGACGGGGGCCTCGTCGGACTCGTTGCCGTGCTCGTGCCAGGTGCCGTTCGGCGTGATGGCGAAATCGCCGGGACCCACCTTCAGCTTCTGCCCGTCGACGATGGTCCAGGCGCCGGTCCCCTCGTGGACGAAGCGGAGCGCGGCGGCCTGATGGCGGTGGGCGGTCATGGCCTCACCCGGCCCCATGATCTGGAGGCCTGTGTAGAGGAGCCCGACGGCGGCGCTCACGTCCTTGCGGCCGGGGTTGACCAGCATGACCACCCGGCGGCCGGCGTCATCGGCCTTGACCAGGTCGAGCGCCTTGCGGACGAGGGGCCGGAGCTCGCGGTAGCGCCACAGGACGGGCACGGACTTCGGCTGTGGGTACCAGGGCTCGATGTCGTTGGCGACGGTCCACAGGGCCCCCGCTTCCAGTTCGGCGAGTTCGTCGTAATACGCGGTGAGTTCGGGGGTGTCGGACACACGTGCCCGGCCCAGTCGCCCGTCGTCGTACTCGGTGGTCATGACTCCTCCTGCGGGGTGCCGGTGTTGTCGGTGGACAGGGGCGCGACGGCGGGTGCGGCATCGAGGGACCCGGGCGGTGTCGCGAAGGTCACGGGGGTGCGCGGGGTGTTGTCCACGTGCAGCCGAAAGACGTCGAAGCGGTTGTAGTGGCCGAGGATGTCGTGCATCTGCTTGGGCTGGACGCACTTGGCCAGGTCGATGTCCGCGTAGACGATGCCCTCGTCGTCGATCAACGGGTCCGTGACGGGACGGCCGTCGGGGCCGAAGATCCCGGACAGTGCGCTGCGGGGGCGGGCGAGCATGCGCCGTACGTCCTCGTCGTCGCCGGCCACGGTGTCCACGATCTCGGGCGAGACGGTGGAACAGGCCACCACGGAGAACACCTTGCCCTCGAAGCAGTGGGCGGCCGTGCGCACGGCGATGGCGTCCGCCATGTCGTAGTCCTCGGGTGCGACGGGCAGTGCGATGTAACTCGCCGCGTGGACCAGCTCCCCCTGGGCGAGCAGGGTGAACCGGGCGAGTGTGTTGGTGTTCTCGCCGCAGGCCAGGACGCCCAGCGGCCCGACGGGAGTCTGGTGGACCTTGAGCGAACTGCCGTCCCCTCCGGTCCAGGTGAGCTTCTCCGCCCAGGTGGGCACCAACTTGCGGTGCGCGCCGAGGAGTTCGCCGTCCGCGCCGATGGTGAGCATCGTGTTGTAGAGGATGCCGAGGCTGTACGGGCAGCGTTCGTTGACCCCGATGACGAGGACGACGCCGTACTGGCGGGCCGCCGCGCGCAGGGCGTCCACGTGCGGCCCGGGGATGTCGACCGACGCCCGCTGCAGCCGCTCGAACCACGGCGAGCCCTGGACCGGCGTCATGGTCCAGTTCCAGTACGGGTAGCCGGGCACGAACACCTCGGGGAACACGACGAGTTCGGCGCCGTTGGCCGCCGCCTCGGCGACCAGGGCGACGGCCTTGTCGACCGTGGCCGCCGGGTCGAGGAAGACGGGCGACGACTGGACGGCGGCGGCCTTGAAGCGGGGCAGTTGGTCCACGGGTTCCTCCATGTCACAGGGCCGTCGTGGCGGCGGCGTGGCGTGGCAGCCAGCGCTGGTGTACGGGCGCGTCGATCGTCCGCAGCAGCTGAAGGCGGGGCGGAATGCGGTCGGTGCGGGCGCCCGGCTGCCGTGCGCTGCCCGCCTTCCACTGCGCGGGCCAGGTGGCTCCGGGCCCGGTGTAGTTCTGCGCGGCGGCGGCGTGCAACGTCCACAGCGGGTCGTGGAGTTGGGCCCGGCCGACGGCGCACAGGTCGGCCCGGCCGGCCAGGATGATCGAGTTGACGTCGTCGTACGTGGAGATGGCCCCGACGGCGATGGTGGGGATGCCGGTGGCGTTGCGGATCAGGTCGGCGTAGGGCGTCTGGTAGCTGCGGCCGTACCGCGGCCGCTCGTGGGCGACGACCTCGCCCGTGGAGACGTCGATCGCGTCCGCTCCCCCGTCGGCCAGCGCGCGGCAGATCGCGACGACGTCGGCTTCGCCGATGCCTCCCTCGGCCCAGTCGGCCGCCGAGATCCGCACGATCAGCGCCTTGCCGGCGGGCCACACGGCGCGGACGGCCCGCAGCACTTCGAGGGGAAAGCGCAGTCGCCCGGCAAGGTGGCCGCCGTACGCGTCGGTACGGAGGTTGGTCAGCGGCGACAGGAAGCTGGACATCAAATGGCCGTGGGCGTACTGGAGTTGAAGGGCATCGAATCCGGCGCGGTCAGCCCGGCGGGCCGCTTCGGCGAAGTCCTGGACGACGGTGTCCATGTCCTCGCGGGTGGCTTCGCGCGGGGTGGCGCTCACCTCGTCCCAGGCGATCGGGGAGGCGGCGATCAGCGGCCACCCTCCTTCGGCCAGTGGCGCGGAGGTCCCGTCCGCCCTCGGGGAGCCGGTCGCGGCGCGGCGCCCCGCGTGGGTGAGCTGGACGCCCAGGCCGGTGTCCGACTGCCGGTGGACGAAGTCGGTGATCCGCCGCCAGGCCACTTCCTGTTCGTCGGTGTACAGGCCGGGGCAGCCGGACGTGGCGCGGCCGTCGGGACTGACGGCCGTCATACCCGCGATGACCAGCGCCGAGCCGCCGAGCGCCTGAGTGCTCAGGTGCAGGAGGTCGAAGTCGCCGGGCACGCCGTCCACGGCAGCGTACAGCGCGGTCGGCGGGACGACGACGCGGTTGCGCAGCCGCAGGCCGCCGAGCCGGAACGGCCTGAACATCGGCGGTGTGGCGCCGCCCGCCGTGTCGGCGGCGTGCCACGCGTCCACCGCGTCGGTGAACTGCTGGTCGCGGACGCGCAGGTTGTCGTACGTGACGCGGCGGCTGCGGGTCAGCAGGTTGAAGGCGAACTGCGGGGCTTCCTGTCCGGTGTAGCGGCCGACGTTCTCGAACCATTCGAGGCTGGCCTGGGCCGCGCGCTGGGTGGACTCGACGACCGGCTTGCGTTCGGCCTCGTACGCGGCGAGCGCGGCGGGCACATCGGGGTGCTCGTGGAGGCAGGCGGCGAGGGCCAGTGCGTCCTCCATGGCGAGCTTGGTGCCGGAGCCTATGGAGAAGTGCGCGGTGTGGGCGGCGTCCCCGAGCAGCACCACGTTCTCGTGGCGCCATGTCGTGTTCCGCACGGTGGTGAACCGGATCCACTTGGAGCCGTTGGGGATCAGCCGGTGGCCGTCGAGATGGCCGGCGAGTATCTCCTCGCACCGGCGGATACTGTCCTCGTCACTGGTTCCGGGCGGGAAGTCCCGGTCGGCGGACTCCGCGAATCCCGCGCGCCGCCAGGCTTCCTCGTCCATCTCGACGATGAACGTGCTGCGTGCCGCGTCGAACGGGTAGGCGTGCACCTGCATCGTCCCGAAGTCCTGCTCCTCGACGATGAAGGTGAAGGCCTCGAAGACCTTGTCCGTGGCGAGCCACATGTAACGGCAGTGCCGCTCGTCGAGGTCGGCGGCGAAGGTGTCCGCGAAGGCCGCGCGCGTCGCCGACCGCACGCCGTCGCTCGCCACCACCAGGTCGTATGCGGCGGCCAGTTGACCGGCGGGCGGGGCCAGGGTGCGATACCGGACGTCCACCTGGAGCGCGGCGCACCGATCCTGCAGAATCCGCAGCAGGCGCTTGCGCCCCAGGGCCGCGAAACCGTGGCCGCCGGAGGTGAGCACCTGGCCCCGGTAGCGGACGTCGATGTCGCTCCAGCGGGCGAACTCCGCGGACATCGCGGCGAAGATCTCCGGGTCGGCCTGGGCGATGCCGTCGAGGGTCTCGTCGGAGAACACCACCCCGAATCCGAAGGTGTCGTCGGCCGCGTTGCGCTCCCAGACCGTAATCTCCCAGCTCGGCGAGAGCTGCTTGGCCAGGGCCGCGAAGTACAGACCGCCCGGCCCTCCACCGATGACCGCTACACGCACGGCGTCCTCCTCATGGTTCCAGAAACAACGTATGCCGTAATTCCTGCGATCGTCAAGAAAGCTGCATAGAGCTGCGGGTGATGCATGACCGGCCCACCTCAGGTGAGGAGTTCGGGGGCCTGCGGGCCGGCCTTGAGCAGCAGTTCCCGCACTTCGTCCGGCCAGGGCGTGGATCCAGTCGCCCGCGCCGCCGCGTGCGCGATCGTCATGCGGCCGGTGGCCGCGGCCTCCTCGCCCTGGCCGCGGACCGTGAAGGCGTACTGCAGAGAGGCGGTGCCGACCCGGTCGACGCGCAGCTCGACGCGGACGAGGTCCCCGAACCACAGCCGGGCGCGGTAGTCGGCCTCGAAGTGGACGCGCGGGGTGCTCCCGAAGAGGTGGGCCAGGCCCAGGCGCCCCAGCAGGACGGCTTCGGCGGCTTCGACCCAGCGCACGACGGTGGAGTGGTGGTAATGGCCGGCGGCATCGGTGTCGGGCCACTCGACCCGTCGCTCGATGACGACGCTGGGCAGATTCGTCTCACGGGCCCGCGGGACGGCAGCGCAGCCGTCGTCCGATGGGGTGTTCATGGGGGGCCTTTCGTCGGGGCGTGCAGCACTCGGGCCGCGGTGAAGCGAGGCAGATGCGGTCGCGGACGAGCCCTGATCGGCGGTACCCGCGGCCCGCTCGCGCAGGGCGCCGCGGCGGAGCTTTCCGTTGCTGGTGCGCGGGAGTTCGGCGACGAACTCGACGGCGCGCGGGTACTTGTAAGGCGCGACGGTCTGCTTGACGTGGTCCTGGAGTTCCTTGACGGCGACCTCGTCGGGAGCGACGCCCTCGCGCAGGACCACATACGCCTTGACGATCATTCCGCGCCTGTCGTCGGGCGCACCGACGACGCCGCACTCCAGGACGTACGGATGCGTGGCCAGCGCCTTCTCGACCTCGGGTCCTGCGACGTTGTAGCCGGAGGTGACGATCATGTCGTCGCTGCGGGCCACGTACCAGAAGTAGCCGTCCCGGTCCCGTATGTAGGTGTCGCCCGTGACGTTCCAGCCGTTTCTGACGTACGCCGTCTGGCGCGGGTCGTCGAGGTAGCGGCAGCCGGTGGGGCCGGTGACCGCGAGGAGGCCGGGCTCTCCGTCGGGCACGGGATCGCCCGCCTCGTCGACGATCCTCGCCCGGTAGCCGGGGACCGGCTTGCCCGTGGCGCCCGGGCGTATGGCGTCGTCCGCCGCCGAGATGAACACATGGAGCATCTCGGTGGCACCGATGCCGTCAATGATGCGCACGCCCGTCGCGGCGCGGAACTCCTCCCACACCTGGGCGGGCAGGGCCTCTCCGGCCGATACGCACCGGCGCAGACCCGCCAGGCGGTCACCCACTCCGGCCGCCAGCATCGCCCGGTAGGCGGTGGGCGCGGTGAACAGCACGGTGACGCCGTGCTCTGCGACGATTTCGGCCAGCCGTTCCGGCGAGGCCTGCTCGATCAGCAGCGTCGCCGCCCCCACGTGGAGCGGGAAGACGACCAGACCGCCCAGCCCGAAGGTGAAGGCCAGCGGAGGCGTCCCGGTGAACACATCGTCCTGACGGGGTTTCAGAACGTGCCGCGAGAAGGTGTCGGCATTGGCGAGTACGTCGCGGTGGAAGTGCAGGGTCGCCTTGGGGCGTCCCGTCGTACCGGAGGTGAAGGCGATCAGCGCGACGTCGTCGGCAGCGGTGACGACGTTCGAGAAGGTGCCGGCTTTCATCTCGCAGCGCCGCACCAAGTCGTCCTCACTGTCGCCTCCATAAGTGAGGACAGCCAGGCCCGGCGTGTCCGCGGCGGCCAGTTCGCCGACGTAGCGGTGGTCGCACAGGGCGACGGCAGGGCGGCTGATGTCGTGCAGTTCGGCGAGTTCGGCGGCGCGCAGCAACGGCATTGTCGTGACGGCGACACCGCCCGCCTTGAGCACCCCGAACCAGGCCGCCACGAGCCACGGGTTGTTGGGGCCGCGCAGCAGGACGCGGTTTCCGGGGAGCAGCCCGAAGTCCTCGACGAGCACCTGTGCCACTTGGTTGGCGCGCCGCTGGAGGTCGCCATAGCTCCAGCGGCCGGTGGGCGTCAGCAGGCAGGGCCGGTCGCCGCCCCAGCGCTCGACGGCGTCGTCGAGCAGACGCTGGGCGCAGTTGAGACGGTCCGGATACGTCAACTCCGGCAAGTCGTCATGCAGTTGGGGCCAGAGCGGGAAGGCGGGAAGCCGGTCGCGGCAGAACGTGTCCACATGGGCGGACGGGGAGAGCTCCATGGGGCGCACCTCAATCTCGGGGGCAGCAGAGGGAGTGGAGCCAGTATGGCGCCGAAATTGCGACCGTCAATCTTCCGCGATAGATCTTTTTGCTGACGATGCGTCACGCGGGACGCCGCGCACGGGTCCCGGCGCGCCCGGATCCCAACGCCCCGCCCCGGCGACGCGACGTCACACAGCGGGAACGCGGATCCCGACGACCTTGCCCGCGCCATCGGGGAACGCCACCAGGCCGCCGCCCGCCTCGGCCGCGAGGAGGCCGACGATCATGAGTCCGCGGCCACCCTCGGCCTCGGCATCGACACCCCGGCAGAAATCCGGCAGAGCGGGATCGCCGTCGGCCACCTCGAACCGCAGCCAGCCGCCTCCGAGCGCGAGCGCGGCACCCAGCCGGCCCGTGACCGCACCGGCATGACGCACGGCATTGGTGACGAGCTCGCTCACGGCGAGGAGCAGCAGCTCGCCCCGGTCGGGCGCGACGCACCAGTCGTCCAGGACGGCACGGACCGACATGCGGAGCCTTGGAACGGCGGCGTCCGTCGGCCGCGCCATCCAGCAGGCACGGCGGCAGCCCGGAGACGAAGATCGCGGGACGCTCACGCGCCCGGCGGGTATGGGGATGGTGTTGAGCATGGCGAACTCCCCTACGAGGAGGCGATGACACCTGAGGTTCACTCGTGTAACTGCCCTGCGACCGGGCTCTTGGGGTTTCCCGGGACTTGGTGCATAATGCGTCGCGGGTAATCCGTTACACGTGTAACACACTAGAGGCTTCACCCGACCCTGGCAAGGCATTTCGGACATACGTCGCACGATCTCCGCGTGATCTCGAAGCACGACTCGAAGTCCACGGAGTTCCGGCCCGGCGCCTTCACCGCCGTGACCACCTGGCACGACACCGTCGCGCCGCGTCGCCCACCGGCCCCACACCCTGCAGAAAGAGGCGGACACATGACGCAATCACCCGCAGTGGCCCAGCAGCCCCCGACCGATCAGGCAGCGGCCGGACCCGGGCTCGAGTGGCCTCCGCCGCCCTACCGGGTTCCCGATCCGCCCCTGGTCGGGCAGGACGGGGTGCGCAGCTTCGGCGGTGCGACATATGCGACCGCCCCCGGGTACCGACCCCGACTGCTCGACGTGCACGTGCCGCCCGCCGACGGCCCGGTGCCGGCCGTGGTGTGGATCCACGGCGGGGGGTGGCTGGAGGGCGACCGCCGCTACCCGCCGCCGACCGTCCCTGTCGAGCTGCTGCACGGCGCGGTGCTGCGGGCCGGTCTCGCACTCGTCAGCATCGACTACCGGCACAGCCTGGAGGCCCCGTTCCCGGCGCAGCTGCACGACGTGAAGGCCGCCATCCGCTACGTGCGGCGCTTCGCCGACGCCTTCGGCATCGACAAGGGCCGCATCGCGGTCTGGGGCGAGTCGGCCGGAGGGCATCTGGCCGCCCTCGCCGGGCTCGCCCGCCCGGACAGCGGTGACGGCGGGGCACTGGAGGGTGCCGAAGGGGTGCGCGACGAGGACAGCGGCGTGCTGGCCGTCGTCGACTGGTACGGGGTGTCGGACATCGGGTCGCTGCTCGCGCACCCCCTGCCGCCCGCCCCGCCGGGCATCGAGTACCCCAACCCGTTCACCGCGCTCCTGGGCGGCGCGCCCGAGCAGCACCCCGAGCTCGCCCGCGCCGCCAGCCCCGTCACCTACGCGGGCCCCGCGACGCCGCCGCCGTTCCTCCTCATCCATGGAACGCAGGACTGCCTCGTGCCGTACAGCCAGAGCGAGATCCTCGCCGAGGCGCTCGAACGGGCCGGAGGCGATGTCACGCTCCAGCCGGTGGACGGCGCCGACCACATCTTCCTCGGCTCCCCCGACGTGACACCCATCGTCACGGAGAGCGTCGCCTTCCTCGCCCGCCACCTGGGCGCCTGAGCACAGCCGGAGGTCCTGCGCGCAGCACCCGCTCCCCGCAGGACCTCCCCATCACGGGCGGACCCCTGCGCCACCTACGCCCATCTGCAGGGACCCTGAGCTGTCACGAGGACTGACGGTGGATCAGAATGGGCTCCACGCCCGGCATCTCGGGGGCCTTCCCGGTGCCGACCAGCTCGTGCACGATGTCCGCGATCCGCGCGGGCGCCGGCAGATCGAGACGTACGGTGGTGAGCGCGGGCCGCTCCAGCGCCGCGACCACCAGGTCGTCACAGCCGACGACAGCCACATCTTCGGGGACGGAGATGCCCTCGCCCTGGAGCGCGCGCATGAGCAGCGCCGCGTACTCGTCGTTGTAGGCGAACACCCCGTCCAGACCCGACTCCCGCCAGCGGGCGGCGAGTTCGGCGGCAGATTCCCGCGTGTAGGCCATCTCCACCGCCCTCACGCTCGCCCGGCTGCGTGCCGCGACACCCTCGGCGCCGGCCAGGCGCGGCCGGGCGAAGGTGTCGAGGCCGCGCTCCTTCGGCATGACGACACCGATGGTCGTCCGCCCTCGCGAAATGAGGTGTTCGGCGGCGATCGCGCCGATGCGGGCATGGTCGAAGGCGATGGTGTAGACGCCTTCCGCCGGGCGGGCGGCGAAGGCCACCGTCGCGCGCACCCCGGCCCGGCGCAGCACGCCGGCGGCCTCGGCGGTCAGCCCGTCGCCGTCGAGGGCGACCACCGCCGCGGGCCGCAGCTCGGCCCAGGCGCGGGCGGCGCCGACCGCGTCGGGAAAGCGTCCGGCGTGCAGCACGGTGGTGTATCCGTGCCGTTCGAGTTCGCTGTGCAGATCGTCGAGCCAGGCGCTGACGAGACGGCCGACCGCGGAGACGGACGCCGGCATCAGCACCAGGTTGCTGCGCCCCGCACGCAGCGACCGGGCGGCGGCGTGCGGGACATAGCCCAACTGGTCGGCCGCGGCGAGCACGCGGGCCCGCGTGCTGTCGCTGACACGGTGCGCCTGGGTGTCGTTGAGCACGAAGGACACGGTGGCCCGCGACACGCCGGCCAGTCGCGCGACGTCCGCGCTGGTGACGGCCGCCCGCGCGGTCAGCTCCTCGGCCATGGCGTCCTTCCCTGGTTGTCACCGGTCGCCCCGACCAGTACCAACCAAGGTTACACGCGTTACATCGAGAGGGCGGCGGCGAGTGATGCCAGGTACGAGCAGACCGGCGGCGCTCACTCACCGGCCTGTCTCACCTCACACGTGTAACGACTCACATCGCGGCGAATCGAACAGGGGCAGCTCCCGATGTCACTGGCGCGCCGGTGCACGGCCGTACAGACGACGCACCTGCCCCGCGAGGTCGTCCACGGGCGTGACGGCCGGGGCGAAGCGCATCGTGGTGCGGGTGTCCGTGCCGTACCGCTGCCACCGCGCCATGGCGGCGTGGTTCGGGTCACCGGTCCGTATGAACGCGATCCACGCGCGATGCATTGCCTGGGCCAGTCCGCGTTCCGCGACCGCGTCCATCCCCTGGGTCAGTGGAGCGTGGGCCCAGTCGGCCAAGTTGTCGAAGACGAAGGGGAGTTCCAGGCAGTGGGCGGCGGCGAACACGCCGTCCTGCGCGGGTGCCGGGAAGTCGAACTCGTAGGCCCAGACCGGATGCCCCAACTCCGCCCTCGATTCGGCCAGTTGTATACCCGGCGCCCGGAAGATCTCGTCGGTGATGAGGTCCATGAGCACATCCACCGGCCGGGCGCCGGGCCGGGCCCGCTCGTACTCGCCGTACACCTCGGCGCCCGACTCGCCGAAGGTTTCCGCGATCCGGGTGACCACCTCCTCGCGGGTGGCGCACGCGTACCCCTCGTCCAGGGCGAAGCCGAAGTTGGCCTCGTCCCGGGTCCAGCCGATGAGTACGTCAATGTCGGTCGCGGCGCCGTGGAGGAGGGTTGTCGCGGGATGGCGGAACAGAGAGATGTCGTCGCGTACGGGGAGGAAGGGGGTGGGCCAGTTCCCCCAGCGCGCGGTGCGGGCGAACAGCCCTCCGGTGGCTTCGATCAGCCGTGGCCAGGGCAGTTCGCGGAGTTCGTCGACGCTCTTCACCCCGGCCGCCTCCAGAAAGACGTCCTCGCGCTGCCGGTATTCGTCGCGCGTCGGAAGGCTCAGACCGAACGGCGGACTCTGCAGGATGACCCGCCGGAACAGCCCCTGCGCTTCGGGGTGTCCTGCCAGGGCGGCGGTGGAGACCGCGCCGCCGGACTGGCCGGCGACCGTGATGCGGTCCGGGTCCCCTCCGAAATGCTCGACGTTGTCGCGCACCCAGCGCAGCGCGGCCAGTTGGTCCGTGAGCCAGAGGTTGGCGGGCTCGTCGTCGGCCCCGCCGTCCGCACCCGGGGACAGGTAACCAAGCGGTCCGATGCGGTAGTTGAGGCTGACGACCACCATGTCGCCGTCTCGCGCGAAGGTCTCGCCGGAGTAGATGGGCAGCGAGCCGGACCCCGAGACGAAGCCGCCGCCGTGGATCCAGACCAGCACGGGCCTTCTCGCGTCGTCGACCGCCGGGGTCCACACGTTGAGCGTCAGGCAGTCCTCGTCGAAGGGCGGGCTTCCATGACCACCCAGGACCGGGTCGCCGCCTTCCATGAACATCTGCGGAGCACTGGGGCCGTACGCGGACGCGTCCCGAATGCCGTCCCATCCCGGGTGCGGCCGCGCGGGGCGCCACCGGAGCCCGCCCACCGGGGGCGCGGCGTACGGCACGCCTTTGAAGGCGACCACTCCCCCGTCACCTCCGGCGGCACCGCGCAACCGACCCGCCGACAGCCGGACGACGGGCGAGGCCCCACCTGATGCATCAGCCATGAGCTTTCCTTCCACCAGCCAACGTCCGTGTTGCGACTTCGAGAGCATCGCGTATCCCTTTCGCTCGTCACTAAAGCGCCATAGAGCTGTCGACGCAAGAGCGACTCGTCAGTAGCTACACGTGTAACAACAGAAGGATGAACCGACGGTCACGATTCTCGCCTCAAAGGCTCCGCACCCCTATCCACGGCCCTGATCCTGGTGCTACACAATCCCTACCGCCGAGGATTACACGTGTAACGCAATGCCTGGGACACCCATGCCCGCCTCCTCCCTGCGGCACATCCCGACGTTCCCGCGTCTCACGCTTCCTCGCGGTTTTCCCCCTCCGCTCCGTCCCCCAGGAGTCGACATGCATCCCCTCATCCACCGCCGGGCGGATGGCCCGCCCACTCCCGGCCGGAGGCCGTCGTGACCGCCGATGAACTGACCCGGCCGCAGCCGTCCGAAGCGGCGGAACCGCCGTACAAGCGCGGCCTCATGCTGCTCCTCCTCGTCGCCAACTCCTCCATGCTGGCCGTGTACATGGGGGTCGGTTCCGTGCTGCTCCCGACCCAGATCGCAGAGATCGATCCGGCGAACAAGGTCGCCGTCCTGGGCGTCGTGGGCGGGGTCAGCGCGGTCTTCGCCACCGCGTTCAACCCGATCGCCGGAGCCCTCTCGGACCGTACGGGGCGCCGCAATCCATGGATCCTCGGCGGCGCACTCGCCTCGCTGGCGCTGCTCGCGCTCCTCGGCAGCGCGCACACCGCGCTTCTCATCGGCATCGGGTGGTGCCTGGTGCAGGCGACGATGAACGTCTATCAGGCCGCGGTCACCGCCGTCGTGCCGGACCGCATCCCCGTGGCCCGCCGCGGCACCGCCTCCGCCCTGGTGGGGCTCGGACTGCCCATCGGCGGTACGGTCGGCGTGCTGATCGCCTCGCGGACGGCGGACCAACCACGGCTCGGCTACCTGCTGTTGGGAGCCGTGGTGGCCGGCGCGGCGGTCCTGCTCACCTGCCGCTGCCCGGATGTGCCCGGCACCGCGCCTGCCGCGCCCGCCGTGGCCGTGCCCCGGCGCGAACGGGTCGCCGCGTTCCTGTCCGCGCTGTCCCACCACGACTTCCGGTGGGCGTTCATCGGGCGGGCCCTGATGGTGCTCGGCTACTTCTCCGTCGTGGGCTATCAGCTGTACATCCTGGACGACCACATCGCGCTGCCCGCGAACCTCGATCCTCCGGCGGCGATGGCGATCCTCACGCCCGTGGCGATGGGGTCGATGGCCGTCTCGACCTTGGTGGGAGGTTTCCTGTCGGACCGCTGGAACCGGCGCAAGATCTTCGTCTCGATGTCGGCCACGCTCGCCGGGCTGGTGATGGCCGTCCCCGTGATCAGCCCGACCTGGACCGGCATGATCGTCTTCAGCGCGCTCAACGGCCTCGCCTTCGGCTGCTTCATGGCGGTGGACACCGCCGTGGTGACGCTGGTGCTGCCGCGTGCCGAAGACGCCGCGCGGGACATGGGTGTCCTCAACATCGCGAACGCCGGACCGCAGATCGTCGCCCCGTTCGTGGCCTCCGCCGTGGTGACCGCCCTCGGCGGCTACACCCCGCTGTTCCTTTTCGGCGGCGCGCTGTCCCTCCTCGGCGCCCTGGCCATCCTGCCGATCCGCGGCGTGCGCTGACCACACCTGGGCCGTGGCCCCGGACGACCGGCCACCCCCTCGAACTCCGGCGGGTGCGTGCCGAGGGTCCCGCACCCGCCGGTCCCGTCTCCTCAACTCACCTCCCCTTACTGCCAGTACGAAGGAGCACACCATGAGGCACAAGCACGCCCTCCCCGTCGCGGCCCTATTGCTGGGTACGTCCGCCCTGGCCGGTACGGTGCCGGCGACCGCAGCCGCGCGCAGCGAGCCGGCCGGCCCCCTGCGGATCCTGCTGACCAATGACGACGGCTACGACGCACCCGGCATCCGGCTCATGTTCCAGCGGCTCACCGCCGCCGGGTACGACGTGACCATCGTCGCCCCGCTCACCAACCAGAGCGGTGCGGGTACGAAGATGATGAGCGCCACCACGGTGACCGTCAGACATCCCGAGCCGCGGGTGTGGGCCGTGGACGGAACGCCGGGCGACGCGGTGTCCTTCGGTCTCGCCGAGGTGTTCGCCGGGCGGGCGCCCGATCTGGTGATCTCCGGAACCAACTTCGGCCCCAACGTGGCCGCCCTCGCCACCCACTCCGGAACGGTCGGCGGCGCGGTGGCGGCCCTGGAGAGCGGCGTGCCCGCCATCGCGGTGAGCACCGGCGGACTCACCGTCCCGGTGCCGCAGCTCGTCCTCAACGCCATGCGCCCCACCAACGACTTCACGGTCAAGCTCATCGACCGCCTGCGGTCGCACGCGAAGAACGGGCCGCTGCTCCCGCCCGGCGTGGGCCTGAACGTCGACCACCCCGTGGTCGGCGCGGACGGCACGGGCACCGCCCGCGGCAGCGCCCTCACCACGCAGGATCCGCAGTCCTTCCTCAAGCCGCACTACACGGACTCCGGCGACGGCACCTGGAAGTTCGACGTCAAGGTGGTCCCCCAGCCCGCCGAGCAGGGCAGCGACGCGGAGGCGGTCGCCGCCGACAAGGTGTCCATCACCCCGATCTCCCCCAACTGGAACACCGGCCCGGCCGGGTTCGGCAAGACCGCGGCACTCCTTGCCGGCCTGCGCCCCTGACATGTCGCCCACCGCCGTTCGACCCACGCTGGAGGAGAAGCGATGACGTCTCGCGCGACCCGCCGCCCGACAGTCCTGGCCCTGGCCCTCACGGTGGCAGCACTGTGCGCCCAGTTACTGGCCGCTCCGGCGGCCCCGGCTGCCCCCGCTCCCGTACGCCCTGTCGTAGCCACCGGACAGGGCCGCCTCGCCGGTCGACCGCACGACGGGGCTGAGGAGTTCCTCGGCATTCCGTACGCCGCGCCACCCGTGGGCAACCGCCGGTTCCGACCACCCCAGCCGCCCGCGCGTTGGAGCGGGGCACGGGATGCGGTCCAACAGGCGCCCGCCTGCACGCAGTTCTCGCCGTTCGGGCTGCGAGATCCGCAGGACACCAGCGAGGACTGCCTGTACCTGGACGTCTACCGGCCGCGGCACACCCGGCCCGGGGACCGCCTTCCTGTCCTCTTCTGGATGCACGGCGGCGCGTACAGCCAGGGGACGGGCACCCAGTTCGGCGGCCGGACCATGGCCGACCTCACCCACACCATCGTCGTGAGCATCAACTACCGGCTGGGGCAACTCGGTTACCTCGCCGTCCCGGAACTCACCCGCGACAACGCGCTGGGCTCGGGCTCGTACGGGCTGATGGACCAGCTCGCGGCACTCGACTGGACGCGTGACAACATCCGCGCGTTCGGCGGAGACCCGGCCGACGTCACCATCTGGGGCCAGTCCGCGGGCAGTGCCTCGGTCTGCGCGATGCTCGCGTCCCCGCGCGCGGCCGGGCTGTTCTCGAAAGCCATCCTGCAGAGCGGGCCCTGCACCCTGATCCCCGCACCCGGCGCCGGCCGGCGGGCCGACGAGGACCGGGCGTACGCGGCCGGGGCGGGCTGCCCCGACGCCGCCACGAGGGCCTCGTGCCTGCGCAGACTCTCTCCCGCCCAGCTCGTCGCGGCCGCGGGGACCCGCCCGACGCAAGGTCCCGCGTTCGGTGACGGGCTACTGCCCGTGCAACCGTCCGAAGCCATCTCGTCGGGCACCTGGAACAGGGTGCCGGTCGTGATCGGCAGCACCCGTTCCGAAAGCCGCTTCTTCGTGGCACTCACTCAGCCGCACCTCACGGCGCAGGAGTACACCGACCAGATCACCACCACATACGACCCGGCGGCCCCACAAGTACTGGCCCGCTACCCGCTGTCCGCCTACCCCTCCCCCTATGAGGCGATGTCGGCGCTGCTCACCGACTCCACCTTCGCCTGCCAGACGTATGTGACCGCGCGTTCGCTGGCGGCCCAAGTGCCCACCTATGTCTACGAATTCGACGATCCGGACTCCCCCACGCTGTACGGCGCCCAGGTCCCGGGACTCGACATGGCCAACGGCCACAGCGCCGACCTCGCCTATCTGCACGACTTCACCATGGCCGACCGGCCGCTCACCCCGGCTCAGCAGGCGTTCGGCGACCGTATGAAGCTCCGCTGGGGAGCGTTCGCCCGCACCGGGAGCCCCGACGTGCCGGGCGGTACGCGCTGGCCCACGGCCGGCTCACCCCACACGGTCCTCGTCCTCAGCCCGCAGGACACCCGCACATCGACGGCCTTCGCGGCCGAGCATCAATGCGGCTTCTGGGCCGGCCTGCCCGCCCCGGATTCCGTGCCACGCTCCTGATCTTCGGCCCGGAACCGGTGATGGGCAGTGCCTCCCGCTTGTGTCGGTTCTGTACGGTCAGGAGGCGAAGGACCTTTCCAGGCGGGGAATCAGGTCTCGGAGGTCCTGTTCCCAGCAGCCTCCGTTGTGGCCGCCGTTGCACTGAGTGCCCCAGGCCGCGCCGTCGCCGTAGTCGACGTAGTAGTAGGACATGCCCAGCGCGTCCATGCGGTCCTTGACGTGTTTCGAGGCGCCTTCCAGCCAGAACTCGGCCTCGGTGGCCGAGCCGCGTCCGTTGCCCACGTAGATGGAGACCCCGACTCCCTTGAGCTTGTCCATGTGCTGGGAGGGGTCGACCTCGTTCCAGCGCCAGTCGGCGTTGAACACCGGGTAGGGCGAGCCGAACAGGGCGTCGCTGTCCACGCCGGGCTTGTAGGGGTCGTTGTTGGGGTCGCAGACGCCGGAGGACGAGCCGCAGATCACGCCCTGCGCGTCGATGAGGGAGGCGACGGTGGCCAGGCGCAGGTCCATGGAGTCGGCCGACATGTCGATGTCTCCCGACAGGGACGCGGTCTGGCTGAACAGTTCGGGGTGGTCCTGCGCGTAGTGGAACGCCCCGAACCCGCCCATGGAGACTCCGGCGATGGCCCTGGCCTTCTTGGTGGCGACGGTGCGCAGGTTGGCGTCGATGAACGGGATCACCTGCTTGAGGTGGAAGTTCTCCCAGTTCTGGGCACCCGCCGCGGTGTTCTGGTTGAGCCAGTTCGCGTACCAGCCGCGAGCGCCGCCGTCCGGGATGACGGTGATCATCTGGTTCGAGGTGGTCAGCGCCGGATACGTCTGCTGGACGGGGTCGTCGGGAGACCCGTGCAGGAAGTACAGCACGGGGTAACGCCTGGCCGGGTCGTCGTAGTAGCCGCTCGGCAGGATGATTTTGATGTGGTGCCTGCCCGCGACCTCGGGCGTGGTCACGGTGATGTAGAAGTTGGTGGGCCCGCCGGTCGACGTGCCGACCTGGGTCAGGCCGAACCCGTCCGCCATCGGCGGCGGCGCGGCGCGGTCGGCCGCCTGTGCCGACCCTGCCGGCAGGGCCATCCCCACCAGGGCGGCCGTCAATGCCACCACGATGCGCCATCTACTCGATTTCCTCAGCACAGCAAGCCCCCTCGTGAGCGTTGTCGTTGCGCGCGCGGAACGTATCGGGAGGCGATGACATCCCGATGAAACGGCACGCCGGAGACCGTCGTCGAGGTCCCGGCGTGCCGCTGCGTCCCGGTCTCAGTCCAGGACCTTGACCTCCAGGGACGGCGATGCCGCGATCTGGTCCTCGGTGAACCGCTCGGTCACCCACTGACCGGCCGAGAACAGCTTGGTCTGATCCGCGTAGTGCGGCGAGTTCGGGTTCGCCGACTGGGAGTAGGCAAGGACCGAGGACGTCTGGGGCGGCCCGTCGGCGGTGAACCGTACCGCCTGGATGAAACTCGACCCGA
Organism: Streptomyces mauvecolor; assembly: GCF_039532965.1. Lineage (NCBI taxonomy): Bacteria > Bacillati > Actinomycetota > Actinomycetes > Kitasatosporales > Streptomycetaceae > Streptomyces > Streptomyces mauvecolor. The sequence continues at coordinate 921,533 of NZ_BAAASQ010000008.1, read as the reverse complement.
AGGTGATGTCCAGCTTGCCGTCGACCACACCAGGAGTGACGACGTTCAGCACGCCGAGTTCACTGATCGAGCCGTGGATCGGGATCTGCTCGCCGTTGCGGGTGATCTTCTGGACGTCCGACAGCGGCGCGTTCAGCGGAACTCCCGCGTTGCGCAGGGCGAGCACCGCACGGCCGAACGCGTCGCGCACGGCGGAGCTTCCGGGATCCAGTGAATTGGGCGTGTGCACCGGGTCCTTGGGATCGAAGGGGACCTTCCACGGCAGTTTCTCGATGGCCTGCCCATTGAGCAGGAAGGCCCAGTAGTTCTCGAAGAGCCAGGATCCCCGGCTGTCCGCCGAGTAGTTGTGGTCCTTCCAGGCAGCGAGGATCGGGCACGCCTCGCTCACATTGACGAGGTTGCCGTCCACCAGGATGAGCCCGAAGGGCTGGCTCTGACACATCGTCACCGTGGCATCGAGCGCGAGGTCGGTCGCCCTGCTGTTGTCGGCGAACAGCAACTGCCGCATGTTCTCCGGTGTGAAGCCCCTGCCCGGCAGCCCGTCGGTGCCGTTGATCCGGTTCTGCGCGGTCAGGATCAGCTCCTGGGTACGCAGCGACCGGGGCGCGGCGGCATCACCCAGCACCCTGGGGTACGACAGCGGCTGCTCGGGGTTGGCCAGCCAGGCGCTGTCGTTGGCGTTGCCCGCGAAGTCGGACCGGATCAGACGCGGCTGCTTGTGCGGGTCGAGGAGACCGGGCGCGACCGCGTTCGGGTCGTCGGGCCAGTCGCACGCACCGCGCTTGCCGTCGAAGATGGAGATCGGCGGGACGTTCGGCAGCCGTAGCGACTGGTTCCACAGCAGTTTCCCGGTCTCGGTGAGGCATGCCTGTGCGTGCTCGTCGGTGATGTTCGGGGTGGCCTGGATGTCCGCGTACAGCGCGTTGCCCTTGCGGTCGGAGGCGACGGTGTTGAAGAAGGGGATGCCCTGCGTGGTCTCCAGGGTGTTCACCACCTGGTTGACGTCCTTGGCCTGGTCGAGGTGGAACCAGGTGTTCATGGCCCGAAGGTTGTCCATGTTCGCGTCGCGCACCGCGTGCGCGCTGACCACCCACGGCAGCGGGACACCTTGCACGGATGCCGTGATCGGGCCGTACCGGGTGGACCACAGCGTCCTGCTGACCTTGCCGATGGAGCCGTCCGCGTTCCGCACGTCCACACTGACCTGCTGCGAGGTCATCTTCTGCCAGGTGCCGTCGACCAGGTAGCTGGTCGGGTTCAGCGGGTCCACCTGTACGTCGAAGAGGCCGAACGGAGCCACCGTGGCGACCGTGTGGCTCCAGGCCACGTCGTCGTTGTGCCCGATGTTCACCGCGGGGAATCCGAGCAGGCTGGCCCCGGAGACGTTGATCCGTCCCGGGATCGTCAGCTGGCTCTGCCACATGCGGTTCTTGCCCTGCCAGGGGAAGTGCGGGTTGGCCAGCATCATGCTGGTGCCTTGGGACACCCCTTGGGAACCCACCGCCAGCGCGTTGCTGCCCATGCTCTGCTGACGGCTGACGGCCATCGCGTCGCGGATCTTCTTCGCCGTCCGCTCGGGCGGGGATGCCTTCGGTGCGGCGGCCGACGCTCCTGGGGGCTGCGCGGTCACCTCGCCGTTCAGGAGCGGATCTGCGCTGCCCATGATGATCTCGGCGTGCGCGTGCCGGTAGACGTCCAGCTCCGTGATGGGTTTCACCCAGGCCGCGCCGCGGCAGGCAGGGTCGGAGATGTTGTTCACGCCCGTCTCGGCCAGGTACCTGTTGTACCCCTGCACGTAGCCGTGAATGGCCTCTTTGACCTCCGGTTCCGGCCCGTTGGGTGCGGGCTGCTCGAGCAGCCTCTCCACCACCCGGTTGTCGTTCATGCGCTGGAAGTACAGGTCGCTGTTGAGATTGGTGGTGGTGTTCTGGGTCTCGCCGGGGCTCGCCTTGCCGTCGGGTCCCAGATAGCGGGACCTCTGGGCGTCGACCATCAGATAGGTGTCGGCCAGGGTGCAGATGTTGTCCTTGGCGGCCGCGTATCCGTAGCCCGTTCCCAGTCCCTCCCAGTTCGAGGCGATGATGTGCGGGATGCCGTATTCCGTGTAGCGGATCGTCGGCTTGTCCGGGCCCTGTGCGGCGGCCGATGGTCCGGCGCCGGGTGACCCGGCGGCCGTCATCGTGCCGATCACCGCCACCGCGGCCGCGACCGCCATCGGCAGCCTCGCTCTGAATCTCCTCCGCGCCATCGAGCCGTCCTTCCCCTGTGATCCAGGCCCTCGCCTGAACGCGGACACGGTAGGGAGAACCGATGAAATCCCGATGGAGCCGCCGTCCGGACATCACCTGCCCAGGGCGTTTCCGTCCGTGCCCCGGTACGCGGCCTGTTCGGGCGCGGCGGGTTTCATCGGGATGTCATCGACCGCTGCCACGGTCGTCCGGTGACCTTGGCCGACGGCGTTCCGCATCGGGAAGCGGACGCGTGGGCCACCTACATGGGGAGGATCCAATGCGAGCCAGCAGGATCAGGGCCGCGTTAGCCGGGCTGCTGCTGACAGTCGGGGTTTCGGCGGCGCAGGGGGCCACGGCACAGGGCGCCACCGCGCAAGCGGCGGCTTCGTGCGACGGCACCTACACGATCGTGGTCGGGGGCACGTGGAGCACGTGGGACAACGACCGGTTCACGGGCAACATCCAGCAGCACGTGGGGTATGCCAGCCAGGTCCCCAGCGGTGCTGGCGTCCGGTCGGGCGTCAACGAGCTCAACCGCCTGGTCCGGGACCAGCGTGCCGCGTGCCCGGGCCAGCACGTCAAGATGGGCGGGTACTCCTTGGGTGCCGCCGTGGTGCACGTCTGGATCAGCGAGAACTGGAGGTCGTTCGGCAACGTCAACGCCGTTCTCCTCGCGGACCCCAAGCGTCAGGGCGGTCCCGGCACCAACGGCAGCGCCGCACCGTTCGGCGGCATCATCGGCCCCCCGCTCTCAGGCAGTGACCGGGACTTCGGCAACGTGCCGGTCAAGTCGATCTGCTACTGGGACTACATCTGCGACGAGTCCGCCGGCATCTGGACCTACCCGAAGAACCACAACGACAACTACTGGCCGGACTTCAACATGGACCACCACAACGACGACGCCAACGAGCAGTGGTACAACGGCGCCTGGTACCCCTGGTAACCACGATCAGGTGTGAGGCAGGGGTAGGGGCCACCGTCACCGTGGCCCCTACCGCGGCGAAGCCGGTCCGGCGGTCACCGCGTGGCTCCGGTGAGGCCCGGGCCGGCGTCGTCGCCGCTCAGGATCATCTGGTACGTCCGTCGCAGCATCCGGCTCGGCGGAACCCCGAGGTCGTCGGCGAGCCGGCGGCGGGTGCGGTCGAACACGCCCAGTGCGTCGGCCTGTCGGCCGCTCCGGTGCAGGGCGTGCATCAGCATCGCGGCCACCGGCTCGTTCAGGGGGTGCGCCGCGGTCAGGGCGAACAGTTCGGCGATGGCTTCGCAGTGCTGGCCTAGCCGGAGCTGCCATCCCAGCTTCCGCTGCATGACGGCGATCCGGCGCTCGGTGAGCCGCACCCGCTCCAGCTCGGCGAGCGGCCCGGGCAGGCCGGCCAGGAGCTCGCCGCGGAACAGGCCGAGCGCCTGGGCACACAGCCGGACCGCCTCGGTCCCCTCGCCCGCCCGATCGGCCGTCCGGACGGCGGTGAGCAGTTTCTCCAGACGCACCACGTCCACGTCGGCCGCGCCCGGGGCCAGCCGGTAGCCGCACCGGTCGTGCTGGATCACGGAGTCCGGCCGTTCGCCGATCCGCAGGGCCTTGCGCAGGCGGTAGACGTACACGGGCACCACATTGGTGAGCGGCGGCTCCAACCCCCATACGCCGTCCAGCAGTTCCTGCTGGCTGACCGTTCTCCCCGCGCCCATCGCGAGGGCCGCCAGTACGGCCTGCTGGCGGAGATGCCCCAGGTTCAGGGGCCGCCCGTCCTGCCATGCCTGGAGCGGTCCGAGCAGGGAGATCCGCACGTTCGGCCCGGCCGTCCGGCCGACGGCGGTGCGCGGCGCCGGTCTCGCCTCCGGCGTACGGGGGCCGTGGCCGGGGACGACCAGGCCGCAGTCGAAGGCGTGGACGATGGCGGCGGCGCGGTCGCGCAGCCCGAGCTTCGCGAGGATGCGCGCGAGGTGTCCGGCCACGGCGTCCTCGGGGATGGCGAGGTCGGCGGCGATCTCGTCGTCCCGCAGACCGCAGCCGACGGCATGCAGCACTCTGCGCTCCTGCTGCCTGAGCAGGGTCGCATTCGGCCGGCGGCTGGCGGCGGTCGTCGGCATCACTGCTCCCCGGTCTTGTCGGTCTGGACGCGATCGACAAGGTAGTGCGGGAGTACCCGGGCAAGGCATCCGGAATGATCCGGGGTGACGCGCTGTGACGGTGCAGATGAACCCTGGGCGCCCCGTCACCGGGCGGCGCATCCGGCTTGCGCAGCCGCAGCCTTCAAGATCCATGCGCCACGGCCAAGCAGAACAGCAACAGCCCTATGCCCGACCGTACTTGGGCCACCACGCCCACCCGGAAGCCCATCCGGTACGGGCCGACCGCCGAGAGCGGCATTGTCTGCGCTCGTCGGGCCCGGGGCCTGAGTACGCGTACTCAGGCCCCGCCCCTGCCCGGTGTGCCGGGCGTGCACGCACGCTCGTCGCGCCCGCACTTCACGGTGACGACGGACGCGCCGGAGCTTCCGTCTGGTTCATTTCGCCGATCGTCTGCCACAGTCGCATCGCCCGGCTTCGGTGGTGGCGCGCCATGTCATGGACGCCGGCGGCGGCGTCCAGGTCTCCGATCAGCTGCCAGCAGGTGGCCTCGTCCTGGCGGTCGCCGTGGCGGTGGAACAGGCCCGCCGCGCGCTCCAACGCCGGGCTCGCCCGGTCCCGGTCGTCCTGACTTGCGTACACGCGGCCGACCTCAAGGAGGGTGTAGGCGGCGCACCTCTCGTCGGCCAGTGTCTCGAAGGTGGCGAGTGCCTGCCCCAGGCAGCGCAGTGCCTCGTCCGGATCGCCGCGCTCGACGTGCAGCCGGCTGAACCGCCGCAGCACGACGGCCATGCGATGCTCGTCGTCGAGCGCCGTGGCCAGCCGCAGAGCCCCGTCGAACCAGGACTCGGCTTCGTCGAGTTCCCCCTGCATGAGTCGCATCACGCCCATGGAGCAGGACAGCTGCGCTTCGATGTGCCGGTCGCCTTCACCGACCGCGATGGTCAGGGCTTGCTCGACGCGTTCGAGTGCCTCGTCGTCACGGCCCTGCACCCGGCTGACCGTACTGAGCGTCGCCATCGACAGGGCCTCGCCGCGCTTGTCCCCGGTGTCCCGGCACAGCTCGATGGAGGTCTCCAGGGCGCGGGTGGCACGGTCGAACTCGTCCTGGTAGATGTGCAGTTGACCCAGCCCGCGCAGCAGCACGGATGCCCCGCGGGCGTTGCCGGCGGCCTCGGCCGCGTCCAGTGCGAGCCGGTGCCCGTGCTGCCAGTCCTGGTACAGGCACCGGTGGTCGTAGTAGGTCGCCGTGCCGGCCGTCAGTTCCCAGGCCAGCTCGTCCAGGCCCCAGTCCACGGCCAGTTTCACCGCGCCGAGCAGGTTGTCGCGTTCCGCGTCGAACCAGCCGAACGGATCGGCCATCAGCCGGTCCACGACCGCGTCGGGCAGCGATCGGCGCGGTGCCGAACCGGGCTCGGCGGCCAGCAGCCCGCCGGGCAGCCGGTCGGTGCCGCGCCCGACCAGATCGAGCCATACGGACAGCACCCGGATGATCGCGTCCCGTTTGTCCGCCGTGGGCAGCGGGGCAGCAACCTCCATGGCACAGGTCCTGATCAGGTCGTGCAGTCGGTAGCGCGGCTCGCCGAGGGCGTCGGTGGCGGTCAGCCGCACCAGGCTGGCGTCGACGAGGGTGTCCAGCACCTCTTCGCCGTCCGGGCGGTCGAGGAGGGGGCCCACTACCCAGCCGGGCAGGGTGTAGGCGCCGAGCAGACCCAGCAGACTCAGCGCGCGCACCGCGTCGGCCGGCAGCAGCCGTAGGCTCAGATCTACGCTGGCCCGGACGCTGAGGTCCCCGATCCTCAGTTCGGCCAGCCGCCGTGACTCGTCCTCGATGCGCTCCCGCAGCACGCGCAGAGACCAGGCTGGACGGCCCGTGAGTTTGCCGCTGGCGATGCGGATCGCCAGCGGCAGATTGCCGCAGCAGTCGAGGATCGCGTCGGCTTCGCCCGGTTCCCGTTCGACCCGCCCCCAACCGACGATTCCCGTGAACAACTCCCGTGCCTCTGCCGGACTCAGCACGTCCAGATCGATGTGCCGGGCGCCGGGAAGCTGCGTGAGGAGAGTGCGGCTGGTGATCAACACTGCGCATCCCTCGGCGCCGGGCAGCAGGGGCAGCACCTGATCGGCGTGACCGGCATCGTCAAGGACCACCAGCATGCGACGGTCCACCAGTAACGAACGGTAGAGCGCGGCCCGTTCGGAGAGGGCGTTCGGGATCGCGCTGCCCGCGATCGAGAGCGCGCGCAGTGCTTCGGCCAGCATCAGTCCCGGGTCGCGTGGCTCGTCCGATGTCGCCGCGAGGTTGAGGTAGAGCTGGCCGTCGGGGAAGTTGGCGCTCGCCAGTCGCGCGGCGTGCGTCACCAGGCAGGACTTGCCGACACCGGGACCGCCCACGACGACGGCCACCCGGGCCCGCTTCGGCGCCGACCCGTCGAGCACTCCGGCGATGTCGGCCAGCGCTTCGGCCCGGCCCACGAAATCGGGCACGTCGAGGGGCAGTTGACGCACCGGCATCGCCATGGCCGACCCGGAGGCCGCCGGGGCAGGGCTGTCCGGGGGCGCGGCAAGGGGGCCGTGTGACGGGACCGGGGCCGTCAGGGCGGGATCCGCCGTCAGGATGCGCTGGTGCAGCGCCCGGAGCGGCGGGGTGGGGTCGACGCCGAGTTCGTCGGCCAGGGTCCGGCGCAGCCGCTCGTACACCTGCAAGGCCTCGCCTTGTCTTCGACACCGGTAGAGGGCGACCATCAGGTGCTCGGCGACCTGCTCGTCGTACGGGTGCTCGCGGAGCAGGGCGGTCAGTTCATCGATGACCTCTCGATGGCGCCCCAGGCCGAGTTCGATGGCCAGGCACTGTTTGTGCGTGGCCGCGCGTTGCTCGTTGAGCCGTGCCGCGTCGATCTCCAGGACCTGGCTGGGGGTGTCGACCAGGGCGTCTCCGCGCCAGCAGGCGAGCGCCCGCCGCAGCGCGACCGCTGTCTCCAATGGGTTCGTGTGCTGTTCGGCGAGGTGTCGCTCGTGGTCGAACTCCAGGAGATCCAGCTGGTCTTGAGCCAGATGGATCTCGTAGCCGCCGCGCCGCGTGCTGATCAAGGAGCCGGGCGCTCCGCAGGCGACGAGGTTGCGGCGCAGCCCGGAGACGGCGTCCTGAACCTGGCGGACCGCGGTGGCGGGCGTGTTCGCGTCCCACATCACGGCGACGAGCCGTTCCATGGCGACCACGTTGTTGGCGTCCAACAGTAGTGCTGCCAGCATCTTGGCCTGCCGCGGCCCGTTCAGTGGGACCGCGCGTCCGGCGATCTGGGCGTGCAACGGCCCCAGTAAGCCGAATTCCATGCTCCCCCTGCTACGTGACGATGAGCGCTGTTCCCCCGGGCTGACCTCGCACTAGGACGAATCTAGGACGGCCGACGGATCGGTGTCCAGAGCGTCTCCGCAGCACGGCTCGATACGTACGCCGCACCACTTCCGACCGGCGCCACCACGGAAGGAGCACTGATCGACGATGGTTCGCAAACCGCCTCCGGGGCAGCGGCAGCAGCAACTGCTACGAGTCCTCGATCGTCGCGCGCAACGGTACGAACTCCTCGCACTGCGACTGCACCAGCAACGGCACCTGCAACCAGGGCTTCGACCAGCGACTCCTCGGAAGGAGCTGCTGGGGCTCAGTCGGCGTGAAGTGTTGTCGGCGTCGGTTTGTCGAACATGGCGCAGATCGTGGCGGACTGGAGGGCTTTGGCGGCTTTGAACAGGTCGGGAAACGCGGCGGGCGTCTCGGCGAAGGCTTCCGTCGAGACGAGAACGGACGCCGTGCGGTGCCCGGTGGAGTCGGTGAAGTTGGTGCTGAGGTACCCGGGGATGCCGCCGTCATGGGCCCACACCGTGCCGCACGGGGTCGTGGCGGTTTCGATGCCGAGACCGTAGCCGGGTCCGTCCGGCTGGTCCGGGTCGACCGGCACGGTCGTACGCATCTGGGCCAGCTGGGCGGCGGGCAGCAGCCTGCCGGACATCAGCGCGGTGGAGAACCGGCCCCAGTCCTGCGCGGTGGACACCACCGCCCCTGCCGCCCCTCCCCATGAGGGGTTGTTGCCGGAGACGTTCACGTGGCCGTCGTGAGGGATCCCCGCGTAGTCCCTGGCTTCGGCCGGTACCCCCGGCGGCATATGGGCGGCATCGGGTTCGTAGCCATGGGCGTGGCGGCCGCGCCAGGTGGAGTCCGTCGGGTAGTAGGTGTGCTGGAGGTGGAGCGGCCGGGCGATCCGGTCGCGGACCAGATCCGCCGGGCTCCTGCCGGTGGCCTTCTCCAGGACGGCGCCGATCGCCGCGTAGTCGGTGTTGCTGTACGCCCACGCGGTGCCCGGCGCGAAGACCGGATCGTGCCGCACACCGACGGCGAGCAGCTGCTCAGACGTCCACGGTTTCGGGTCCTTGCCCAGGATCGACGGCAGGAGTTCGGGATCCTGCGTGTAGTCGTACAGGCCGCTGGTGTGGTTGAGGAGCATGCGCAGCGTGATCGCGCTGCCGTGGGGCACCTGGCCGGGCAGCCACTTCTCCACCGGGTCGGTGAGGGCGAGCCTGCCCTCACCGACCAGTTGCAGTACGAGCGTGGCCATCATGGTCTTGGTGTTGGACCCCATCCGGAACTCGTCCTCCGCGTGGAGCCGGTGGTCCGGCCTGCTCCACGCGGCCTGCTCGGCGATCTGGATCGGCCGGCCGCTGCCGTCGTCCACCCGCACGATCACGCCGGGCGCTCCAACAGCCATCAATTCCCTTACCAGGTGCTTGAGTTGGGCCTGTTGCGCCGCATCGTCGGGGGTTCCCTCGGAAGGGGACGTGGTCTGCGCGGTGATGCGGGGGCCGACCGGTCGGGCGGCTGCGAGTCCTGGCCGGTCGAGGACGGCGACCAAGCAGGACGCGGCAAGCAAGGAGGTTGCCACCCGCCACCCGCGAGCAGGGCGGCGTCGGGACGGTGCGGGCACGCTGACGGGTGGTGACCCTGTTGTCATGATGACCACTCTGGCGTACAGGGCGGCCCCAAGTCACAGGAGGACGCGCCCAGCTCCCCCAACCCCCCTCCCGTTACAGCTTGATAACGGCCCGTCGGTTCTCTAGCTGTAAAATTTCACATATCACATCATGCACTCCATGAGAAAAGTCATCGCCCTGCTCTCGGCAGCCACTGCCGTCGCAGCCCTCACTGGAACGTCCGCCAGCGCGGCACCCGACGCGGCCGCCCCCGTGGACACCGGACAGGGGAAGCTCGTCTGGAGCTCCTGCAACGACACCAGCACACCCGCGCTGCAGTGCGCGATGCTCGACGTGCCGGTGGACTACGCCGACCCGCACGGCCGGAAGATCAAGATCAAGGTGAACCGGCTTCCCGCCACGGCGCCCAAGAGCAAGCAGCAGGGCCCGATCCTGCTCAACCCCGGTGGCCCCGGGGATTCCGGGCTCTGGATGCCCGCCTACATCTCCGGGCAGCTCCCGAAGGACGTCGCCTCGACCTACGACTGGATCGGCTTCGACCCGCGCGGCACCAACGGCAGCGAGCCCCATGTCGTCTGCGACGCCCACTACTTCGACGGCGAGCGGCCCGACTACCAGGTGGGCCAGGGCACTTCGAAGGCATGGCTCAAGAAGGCGGCCGGGTACGCAGCGGACTGCGCGGCCGACTGGTCCTGGCTCATGCCGCACATGACCACCGTCGACAACGCGCGCGACATGGACAGCATCCGACGGGCACTCGGAGCGCCGAAGATCAACTTCTACGGCGGCTCCTGGGGCACCTCGCTGGGCTCCACCTACGGCCAGCTCTTCCCCTCGCACGTCCGGCGGATGGTGCTCGACAGCATCGTCGGGCCCACCATCAGCTGGTACGACCACAACGTCCTGCAGGACAAGGAGCACCAGCGCCGCTTCGACGCCTTCGCGGCATGGGCGGCCAAGGCGGACTCGGTCTACCACCTGGGTACGGACGCCGCCGCGGTCGAGAAGGCGTACCAGCAGGTCGAAGCGGACCTGCGGAGCAACCCCGTGGACGCGGCTCCGGCTCCCGGCAGGATCGGCCCCGCCGAGTTCGAGGACACCTTCTACGGCGGTGGGTACAACTTCCTGCGCTGGCCGCGCATGGCCACCGTGCTCTCCGCCTACGTCACCCACCACGACACCCGGCCGCTGAACATCGCCTACAACCTGTACGCGGCGCCGGGCGCCGACGACGGTGCCTTCCCCGCATACAACGCGGCGCAGTGCACCGAGAGCGCGTGGCCGCGTGACTGGGAGTTCTGGAAGAAGGACCAGGCCAAGGTCAACGCCTCGGCGCCCTTCTACACGTACAACAACATGTGGTACAACGCCGCCTGTATGTTCTGGCCGTACCAGGGAGACGCGGCGGGCCGCATGAAGATCACCGGCAAGGGCCTGCCGCCCGTGCTGCTCTTCCAGGCGACCGAGGACGCCGCCACCCCGTACCAGGGCGGGCTCGCCATGCACGACGCGCTGCCCGGTTCGAAGCTCGTCGTCCAGAACGGCGGCAGTTTCCACGAGATCCTCTTCCACGGCAACGCCTGTCTGGACGACACCTTCACCGACTACCTCCGCGACGGCAGCCTCCCCAAGGGCGGCGGCCGCATAGCGAAGACCTGCGCCCCCGAAGCCGACCCCACCCCCACCTACGTGACCCCGCCGCCCGCCCTCACCCGCACGACCGCCGTCAGCCCCCTCTCCCCCACCGACCCCGAGGCCGTGCACGGCGTCCTGCGGTAGCCGAGGCATCAACGGGTCGATGTGCGGCGGCAGTTGGCGACCAGCCGACTGCCGCCGTCGCTCAGGTGCTGGTCGACTCGACCCCTCGGATGTCGTCCGCGGGCTCGGTGGCGTAACGGCTCATCGTCTGGAGGGTCGCCTGCGGGGTCATGGCCTGGCCGCTGGTGATCATGTCCTGCAGATCGCGGAAGTACTGCACATACAGGTCCGGTGTGAACGTGCTGAGCATGACGGCCGGCTGGTCGGTCACGTTGGCGAAGGTGTGCGGGGCTCCGGGCGGGACCACCACCAAGGTGCCCGCGGGCGCCTCGTAGTCGTTCGCACCGACGGTGAACCGCACCGAACCCGAGATGATGTAGAAGGCCTCGTCGTGCTGGGTGTGACGGTGCTGCGGCGGTCCGGGCGTGTGCGGCGCGAGGACGGACTCGGCGACCCCGAGGCGGTGCCCGGTGGTGCGGCCGTCTTCGAGGATGCGCATGCGCGTGGTGCCCAGAACGATCGTCTCGCCGTCGCCCGGACCGACCACCGAGACAGCGGGATCGGTCATCGGCTCGGTCGCCTTCGTTTCTTCAGTCATGCCTCGATTCCACCGCCAGGAACCGCGCACCGTCCAAGACCCGTTCTGGCACGCCGATACCGTGCGGGTATCGTCACAGCATGGAGCTACGTACACTGCGCTATTTCGTGGCGGTCGCCGAGGAACTCCATTTCGGCCGGGCTGCCGCACGGCTGCACATGAGTCAGCCGCCACTGAGCCGGGCGATCAAGCAGTTGGAGACCGAGCTCGGCGCCGCGCTGTTCGACCGCTCGCCCGGCGGTGTCACGCTCACTTCGGTGGGAGCGGTGCTGCTCGACGAGGCCCGCGCCCTGCTGGCCCAGGCCGACCGGGTACGGGGCCGGGTGGCCGCGGCGGCCGGAGCCACGGCCATCACCGTCGGCATCCTGGGTGACAGCACCGGCCCGGGCGCGACACGGCTGGCCGCCGCCCACCGCCGACGGCACCCGCATGCCGAGGTTCGCGTCCGCGGGACCGACCTGACCGACCCCACCTGCGGGCTGCACGCCGGCGCGGTCGACGTCGCCCTGACCCGCGGGCCTTTCGACGAGACCGGCCTGACCGTGCGCGCGCTCCGCGCCGACCCGGTGGGTGCGCTGCTCCGCGCCGACGATGTGCTGGCCGGGCGCGACGGCCTGAAACTGGCCGATCTGGCCGACCGCCGCTGGTTCCGCTTCCCGGCGGGCACCGACCCTCTCTGGCAGGCGTACTGGAACGGCGGTGAGCCACGCGAAGGGCCGGTGGTACGCGCCGTCCAGGAATGCCGGCAGGCCGTGCTCTGGAACGGCACGGTCGGCATGACACTCCTGGACCACGAGCCGGGAGAGGGGCTCACCGTGGTACCGCTGATCGACATGCCGCCGAGCCGCATGGTGGTGGCCTGGAGGCAGGGCGACACGAATCCCGTCATCCGGTCGTTCGTCCAGATCGCGATCGCCGCCCACGAGGATTGAGCACTCGCCGGGAAACCCCCTCGGCCGGCGCGGGCGCGGGTTCCGGACGCACGACCGATGAGTTCCGCCTCGCCGCGTCGTCCACCCATCAGGGAACGTACCTCCTCCGCGTGGGAGGACGGCCCGCGACGAGATGACGAGGAGCATGCACACCATGGCCGAGGACAACGTGAGCGCCACCCTGACGGTCGCCGTGCCCGCCGCGAGGGTGTTCGCGGTGCTGGCGGACCCGACGGCCCATGCCGCGATCGACGGCACCGGCTGGGTTCAGAAACCTGTCGACCGGGCGCCGCTGACCGAGGTGGGGCAGATTTTCCGGATGGACATGTACCACCCCAACCATCCCGACGGTGACTACCAGGTGGCCAACAAGGTTCAGGTACTCGACCCACCGCGCGCCATCGGCTGGCTGACGGGATACGACCCGAAGGGCGACGGTCACCTGGAGTTCGGCGGCTGGCTCTGGCGTTACGACCTTGCTCCGCTCGGCCCGTCCGAGACCGAGATCACGCTCACCTACGACTGGTCGGCGGTGCCGCAGTCCATCCGCGAGTACATCCAGTTCCCGCCGTTCGGCCCCGAGCATCTGCCCAACTCACTGCACCACTTGGCCGAGCTGGTTTCCGGTGGGTGAGGTCGCCCGGACTGCACAGCTGCCTTCGTCAGGCGCCCTTGAGGCGAAAGCCGGCCGAGGGCGTTCCTTCTTTTCGCGCACCAGCACAACGCAGGAGTTTCTCCGTGACACCTCCCCCCATGTCCCGTCGTACCGCGCTGCACACGTTCGGCGGAATCGGCGCCCTCGCCGCCACCACCGCGGCCTGCGGTCCTGGGAACGACCCGGCTGACGCGTCCTCCTCCACTCCCTCGGCCGCGGGGCAGCAGGGCGCGGGCCGGCGCTTCGGTGCCGAGTGGGACAGCCACGCCCGGACGTTCATGTCCTGGCCGGCTCTCGATTCTGTGTGGGGCGAACAGCTTCCGGCCGTGCGCGAGGACATCGCACGTGTGGCGCGGGCCGTCGCCGAGTACGAGCCCGTGGTGCTGATGGCCCGGCCCGACCAGCAGGCGGCGGCCCAGCAGGCCTGCGGCTCCCAGGTCGAGGTGATCCCGCTCGCGGTGGACGACCTGTGGGCCCGCGACACCGTGCCGGTGTTCGTGGAGGAGAGCGGCCACACCCTGGGCGTCGACTTCAATTTCAGCGGCTGGGGCAACAAGCAGGTGCACACCAACGACGGGCAGGTCGGTCGGGTGCTGCTCGCGAAGTACGGCATCGCGCGCGCCAAGGCGCCGCTGGTCGCCGAGGGCGGTTCCTTCGAGACCGACGGCGAGGGCACGCTCCTTGTCACGGAAAGCTCGGTGGTCAACAAGAACCGCAATCCCGGCAAGAGCCGCGACCAGATCGAAGCGGAGCTGAAGAGCAGCCTCGGCATCAAGAAGGTGCTCTGGCTGACCGGGGTGCGGGGCAAGGACATCACCGACGCCCATGTCGACAGCATCGTACGGTTCGCCGCGCCGGGTGTCGTCCTGGTCGACCAGGCCTTCCCCGGCAGCCCGCCGGACGTGTGGTCCCAGGCCGCCGATCAGGCGAGGGCGGCCCTCAAGGGAGCAACTGACGCCCGCGGCAAGCGACTTGACGTCATCGACCTGCCGCAGCCCGACTTCGACAGGATCACCGGCCGGGGTGACGACTTCGTCTCCACCTACGCGAACTTCTACGTCGCCAACGACGCCGTGTTCATGCCCCGCTTCGGCGACGCCCGGGCCGACGACCGGGCCAAGGGCATCCTGCAGGAACACTTCCCGAAGCGCGACATCGTCATGGTGAAGATCGACACCATCGCCTCCGGCGGGGGCGGCATCCACTGCGCGACCCACGACCAGCCCGGCAAGCCGGCCAAGTAGCGCCCCGGCGCCAGGGCACGCGGAAAGGGGCCGGGTGGTGCAGTGCGGTGGTGCCCGCCCGCCGCGCGGAGTGGCGCCGCCGCCATGCACGGGTGGCTGGTCCACTCTTGGTGCGCTGAACGTCAGCGAGAGCCCGGCCGCCGGGGCCCGGCGCGGTGACGTACTCCTGCTCGGCCAGGAAGGGAGGCGGCCATGGCGCGCGGAGCGGGCTGGCTGCGACTGAGCCTCGGCCCGGATCGTGTCATCCGGCGTTGGCCGTCCCTCGGGTCGGTCGCCGGTGCGGTGCTGTGCTGCTGCATGTCGATGACGCCCTCGTTGCTGCCCCGCCCATGGGTGCTGCACGCGGTGATCGGAGGCATCAGCGCGGCCATCGGCTACGCGATCGGCGCCCTGGTGGGTGCCGCACTGCGCCGGGCCCGGGTGCGGCCCGGTCCTCGGGTCATGCGCACCGCGTGGATCGCCCTGCTCGTGGTGGCCGGGCTGTTGTTCGTCAGCATGCCCATGGTCAGCGCCGACTGGGAACGCCCCGCACGCCGCGTGGTGGGGCTCGGCACTCGCATCGACTGGTTGACCTGGTCCTTGATCCCGGTGGCGGCGATCGTGGTCTGCGTCGTGATCGTCCTGGCCGCCCGCGTGGTCAGGCTCGCCACCCGCATCGTGATCCGCCTGCTCGACCGGGTCGTTCCCCGGCCCGCCGCCTACATCACGGGAAGCATCCTGACGGTGCTGCTGCTTGCGGCAGCCGTGCAGGGCCTCCTGTTCAACGTCCTCCTCGGCGTCGCGGAACGGGCCGCCTCCCTGGCCAACACCCGCACCTCCCCGGGAATCACCCAGCCCAACTCCCCCCTGCTGTCGGGGAGTTCAGCATCACTGACCAGGTGGCAGACACTGGGCGCGCAGGGCCGCGACTTCATCGGGAAGACCACCACACCCACCCGGCTGACCGCGTTCTCCGGACACCCGGCCAGGCAGCCCATCCGTGTGTACGTGGGCCTGGACACCGCCCGGTCACTGACCGAGCGGGCGAAGCTGGCCGTCGCCGAGCTGGAGCGCACCGGCGCCTTCGACCGCAAGGTGCTGGCCGTGATGACGTCGACGGGCAGCGGATGGGTCGACGAACGGGCCGCGGCCCCGCTGGAGTACATGTACGCGGGTGACAGCGCACTGGTCGCCCTCCAGTACTCGTACCTGCCGAGCTGGATCTCGCTGCTCACCGAGAACAAGGCCGCGGCGGCCGGCCGCGCCCTGTTCGACGCCGTCCACGCGCGCTGGGCCGAGCAGCCGGCCGCACACCGCCCCAAGCTGCTCGTCTTCGGCGAGAGCCTCGGCTCCTACGGAACCGAACTCGCCTTCCCCGGCGGACTTCAGGACCTGACCGCGCACACGGACGGCGCCCTGCTGGCAGGGCCGCCCAGCTTCAACCCGATCTGGCAGCACCTCACCCAGGCCCGCGATCCGGGCAGCCCCGTCTGGCGCCCGCTCTATCGGCAGGGCCGCACCGTGCGCTTCGCCCAGACCGCCCCAGACCTGCGAGCCGTGCCTTCCCCGGACGGCAGGCCGCATGTGGTGTACCTCCAGAACGGCTCCGACCCCATCGTCTGGTGGCACCCCCGGCTGCTCGTCCAGCGCCCGCAATGGCTCCGGGCCCCGCGCGCCGCCGACGTCTCCCCCGAGCTCGACTGGCTTCCCCTCGTCACGTTCTGGCAGCTCGCCGGGGACCTGGCCGTCGGCAACAGCGTCCCCGCCGGTCATGGCCATCAGTACGGCTCGATGCCCGCCGCGGCCTGGGCCGCCATCGCCGCCCCCGACTCCTGGACCGACGCGGACACCACGCGGCTGCGCAATCTCCTGGATCACACCGCGTCGACCCCCTGACGCCCCTCCCGACCGCCCGGTATCGCGAGCGGCGAGAGGGGCGGGGCCGCGGTGGTCGGTCAGGGGGTCAGTACCCACTTCTGGTTGGCCAGGCCATTGCAGTCCCAGATGCCCAGCTGCGTACCGTTGGCGGTGTTGAAGCCGAGGTCGTCGAGGCACTTGCCGGTGAGGATGTTCTTCAGCGAGCCGTCCGCCTGCGGGACCCACTGCTCGCTCTGGCTGCCCGGCACGCAGTCGTAGATCTCGACCTTGGTCCCGTTCTCACTGCGACCCCACACCACGTTCAGGCACATGCCGAGCGCGCGCACGGTGTTGTCCTGGCCCATGGTCCACCACTGGGCGCCGGTGCCGTTGCAGTCGTAGACCTGCACGGGGGTGGCGACCGTGGTCTTCCCGCTGCGGATGTCCACGCACTTGCCGCCGTAGCCGACCAGGCGTCCCTGACTGCCCGCGATGCCCACGACCACGGCGTCGATGTACTTGGTCGCGTAGGAGGCACCCGTACACGCGCCGGTCGAGGTGCCGTCGCCGGTGACGATGTTGCCGACCACCTGGAACGGGACCGGCTGGCCGCTGACGATGTAGAAGCAGCCGACCACGGCCCGCCACTGGGTGCCCGGGGCGACACCCCTGCACGTGGCACTGCCCATCGGACCGCCGTAGGCGGTGGTGCAGGAACCCGGGGAGGAAGCGGCCTGCGCCGTGCCGGGCAGGACGACGGCCGCGCAGATGGCCAGCAACGCGGTCAGTAAGGCGGCGGCAGTGCGTCTCATGAGGATGCTCCTTCGTTCACAAAGGCTGATGGGACGGGGTTGCAACTCCGCGTCGAAGCCTGATCGAAGAGGTGCGAGAGTGTCAACTGGTGTGAAGAAAATGACCAGTTCATTCATCTCAGTTGAGATCGGACGCTGCCGGTCCCGTCCCGCACGCGGTCGCTTACTATGCCGTTACTGAACGGAGGTGGGACGGTGCCGGAGGCCGGGGCCCAGTCATTGGCGGAGCGCATAGAGGCCCTCTTCCAGGCGGTGCGCCGCCCGGACCGCTCGCCCTACAGCAACGAGGAAGTGGCCAGGGCCTGCCGCGAGTCGAGCGGGGAGACGTTTTCCGCCACCTACCTGTGGCAGTTGCGCACCGGCCGCCGGGACAACCCCACCAAGCGCCATCTGGAAGCACTGGCCGCGTTCTTCCAGGTGCCCGTGGCCTACTTCTTCGACGACGCGGAGGGTGCCAAGGTCGGCGAGGAGGTCGCTCTCCTCTCCGCCATGCGCGACGCCGGTGTGCGCGATGTCGCGCTGCGCGCGGTCCACCTCTCGGCCGACGGACTGGGGACCGTACGCGATCTGATCGACTCCATCGCCCGTCGCGAGGCCGACCGACGCCGATCACCCGGCCGATGAGAACCGGTCGTCGGGGTGGCAGGAGGGCAGGCGGCGCTTCCCGGGACCGGCTGCGCAGGTGCCGCGACATCGCCGCCTCGCTGGAACTCCCCGTTCCCTTCGACGCGGCCGAACTCATCGCCGCCGTGGCGGAGCAGCGGGGCCGGCCGATCGAACTCATGCCGACCGAGTGGCATCCCGGCGTACCGTGCGGCCTGCTGGTCTCGGCGGAACTGGCCGACTACATCGCGTACGCGGCGGACACCGCCCCGCTGCACCGCCAGCACATCCTCGTTCACGAGCTGTCCCACCTCCTGTGCGGACACGACGGCACCCTCTCGACGGAGCTCACACCGCATCTCTCGCCGGGTCTGGTGCGGCGCGTCCTCGGCCGGACGGTCTACACCGATCCGCAGGAGCAGGAGGCCGAGTTACTGGCCTCGCTGATCCTTCAGCGCGCGATCTGGTCCCTCCCGGACCGGCCGTCGGACCCCTTCCTCGACTCCGCCCGGTGGCGGCGTGACCGTGACTGACGTGCTTCTGTGCCTGGGCGGACTCGCCCTGTGCATGTTCGGCCTGTACCGGTGGGGCACCCTGTGCGCCGACCGGCACGGCGCCGGGCAGCAGTACGTACACCGCTTCGCCTTCTGTCTGGGCGCCGCCCTCATCGTCCTCGCTCCTGCCACCGCCCGGGCCGTCGAGGGCACCTTCGCGCTGCCGGGGCTGCCCATGCTCGCGGGCGACCTGCTGCGGATCGCGGCGGTCGCGTGCATGGGCCTGGTGACCGCGCGGTCGGTTCAACGGCAGCTCGTCACGGCCGGGTCGACGCTCCTGGCCCTGGTGCTGCTCTTCTCGGCGGCCCGCATCCAGCACTCCGCCGGAGAGCTGTTCGTCGACACCGGCCACCGTCCGTTCCTGGTCGCCTACGACACGATCATCACGCTCTATCCGGCCTGGCATGCGGCCGCGCTGTGCCGGGCCGCCCTGCACAGGTCCCGGCGGGCCGACGGGGCCCTGCGCATCGGACTGCGGCTGCTCTGCGCCGGCGCGGCCGCGGGTTTGGTGTGGACGGCCTGGGGGTTCGACGACATCCGGCTCGCCCTGTTCACCGGTCGGCAGACGGACGGCGAGGACGCCGTCTCCGCGGTCCTGGGTCTGCTGTGCGCGGCCCTGCTCATCGCGGGCGGCAGCACCGCCGCCTGGTCCGCGCTGCGGCACTGGTGGTGGTCGTACCGCACCTATCGGGCACTGGCTCCGCTGTGGTCCGCCCTGCATCGCAGGTTCCCCGAGATCGCCCTGCTGGGGCCCCGGCGCGGCCTGGCCGAAATCGCCCCTCGCGCACTGCGATTCGCCCTGTACCGCCGCGTCATCGAGATCCACGACGGCATGCTGCTCGTGCGTCCGCACCTGGAGGGCCCGTCCCTGACGGGACCGGACAGCGCGGCCGCCGCCCGCGCGGCGTCGATCCTGGCAGCCCTGGACCGGGCGGCCCTCGGACCGCCCGCCACGGACTTCGCGCCGCCTCTCCTCGGGGACGGAGCCGCCATCGGAACGGATGCCGAGGCGGCCCGACTGGCCCCGATTTCGCGGGCGTTCGCGCAGCTGACCCGACCCGGCCCGCCCACGGCTTCGGTCTGATTCCGCGCGACCGCACCGCACGTGCCCGACCTCGTCCGGGGCACGGCCGGACGCACGACAGTTGCTCAGAACGGAACTATTGCTTGCCGAACTGGGCATTGCCGTCGCGTCATCGCGTACCAAGACTCAAGGAGTCCGCGTCCGCGGACGATGCCGTCACCGGCGTACCCGTCGCACGCACTGGGAGAAGCCATGCGAAACAGGAATGTTCTGATCTCCGGAGCGAGTGTCGCGGGGCTGACACTGGCTCACTGGTTACAGAACGCAGGGTTCCATCCGACGATCGTGGAGCGGGCGCCCGGCCTGCGCAGGGGTGGGCAGGCCATCGACATCCGCGGCGTCGCGTTACAGGTCGTGGAACGGATGTGGCTGCTCGACAAGGTGCGGGCGGCCACCACCGACATGCGCGGGATGTCGTTCGTGGACGGTCGGGGTGAGGAGCTGTCCCGGTCCACCGAGGCCACCCTGACCGGCGGGTTGATCGACAACGACGACGTCGAAATCATGCGGGACGACCTGACGACGCTGCTGTTCGACGCCACTCGCTACGGAAACGAGTACCTGTTCGGCGATGTCATCACCTCCCTCACACAGGACGACGACGCGGTCGAGGTCCACTTCCGGCACGAACGTCCGCGCCGCTTCGACCTGGTGATCGGCGCGGACGGCCTGCACTCCGGGGTGCGGCGGCTGGCCTTCGGCCCGGAGTCGGAGTTTCTCCACTTCCTCGGCAGCTATCTCGCCATCTTCAGCGTGGACAACTTCCTCGGCCTCGACCACTGGCAGATGTACCACACCGCCGATGACGCGCTGGTCGGCGTCTACAGCGCCCGGCACAACACGGAGGCCCGGGCGATGCTGCTGTTCGAGTCCGCGGAACTCGACTTCGACCACCGCGATCCCGAGCAGCAGAAGAACATCCTCGCCGAGCGCTTCGCCGACGTCGGCTGGGAAACACCCCGCCTCCTCGCGAGCATGTGGGACGCACCGGACTTCTACTTCGACACGATGAGCCAGGTCCACCTCGACCACTGGTCGAACGGGCGGATCGGGCTCGTCGGTGACGCGGGCTTCTGCGCTTCGCCGCGCTCCGGCCAAGGCACGAGCATCGCCATGGTCGGCGCCTACGTACTCGCGGGAGAACTCGCCAACCGCCCGGACGACCACCGCGCGGCCTTCGCCCGCTACGAGCAGGTGATGCGGGAGTACGTCCACGAGAACCAGCGGCTCGCCCATCGCAGGGCCGACGGCACTTCGAGCTCGTCGGACGCGCTCGCCCACGCGGCCAACGCCATCGCGCTCCCCGACTACCCCCGCCACAGCTGACGTTCCCGCAAGGGGAGAGCACGCCAACGGCAGGAGCATGCGGAAGCGGAGGCGGACACGGCGGTGGGCACGACTGCGGAGGTGGTTGAGTCCCGTTGCACCTCGGTGCCCGGCGGCAAGCAGGTGGACCAATGCGGCAGGTCCCCGGCCGACACCCGGACCGGGGACCTGAACCGCACCGCGTCGGCCACGCCGTACAAACGGACCGGCGACTACCCCTACGGTGCCATCTCGTACGTTCCCGCCAGCGCCTCGACGCGCTCCCAGACGCGGGCCGAGCGGGCCTCGTCGACGACCGGTCGACGCACCGCGCCCAGCGCCCAGTTCTGCTGTGCCTCGGTCGCGGAGTCCTTGCCGTGCAGCTCGACGGCGTGCGCGGAGAAGTCTCGTACCAGGACGGCGAAGAGTTCGTCGAGCACGTCCTGCTCCAGGCCCGTCAGGCGTGCCTGCTCCAGGATCAGCTGGCCGTGCACGACCAGCGCGAACAACTGGCCGACGGCGAGCAGCAGGTCGAGGTCGCGGCTCTGCTCCTCGTCGGGGGCGGCCGTCGTGACGAACTCGCAGAGCGCGTCCGCCTGTTCGCGGAAGCGGGCGACGTTGGGCACCTCGGCGTACGCGTCGAAGGCGGTGCGCCAGTCGTGGAAGCGGATGGCGCCGAGGCCACGGGCCGGTCCCTGCCGGAAGAGGAACGCGTCGTCGGCCGCGTCGAGGCGGGTCGGCACGGGCGCGTACTCGGCCGGCTTCAGGAGGTGGTTGCCCATGAACTTCAGGATCAGGGCGAGGTTGACGTGGACCGTGCCCTCCAGCTTGGGCAGGCCGCGGATCTCCACGGCCGCCTGGGCGAAGTAGTTGTCCTTCTCGAAGCCCTTGGCGGCGATGACGTCCCACATCAGGTCAATGACCTTCTCGCCCTCCGTGGTCACCTTCATCTTCGTCATCGGGTTGAAGAGGAGGTAGCGGCGGTCGTCGGGTCCCGCGGTGCGGAAGTAGTCCACGGCACGGTCGCTGAACAGCTTCATGCCGACGAGGCGGACATAGGCGTCGGTCAGCTCGCGGCGCACGTGCGGGAAGGCGGTGACGGGGCGGCCGTAGAGGATGCGCTGGTGGGCGTGGGTGACAGCCTCGTACATCGCGTGTTCGCAGATGCCGATCGAGGCGGTGCACAGGTTGAACTTGCCGACGTTGACGGTGTTCAGGGCGGCGTCGAAGGCGGCCCGGCCGGTGTGCAGGACGTCCTCGGCGGCGACCGGGTAGTTCTCCAGGCGGAACTCGCTGACGTACTTCGAGGAGTCGACGACGTTCTTCACCAGGTGGTACGCCTCGTGGCGGCTGTCGGCGGCGAAGAAGACGTATCCGTCGGGGCCCTCGATGTCGGTGCGGCGGCCGAACACCGAGACGAGCCCGGCCGCGTTGCCGTTGCCGATGTAGTACTTGGAGCCGGTGGCCCGGAAGCCGCCGTCGCCGTCCGGCTCCAGGAGCATGTCGGTGGAGTAGATGTCCGCGCCGTGGGTCTTCTCGGACAGGCCGAACGCGAACACCTCGCCCTGGTCGAGGAGTTCGGCCGCGCGGGTGCGGGCCACGGCGTTGTCGCTCTGCCAGACCGGGCCGAGGCCCAGGATGGTGACCTGCCAGGCGTACCAGTAGTCGAGGCCGTAGAACCCGAAGATCTCGTTGAGAGCGGCGATCCGCGCGGTGTCCCAGCGCTTGTCGTCCTCGCCCTCCGCGGCGGCGGAAGCCGGGGTGAGGAAGGTCGCGAACAGCCCTTCCTTGGCGGAGAACGCGAGGAAGTCCGCCAGCCAGGCACGCGAGCGGTAGTCCTCGATCAGCCGGCGCTTGCCGCGCTGCTCGAACCAGTCGACGGTCGCGCGCAGCAGCCTGCGGGTCTCGGGGTCGAAGTGGGTCGGGTCATAGGTGCGCGGGTTGAACAGCAGCGCGTCGGCCATGGCCATTCGCCTTTCGGGGGTCGGGAGGTTGGGGACTGAGAACGTGCGATGCGTGGGGCGGCTTGTGGCACCGGCTCAGCGCTGGGCGCCGAGCCGGTGGAGAGTGGCGATCACGTCGTCGAGCCAGGCGAGCGTCATGCGTTCGTACGCGATGCCGCCGCGCAGCACGACGTGCTGGAGCTCCTGGCCGGCATCGGGTGTTTCGGGGGCGTCGGGGCCCGTGAAGTCGCGCTGCTCGCCGGCGAGGTAATGCGCGAGCCGGTCGGCGTGCGCCCGGCGGTGCCGCTCCACCTCGTCGAGCAGCGCGGCCGGGTCGTCGAAGGCGGCGCCACGGATCTTCACGGCGAGTTCGTGCCGGACGCTCTCGGGTTCGATCGGCTCGTGCAGCCACCGGGAGAGCGCGGCCCGGCCGGGCGCCGCGACGGAGTACTCCTTCTTGTCCGGCCGGCTCTGCTGCGCCACCTCGCGGGCGTCGATCCAGCCGTCGTTCTCCATGCGCTTGAGGATGCGGTAGATCTGCTGGTGCGTGGCAGCCCAGAAATAGCCGATGGACCGGTCGAAGCGCCGGGCCAGCTCATAACCGGAGCCCGGCTTCTCCAACAGCGAGACGAGAATCGCGTGCTCAAGCGCCATGCCCGAATCCTTCTATGCAACTCGTTGCATAGACAAGCGGCACCGTCCAGGTGAGACACGGCTCACCTGGACGGTGCCTCTGGCGGCAACGCGACGACCCCCACGCCGTCGCCGGGTTCTAGGCCCTGCGGAGACACGATCCGCTGGTCGCGGCAGCTCTCGGCCCGCTCGCGCGGCCGGCGCCGGGCATCACCACGATGACCAAGGTGTGGCCATGACCCTGTCAGTTGTCGGTGAGCCAGGTCCCCCGGCTCGCGTTCCAGTGGATGGTGACCTTCTGGAACCGCTGGGCCTTGCCGCCCGCCTCGTCGACCTCGTCGGTCATGGGGTAGCCCAGCGCCTTCTCGTGGCCCGCGGCATGGAAGGCGTCGTAGATCGCGCCCTGCACGGTGTGCGCGCCGGTCGGCGGTGACCACATGAACAGGCCGCGCTCGAAGAACTGGTAGCGGCCCCGGGTCCCGTCCGGCGCCTGCGCTCCGTCCGCCTCGTCCATCGTCGGGAAGCCCCAGCGCTGCTCCGAGTCGGTGTCCCAGTACTTCTTGAGGATGTCCCCGTAGATCGCGAAGGCCGAGTCGGGATGCCAGAGGACGATGCCGTTCTGGAAGAGCTGGAAGCGTCCGCCGAGCCGGGCGTCCTCCTCGGCGCGCAGCGGCAGGCCGAGCGGTCCGTTCGGGCCGCCGAGGCCCGCGTACTTCGCCCCGATCGTGCCGTACGGCTGGAACGCCTCGCCCATCAACTCCCGTGCGTAGCCTTCCGCCTGGGGGTAGCGCTCGGGGTAGGCGGAGCGCTGGACGGCCTGGGCGAGCTCACCCGCGGTGTCCCAGTTCGGCTCCATCTGCTGGGCCACTTCGAAGAACTTGTTCGCGGCGTAGTCGACGTCCAGGCACTGATCGGGGTTGCACCACCCCTGCGAGGGCCGCTGCTGGAAGACGCCGAGCGAGTCCCGGTCCCCGCAGTTCAGGTTGTTCATACGGGACTCGACCCAGCCCGTCTCGAACCCGGCGAGCATCACCTTGTCGGACACGCCGCGGCGCTGGCCGACCTCGTACACCTTGCGGGTCACCGCGATGTCCCGCTCGGCGGGGATGTCGCAGAACAGCTCGGCCGTCGCCGCGTGCCCGAGAGGACCGGGTACGTCCTTGGCGGACTGCGCCCGCGCCGGTCCGGCCAGGGTGGAGACGGCGGTCGCGACCAGCAGCATCACTGTTCCGAGTCTCGCGCGCCGTGCGGTTGAACCATGCACGTGGCTGCTCCTTCGTCGATCGGGATACGTGCCTCATGGGAGGTGCGTGGTCGTGTGAGGGGTGGGCGCGGTCCGGGGACCCACGGTCCGCAAGCTAGCTGCGGGAGCGCGCGGCGCGGCATCCGGAACGATCCGGAGTGACAGGGGTGAGGATCCGCGATGGACTCAAGTCGTGCGCCGGTGCCCCACAGCCTCGGTCAACCACCCTGTCGATCAGGGTGATTGACCGTGGCGACATACGGGGGCGGGCATCGGACGCCCGTAGCGGTGAGGGTTCCCGGCGGTTCGCGGGGAGCCCCTCACCGGACGGAGGTGGGGGCCGGGCAGTCGGGGACGGCAGGCCGGTCCTTGGTGCGCACGGCGGGCAGCCAGGCGATGGGCCGGCCGGATCCCCCCGGCAGCCGGACGCGGTACCACTCGGCCGAGTGTGTGTCGGCCTCGTCGATGATCTGCATGCCGGCGGCGAGCCGGCAGTCGACGGCGAGCTCGTCGCCGTGCCACACCCGGGTCGGCACGACGTTGTCCACGGTGTAGGGCCGCATCGGGTCGATCGCCAGGCCGAGACTGCACTGCGGGTCCTTGTCGGTACGGCCCCGGCAGCTCTGGTCGGCGTTGAACACCCGGATCCGGCCGGGCGGTTCGGCGGTCGTGGCGCCGGAAGCGGCGCCGCCCTCGACGTGCGGCCAGATCGTGGCGCCCACCGCGCACACCGCGAGGGTGACGAACGCGGCCCGTCTTCGTCCGCGTCGGCGCACCCCGGGGCGCCCGGACGGCACAGGGGCGGCCGCCCCGGCGGGCTGCCGCTCGGCGATGCGCGCGAGCAGGCTCTCGGCGGTGTGCCCGGCGCGGGCGGCGTGCGTCGGGGACAGGCAGTCCGCGGCAAGGGCCCGCCAGAACGGCGGCACCGCGCCGTCCAGGCGCAGCGGCGCCCGCCCGTCGGCGTACTCCTGTGTCGCGGCGCCGCGCGCCATCGGGGTGGCGCCGGGAAACGGCGAGGCGCCGGAGGCGAACAGCTCGTGGAGGGTGATGCCCAGGGCCCAGATGTCGGCGCTCGGCCGGACTTCGACGCCCTGCTCGCCGAGCGGCGCCTTCCAGCGCTCGGGCGGCAGGTAGTCGAAGGTGCCCATCGGGGGTGCGTAGCCATGGGTGCCGTGGGTGCCGGTCAGCTCGGTGACGAGGCCGAAGTCGGAGAGCTTCACCGAACCGTCCGCCATGAGCAGGATGTTGTCCGGTTTGAGATCGCCGTGCACCCACCCGCTGCGATGCAGATGGGCCAGGCCCTCGCAGATCTCGGTGACGAGCCGGGCGCCCTCGGCCTCACTCACCCCGGCTTCGAGCAGATCCCGCAGACTGCGCTCGGCCCGCTCCATGACCAGCACGATCGCTCCGTCGAGGAGCGGGTCGTCGGGTTCGCCGAGGACGACGGTGTCCAGCAGGCGGATCAGCCTCGGGTGCGAGGACCTGCGGCCGAACTCGACCTCTCGCCGGGCGGTTTCGGCCACCTTCCGGGCCTGGCGCGGTGCGAGCCCGGCGGTCGGCAGCACCTTGAGCGCGACAGCCTCCCGCTCACCCGCGTCACCCTCAACCGGCCGTCCTGCATGGACAGTTGCCCATCCCCCGGCGCCGATCGGCTCGGTGACCTCCCAGCGGCCCACGCGGTAGCCGGGCGGCAGGAGTTCCGCACGGTCACTTCCCGAAGTGTCGGCCGGACGGTGCACCGTGCCCCCTTCCGGTCCGCCGGCCGTCAGCATGTGCGGGTACGTGCCTCATCCCGCCGCCCCCCGCTCCTGCGCGGCGCCCCCGGTCCGGGGCGGCAGCAGCGCGAGGTGTTCCTCCCGTACGAGGCCGAAGCGCAGCACGAGCCCGACGATCGCCTCCCGCTTGCCGTTGCGGCGGGCTTCCCTGCGGGGCCCGGACTCGGCGGGTGCGCTGATCCGCATCTTCTCGTCGGCGAGATAGTCGATGTGCGAGCTGACCGCCCGCGCCGTGAGCCGGGCGCACGCGGGGTGGCCCTTGAGCCGTTCGACGATCTGGGGCGTGGTCGGCACCGCGACGGGCGACTCGTCGCGCAGCCGCGGTTCGCAGAGCGCCACGAGGATCAGGAAGTAGAGGGCCGTCTCGTCCAGGGAGTACGCCGTGACGGTGCGGCTTCCCCACTGGCCGCCCATGCCGTCCGGGTCGAGGTAGACGTGGTCGGGTGCGAACACCTGGAAGGCGACCGTGGTGTTGCGGCGGGTGGGCAGCACGACCCGGGAGAACTCGAAGGGGATGGGCGCTCCGGCCCGCCGTGGCGGCACGCGGAGATACTCCCCGGCCCCTTCCGGGTTCTCGACGAGGTAGCTCTGCGTCGTACTGAGGTTGCTGAGCTGCCAGTGGTCGTCGGTCACCCTGATCTCGCCCGCGAGCCGGGAGATGGCCTCGTCGTCGAGGCGGAGTTCGACGGGGGTCGTCGCGGAGCCCCGCCCGAAACGTGCCACCTCGCCCGGCCCGAGCCGCAGCGTCACGGCGTCGCCGGACGGCTCACCCGCGACCTCGCCGCACCCCCGCGGCACATGGATCACTACCCCACTCACTGCCCCCTCCTCACCCCCGCGTCACCGAACCTCACGCAGATCGAACGTTACACATCCTGACGATCGGTCAACTCCTGGGATCTGGCCGATTTAGTACCCAGGGAATGGGGTTGTTCTGTCCGGATCCATCGGGATTCCGCTGGGGCGCGTGATGGCCTCCACCGGCTTCCTTCACAGGTCGGCGGCGGGTGTCTGCTCCCCGGCCGTTTGTCAGCCCGTAGCGTTCCGGGTGCCACCGCCGGGCGTACGCGGCTACCGTCCACCCCGACTCGATCTCAAGGCATCTCAAAGGGATCGCACGGGATCCCCAGGGGGAGGAACGCCACGTGCTTCACGGTCTTTCCCGGCGCGCGCTGCGCTTCGCGCTCGCCGCGGCCGCCGCCGTACTGCCGTCGCTGGTGACCGCCTCCCCGGCGGCCGCCCAGACCGCCGGATTCGCCGGATCGTGCCCCACCACCGGCTTCGTGTCCCAGCGCTACAGCGACGGCCACGACGGCATCGACATCGCCGACGACTACGGGACACCGATCTACGCGGTCGGCGACGGAGAGGTCATCAACTCCGGCCCGGCGCAGGGCTACGGCCAGTGGATCCGCATTCTGCATCCGGACGGCACGGTGACCGAGTACGGGCACATGTACCGGCGGGACGTCGCCGTCGGCGAGCACGTGGTGGCCGGGCAGCGCATCGCGCTCATGGGCAGCGAGGGCGAGTCCAGCGGCCCGCACCTCCACCTGCGGGTGCGCGTCGGCACCTCGACCGACGTCCGCGGCATCGACCCCATCCCCTACCTCGAAGAACGCGGCGTGGGACTGCCGTGCACCCCTGGCGGCGGGCCGCGGCCCAAGCCGTTGGTGTATCCGGTGGAGTCGGGGCGGATGGTCTCGACGCGCTCGGCCGACGGACGGCTCGAAGCGTTCGCCGCCGGGGCCGACGGGGTGCATCACGCGTGGCAGTCGCAGGTCAACGGCGCCTGGTCGGAGTGGGAGGCCCTGGGCGGTCCGGGCAACGCGCAACTCGCGGTCGCGCCCAACGCCGACGGACGCCTTGAGGTGTTCGCGCTGAACGGTGACGTACTCCAGCACCGCTACCAGACGTCTCCGTCCGGCGGCTGGTCGGGCTGGGAGAGCTTCGGCACCGGCGGGCGTTACGTCACCGCCGGGGCCGACGCCGATGGACGGCTCGAGGTGTTCGCCTCCGGCCCGTTGGGGGTGTTCCACACGTACCAGACCGCCCCCAACAGCGGGTGGTCCGCATGGGAGCCCACGGGCGGCGGGCCGAGCGCCGGCCGGATCGAGATGGAGAAGGCACCCGACGGCCGCCTTGAGGTCTTCGCACTCAACGACAACACGTTCCAGCACCAGTACCAGACCGCAGTCAACGGCGGCTGGTCGGCGTGGGAGGACTTCGGCGGCGGAGGGCACGACCTGACGGTCGACCACAACGCCGACGGGCGCCTGGAGGTCTTCGCCTCCGGCCCGGTGGGTGTCTTTCACAAATACCAGACGGGGACCGCCAGTTGGTCACCGTGGGAGTCCGCGGCAGGTCCCGCGAACTCCCAGCTCACCAGCGACCGAACCCCCGACGGCCGGGTCGAGGTGTTCGCCGTCAACGGCGACGTGGCGATGCACACCTGGCAGACCGGGGTCAACGCCCGCTACGGAGACTGGGCCCCCTTCGGCGGTGGTGGCACCGAGATCGCGGCCACCACCAACGCGGACGGCCGGATCGAGGTGTTCGGCACCAGCCGCGAGGGAGTCCACCACAAGTGGCAGACGGGCTTCAGCACATGGTCCGAATGGTCCTGGCTCGCGAACGGTCCCGGTCCTGGGGTGAGTTGAGATGCACACGAACAAGCGCCTCGCGCGCACGACAGAGCCGATGCCAGACTGCCCGAATGATCGAGGATCTTCCCGCAGGCCTCAGCGCCCGGCACCCTGCCTGTGACGACCATCTCCGCGTGCTCGCCGTACTGGACACCTGGTGGGGCGGACTCAAAGGGGCGGCAGGGGCGACGGAACGCGCGCTTCTTCTGCCCCGGCTGTACTTCCAGCACTTCACCACCACCAGTTTTCTGGTCGAACGTGCCGACGGCGAGGTCGCGGCGTTCCTGGTCGGCTTCCTGTCGCAGACAGAGCCCGAAACCGCCTATGTGCACTTCGTCGGCGTGGACCCGGCTCTGCACGGACGGGGCATCGGACGCACCCTTTACCGGGCCTTCTTCGCACTCGCCCGGTCACAGGGCCGCCGCTACGTGCACTGCGTCACCAGCCCGGAGAACACCGCCTCACAGGCATTCCACACCCGGCTCGGCTTCTCCGCCTCCCGGGTCGAGCCGGACTACGACGGTCCCGGGCTCGACCGGGTGGCGTTCACCCTCGACCTGGCTACGGAGCCGACGGCGAGCCACTGACGCGGGGGGGAGGGGCTCTGGTGGAGGACGCGTGAATCGCGGATGCTCATGGACATGTTCCGACAACCATGAGGAGCGGCCATGAACATCCCCGGTCCCGAGCCCCGTACGGACGCCGGTGTCGGCGCGATCGCGGCGGCGGGCGGGCTGCACCACTACCAGCGGTGGCTGCACACCGAGTACGGGCCGGTCGTACGGTTCCAGCTCCCGGGCGCCGAGACGGCCGTGTCGGTCGCCGATCCCGTACTCCTCGAAGCCACGGCGCACATCAACAAGCGACCGGAGCGGCTCTTCGACTTCCTGGCCCCGCTGTTCGAGGCCGGGAACCTACAGGTGCTGCCGGCCGACGAGCACACGCCCTTACGGCGCCTGCTGCTCTCGGTGCTGGCCGGACGCCCTTCGCACGAGCGGCACTTCGCGCGGTTCACCGAGCTGACGACAGCTCTCGCGGATCGCTGGGCCGAACGGCCCGGCCAGGGGCCCGTCGCACTGCAGAAGGACCTCACGGCGCTGACGCTGCGGATGATCTGCGCGTACGCGCTGGGAGGCGACGCCGAGGACCCGGACGCCGTCATCGCCGCGTTCGAGGACGTGCTCACCGAATACCTGGGGCGGCTCTACGAGGTGCCGGCTCCGGATGCCGGACAGGAGGGCGCCAAGCGGGCGGCCGAGGCTCTCGCCCACCTCCGGGCGACGGTCGACCGCATCGTCGCGGCGCACGGGTCCGGCGGCGGGGACAGGAGCGATCTGATCGGGGCGCTCGTCGAAGCGGGCGAGCGGCCGGCTCGGATCCGCGACACCGTCATGATGTCGCTCCTCGCCGCCCACCACACCACCGGCGTCGCCGTCTCCTGGACCCTGCATCTGCTGGCCAGCCATCCCGAGGCGGCCGACCGCGTCACCGACGAGCTGGACCGCGTACTCGGCGACCGTCCGGCTCCCGAGTACGCCGACCTGAGGCGGCTCACCTACCTCGACATGGTCCTCAAGGAGTCGATGCGGCTCTGTCCGCCCGGCCCGTACGGTGCGCGCGAGACGGCCGAGGCCATCACCTTGGGCGAGTACGAGATCCCGGCCGGGGCCACGGTGTTCTATCCGTTCTGGGCGGTGCACATGAACCCCGATCACTGGCCCGAGCCCGAGAAGTTCGTGCCCGAGCGGTTCACTCCTCAAGAGGTGGCCAAGCGGCCGCGGCTGGCCTACATTCCCTTCGGGCTCGGGCCGCGCAGCTGCGAGGGCGCCGGCCTGGCCGTGATCGAGGCCCAACTGGTCCTTGCCGTCCTGCTCAAGCGCTTCCGGTTCCGGCCCGTGCCCGGACACGACGTCACTCCCGTCGAGCGGTTCGTGCTGTGGGCGGCGGACGACATCCTCATGACCGTGAGCCCGCGCCGCTGACCGGGGGCAGGGGTGGTGAAGCGGGACAGCGCTCCACCACCCCCGGCCACGGGCGGACGGGCTCAGACCAGCATGTTCTCGATCAGGTCGGCTGCGCGCCGGGTGCCGCCCTCGGACCGTGCGTCGGCGCGCAACTGTGCCGAGCGCCGGGCGACCTCCGGGTCGGTGACCAGGTCGTCGAGGGCTGCCCGTAGGGCCTCGGCGGTGGCGTCCGGGGTGTCGATGCGGCGGGCCACGCCCAGTTCCACGAGCCGGTCGGCGTTCATGGGCTGTTCGGCCCCTTGCGGCACGGCGATCATCGGGACACCTGACATGAGTCCTTCGCTGCAGCCGCCCATACCGGCGTGCGTCACGAAGGCGTCCGCCTGTTCCAGGATCGCCCGCTGCGGAACCCAGGAGTGCACCTCGACATTGGACGGGATGTCGCCGAGTTCGCGCGGGTCGGTGTACTTGCCGATCTGGAGGACGACGTGCCAGCCGGGCAGGTCGCCGTAGGCCGCGAGGCACTGGCGGTAGAACTCGGGTCGACGGGTGAACGCCGACCCCAGGGACACCAGGAGCACACGCTCCGCATCCACCGGTCGGGCCCAACCGTCCATCTCCGTACCCGGGTTGAAGCAGGGCCCGACGAAGGTCACCGTGTCGGTGTCGACCCGGTCGGCGTGCGGCTGCATCGCCCGTGTGATCAGCGCCAGGGCCCGGGCGGGACGACCGGAGAATGCGTCCACGCCCGTGGTGGTCGCTCCACAACTCGCCAGCCACTGCGAGAACTTGGCGTGGTACGCGTCGGCGCCCGGCAGCCGACGAAGGTGGACCGCAACGTCCTCTTCGTAGCCGTCCCAGCCCACGAACGTCGGGGACAGCTGCATGAGCGGCCGGCCCTGTGATTCGGCGAGGGCACGCGCGGCGTAGGCGCCGATGTCGTACAGGTACAGGTCCGCAGGGTCCGGGTCGTACACGGCGCGCAACTGCGGGAGCGCCTGCATGGCGTCGTCGAGGAAGAGCCCCATCGCGGCAAAGGGTTCGTCGGGCCAGTTGTTGTCGGCGACCGGCAGCACGGAAGTGCAGGGAACGAATGCGGCGCCGGTGGGCGTGATCAGGTCGGCCACGGCCGGGGCGTTGGCATAGGTCACCCGGTGGCCCCGCGCCACCAGCTCGCGGATGATCTCAAGGCTGGGCAGGACGTGACTGACGGCGGGGATGCCGACCATCGCGATGTGGGCACGGCGAGGGAACGTAGAAGGCACGGAGGATCACTCACTTCAGGTCTGCGGCGAAAGGACACGGCAAGCCGGTGCGTCGGCCTCGCCCGAGAGACTCGGTCGTAGGGCCGCGCGCACAGGGATGTGCGGGAAGGAAGTGGAACGCTTCCCCTGCGCGTGTCAGCCGTAGATCTGAAAGAGGTTCATGCCCGCGACCCTAGCCCGTAGCCCGCCTTCCAGCACGTCATTTTCGGTCGACCGCCCGCGTGCAGTGCCCCGCCCCGGTCCGATGCACCGGCATGCACGGCAACTCCCTTGCTTCCCCTATGAGTTGGTATTGCTTGGGGCAGCGGCCTCCAGCTCGTCGATGCTCCCGGACATGATCGTCCGTACGTGTTCGGTGATGTGCTCCGCGGTCCAGTCCCACCAGGCCACGGCAAGCAGCCGGGCGATGCTCTGCTCGCTGTAGCGGGTACGGATGAGGCGGGCCGGGTTGCCGCCGACGATCCCGTAGTCCGGTACGTCCGTGGTGACCACGGCGCCGGAGCCGATGATCGCGCCGTGCCCGATCCGCACCCCCGGCATGACCGTCGTGCCGTGCCCGAACCAGACGTCGTTGCCGACGACGGTGTCCCCCCGGTTCGGCAGGCCGGTGAGCAGATCGAAGTGCTCGGCCCAGGAGCCGCCCATGGTGGGGAAGGGGAAGGTCGAGGGGCCGTCCATGCGGTGGTTGGCCCCGTTCATGAGGAAGCGCACCCCTGTGCCCAACGCGCAGAACTTGCCGATGACCAGCTTCTCCGGTCCGTAGTGGTAGAGCACATTGCGCGTCTCGAAGGCGGTCGCATCGACCGGATCGTCGTAGTAGGAGTACTCCCCGACCTCGATGAGCGGGGACTTCACCAGCGGCTTGAGCAGCACGACGCGCGGCTGCCCGGGCATCGGGTGCAGGACGGTGGCGTCGGCGGGTACGGGCATGGCGAGCTGTTCCTTTCGGGCCGCGTATGTTCCGCTCCATGATCGCGGTCCTGCGGTCGCCGGTCACTGATTTTCCTGTGGACGTCCCCCCGTCCCGCTGGTCCCCGGAAGCCACCTGCGGTGGAGGCCGCGCGATTGCCCGTCTGAAGCTCGCTCATCGAACAGGTTCTCCCCGGCGCCGCGGGTGCGGTGCCGGGGAGACCCTTGTTGCTTCGGTGCGCCCGAAGTCCAGCTACTGCCCAATCTCCTGACGGAACATCAGCGAACCACCTAACCGAAGCGGCCGCCGGTGGCCGGGAGGCCGCCCTGGCCGGGCTGGTAGGTGGTGATCGCGGCGTTCGAGCCGCCGGCGGTCACGTTGGACAGCGGCAGGGAGTAGACCGTGCCGTAGCTGCCCGGGCCGTACGGCATGCCGAGGTAGAGGTGGGTGCCGGTGTAGTGGATGCTCTGGCCGAGGTGTTCAAGTCCTCCCTCGCCGGCACCGCGCTGGGCCTGATCGCCTTCGGCCAGTCCAAGTGGATCGGCGCACTCGGCGGGTCCCAGGTCGCCACGAAGATCACGCAGTTCGGCCACGACCTCGTGTCCCCGGTCACCGGCCTCCTGGGATCCCTCGGACTCTGATCGGCCAGCGTGAGGACCGCATGGGGCCGGCGGCGCATCTGCCGCCGGCCCCATGCGCCCAGACCGGTGCTGGCGGATACGGCACGGCCCACGGCAGAATCCCCGAGCATGGAGATCTCCGAGCGCGAGCTCAACCGGGCGAGCCTGAGTCGGCAGTTGCTGCTGAAGCGCCGGCCTCTGACCGTCCTGGACGGCCTGCAGCGCATCGTCGCGCTTCAGGCACAACACCCGGCCTCTCCGTATCTCGCGCTCTGGAACCGGCTCGCCGGTTTCGACCCTGCCGAGCTGGACGAAGCCTTCGCGCGGCGCTCCGTGGTGAGGGCGACCCTGATGCGCATCACCCTGCACGCGGTGCTCGCGGAGGACTACGAGGTGTTCCGCGCGGCGATGCAGCCGACGCTGTACGCCTCGCGGCTCGGATACCGCTTCGCCGCGGCGGGGCTGACGCCCGCGGACGCCGAAGAGCTGGTGCCGGAGCTGCTGGCCTTCGCGGACCGGCCGCGGAGCATGGCCGAGATGCGGGCGTGGGTCGAGGAGCGGCTCGGTGCCGAGAAGGCAGAAGGGGGTTGGTGGGGGCTGAAGGCGTACGCGCCGCTGCACCACGCTCCGTCGGGCCCGCCGTGGTCGTTCGGTGCCAGGTCGTCCTTCGTCGCGGCCGGGACGGGGCCGGGGATCACCGGCCGGGCAGCGGACCCGGAGGCTCTGAGGACCCTGATCCTGCGGTACTTGGCGGGGTTCGGGCCGGCCTCGGTGGCGGACGTGGCGCAGTTCGCGATGGTGCGGCGCGCACCGGTACGCGAGGCCCTGCGTGCCCTGAACGGAGCGGTCGAGGAGCTCCAGGGACCGAACAGGGTCACACTGTTCGACCTGCCGGACGCCCCCCGGCCACCGGCGGACACCCCCGCCCCGCCCCGCTTCATGGCGATGTGGGACAGCATCCTGCTGGCCTACGCCGACCGAAGCCGAGTGATCCCGCCGGCCTGTCGCTCCTCCGTCATCCGCACCAACGGCGACGTCCTTCCCACCCTGCTGGTGGACGGCTACGTAGCGGGAGTGTGGCGCCCGGTGGAAGCGGGCATCGAAGTGACGGCCTTCCACCCCCTCTCCCCCGCGACGTGGGACGTCCTGGCCGAAGAGGCGGAGTCCCTCACCGCATTCCTCGCGGACCGCGAACCGGCCCCGTACAGCCGCTACGACCACTGGTGGGCGAAGCTCCCCGAGGCGGACGTACGGGTGTTGCCGATGCGGCCCTGACCTGGGGTACTGGTCAGACGTCCCTGACGTTGGCGGTCCGTTAGGGTGCACCGAATGGACAACACCACATCGCGGGACGCAACGCCGACTCAGTCGCTGTACTTTCACCCCGACTATCTCGACGCGGTGCGGGCCGAGCGGAAGACGACCACGGTCCGTTTCCGCGACCCCGTGGAGCCAGGCCCGGTGAGCCTGGTGTTCGAGTCGGACGACGAGGTGGCATTGCCGGGTGTCATCACCCAGGTCACCGTGAAGACCGTTGCCCGGTTGACCGAGACGGACGCCCACGCGGACGGTTTTCGTGATCTGGCCGAGCTCCACGACAGGCTGCGGTTCCACTACCCCGACATCGGGCCGACCGACGACATCACCATCGTCCACTTCCGGTTGGCGGAACGGAACGCCTGACCCCGGGCGGTGTCACGTTCGGGGTTCATACAGGACCGAATCTGACCCAGACCATGACTACTGTCATCACCACATCGAGGCAAGGCACCCCCGCCCCAGGAGGCAGTCACATGTCGGTCGAGCCGGTTCCCGAGGGATACAGCACCGTGACGCCGTGGATCATCTCGCGGGACACGCGGCAGCTCATCGACTACCTGAAGAGGGCCTTCGGCGCGGTGGAACTCGCGTGTCTCGTCGGCACGGACGGAACCGTCGAACATGCCGAGGTACGGATCGGCGACTCGGTGGTGATGATGTTCGACGCCCGTCCGGAGTGGCCGCCGACCCCTGCCTTCCTCCGCCTGTACGTCGAGGACGCCGACGCCGTGCACCGCCAGGCCGTCGCGGCCGGAGGTACATCGGTCACCGAGGTCACCCACCTGTCCTTCGGCGACCGCGTCGGGCGGGTGCGCGATCCGCTGGGCAATCTGTACTGGATCCAGACGCACGTGGAAGACGTGAGCCCGCAGGAGATGCAACGCCGCTTCGGCGACCCGGAGTTCACCAAGGCCATGGAGTACGTCCAGGGCGCCGACTTCTTCCCCGGCCGTAAGTCCGACCTCGGCTGACGGGGGCAGGCCGGCGTCGGCCACCGAGACTCCGGGTTCCCCTCCAAGCCTCGATGTACGACGCCATCAGGCCGTCCGATCAGCCACCGGATCCGACACATCCGGAAACGAGTGGTGCTCGTGCGCCACCACTCAACGGCCCCTCCTTGCGCAGCCCGAGCGACAGCCGCACACGCCCGAATCCGGGCGACCGGCCGGCTCCTGGGACGTACCCCAGCGCAGCAGGGCGCGGGCGAAAGCCACTTCGGCGCCGGCGGTCACGTCGAGCGACTCCATCTCGAACACCGCCCCCTGCGCCAACCGGGCAAAGGAGGGCGGCCACGTCTGGCGGTACGCCTCGATGCCGCGCACACCCCCGTACGGCGGCGGCGCATCGAACACCACGATGCGGTCCGGAAGTTGCCGTAGACCTCCGGCAGTGGCGTGGGCTTTCCACGTTCCGTCCTTGACGCCCTTGACGCCCTCGGCGCCCTCGACGCCCCCACAACCGGACATAGCACTGCAGAAACCGGCTTAAAACTGCCTAAAACACAAGTTTATTGGCTATTCCGCCGGGGAGTGATCACTCGTTCTCACCATCGCCCGCCGCGGTGACACCCACAACAGCGCCACCTCGGCCACATCCCTCAGCCACGTCCCCCAGACAGGAGACCCACACATGCTTCCCTCCATGCCACGTCAGGACCGCGAGCGATTCCTCGCCGAGCCACGCGTCGGTGTCCTCGGCGTCACCGACTCCCGGGGCGGCGACCGGGCACCCCTGATCGTGCCGGTGTGGTACGGGTACGAGCCCGGGGGCGAGGTGCTCGTCGGTACGAACCGGGAGAACGTCAAGTCGCGCCTCCTGCGCACCGCAGCGCGCTTCAGCCTCTGCGTGCAGGACGAGCAGCGGCCGTACCGGTATGTCAGCGTCGAGGGGCCGGTCACGGCGATCGAGGACCCGATACCCCCGGCCGTGCGCGAAGCACTGGCCCATCGCTATCTGGACCCCGAGGAGGCCCGCGCGTATCTGACGGCCACCTCGGCCCAGCTCACCGACGACATCCTCTTCCGCATGCGCCCCGAACGGTGGCGCAGCGCCGACTTCGCCGCGTTCGCGGCCGACTTCGCCGAAGAAGGAGCGGGTGGCAACACCGGCTGAGCGCCCCCACCCCGCAATCCCCCGCGTCGGCCGCGTGAACGGCCCGGCGCACGCAAGCCGTTCGACCGAGAAGGACTTGATGAACAACACCGATGTTCCGTTAGCCCCGTCACGCCCGTTGTCCGTTCCTCCGCGAACAGCCGCCGGCACGCCCGCGCCCGGCTATCCGCGGGACAGCCTCATCCCGGAGCTGTTCGAGGCGCAGGCCGCGGCCCGGCCGGACGCCCCGGCGGCACGGCACGGAGAACGAGTCGTGACGTACGGTCAACTCGACGCCCACGCCGACGACTTGGCGGCGCGCCTCACCGCGCACGGCGTCCGCCCCGGTGAGCTGATAGGCGTGTGCGGCAGCCGCTCGCTGGAGGCACTGGTGGCGATGCTCGGCATCCTCAAGGCGGGCTGCGCGTACGTACCGCTCGACGAGGACCTCCCGCCCGCCCGGCTGCGGGCCATGGCCGAGGACGCGGGGCTCAGTGCCGCGGTCACCCTGCCGGGCAGTACGCGCCGCGTGCGGGGTCTACGCGCGTCGGTCGAGGTCGGTCCGCTCGGCCGCCCTACCGACGGACTCACCCAGCCGGTCGCCCGTACGCGGAGCGGCTCAGCAACAGACTGCGCCTACGTGGCCTTCACCTCCGGCACGACCGGCCGCCCCAAGCCCGTCGCCGTACCCCACCGCGGCGTGGTGCGACTCGTTCTCTCCGAGCCCCAACTGCCCCCGCCCGGGCCGGGGGACGCGGTGTTGCACGCGTACGGCCTGTCCTCCGACGCCTCGACCATCGAGATCTGGGGCGCGCTGCTCACCGGCGCCTGCCTGGTCGTGGCCGACCGCGAGGAGCTGCTCTCCCCCGCCGCGCTGGAGCGGCTCTTCCAGGCGGCCGGCGTCACTGTGGCGTATCTGACGACGAGCGTGTTCCACTTGGTCGCCCGGACCCGCCCCGAGGCGCTGGCCTCGCTGCGCTTCGTCTCCGCGGGCGGCGAGGCGATGGACCCGCGCCTCGCGAACGCCGTCCTCGCTGCCTGCCCCGACACGACGGTGGTCAACTTCTACGGCCCGACCGAGAACGCCGTGGTCTCCACCGCGCACGTCCTGAGCCCGCTGCCCGAGGACGCCGCGAGCGTCCCTCTCGGCCGCCCCTTCGGCGCCTCCACCTGCCATGTCCTGCGGCCGGACGGGTCGGTCGCGAGGCCCGGCGAGGAAGGCGAGTTGTACGTCGGCGGGGACGGCCTCGCCCTCGGCTACCTCGGCGACCCGCGCCTCACCGCCGAGCGGTTCGTCGCACTGCCCGCCGTCGAACCGGGCGGCGGCCTTCTGTACCGGACCGGCGACCGGGCCGTGGTGGGCGCCGACGGGCTCCTTGAGTACCGCGGCCGCCTCGACCGCCAGGTCAAGGTGCGCGGCGTGCGTGTCGAACTCGACGAGGTGGAGGCCCGATTACGGGCCCACCCCGAGGTCGGCGAGGCCGTCGTCGAGGCCGGTCCCGGTGCCCTCACCGCCTACGTCACCGCCGTCACACCGGGAAGCCCTCTGCCGCTCGCCGCCCTGCGCACGTACTGCGCCCAGTGGCTGCCCCCGCAGGCCGTCCCCGCCCTCGTACCGGTGGACCACTTCCTGGTGACCAGCGGCGGCAAGATCGACCGCAGTCGTCTGAAGTCCACCGCACCCCTCACCGACAGTCATCGCACACAGCGCAAGGTCGAGGGGCTGCTCGACGTCCTCACCGAGGTGTGGCAGCAGGTGCTGCGCGTACGCCCCCTGCCCGAGGACGACTTCTTCGTCCTCGGCGGCGACTCCCTGCTCGCCTCCGAGGTCGTCACCCGGGCACTCGCCGTGCTCAACCTCGACGCGGCCCTCGGCTCGACCCTGATCAGGGCCCTCCTTGCCACGCCCACGCTGGAAGGCTTCACCGCCGCCGTACGCGATGCCCGGAGCGGGTTCGGCGGGGCGGCCGGGCCGGAGCCCGTCGTCGACTTCGTGGGCGAGACCCGGCTCGGCTTCGCGCTGCCGCCCGCCGAAGGCCCG
Organism: Streptomyces mauvecolor; assembly: GCF_039532965.1. Classification (NCBI taxonomy): domain Bacteria; kingdom Bacillati; phylum Actinomycetota; class Actinomycetes; order Kitasatosporales; family Streptomycetaceae; genus Streptomyces; species Streptomyces mauvecolor. Next base: position 882,418 of record NZ_BAAASQ010000008.1, on the reverse strand, counting down.
GCCCCGCGCCCGCAGGAACCCGAGGACGTACTGCTCACGGGAGCATCGGGGTTCGTCGGCGCGTTCCTGCTGCACCGGCTGCTGCGCTCGACGGGCGCCCGCGTCCACTGCCCCGTACGGGCGACGAACCCGGCCCACGCCGAGCAGCGGGTGCGTACCACGCTCGCCCGCTACGGACTGCGTCTCGACGAGGCCGAGTGGCGCCGCGTGGAGTGCTTCCCCGGCGACCTGGCCCAGCCGGGGCTCGGCCTTTCGACCACACACATCGCCGAGCTGGCCCGCCGCCTCGACCTTGTCGTGCACAACGGCGCGAGGGTCAACTTCCTCTATCCGTATGAGGAATTGCGCCCGGCGAACGTCGACGGAACCCGGGAGGTCATCCGTATCGCGGCGCCCCGACGCGTGCCGGTGCACTTCGTCTCGACCGTCGCCGTCGTCGCCGGATTCGGCACCGCCGGGGTCCGCGAGGTCGCCGAGGACCTGCCGCCCGCCCACGCCGACGGGCTCACCATGGGTTATGCGGAGAGCAAGTGGGTCGCCGAAGGCGTGCTGCGGCGGGCGGCCGAACAGGGGCTGCCCGTGGCCGTGTACCGGCCGTACGAGGTGACGGGCGATGGGGTGCACGGCGCCTGCAACACCGAGACGGCGATCTGCTCCCTGTTCAAGACCATCGCCGAAACGGGTCTGGCCCCCGACATCGAGCTGCCGGTGGATTTCGTCCCCGTCGACCACCTCGCGGACTCGGTGGTCCACATCGCCACCCACCAGCAGGCGGACGGCCGGGTCTATCACCTCACCAACCCCCGCCCTGCGATGTTGTCGGACGTCCTCGACCGGATGCGCGCGACGGGTATCGCCCTGCGCACGCTGCCGTACGCCCAGTGGGTCGGCGAGCTGGTGCGGTACGTGGCCGCGAACCCGACCAGCGCCACGGCACCCTTCGTGTCCCTGTGCGTGGACCGCAGTCGCCACGCCGACATGTCCGTCAAGGAGATGTACCTGAAGGGCACCTTCCCGGTCCTGGGCCGGAGCAATGCCGAGGAGGCGCTGGCCGGCAGCGGACTGCACTGCCCTCCGGTCGACTCCGCGCTGCTCGACCGCTACCTGGAGTACTTCTTCGCCTCCGGCTACATCGCACGCCCCGCACCCTCGCCGGGCCTTGGCACACCGCGCGCCGCCGCGGCGGAATCGGAGCACGCCGCATGAGCCGTCCGGAAGCCCTCGTCCCCGTCCCGGACGTCGAACCCGGTACCGCGGGACCACCCTGCGCGTACGCCCGGCTGCGGGCCGAACAGCCCGTCGTCAAGGCCGAGTTGCCCAATGGCGAGACCGGCTGGCTGATCAGCCGTTACGAGGACGCGCGCGCCGCGTTCGCCGACCGCCGGCTGATCCGGCCGCTCCTTTCGGCCTGGCCGCCCCGTGAAGGGGCCGACGCCCCGCCGCCCGCCCTGCCGACCTTCCTGGAGATGACCGGCGAGCACCACGAGCGCGTGCGCCGCGCGGTCCTGCCGATGTTCGGGCGGCGGCAACTGGAGTTCATGCGGCCCCGGATCCGGGCGATGGCAGAAGAACTCGTCGACGCGATGGTGGGAGGGGCAGCCGACGGCAAGGCGGCCGACCTCGTCGCCTCCTACGCCGAGCCGCTGCCGCTGCGTGTGCTGTGCGAGACCGTCGGCCTGCCGTACGAGGACCGCGAGATCTACCTTCCGCACACCCTCACGCTCCTGGGCGCGTCCGGGCTTTCGATGGAAGAGGTGCTCGCGGCGCTGTACGCCCTGCAGGACTACGCCGACCACCTCATCTCCCGCCGGGAGAAGGACGGCTACGGCGAGGACCGCATCGGGTTGCTCCTGACGGAAGCACACCGCCCCGGGGGCCGGCTGACCCGGGACGATGTCGTCAGCTTCGTCGTCACCATGCTCATGGCCGGCTACAAGACCAACATCCAGCACACCGGCAACGCCCTGCTCGCGCTGCTCACCCACCCCGAGCAGGTGGACAAGCTCCGCGAGAAGCCCGAGGGGATCGGCACCGCGGTGGAGGAGCTGCTGCGGTACGTGCCGCTGATGAACGCCATCAACATCCTGGTCGCGACGGAGGACTTCACCCTGCATGGGCAGGAGATCCGTGCCGGTGACGCGGTCGTGCCGGTGCCCGCGTCCGCCAACCGCGACCCGGAGCAGTTCACCGATGCCGACCGCCTCGACCTCACCCGCACCCCGAACGCGCACATCGCCTTCGGGCACGGCCCGCACTCCTGCATGGGCGGGCACCTGACCCGTCTCCAACTCGCCACCGCCATCGAGGTACTGCTCGAACGGCTCCCCGGCATCGAGCTGGCCGTGCCCACGGAAGCCATCCCCTGGGACGAGTCCACCCCCCTGCGCGCCCCGGCCGTTCTGCCCGTGCGCTGGTGACGACACCCCCGCTCCCGTACCCAACCCAGGAGAAAGGCCGCCCCGTGCCCACCCCCCAAGCACCCACCTCCGAGGAAACCCCGACCGGGGATCCGCTCCCCCACTACCCCTTCAGCACCCGGGGCGACCGGCTGGCCCCCGAACTCGCCGAGTTGCAGGGCCGCTGCCCCGTGGCCCGGGTCAGCACCAACTCCGGTGACGAGGCATGGCTGGTCACCGGCTACGAGCTGACCCAGCACGTGCTCCGCGACCGCGCCTTCGGCCGTTCCGTGCTGGGCCGGGCGGACAGTCCGGGGCAGGACGCCCCGATCATCGCGCCCGAACTCCTCGACGCCATGAACCACCTCCAGAAGGCGGGCCTGCGCGACGAGGTGCTCAAGGCCCTCGGCCGCGACCAGCCCTCGCTGCCCGCCGACTGGGTGGAAGGCGTGACCCGCGAGGGCCTGGACGCGATGGTCCGCGAAGGCGGCCCTGCCGACCTGCAGCACCACTTCGCGGAGTGGGTCGCCGCCCAGTGCATGTGCCGCCTGCTCGGCCTGCCCTTCGACGACCACGCCTGGCTCGCCGTACGGGCCGACCTGGACCTGACCATGGTCACACCCACCCATGAGGAACTCGCCCGCAACTGGGAGGAGATCCGCGTATACATGCACGAGCACATGACCGCCCGCAGCCCCGGCGAACCCCGCGGCCTCGCGGACCGCCTCGCCGACCTCAATGCAGAGCAGTCCGGCTTGACGGACCGTCAGCTCTCCAACATCGTGTCCGTCCTCTTCGTCAGCGGATACGAGGACTTCGCGAGCTTCCTGGGCGTGGCGGCCTTCAACCTGCTCCAGCGCCCCGAGGTCATGGACGCGGTACGAGCGCGCCCGGAGACGATGCCGAGCTGTGTCGAGGAGTTGCTGCGCTACAGCGTCGTCCTCGGCAACGCGATCCCGCGCTTCGTCACCCGGGACACACGGCTCGGCTCCGCCGAGGTGAAGGAGGGCGAGATGATCCTGCTCTCCCTGGACGCGGTGAACCACGACCCGGCGGCGTTCTCCGACCCCGGGGCGTTCGACCCCACCCGTTCCCCCAACCCGCATCTCCGCTTCGGCTACGGCCGCCACCACTGCCCCGGCGCCCACCTGGTCCGCCGCCAGTCCGGCGTCGCCTTCCGCACCCTTCTGGACCGCTTGCCCGCCCTTCGCCTGGCCGTACCGCCGGAGAAGGTCACCTGGCATCCGAATCGGATGGCCATCATGGCGGCGGAGATCCCTGTTACGTGGTGAGCATGCCGGTGTGGTGACTGAGGATGCCCCGTCCATGCCGTGAGTTCTGGTGGGCGGGGCCATCTCAACGACGGAGGAGCCGAGGCGCGCGGGGTGCGAAACAGCCGATCCCGGGGGCGGGCCCTGGTCGGCCGCCCGCGCCTTCACGGGAGAACGGCATGTGGCCGGGCTCCTCCAACTCACCCAAGGTGCGGGTAAGTTGGCTGCACCACGAACAGCGTCTGCGTCAGGAGTGCCGAAGCCATGGACTACGTCGCCCAGTTCCGTCGCGAGGTCGAGGCATTCGAGGGCGCGGCCCGCGTGGCGTCGCGCGAGGTGGGCGACGACGGGGTGGCGCTCGTCCCGTCGTGCCCGGACTGGTCGGTGGCCGACCTCGTGTTTCATCTGGGTGCTGTGCACCGCTATGTGATCCACGTGATCGGCGAGGGGATGACCGATCGCCCGAACGACAACGACTTCGCCTTCCTGTCCCTGCCCGGGGACAGGGCGGGCTGGCCCGATCCCCGACTCGCCCCGAATCGGGGCCTGTTGCCCGCCGGGCTCCTCGACTGGTTCCACGAGGGGGCGTCCCGCCTGGCCTCGTTGTTCGCCCAACACGATCCCGCCGAGCGGGTGTGGTCCTGGTCGGACGAGCAGTCCGTGGGGTTCTGGCGGCGCATGCAGGCCATCGAGGCGGCCGTACACCGCTGGGACATCGAGCACGCCCTGGGCGCGGCCCAGCCGGTGGACCGTCAGCTCGCCGCCGACGCCGTGAGCCACACCTTCGAGGTCATGGCTCCCGCCCGCCGCGCCCGCCAGAACGCACCGGCGGGGCAGGGCGAACGGCTCCGCTTCCGGCAGTCCGACGGCTTCGGCCTCTGGGTCGTACAGATGGATCCCGAGGGCGTTCTGCTGAATGAGGGCACTGGGTGCTGTGACGTCGAACTGACCGCCACAGCATCGGAGTTGATGCTGTTCCTGTGGCGCCGCATCCCCTCCGACGGCCTGGAGGTCCGGGGCGATGCCGCACTCCTGGAGCGCTACTTCAAGCTGGTCCCGCCGCTCTAGACGCGGTCAGCGCGTCGCGCGGCGAAGGCCAGGATCTCCGGGACGGCTGCGCTCAGCGTCTCGAAGTGCCGGTGCACACCCGCCACGGCGACCACCGCGTTGACGCCCCAGACCGTCATGCCGGCCCGCACTCCCGCCGCCACACCCGACGGCGCGTCCTCGATGACCAGGCAGTCCGCGGGCTGGACGCCGAGCCGCTCGGCGGCCAGCAAGTACGGCACGGGCGACGGCTTGCCCTCGGCCACGGCGGCCGCGTCCACGACGACGCCCGGCATCGGGAGCCCCGTACGGGCGAAGCGCCCCCGTACGCGGTGCTCATAGTTGGAGGTCACCAACGCCCAGGTGCCGGGTGCCAGTCCGGTCAGCAGTTCCCGCGCACCGTCGAACGCCGAGTAGACCCCGGAACGTACGTCCTCGTCCTCCAGCGCGTGCAGCGCGGCCAGGCACTCCTGCGGGTCCTGGTCGGGCACCACCTCCGCGAACGTCTCCACCGGCCTGGTCCGCAGCGCCACGCGGTAGGTCTCTTCGGGGTCGCGCCCGTACCGGGCCGCCCAGGCCGCCCACACCCGGCGCTGGTTCTCCACGGCGTCGATCAGCGTGCCGTCGACGTCGAAAAGGACACGCTTCCCGGCCCCGGGCTGCCGCACATGCTCATCCGTCACGCCGTGATCATGCCAGGAACCGGTCGCCGGGTCGGCGGTGGCTACTCGCTGATCAGCGGCAGCACCGGGAACGCGTGGTCCTGCCAGATCAGGCGTGAGGACTCCTCCGGGTACGCGGTGACCGCGGGCCGGGCGTCGAAGAGCTGGGCTCGGCGTCGGCGGGTGTCGTACGCGGGCCAGCCGGGGTCGCCGTGGGCGGCGAACGATGTCCACGCCGTACGCATGCGGGCGGACAGGGCCTCCGCATCCGGGGAGGGCTCCGCGCCGATCAGCATCGCGGGCTGCCCGCGGTCCAGGTTCCCGAAAGTCAGGGGTACGTCCAGGCCGTGGCAGGCGCCGAAGGCGGCGCCCATGCCCGGTGCGGGCCAGGTCAGCTCGTAGACGTGCGCCCGGCCTCCGGCGGCGATCCGGGACTCGGCGAGGTGGAGGGTCGGCATGCGGAACAGCCAGTCGGAGTGGACCAGTTCGTACAGCTCGTCCGGGCTGGCTGTCGGGAACGCATCCCGGTAGCGGCGCTCGCCGTCCGGGCCGGGGGCGAAGACGCGAAGGGCGGTCGCGGCCTGCTCCTCGGTCACCTCGCCGAGCAGGCCGTCGAGCGCGGTGAACAGGCGCTGCTCCTCCCGGGTGTGGCCGACGAGCAGGTCGATGCCACGGCCGGCGCCGTCGGCGATCGCCTGCCACGGCGTGGCGGCCAGGACCTCGCCGTCGACGACGGGCGCGAAGAGGATCGACCGGTGCGCGGGCAGGCCCCAGCGGTGCACCCATGAGCCGATCTTCGCCGTGACCGCGTCCCCGGCGGCGGAAAGCCGGTCCGGGCTGACACCGGCCAGGTCGGCCACCGTGGGACTCAGCCCCAGCTCGGCGGCGCAGGCGGCCGTGATGTCCGCGGCGAGTTCGGGTGAGAAGAACGTGCCCGGGGCGCTCTGCACGACGGCTCGGCGGAAGAGCCCGGCCGTACGGTCCATCGCGAGGAGCGAGGCGATCGATCCCCCGCCCGCCGACTGGCCGAAGACCGTGACCCGGCCCGGGTCCCCGCCGAAGGCCTCGGCGTTGTCGCGCACCCACTCCAGTGCGGCGATCTGGTCGAGCAGCCCCCGGTTGGCCGGAGCGCCCTCGATCTGCGCGAAGCCCTCGAGCCCCAGGCGGTAGTTGAACGTCACCACGACGACGCCGCCGTCCCGGGCCAGCCTGCCGCCGTCGTACTCCGGGAGGCCGGACATGCCGATCGTGTACGCACCGCCGTGGAACCAGACCATCACGGGCAGCCCCGCGCCCGGGCCGGGTTCGGGCGACCAGACGTTGACCGTCAGCCAGTCGTGGTCGCCCGTGTCCCGCGCCAGCGCGTCCATGCCGAAGTGGCCGCCCTGCGGGGGCGGCGGACCGTACGAGACCGCCTCCCGCACCCCGCTCCATCCCCGCACGGGCCGCGGCTCGGCGAACCGGAGCGGGCCGACCGGGGGTTCGGCGAACGGGATGCCACGGAAGACCGCCGTCCCCGCCTCCCAGCTGCCCCTCAACTCGCCGTCCGCAGTACGGACTTGGGGCGGCCCACCGGCCGTCCCGGACCCGGCAGCAGTCATCGCGGCTTCCCCTCAGGAACGTCACGGCTCTCGGAAGTTCTCGGAATACCTCAGGAAGAGGGCGGGCGCACGGCTCCCTGCCCTCCGGATGATCCGCCGTGTCCGCATGCCGCGCCAGCCATTTTCCGAGCCGGCCCATTCCCCAAGGCTCGCGAGCCTGCGGGCACCGACCGCCGAAGGGGCTCAGCCCTACCGGACCCGCCCTGGCCGGTCCGAGATCGAAGCGAGGAAGTCGTCGAGCATCGCGATCTGTACGGCCTCGGTGAACCGGGCCGGGTCGAAGAGGGCCTGGACCACCAGTCCGTGGGTGAACGCCACGGCCGTGGCGGCGAGTTGGTCCGGATCGGCGGACTCCGGCAGCTCCCCGGCGGCGCGCGCGGCTTCGAGGTGCGGGCTGATCGACGCGCGCAGCCGGGTGTAGCGATCGGCCTGCTCCGAGCCGAGTCCGTCGTCGGCGAGGGCCAGGTCCCAGGAGCTGACCCAGATCCGGTTGCGGGCGGTGTCGCCCGGGGTGAGCGGCAGGATGTCGAGCAGCATCGCCCGCAGCGCCGCGATCCCCTCGGCAGGGCGTTCCCGGCGGGGCCGTTCCGCAGTACGGGTCTCCAGCAGGTGCAGCGCGTGCGCGACCAAGGCCCGTTTGGTCGGGAAGTAGTGCATGAGCATGCCGGTCGAGACGCCCATCGACGTGGCGACGGCCCGCAGGGTGAGCCCCCCGAACCCCCGGTCGGCGAGGACTTCCCACACCGCCTGGCTCACGTCTTCACGGCGTGCTTCACGGTCTCCTGGCGCGGGCGGCATGCTGCTACCTTACATACCGAACGCTTGTTACGTACCCATGGAAACGAGGGATCCGTGTTCGCACTGCCGCTCGGCGACGACGCTCAGCTCCGCCCCCTGGAACCCTGGCAGGCACGGGAGTTCCTGGAGCACATGGACCGCGCCCGCCCGCATGTCGACCCGTGGATCCCCTGGGCGACGTTCAGCACCGACCTCGCCACGGCCGAGGCCACCCTTCAGCGTTACGCGACCGCGACGGCAGAGGACTCGCGCCGGATCTACGGCATCTGGCTCGACGGCACGCTGGTCGGCGGGGTCATGTTCACGAGCTTCGACCCGGCTTCGGGCGTGTGCGAGATCGGCTGCTGGCTGGAGGAGAAGGGCGCGGGCCGTGGCCTGGTGACCCGGGCGTGCCGGGTGCTGATCGACTGGGCCTTCACGGAACGGGCGATGAGCCGCGTCGAATGGTGGGTCGCGGCCGGAAACACCCGCAGCATCGAGGCCGCGCGCCGGCTCGGGATGACGCGCGAGGGCGTACTGCGCGGGCGCTACCCGTACCGGGGCACGCGGCACGACTCCGAGATCTGGGCGGTACTCGCCGAAGAGTGGCCCCCGGCGCAGGGGCCCGCGCCCGACGTCAAGGCCGAACTCGACCAGCTGATGAGCGCCTTCCTCGGGGCGTTCACCAACACCGGCGGCGGCCGGCCGGACGTCGGCATCGTCCGGGAGGTCTTCATTCCGCAGGGAATGATCATCAGCAACGTCGGGGGCGAGCCCGTGATCTACGACCTCGACTCGTTCGTGGCGCCCCGCGAGAAGATCCTCACGGACGGGACGCTGACGGAGTTCTCCGAGTGGGAGGTCTCCGAACGGACCGAGATCTTCGGCACGATCGCGCACCGCTTCAGCGAGTACCGCAAGTCCGGATACCTCAACGGCGCATGGTTCGAGGGCTCCGGCCGCAAGACGACCCAGTTCATACGCACACCCGCCGGCTGGAAGATGAGCTCGCTGTCCTGGGACGACGAGTAGGTCCCCCCTCGTCGGGCATCCGGGCGCGTGGGCATCAGAAGACGAAGTAACTCGCCCCGAACGTCGTCGCGGACTGTCCGGGGTCGACCTCCGCCGTAACCGGCCCCTGGCAGTTCGCGGCTGCGTGTACCAGAACGATCGAGTTCGTGTGGTTCTGGACGGAAACCGGTGACGAAGCCGCGTAGCAGCCTCGCGCGGGGTTCCGGTGCGCAACCCCGTTCACGACCAGGAGTCCCGTCGCCGCCTGAGCGGGAACGGCGAGCGCGAGCAGGACAGTGGTGGCCAGCATGCCGATCGCGGCGATGTGACGGCGCATGACGATTCTCCCTCCCACAGGGGTGCGCTGCCGGAAGCCGTACCCCTCTCCAGGACATGACTGACTTACCCATCCTTTCCATGACACGAGGCGCACCGCCATACCTCAATGAGCTGAGGCCGCATGGGACTTCGTCGCGCCGGGAGGTGTGATGTCGCGCGGATGGCGTCGCAGGCGAACCTCCTCGACCTGCAACGTCACGCTTCGCAACCACCTGGCTCTCCGCCCATTGGCCCCTCAACAGGCTCGACCACTGCCCCAGCCGACCCGGCAATCTCCCCCGGCCGACACGGAATCCGCCGGACGCCTACGGCAATGAGAAGGTCAAGCACTTCCCATCCAGGTCAAGATTCGCGGTCCGACGGGATTCGGCCACGCTCTCCGGAATAGTCGCCTGGGGAAACGGGTTCAAGTTGCACGTACCCCGCCCAGGTGCCGCCGCCGACCTCTCCCCGCCTCCGGAGGCCCCGTAATGTCCCAGCCGACGACCGACCAGCAGGCCGCGCCGCGCGGCGTACGCGGTGTCGTCCCCGTGCTCGCCTTCGCCGGTATCACGGTCGCGGTGATGCAGACGCTGCTCGTCCCGGTCATCAAGGACCTTCCGACGCTGCTGAGCACCTCGCCCTCGAACGCCACCTGGGTCATGACCTCGACCCTGCTCGCCGGCGCCGTGGCCACCCCGATCATGGGGCGGCTCGGCGACCTGTACGGCAAGCGCCGCATGCTGCTGGCCAGCCTCGCCATCATGGTGGTCGGCTCGCTGATCGCCGGCTTCACCAGCCAGCTGCTGGTGATGATCGTCGGCCGCGCCCTGCAGGGCTTCGCCATGGGCGCCATTCCGCTCGGCATCGGTCTGATGCGGGACGAGCTGCCCCGCGAGAAGCTCGGTTCGGCGATGGCCCTGATGAGCTCTTCCATAGGCGTCGGCGGCGGACTCGCCCTGCCGCTCGCGGCCCTGGTCGCCCAGCACGCCGACTGGCACGCCCTGTTCTTCGGCTCGGCGGGCCTGGGCGTGGTGGCCATGCTCCTCACGCTCCTCTTCGTACCCGAAAGCAAGGTCAAGGCGGAGGGCACCTTCGACGTGCTCGGCGCGGTCGGTCTCTCCGCGGGCCTGGTCCTGCTGCTGCTTCCGATCACCAAGGGCAGCGACTGGGGCTGGGCGTCGACCACCACGCTCGGCCTGCTCGGCGCGGCGCTGGTCGTCCTCGTCCTGTGGGGAGTGATGGAGCTGCGCGTCAAGGCCCCGCTGGTGAACCTGCGCACCACCGCCCGGCGCGAGGTGCTGCTCACCAACCTCGCCTCGACGATGGTCGGCGTCGCCTTCTACGCGATCTCGCTCGTGCTCCCCCAGCTGCTCCAGCTCCCCAAGGCCACCGGGTACGGCCTCGGCCAGTCGATGGTCGTCGCCGGTCTCTGCGTCGCACCGCTCGGCCTGACGATGATGCTGACCGCGCCGGTCTACGCCCGCCTCTCGGCCAAGTACGGCCCGAAGACCACCCTCATCCTCGGCATGCTGATCATCGCGATCGGGTACGGGGCGGGGCTCGGCCTGATGAGCGCGGCCTGGCAGACCATCGTCATCTCCGTGGTCGTCGGCGCGGGCATCGGCCTCGCCTACTCATCGCTCCCCGCGCTGATCATCGGCGCCGTCGACCCGTCCGAGACGGGCGCGGCCAACGGCCTCAACACCCTGATGCGCTCCATCGGTACGTCCGTGTCGAGCGCCGTCATCGGCATGGTGCTCGCGAACACCGCGCAGCCCTTCGGCCCGGTCGAGCTCCCGACCATGCACGGCTTCCGCGTCTCGTTCCTGATCGCGACGGCCGCGGTGGCCGGCGGGCTGCTGCTCGCCGTCTTCCTGCCCAAGGGCCGCCCCGCCGCGAAGCCGCAGCTGCGGGCCAGCAGCGAGGAGGACGCGGTGCTGGAGCGGGCCACGGAGGTCCTTGCCGCGTTCCACGGCCGGGTCGTCGCCGCGTCCGGCGCGCCCGTGCCGCACGCCAAGGTCACCCTGATCGATCACGCGGGCCGCCAGGCCGGTTCGGCCCACACCGACGAGACCGGCCGGTACGCGGTGCCGGTCCCTCGGGGCGGCTCGTACGTCCTGGCCGCGACGGCCGCGGGCCACGCGCCCCTGGCGTCCTCGGCCACCCACCACGGCGGCGAGGGCCCGGTGACGGTGGACCTGGCACTGCCCGTGCCGGTCCAGTAGCCCGTCACCGTCACTGCCCACCCGCCCGGACGAGATCAACGGGCCACGGAGCAGGGCCTCGGCGAGCAAGCCGAGGCCCCAGCCGAGGGTGAGGGTCATGAAGATGTGACGCACTCCCGGTTCCGTGGCCCACCGCACGTCCCCGTCCGCGCCCGCCGCCGGACTGCCGACCCGCTTGGCGGCGTGGAAGACGAGCGGCCGCCGCAGCGCGCAACTCAGCAGCAGGACGAGCGCGAGCACACCCGTGGCGAGAGAGTCCCGTAGCAGCAGAACACGCTCGTTTCCGCTGATCAGCGTGGTCGCCGCGGACAGTCCGTACACCGCCGTCAGCAGCGCGGCGATCGCGTCGAACCGTCGGGGGCGCACGGCCACCCCCATCAGTCGCAGCGCGGCCCACCGCGGTGCCGCTCAGCAGAGCCGCCTCCGAGCCTGCACCCAGGGCGCGGACGACCTCGCCGAGGGCCGGCGGAGCGAACAGTTCCGGGCCTTCCCGACCCGGATCATGGCCACCAGCATCCGCGCCGGCCTCGACGCGGTCTCCGGCCGGCTCGTCGGCGACCCCGATCTCGCGCTCGACGAGTACGCCGACGAACTGGTGAAGCTCTTCCTGGCCGCGACCCTGCGGCACGATTCCCGAGGCGCCGACACCTGGCCCTCCCCACCAGCCGCCTCCACCCACGAGTTGACGTCAGCGTCCGGCCGATGTCAGCTCGGCGATGATCTCGGTTCCGAGTGCATAGGCCGGCACGCCCGCCGTGATCAGCGCGGTCTCGGCGACGCCGATGAGGTCGGGGATGCCTGCCCCTGCGTGGAGTGCTCCCTGGGCGTGGATCCGGGCGGGGTGCGCCCGGCCGAGGGCGAGCAGCTGTCCGAAGTGGACGAGCTGCTGCACCCGGCCTCCCAGCGGACTGTCGGTCAGCACGATGTGCCGCAGCGCCGCGATCGCCTCTTCGGTGGGCAGCCGGTCGAAGTCCTGGGCCAGGCGCAGTCGTTCCTGCACCCCGTCCGGAACGGCTCCGAGCGTGGAGCGGTAGCGGTCCCGTACGGCCTCGGCACGGTGGGCGGAGGTGTCGTCCGTCATGACGAGACCCGCGCGATCGAGGCACGTACGGCCTCCTGGGCTCCCGGAGGAAAGTCCACGCCTCCTCCGATCGCAGCCGCCGCGATCTCCGCCTCGGCGCTCTCCTCGATCGCCACCACGAGGTGGGCGGTGGCGGCCGAATCCGGGCCGAACACCAGCAGGCCGTGGTTGGCCAGCAGGACGGAGGACGTAGTCGGGCGCTGCTCCAGGACCTCGGCCATGCCCCGCACCGCCACGTCCGACCCGCGCGGCCCCCAGGGAACCACGGGGACGTCCTCGGCCTGCCCGAAGCGCAGCATCGGCTCGGTCCGGCACGGCAGCGGCCGGTTGGCCACGGCGAAGGCGGTCGCGGAGGGCGAGTGGGTGTGGATGACCGCGCCCACGTGCGGGCGGGCCTTGTAGATGGTGCTGTGCATGGCGATGATCTCGGCACTCACGGACTGCAGCTCGCCTTCCAGCACCTGCCCGTCGAAGCCGACGACCGCGAGTTGTTCGGGCCGCAGCCCGCGGACGAAACCCGGCGTCAGCAGGAGCCGCTCCCCGTCGAGCCGGGCGCTCAGATTGGCGTACCCCGAGTGGGACATCACCCCCGCCGCGAAAAGGCTCTCGGCGGCCTCGGCCAGCTGCCGGGCCCGCTCTTCCTTCACGGTGTCTGCGTCAGTAGTAGCCATGAGCCATCTCCCAGGTCTGTCGCGGCGCCCGCTGGTGGTTCGCCGCTGTCCACGTGCGCACCACTCTTCAACTTGAACTAAGGTTTAAGTCAAATGGGGCCGGGACGAGGAGCGCGACATGCGGATGACGATCGGCCAACTCTCCGACATGACCGGCGTTCCGGCCTCGGCGATCCGGTACTGGGAACGCCACGGCCTGCTGCCCGCCCCCGAACGGCAGGGCGGTCAGCGGCGCTACGTGCCGGAGGACGCGGAGCGGATCAAGGTGCTGCGCAAGTGCCAGCAGGCCGGGCTGACCCTGGTCGAGATCGGTGAACTCCAGCAGGACCAGCCGCGCCGGCAGGCGATGATGCGGGCCAAGGTCATGGAGATCGAGCAACGCATGCTCGACCTGGATCACGCCCACCAGCTCCTGACCCATGCCCTTCAGTGCAGCGAGGAGGACATCGTCAAGTGCCCCAAGTTCCGAGCGCAGATGGCGACTTGGGAGACGACCGCCCCGGAGCGGTGACAATCGGGCCACTCATGGAGGATCCGGCTCCTCCGCGTCCGTTCTACGCCCATCGGCCACGGCGGACTTGAGGCTCTCCGCGTCGCCGACCGCGGCGGCCACGTGGTGCCCGATGGCACTGCGGAGGGAGGCGGTCGAGATCGTGGGCGTATGCGAAGAGAGCCTCCCACCCACCTCAGGACTTCAGATAACGCAGCACCGCCAGCACACGGCGGCTGTAGCCGGCTGCCTGCGGCAGCTCCAGCTTGTCGAAGATCGCGTTGCTGTGCTTTTCGACGGCACTCTGCGACACATGGAGTTGTTCGGCGATCGAGGCGTTGGTGTGCCCCTGCGCCATCTGGGCGAGGACGGCGCGCTCGCGTGCGGTGAGGCGCTCCAAGGAGTCGAAGTGACTGGTACGGGCGAGGAGTTGGCGTACCACCTCGGGGTCGAACGCCGCGCCTCCCGACCTTACGCGTTCCAACGCGTCCAGGAACTCCTCCACCCGCGCCACTCTGTCCTTGAGCAGGTAGCCGACGCCCTGGGTGTCCGAGGAAAGCAGCTCCGTGGCGTAACGCTTCTCGACGTACTGCGACAGGACCAGGACCCCCACCCCTGGATGGTTGCTCCTGATGGTCAGCGCGGCTCGCAGACCCTCGTCGGTGTGGGTCGGCGGCATGCGTACGTCGGCCACGACGACGTCCGGCGGCGCGGCGGACACCGCCGCCAGCAGGGCGGAGGCGTCCCCGGTCGCCACCACGTCGTGGCCCTCCTCCGTGAGAAGCCGGACCAGACCTTCGCGCAGCAGGGTGGAGTCCTCGGCGAGTATCACGCGCACGGCAGCTCCGCCTCCACCAGAGTCGGGCCGCCGGGCGGGCTCAGCACCGTGAAACGGCCGTCGAGCGCGGCTGCGCGACGGGCAAGCCCGGCAAGCCCGCCGCCGCTCGCGTCGGCTCCGCCCACCCCGTCGTCGGTGATGCGCACGCTGAGCACCGAGCCGGATCGCTGCTCCACGACTGTCACTTGGACGTCTATGCGGGTGGCCCCGGCATGCTTGGCGGCGTTGGTGACGGCCTCGCGGACCGTGAAGTAGGCGGCGGTCTCGATCCGGGGCGCCGGGCGTGCGGCGAGGTCGCACCGGATCCGTACCGGTACGGACGAACGCTCCGCCACCGTCGCCAGCGCCTCCTCCAGGCCCAGATCGTCCAGGTGGGCGGGATACACCCGCCATGCGACCTGGCACAGTTCGTCAAGCGCCCGCTGCGATTCCTCGTGGGCCTGTGCGTACAGGTCCTCGGAGCCGCTGCGCCGGGCGCGGCCGAGCAGCATCGCCATGGCGACCAGGCGTTGCTGGAGCCCGTCGTGCAGGTCCCGTTCGATGCGGCGGCGCTCGGCGTCCACGGCCTCGACGATCCCGGCGCGGCTCGCCGACAGCTGGTCGATGCGACGCCGCATCAGCTCGCGTTCGCCCAGGCCGAGGAACCGGCGGACCAGTGCGCGCTCCAGAGCGACCACCGCCACGAGGCCGGCCAGGTCGAGGAAGAGCACCAGCGTTGCCACCGTCAGCAGGTAGGTGACGACCGGCCAGGTCGCGGAGATCCCGTCCGGTTTCTCGCCCTGGAACCAGCCCGTCAGCACCTGGGCCGTCGTCGCGGCACCGAAGCCCAGGACGGTGAGGGCGCCGCCGCCCAGCAGACCGACGGGGCAGCGGCTCGCGAGATAGCGCAGGGCGCGCCCCGCCGTGAATTCCCCGGTGCCGTCACCGCCCAGGAACGCCGCCACCCGCAGGTGTTCGACGCGGGCCAGCCGCAGAGCGGAGGCGGAGAGCGAAGGCGGAAGGGGACGGCGGCGGCGCACGGCGAGCACCGGGGCAGCCAGCGCCAGGAAGACGACCGCGACCACGGCGGACAGGGTGCCCAGCGCCAGCCCGGCCACTGCCCGGACGGCGGTTGCGGCGACACCGCGCACAGTCGACCTCCCCATGAACGGTGAGCTTAGACGGGTCACGCGCCGTGCCGGCCCCGGGATCGTGACAGCCGGGAGACCACGAAGCAGCCCACCAGCACCACGATGGCCACCCCCATCCCCTTCGACACCATGCCGCCGTACTCCTCGACCAGCCGCCAGTTGTCCCCCAGCCAGAACCCCGCCATCACGAACACGGTGTTCCAGACGAGGCTGCCCAGGGCGGTCAGACCGACGAAGACCGTCAACGGCATGCGCTCGATCCCCGCCGGAACGGAGATCAGGCTGCGGAAGACCGGCACCATGCGCGCGAAGAACACCGTCTTGGCACCGTGCCGGGCGAACCACGCCTCCGCTCTGTCGATCTCGTGCGCCTTGACCAGAGGGATCCTCTCCGCGATCCGCCGGGTGCGGTCGCGGCCCAGCGCCGCGCCGACGAAGTAGACCACCAGGGAGCCGACCACCGACCCGATCGTGGTCCACACGATGACGGCCAACGGACTCATCCGGCCCTGCCCTGCCGTGAACCCCGCCACCGGCAGGATGACCTCACTCGGAACGAAGGGGAGCACCGTGTCGACGGCATTGGTGAGACCGGCGCCCGGCGCCCCCAGGGACTCCATGATGTGAACGGCCCACCCGGCGATCCCACCGGCCGGCTCCGCTCCACTGCTCGCTGCAATCATGGCCGCAACGCTAGGAGTCGGGGCGGTCGGGGACCATGCGGTCGACCGCCGAACCGTACTGCGGAAAACCACACCTCAGACGTCTCGCCTCCTTACTCCTTGTCCGCCCGATGATCACGAGTTAAGGTCCGCGAGCCACCTATCGGGGCGCATATCGGGGGATCGACGCAGGCGGGGGACATGGCCGGGGACAGGACAGCAGACATCAGTGCGCCCGCGGAGGGCGGAAGACCGTGGCTGCAGGCCGTCGCCGCCGTGGGGCTGGTGGCGGCGCTCTGCGCCGGTGTGTGGGTGTCCGGGGCGCTGTCGGACTCGGGCAGTGTCGCGAAGCCTGCCACGTGCTCGGGCGGGGAGCCCACCACGGCTGCGGGGAAGGCCCATGTCTCCGGGGCACAGCTCTGCAAGGCGTTGAACCGCCCCGATCTCGCCGAACTCCTCGGCACGCCGGGGCAGATCGCGAAGACCGCCAGCGGTAGCGACAGCTCGATGAGCCTGCTCGCCGGCAAGGACGTCGCCACTCCCTCGGCCCAGGTCGAGTTCGAGACGTACACCGTGACCCTGGCGGGCACGTTCGACCGTCTTCCCGTGGCCGGGTCGGCCTCGCTGCTGGGCAAGGGCGCACAGCAGCGGACGCTGCTTGGCCGGCCTGCGGTCCTCTACTCGGACCAGACCGTCAGCATCCGCTTCCGGCTCGACGGGGGCGACGCCCAGACCGGCCCCGGCGTCCCGGCCCGTGTCGTCAGCGTGGCCCGGAACGCGAAGGACAGCGGGGGCTCTTTCGAGGTGACCCTGTGGCGTTCGGACGGCCGGGTGCCCGACGACGCGGTACTGCTTCGCATCGCCGAGCAGGTGCTGCCGACGGTCCCGGGGTGGACCGCCGGCGGATGAGCCCCTCCCTTCCCGGCGCCACGGGAGGGGCCGCTCGGTGTCAGGACAGGATCTCGATGTACCCGTCGGTTCCGTGCACGCGGATCCGCTGCCCGTCCCGGATGAGCCGGGTGGCCTGATCCACGCCCACGACGGCCGGCAGGCCGTACTCCCGGGCGATCACCGCGCCATGGGTCATCAGGCCGCCCACCTCCGTCACCAGGCCCGCCACCGCGACGAACAGCGGCGACCAGCTGGGGTCGGTGAACGTCGTGACCAGGATGTCGCCCGCTTCGAGATCGGCGTCCGCCATGTCGAGGATGACGCGAGCCCTTCCCTCGATGGTCCCGGCGGAGACCGGCAGGCCGATCAGCGCGCCGGCCGGCACGTCGTCGCGCCGGTACGCCCCCGTCACGGCCTCACCGTCCGAGGTGAGCACCCGGGGCGGTGTGAGCGCCTGGTACGACCGGAACGCGTCCATGCGCTGCTGGATGAGCCGGTGATCCGCCCGCTGCGAGCGGACGACGTCGTGCAGTTCCTGGAACGTGAGGTAGAAGATGTCCTCCTTCGCCTCCAGTACACCGGCCTGCGCGAGGCGCTCGGCCTCCGCCATGAGGGCCTGCTTGTAGACGAAGTAGCGGCTGACGATGTCGTACTTCGGGTACTCCCGGTATCCGACGAAGGCTCTGACCTGGTCGATCATCCGCTTCGTGTCGTCCGCCTTCCGGTCCCCGTCCGGCAGGTCCCGCAGGCGTGACAGCACCTCCTGTTCCTTTTCCCGCGCCTTCTGCCGCCCTTGCTCGAAGCGTCGCTCGGCGACACCCGGCTCGAAGTTCCTCACGTTGTCCAGGATCACGGGCACGAGCGAGGTGGGCCGCTCCCGCCAACGTGGCCTCGAGATGTCGATCTCGGCGACGCAGCGCATGCCGTACCGGTCGAGGTAGGCCTCCATGGCGTCGCGCGCTTCGGCCCCGCCCGCGATCTTCGCCAGCTCGTCCAGGAAGCCCTCGTCCTCGACGCCTTCCAGGAACTCCACGACCTCGGGATGCGGGCGGATCACGTCCGCGACATCGAGCAGCGCCAGTCCCATCTCCGACGTGATGTTGTCGGGGGCCGACAGCGTCAGTGTGTCAGCCGCGTTCTTCTCGCCCAGCCACTCCTGCAGCTTGTCGTTGAGCCACCAGGTGGCCTCCATCCCCGCCATGATCGCCTGAATGTTCAGCGGGTCACTGAGGACTCGCTTGTGCTCGGCGAAGGCCTCGAAGAGGAAGTCGAACAGCGCCGGTCCGGTCTTCGTCCGGATGTCGCGCTCCAGGGCGGCGATGGACTCCTGGCTGCGTTCGATCAGCTCGGTGACGATGGCCGGATCGGGTTCGACCGGGGCGGACGCACCGCCTGCCGGCGGCTCTACGGGACCCTCGTCCGGGAGCGAGGGGACGAAATCCTCGCGGTCGAGGACGGTCTCCAGCGCGTCCCTGACCAGCGGGTCTCCTCTCCCCACCAGGTCGAGGAGGCCGGCACGGCTCGCGGGCGAGGCCAGTCGCCCGGTGACATCGACGAACAGCCTGCCGCCGGCCTCGTGCATCGCCACCATGGCCGTCTGCTGCCACATGGAGAGCCCCAGCGGCTTCATGGCGTCGGTCATCATCTGCTGATGGCCGACGGAGACGTAGACGTGGTTCTCCTCGTCTCCGGTCTCGGGGATGGGGAACAGCGTGGTGATCGGCCGGCTCTGAACGATCTGGAATTCGTCGTCGACCAGACACCATTCGATGTCCTGCGGGCGGCCGAAGTGCGCTTCGATCCGCCGCCCGAGTTGCACGAGCCGTACGGCCTGAGCATCCGACAGAGCCGGCTGCTCCTGCTGCCGCGCATCGATCGTCACTTCCCGCGTACCGCCGGCCGGCACGGCGTGAATGGCACGCTGTTTGGCGGCGATCGCCTTGGCGACCACCTCGCCGTCTCGCACCGTGAAGACGTCCGGGTTCACCAGGCCGGACACCAGAGCCTCGCCGAGGCCGAAGCCGGCGTCCACGGTGGCGACCTTCCGGTTGCCCGTGACGGGGTCGGCGGTGAACAGGATGCCGGCCGCCTGCGAGAAGGCCATCTGCTGCACGACCACGGCCATCTGGACCGTACGGTGGTCGATGCCGCCGCGCTGGCGATAGGTGACGGCCCGCTCGGTGAACAACGAGGCCCAGCACCGGCTGACATGCCGGAGGATCGCCCCCGGCCCCACGACGTTCAGGTACGTGTCCTGCTGGCCCGCGAAGGAAGCCGTCGGCAGGTCCTCGGCCGTCGCACTGGACCGGACGGCGTAGGCGGCCTGCTCGCCGTGCCGGGCGAGCGCTCCGGTGATCGCCGCCGCGACATCGGCCGGGATGGCGATCCCTTCGACGGTCCGGCGGATCTGCGCGCTGAGCGTGCGGATCGCCTCCCGGTCGTCCGGGTCCAGGCGCGACAGCTGATCGAGCCGATCGTCGATCGACGGCGCCTCCGCCATGATCCGCCGGAAGGCGTCCGTCGTCACGCAGAAGCCGTCCGGCACGCGGATGCCTTCGATCCGCGAAAGCCCGCCCAGGTGCGCGGCCTTGCCGCCGACGACCGCGATCTGCGTCCCGTCGGCCTCTCGCAGATCCAGCACGTACTGCTCAGTCATGGCGATACCTCCGAGGCGCCCGTGTTCCGTTTCCCTGCCCCGGTCGATCGCATCGCCGGTGTCTCCCACTCTGCCTCTGCCGAACCTCTTGTCGAGCACGTCCCCATCCCTGCTTGCCTTCCCTCTGACGAGTCGTGATTCTGCGTCATGACCCGGGCCTTGCGGCAAGCCCCCCAACGCGCTATAAGTTAAGAGAGGCAAGGAGAGAACACTCTCCCTGCCTTTTCTTTTGCCGTCGAAGGGGACGGACAGGCCTCCCCCGAAGCGGTGGCGCGCCCGGTGGGCGCCCTGGGGCGAGCGCCGCTTCTTCCACCTCCACCCACCCTCCACCCAACGGTGCAGACGACCCTCCGGATCTCCACCGAGGGCTCCAAGACGCGTGCAGCCGGGGAAAGTTAACGTCGGTTGCGAACGAGAGAAAAGCATTCTCGCGATTCATGGAATGCATCCGCGGCTCCCTCCCAGGGGAATACCCGAAGCAATTCATGCATGCGTGCCCGAATGCGGGAATGCGCTCGAACCGATTCCCCTGCTCGGCCGACTGGAGTCCGCATGCAACCGACCTCGTCCGATCCCGCCGCCAAGCCCACCGCCTCTCCGCCCCGCAGGCGGCTCGACCCGGCCATGCGGGCAATGGCCTTCACCCTCTTCTGCGACGTCGGCCTCTCGGTGATCACCTACTTCACCGCCGGGCTGTTCGGTGCGAGCAACTACCTCGCCCTGCTGCTGGCCACCGTCGTCGCCGGGCTGCGTACGCTCTGGGTGGCTCTGCGCCGGCGCAGGCTCGACCCGTTCGCGCTGTTCTTGCTCACCCTGTTCGGCGCGGGGCTCGGGCTGAGTTTCACCACCGGTGACGCCCGGTTCGTTCTCGCCAAGGACGCGGCAGGGTCCTTCACGGCGGGGCTCGTCTTCGTCGGCAGCTGTGTCATCGGGCGTCCGCTCGCCTACTACGCGGCGCTGCGCTTCGCCCGCTCGGCCGGTCCCGAGCAGCACGACGAGTTCCACAGCACGGCGAACACCGCCGCCATGCAGGCCCGTTGGTTCCGCGTCTCGCTGGTCTGGGGGATCTCACTCCTGGTCGACGCGGGGTTGCGGATCGCGGCCGTGTACCTGCTGCCGATCGGGCCCGCTGCCAATGTCTCGCAGGTCCTCATGCTCGCGGTCTATGGACCTCTGGCCGTGTGGACCGTCCACTCGGCGAAGAAGGCCCAGGCTGCCGCCCGGGGCCGGACGGGGCATGACCCCCGGCCCACCACCGGACCGAACGCGGGGTCCCCCTCGGCGGGTTCGTGAAGTGACGCCACCCGGTCGATAGGCTCGCCCCATGCCCGACGCCCTGCCTCGACCCGAGTCGTTCATCCCGCAGACCTCCCCGGCCGCGCTCGCGGACCTCCGAGCGCGGCTGCGTGCGACGCGCTGGCCGGATGCGCCCGAGGGTGCCGGGTGGACGCTCGGCACCGATCTCGGCTATCTGCGCGAGCTCGTCGCGTACTGGGCGGACGGGTTCGACTGGCCGGCCCAGGAGGCCGCGCTCGCCCGGCTCCCGCACTTCCGCGTGCCGCTCCGCGGGCTCGGGGTCCACTTCGTCCATGCGCGGGCCGTCGCGCCGGCCGGGCCC
The DNA here is from genome assembly GCF_039532965.1 of Streptomyces mauvecolor. Classification (NCBI taxonomy): domain Bacteria; kingdom Bacillati; phylum Actinomycetota; class Actinomycetes; order Kitasatosporales; family Streptomycetaceae; genus Streptomyces; species Streptomyces mauvecolor. The sequence goes on along the minus strand of NZ_BAAASQ010000008.1, from coordinate 861,070 downwards.
GTGCTGCCGCTGGTCCTCAGCCACGGCTGGCCGGACTCGTTCTGGCGCTATTCGAAGGTCGTCCCGCTCCTCACCGACCCCGGCGCGCACGGCGGTGATCCGGCCGACGCGTTCGACGTGGTCGTGCCCGACATGCCGGGCTTCGGATACTCCGACCGGCCCACCGGCCCGCCCCTGGACACCATCGCCGTCGCCGGACTGTGGGCCGAGCTCATGGGCGTCCTGGGTTACGAGCGGTTCGGCGCGGCGGGCGGGGACATGGGCAGTCACGTCAGCCGCTACCTCGCTCTCGACCACCCCGAACGGGTCGTGGCCGTCCACCGCACCGACGCGGGCCTGCCCGCCTTCGGCGGCGACCCGGCGGAACTCGCGCCGGAGGAGCGCGCCTGGCTGGAGGACGCGGTGGCCTGGGGCGGCACCGAGGGCGCGTACGCCGCGATGCACCGTACGAAGCCGCAGACGGCCGCCTTCGGGCTGACCGATTCGCCGGCCGGGCTCGCCGCGTGGATCGTCGAGAAGCTCCGGGGGTGGAGCGACTGCGACGGCCACGTCGAGCGGAGCTTCACGAAGGACGAGATCCTCACGAACATCACGCTCTACTGGCTCACGGAGACCATCGGCTCGTCGATGCGCACGTACCACGCGAACGCGGCGATCCCACCCGCCCAGCACGCCCGCCGGGTCGAAGTACCGTCCGGCTTCTCGCTGTTCCGCGGCGACGTGGTCCGCCCGCCGCGGGCGTGGCTCGAACGCACGGCGAACGTGGCGTACGTGACCGAGCCGGCCCGCGGCGGACACTTCGCCCCGTTCGAGGAGCCGGAGCTGTACGCCGAGGAACTCCGCGCCTTCTTCCGGCCGTACCGGGAGGCGGCACTGGGCTGAGGGAGAGCCGCACAAGCTGCTGTGTGTCGGGTTCACGGCGTTCGCGCTGTCGGCACTGTTCCAGTCCCGGTTCGGCGAGGACACCGGCATCGCGTACGTCGCCTTCTCCTTCGTCCTCATGGGCTTCGGCTGGGCCTTGACCAGGCCGCGATGTGGCTGCTCTTCGCCACGTCCGCGCTCGCGCTGTGCGTGATCGGCGCGCTGGGCCTGCGGCGCACGAAGGCGTCGGTTCCCGGCCCCGCTGCGGCAGAGGCACAGCCCCTGCACAGCGAGCCTCGGTGAGCAGTCCTTGACGGTCACTGCAACGAGGGCGGGGGCCGACCCGGGTCGGCCCCCGCCCTCTCGTCAGGAGGCGCCATACCCCTGGCCGGCGCTCACCCTCCCGACGCCGGCGGCGCTGCGAAGCCGAGCGGATGGCGGACCGTCTCCGGGCCGCGGACCCGCGTGCCGAAGACCACCAGCTCGCACGCGGCCGCGGCACGGCAGTCGATGGTGCGGCCGTCGATGGCCGTGAACGTCGCCGACAGGGTGACCGTCTCGTCCACCCGGCCCGCGTCGCTGGTGGCCGGCGGCCTGGAGCGGGGGCGGCAGCCGAACGTGTCGGTCGAGCCGGTGGCGCACTCCATGATCAGCACGTGGTACTGCGGTTCGTAGCCCTTGCCCGTGGCCCGCACTGCCTGGCCGTCCACCAGACCCGTGTCGGGGTCGACCCGCAGGGTGGGCGGCGCTTCCAGCGCCCCGTGCAGGGCGAAGCGCAGCGGCACGGTGGTGAGCAGTGCCCCGGTGTTGTCGGTCAGGGCGAGCGAGCACGGGTTGCTCGGTGACACCGTACGGCAGTCGAACGTCCCTGCCGTGGTGTGCAGTTGGGCGTACAGCTTCTTCGGGGAGAGCTGGTACGTGCCGTCCGGGTACACCCGGAACTGGCGGCCCGTGTCGTCGTCACAGGTGGTCGTGGACGCCGAGGGGCCGCACTCCTTGACCCAGACGTAGTCCTTGGGCGGCCCGCCCGCGATGGTGAACTTGACGATGTCGCCGTCCCGGAGGCCGGTGGTGCGGTTCACCTTCAGCTGCGGGCCGGCGGGGGCGGCGAGCGCGGCCGGCGCCGCTGCCGCCACCGAGGACATCAGCTGCCACGGGCCCCAGCCGCCGCCGGGAAGCGACTGATAGATCTCCCACATGCGGTCCCGGTTCCACTCACGGACCGTCAAGTGGAGCCGTCCGTCGGGTAGTTGCTCCACCGTACTCGGCTGGCTCAGTCCCACATTCGGGTCGGGGACCTGGCCCATGGGCAGCACCGGGCCCCAGCCCGCGTCCGCGTTCTGCTGGTGCCGCATCTCCATCGTGCTGCCGGTCCCGGACCCGGAAGCGAAGGCGTCGATGCTGCCGTCGCGCTCTTTGAAGAGGACGACTCCGCCGTGGTACGGGGTCGGGGCGAGCCCGAAGGCGTCCGGAGTGCTCCAGCCGCCCGCACTGTCGTCCTCCACGGCGTGGCAGAACGTGCCGTATGTGGAGAACAGCAGTTCCAGGTCGCCCGCAGAGTTCTCCATCGCCGTGATGTAGTAGCTCTTGGGGCCGACGGTCGCGGCGCTCACCCGCTGCCAGGCGCCGTACGCGCCGCCCGGCGCGTCCTGTTCGCGGTGCCACACGAAGGGCAGGCCCTTCGTCGCGGTGCTGTCGTAGAAGAGCTGGAACTGCGCGATCCGGCCGTCCGCGCGATCCACGGAGACCGGGCCACCGGAGGCCGGCGAGCTCGCCAGGCCCTTCGCTCCGGTATCCGTACTGCATGCGGACGTGGTCGTGGCCGCGGCGGGTGCCGCCTGCGCCACCGCGGGCACCCCGGCCAGTGCCGCGCAGGCGATCGCCACCGCGACCGTGCCCCGCATCAGCGCCCCGGCTCTCCCGTCCCGCGACGTTCTTCGTCGTAGCCTCATGTACTCCCGCCCTCTCGGTCGCCCCACCCGGCAGGGGAGAATCCTCTCGACGCACGACGCCCACGGCCAGTTCTCAATCGGCCAGCGTCACGCGCGAGAACAAGCCGCGTTCAGGGTCGGTCCCCGTCGGTGTGCGCGCCGTTGCCGGACGGCGCGGCACGGTGGGCCTCGTCCTGGACGAGGAGGCCGAGCAGGGAGGCCACGGTGAGGCCGGCCTCGGCCTCGGCGGGGTGCCGCAGGGTCTTTCCCGGCTCGATCCGGTAGGTATTGCCGCGTCCCTCACGGGCGTGGGACAGGAAGCCGCTCTGCTCCAGGTCGGAAATGATCTTCTGAACGGCCCGCTCCGTGAGTCTGCAGCGGGCGGCGATGTCGCGGATCCGCGCGTTCTGGTCCTCGGCGATGGTCGCGAGCACACGCGCGTGGTTGGTGATGAACGTCCATCCCGTGTGCGGTTCCGGCACTCCACCCATGGGCGCATCGTAGGCCCGCCGGTTCGCGTTGAGGAATACCCGAACTTGGCTTCGTGTATCCCTTGACGTACGTCGTCCGTGAGCGCGAATCTGGGCAGGGAGGAACTGCCGGAGTGCGCAGGGGGAGAGGGCCATGCCGCACTGTGAAGAGTCCGGGCCCGGGCAGGCGGGCACGTGCACGAGGCTGGCCGGATCCACCGGCACGCATCGGCTGTCCGGTCTGACGGTCTTCAGTCGCCCCGACGGCGACGGGACCGTCGTCGACGTGTGCGGCGAGCTCGACCTCGCCACGGACCAACAACTGCGACACGCTCTGGGCGCGGCCCCCGCCGGGTCGGACGGCTCTGTCCGACTGGACCTCAGCGGCGTCGAGTTCTGCGGCTGCTCCGCCGTGAACATCCTGCTGCACATCAGGCAGCCGGCCCTGGACCAGCCCCCCGCGGTCCCCGGGCTCGACGGCGCCGCATCCCCCTGCGTCAGCCCGCCGACGGACGATCCGGGGCCGGGCGCGGACCTCGCCGCCGCGTCCGACTCCGACCCTGATCCCGACATGGATCTCCGACTCGAACTCGGCCAGCTGCGGCGGGCGATGGAGAGCCGGGGCACCATCGACCTGGCTCGCGGCATCCTCATGGCCGCCTTCGCCCTCACTCCCGAGGACGCGTGGACGGTCCTCGTCGCCACCTCTCAGCACACCAACACCAAACTGCGCTGCCTGGCCGAGCAGGTGGTGGACTCCGCAGGGGGGACGCCGCTGCCCGAGCCCGTACGCAAACACCTGTCCGACGCGGTCGCCGAGGCCGTGCCCCCGGGATCCGAGCCGCCGCTCAGTCCCGCGGGCTGAGTCTCAGGACGAGGTCACCCTGATGGGCTGCGCAGCGTACGTCTGCTCGCGGACCGCGTCGAACAGGACGCCGACCTCCTGCTCCGTCAGCCCCATGGCCACGGCCTCCCGCATCCAGTCCGCGAGTTGGGCCCGCAGCGGTGACCCGGGGTCGCTCTGCGGAGCGGCCAGGGAGCGGGTGATGAAGGTGCCCGCTCCCTGGCGCACCTCGACGAGGCCGGACCGCTCCAGCTCCCGGTAGGCCTTGAGCGTGGTGTTCGGGTTGACCTTCGTGTCGGCGGCGACCTGTGCCGCGGTGGGCAGCCGGTCGCCCTCGCCCAGCGCCCCCATGCGCAGCGCCTGCTGCACCTGCTGCACGATCTGGAGGTACGCGGGCACTCCGCTGCGTCGCTCTATGCGGAACACGACCATCGCACCCGCCCCCTTCCCATCCTCTTCGTACAGCTACAGGGCCGTGCGCCGCGTACGCAACACGGCCAGGGCTACGAAGATCACGCCAGCGCCCGACAGCAGACCTGCCGCCGTCCACTGGAGCGTGGCCATCTGGTCGTAACCGAAGTAGTCCCACACCGAGTTGACGATCCCCAGTTTGGCGCGGCAGGCCTCGGGGGCGGCGTCGTTCACACACGTACCCCAGCCGTAGACCTTGCCGGAGGCGGTGCCGACCCACTGGTCGACCTGCACCGCGTCGGTGAGCACCGCGGGGTGCGCGCCGTCGAGGGGGAAGGCCACCCGGCGCGGGGTGGCCAGCCGGTTCCTGAAGTAGTCGGCCACCAGGAGCGAGGCCGCCGTGACGAAGAACGTGACGGTCATGGCGGCGACCGCGCGGCGCACGAGTGTTCCGATGACGATGCCGAGGGTGGTGGTGAACAGGACCAGCGCGGTCAGCACCGGCAGGGAGTTGTCGAAGACCGTGCCGTCGAGCCACGTACTGGACACCGCGGGCCGGACGGCCCGCCACCACCAGCCGAACAGCGCGCCCAGAACCCCGGTGGTCATCAGGACCAGGCCCAGTGCGAAGCCCAGCTTCCAGAGCAGCCAGCGCAGCCGGGGCACCGACTGGGTCGACACGAGACGGGCGGTCCCCTGCTCCTGGTCCGCGGAGATGAGCGGGGCGCCGATGAACACGCCGAACAGCAGCGGCAGATACCCGATGTACCGGGCGAGATCGCTGAAGGACCTGTCGAGGCGCTGGACCATGTCGGGGTCGAGGGCGGCGACGGGCTTCGCGGGCCACCCTGCCGCGTGCAGGGTGTCCAGCATGGTGCCGCGCTCGTGGATGATCCAGGCCGCTCCGACGACGGTCACCGCGGTGCAGGCGATGAGGGCGGCCCGGTGCTGACGCACCATCAGCCAGGCCAGGCCGCGGAGCCTCCGTCGCCCGGCGAACCAGGTTTCCTGCTGGACGGGGGTGCGGGTGACGGTGCTCATGCCGCGTGCTCCTCTCGGTGGCCGGGGACGGCGGTCGGGGAGAGCAGCGCGGGCGCCTCGGGGTGGCGGAGGTAGCCGAGCAGCACCTCCTCCAGGCTGGGTTCGGCGAGCTGCCACGCGGGGTCGAGCGGGGCCTCGTGCCGGACGAGGGCGGTGAACTGCCGCCCTGCGGTGCGGACATCGATCACGGTGTGCGTGGCGAGTGCGTCGGGCAGGCGGCCGTCGGTGGTGACCCCGGTGACGACGGTGTGCAGCGGCACCAGCTCGTCGGTGTCACCGGCCATCCGGACCCGGCCGCCGGCCATCACCAGAAGGTAGTCACACATGTGCTCGACCTCGGAGAGCATGTGGGACGACATGAGTACGGTGGTGCCGCGTTCGGCCACCTCGGACATGAGGAGGGAGCCGATCTCGTCGCGGGCGAGCGGGTCGAGGTCGGACATCGGCTCGTCCAGGAGCAGCAGCTCGGGCCGCTTCCCGAAGGCGAGCGCGAACGCCACCCGGGTGCGCTGGCCGCCCGAGAGGCTGCCGATCCTGGCGCTCGGCGCCAGGTTGCCCTCGCGCACGATCCGCTCGGCCACCGCCTGGTCCCAGCCGGGGTTGAGCTCCTGGCCCATGCGCAGGCACTCCGCCACGGTAAACCGCTTGAACAGCGGCTTGTCCTGGCCCAGGTAGGCGAACCGGGGCATCACGGACGGGTCGCCGACCGGCCGCCCGAAGATCCGCAGCTCGCCCCGCGTCGGCTCGACGAGCCGGGCCGCGATCCCCAACAAGGTGCTCTTTCCGGCCCCGTTGGGCCCCACCAGACCGCAGACGCGCCCGGCCGGAACCCGGAAGGACTCCTCCCGCAACGCCCACCCCCGGCGGTACTTCTTGCCGAGCCCGCGTGCTTCCAGGGCCCACCGACCGTCATTCCCACCAGACGTGGCCGTGCCGCTCATGCTCCCCCTCCCACTCGATTCCACTAGTCAACTAGTGGAATCATGGTCTTCGTGGCGCGAGCCTGTCAATCTGCTCCAGCCCCGGCACGGCCGGACGGAGCCGCGCGGGGCGTCGCGGACAGGCCGGCGGCAGGGTCGGAACGCAACAGAGTGCGCGCTGCAAACGCGCCCGAATCATTCAACTTGCCCAGACCATTGAAACGTCCCGTTCACGATTCAAAGGTCCCTTGTCCCAACTCTCCATGTAGTGCAGACTTTTACCTCCGAGAAAGCTCACGGAACAACGGGCCGATCGGATCCGCCGCTCTACCGTGAGGAACTTCCCTTGCATGGCGACAGCACATCCATCGCAGTTCAGGACCACGTCACCACCGATTCGTTCCGGTCCGCGGTCGGCAGCTTCTGTACCGGCCTGACCGTCATCAGCGCCATGGGCCCGAACGGCCCCGTCGGATTCACCTGCCAGGCCTTTTCGTCCCTCTCTCTCGACCCGCCACGGGTTCTCGTCTCCGTCGGCCGTACGTCCACGACATGGCCGCACATCAAGGCCGCGGGTCGCTTCTGCGTCAACGTCCTCGCGGCGGACCAGACGGCTCTGAGCAGGCGGTTTGCCCGCCCGGGCGGCGACAAGTACGCAGGTGTGGGCTGGAGCTGCCCGGCTGGCGGCTCCCCCAGGCTCGACGGCGCGTGCTCCTGGTTCGAGTGCGCCATCGAGGCGGAGTTCGACGCGGGCGACCATTTTGTCGTCGCCGCCCGGGTACTCGCCCTGGACACGGACGAGGACCGGAAGCCACTGCTGTATCACCGTGGCCGATACGCATCGCTCGGCGAGAGCGTACCCGGCCCGGCATAAGCCCGGAGCGTCCGCTCACATTCGTACGAGTGAAGCGATCCACACCCCGGACGTACACCATCCTTTTCTCGCCAGGTCTCCCGAATTCGGCCACCCCAAAGGGCTCGATCCCACTCGGGTATTCCCTCCTGTCGGCAGGTCTTCGATGACGTGCCGACCCTCGGCGATGCCACTCAGCCATCAAATCGACGTTAATATTCTGTCAGGAGAATTCACATGGCAATCATCTCTGATCGGTCGGGTCTGCTCACCGGCCTGGACGTGTTCGTGGGCGGTCCGATCCAGCACGCGATCCTGGCGAACGGCTTCGCGGGCGACCTCCAGTCCGCGATCACCAGGGCCATCGGCACCGTCCGCGAGAACGGCGGCAACGTGTTCTCCGCCCATGTGGCGGAGAAGTTCGGCGAGGACACCGCGCAGTTCACTCCCGAGCAGGTCTCGGTGCGCGACTTCCGGTGGATGCGCAAGTGCGACGTGTTCGTCCCCGTGCTTCCGGTGCTTCCCGACCTCACCCTGCGCCGCACCGACGGCACGCACGTGGAGCTGGGCTGGGCCACCGCGCTGGGCCGGCCCATCGTCCTGGTGACCAAGCAGCCGTTCGTGGACTCGGCCAGCCATCTGCTCAAGGGGCTGCACCGGGTGGGTTCGGTGCAGGTCATCGACTTCGACGAGTTCAACGAGAAGCCCGGGCTCCTTGTCGACGCCGTGCTCGCCGCGACCGAGGTTCAGCGCGAGGCCCTCGGTTCGGCCATCGCCGCGGGCGCCTGACGGCACTCCTCGCACTCCCCCGCCCGGTCGTCACCCGGCCCGTGCCCGGTCGGCCGCGCATCCCGCACCGCCTCACTTCGGAGACATCAATTGTCCGACGCCGTACGCATATTGGGACTCACGCTCAAGAATCCGGTCGTGGTCGGTTCCGGCCTGCTCACGGACCAGGAACGCAACATCCGCAAGCTCCTCGCGACCGGCGCGGGGGCCGTCGTCACCAAGACGATCCACCCCAGTCCGCCCCAGGGCCTCGACGAGCGGATCTTACGGTTGCCTTCGGGCATGCTGAACAGCACCACGTACTCCAAGAGGTCGGTCGAGCACTGGCTGGCGGTCCTCACATCCTTCGCCGACGAGCGGTTGCCCGTGATCGCCTCCGTGCACGCCGACACCCCGGCCGAGCTCGGTGAACTCGCCGCCCGCGTGGCGGCCACCGGCTGTCCGGCGCTCGAGCTCGGTATCTCCTGCATCAACGAGGAACCCGGCGGCGAGGAGGACACCCCCGACCGGGTCCACGCCTACACCGCGGCCACCCGCGCCCGCACCACACTGCCGATCTCGGTCAAACTGGCCATCGGCGAGGGCCTGGTGGACCGGGTGCGCGCGGCCGTCTCCGCCGGCGCGGACGCCGTCACGGTCAGCGACACGATCTCCGGCGCCGCCGTCTCCCCCGAGACCGGCGGCCTCGAACTCGGCGGCGTCTTCGGCTACTCGGGCCCCGCCATCAAACCCCTGGTCCTCGCCGCCATCTGGCAACTGCGCCGGCACGGCATCGACGTGCCCGTCCTCGGCTGCGGCGGCGTGAGCTCCGGCCGGGACGTGGCCGACTATCTGAGCGTGGGCGCGAACGTGGCACAGGTCTACACGGCGCTGCACACCGACATGTACGAGACGCTCGACCGGATCGTGACCGAGACCGGTGCGGCCCTCGGGCGCCCGGCCGGCGCGACGGCGGGAGCGGCCCGGTGACTCACGCCGCGTACTCCGCCCTGACCAGCGCCGACGTGAACCGGTCCGTCCAGGGCAGGACCCTGGTCTGGCCGATCGGCGCCACCGAACAGCACGGCCCGCACCTCCCGCTCAGCGTCGACTCCGACCTCGCCGAGGCGTTCGCGGCCGAGATCTCCGCCGGGCTCGGCGGACTCACCCTGCCCGTCCACCAGATCGCCGCCCGCTCGCTCCCGCAGAGCGGCGGCGGGCTCTCCTTCCCCGGCACGCTGTACGTGGGCGGTGACACCCTCATCCGTTACGTACGGGAAGTGCTGGAATCGCTCGTCGCGCTGCCCTTCGAGCGGCTGGTCATCGTGAACGGGCACTTCGAGAACGAGCCCTTCCTCTTCGAGGCGCTCGACCAAGTGCGGGCTCGCGGGCTCCTGGACGGCCGTGAGGTGTACGCCTTCAGCTGGTGGAGCCTCGTCCAGGAATCGTGGATCGCCGCCGAGGTGCCCGGCTTCCCCGGCTGGCACGCGGAGCACGCGGGTGTGACCGAGACCAGCCTGATGCTGCACCTGCGCCCGGAGCTCGTGACCGAGGAGCGGCCGGAGCACGACAACCCGCCGCGCAGCGGGGTGTATCTGCACCCCATCGATGTCGAGCAGATCTCCAACAACGGCATTCTGTCGTCCACTTCGGGGGCCGGCGCGGAGCTCGGCGAGAAGCTCTTCCGGCATGTGACCGACGAGGCGCTCGCCATGGTCCGCCAAGGCGAGGGCCTGCTGCTCGCCCGCACCCGCCCGGACCGACGCGGTCGTACGTCGCCGAACGGCGCAAGCGACGCGACCGCTCCGGCCCCACCCGCGCCGAAGGGACGACGCGCATGACGAGCACCGCATCTCAGGACCGGTCGGCGGGCAAGTTCCATCTCGCCTTCATCTTCAACTTCACCCCCGACGACTGGCAGGGGCCGTTCGGGACAGGCGGGTCGCCGTGGGACGGGACGTTCCACACCGAGGTGGCCCAGGCGCTGGAGCGCGCCTGCTTCGACTACGTCATCGTCGAGGACAAGCTGATGGTTCCGGAGTCGTACGGCGGCTCCGCCGAGGCGGCTCTCAAGCAGGCGATGGTGGTGCCCAAGCACGACCCTGTTCCGCTGGCGGTGGCCATGGGGGTGGCGACCTCTCGACTCGGCATCGTGGCCACCCTTTCCACGCTCGCGTACCCGCCGTTCATGACGGCCCGGCTCTCCTCGACCCTGGACAGCATGCTGGGCGGCCGGTTCGGCTGGAACATCGTGACCAGCGCGGAGGACCTGGCCGCGCAGAACTTCGGCCTCGACAAGCTGCCGCCGCGCGATGTCCGGTACGAGATGGCCGACGAGTACGTCGATGTCGTCAAGCAGCTCTTCGCGTCCTGGGACGCGGACGCCGTCGTACTCGACCGCGAGAAGGGTGTGTACGCGGACCACACCAAGGTGCGGCCCATCCACTTCAAGGGCAGGTACTTCCGGGTGCGCGGCCCCCTGAACACGGTGCCCTCGCCGCAGCACCGGCCGGCCTTCGTCCAGGCGGGTGCCTCTCCCCGGGGCCGGGCCTTCGCGGCCCGCAACGCGGACTCGATCATCGCCATCGCCAACGGCGTGGAGGGCATGAAGCAGTTCCGCGAGGACGTACGGGCCCACGCCAAGGACCAGGGGCGCGATCCGGACACCATCAAGACGCTGTTCTGTGTCACCCCCGTCCTGGGCGAGACGGAGCGGGACGCCCGGGACAAGCAGGCCCGGATGGTGTCCTCGCCCCAGTTCATCCAGGACATCCTGGCCCAGACGTCGGCGCTCACCGAGATCGACTTCGCGCAGTTCGATCTGGACGAGCCGCTGCCGCGCCGCCTGGAGACCAACGGCGAGCAGGGCTCGCTCGACCAGCTCCAGCAGTGGGGCAGCGGGAAGACCCTGCGCGAGCTGGTCATCGACGCGGCGGGCGGGCTCGTCTCCTCCGTCGACCTGGTCGGTACGCCGGATCAGGTGGCCGAGCGGATGGGTGAGGTGATGGAGGAGGTCGGCGGCGACGGGTTCATGATCACGACGCCGCTGCTCCGCCTGAACCGCCGCTACATCGCCGAAGTCACCGACGGGCTCGTCCCGGCGCTGCAACGCCGGGGGCTGACCCGCTCCGCGTATACACCGGGCAACACGCTCCGGCAGAACCTGCTGGAGTTCTGAGCGGGTGGCACAGGCGCCCCGCGTGGCTGATCGGCCGCGCGGGGCGGCTAGGCCCTTACGACAGGGAGTTCTGTGTCCTCATCACGAGAATCGGCCACCGGGAATTCACGGTCGGCGTCCGTTTCGACGGCCCTCATCGTCCGGTACCGGCGCCCCCAGGCGTCGAGTTGTTCCGCGATGTGGTCCAGGCTTCGGCCGATCTCGGTGAGCGAATACTCGACCTTCGGCGGCACCTCCCGGTAAACGTTCCTTATGACCAGACCGTCGCTCTCCATTTCGCGCAGCTGGCGGGTCAGCATCCGCTGCGTGATCCGGGGCAGGGCACGCTTGAGCTCGCTGAACCGCCTGGTCCCGGCCAGGAGTTCTTTCAGGATGGCCAGTTTCCACCGGCCGCCCAGGACCTCCATGGCACTCTCGACCGCGCAATATTCCGGCGTGTTTTCCGCACGTTCCGAACCGTCGCGCACGACTCCACCTCCACCACGGTATACACCTTGACGGTATACATTTTGAAACCTGGTATACATCTTGATACTACGTCACATTCAAGTGCGTACTTGTGCCCTGCATTTGTATCCCACGATAGTGCGAACATGACGAATAGCGATGCCCCCGCAATGATTCCGGGCGAACCGGATGCCGCCGCGCGGCGGCGCAAATGGCTGGTCCTCGCGGTGGTCTCCACCAGCCTGCTGCTGTGCGGGATCGACCTGACCGTGCTGCACGCGGCCGTGCCGAGCATGTCCCTCGACCTGCATCCCAGTGGCGTCCAACTCCTGTGGATCGTCGACATCTACTCGCTCACCCTCGCCTCGCTGCTCGTCACCTGCGGCACCCTCGGCGACCGCATCGGGCGCAAGCGCATGGTGCTCAGCGGCTTCGCCGTGTTCGGGCTCGCGTCGACGGCCGCCGCGTTCTCCCACTCCACGCCCCAACTGATCGCGGCCCGCGTCGCGTTGGGCATCGGGGCTGCGATGATCATGGCGTCGACCGTGGCCATCATCCGCGTCGTGTTCACCGACGACCGGGAGCGCGCCATCGCGATCGGCATCTGGACCTCGGCCCACAGCGTCGGCGCGACCCTCGGCCCGCTGCTCGGCGGCCTGATCACCGAACGCTGGGGCTGGGGCGCGGTCTTCCTGGTCAACGTGCCGATCGTGCTCGTCATCCTGGTCGTGGGCGCCCGCGTGGTGCCCGAATCCCGCAACCCTTCCCCGCGCCACTGGGACATGGCGAGCGTAGCCCTGTCGATCACCGGGCTCGCGGGGGGCGTGTACGCGCTCAAGCAGGCCGGCGAGCACGTGGGCGTCGATCCGCTCATCCTGGCCGCGGCGGCCGGCGGAGCGCTGCTGCTCTTCCTCTTCGTGCGCCGTCAACGACGCCTGGCGGAACCGCTGTTGGACTTCACGCTCTTCGCCGACCGCCGCTTCTCCACCGCGACGCTCTGCGTGATCGGCTGCTTCGGCAGCTATGTGGCGCTGCTGTTCTTCCTCACCCAGTGGTTCCAGCAGGTCGGTGAGTTCTCGCCGGTGCGGGCCGGGCTCGCCCTCATGCCGCTGGCCGCCGCGAACGCGGTGGGTGCCACGACCGCACCCTGGGCCTCGGCCCGCTGGGGCAACCGCTGGGCGCTGACCGGTTCGCTCGGCCTGTTCGCGGCGGCGGCCGCGGCCCTGGCGCTGACCGGGGACACCTCGCACTACGCCAGGCTCGTACCGCCGCTCGTCGCGGCGGGGCTCGGCGCGGGGGTCGTGATGACGCTGGGCGCGGACTCCATCATGGCCGCGGCCGACCCCGAGCGCTCCGGCGAGGCCGCCGCGATCCAGGAGACCTCCTTCGAGCTCGGAGCCGGGCTCGGCGTCGCCGTCCTCGGCACCGCGCTGGCGGCGGCCTACCGCACATCGCTGCCCGAGGTCCCTGGGCTGAGCCCGGGGCAACAGAGCGCCGCCCAGGAGTCGTTCGCCTCCGCTGAGGACGTACGGAAGCAGCTCCCGGCCACCACCGCCACGCACCTCACCACAGCGGCCCGTCACGCCTACGACCAGGGCTTCGCCACGGTCGCCGGGGCGGCCGCCGCCGTTCTCGTCGCCACGGCCGTGCTGGCCGCGACGATGCTGCGGCCGCGTGCGACGGAGGTGGCGGAAGAGGACTCCGAGAAGCAGGTGCACGCGGCGCCGTAGGGATGCCACAGGGTTGAGGGGCGCGTGCCGGTGCGGGGAATCGGGGCCGGTACGCGCCCTTCCTCTTCCTGCCACAAACACGTCCAGCACTTCACTTGGCATGCTCCGATCAGACCTGCCAAGCTTCCCCCCAGCCGTTGCCCTGACCCCAGGAAGACGGCAGCACACGCCCCACCTCAGTGATCGTGCACGTGCCGCGCACCGTCCGCGGCCGTCCTCCGGCGCACCCAAGCCGGGCCGGGCGGCCACCGAGCAGGCCGTAATCCCGGCCGCCTCAAAGGAGTTCCGTGTGAGACCCACCCCCCACAAGTCCCTCGCGGCGGCCGCATGCGCCGCCGCCGCGCTGGCTGCCGTATCCCTTCCCGCCACCCCGGCGTCGGCCGAGGCCCCGCGTGCCGACGCCTGCACGCCGGCCCAGGTGGTCGCCAACGGCGGGTTCGAGAGCGGTACTTCACCCTGGACCCAGTCGTCGACGAGTGTGATCACCAGTCGCACCGGTGAGAGCGCCCACGGCGGCACCCACTTCGCCTGGCTGAACGGTGTGGGCAGCACACACACCGACACCCTCTCCCAGAGCGTCACCATCCCCTCCGGATGCAGCAAGGCCACCCTCACGTTCTGGCTGCACATCGACACCACCGAGACGACCTCGTCGACCGCGTACGACAAGCTGACGGCGAAGATCGGCAGTACGACGCTGGCGACGTACTCGAATCTCGACAAGAACACCGGGTACGTACAGAAGTCGTTCGACGTGTCCGGCTTCGCGGGGCAGACCGTCGACGTCGCCTTCACCGGCAAGGAGGACTCCAGCCTCCAAACGAGCTTCGTCCTCGACGATGTCGCCCTCGACACCTCCGGCGGCTCGACCCCGCCCGCCGACTCCACCCGTACGCCTGCCGCGCCCTCGTACAACGTCAGCCTGACCAGCAACGCGAGCGGGAACGGCTGGACCGGGCACGAGAGCGCCACCTTCACCAACGCCTCGTCCACCGCGCTCAGCGAGGTGTATCTGAGGCTGTGGGACAACTACCACGGCACCTGCTCGGCGATGCCGATCACGGTCAGCAACGTCACCGGCGGCACCGCGGGCGCCCTCTCGGTCGGCTGCACGGCACTCAAGATCGACCTGCCGACGCCGCTCACGCAGGGGCAGAGCGCCACGATCGGCTTCGACCTGGGCATCAGCGTGCCAAGCGGCGCCGACCGGTTCGGCGCCGACGGCGCGTTCAACAACATAGGCAACGCCCTGCCGGTCCTGGCCATCCGGGACGCGGCGGGCTGGCACCTGGACCCGTACACCAACAACGGCGAGTCGTTCTACTCGCTGGCCGCCGACTTCAAGGTGACCCTCGACCACCCCACCGGCCTGCTGGTCCCGGCCACCGGCACCTCGGTCGACACACCCGGCTCCAGCGGACGCACCGTCACCACGGCCACCGCCTCCAAGGTCCGCGACTTCGCCTGGGCGGCCGGCCCGTTCAGCAAGATCTCCGGCACCTCGCCCGCCGGCACCGCCATCAACATCTACTCGGTCTCGGGCATCAGCTCGTCCGACGCCCAGTCGATGCTGGCCACCGCCAAGTCCGCCGTGGACACGCACGCGGCCCGGTTCGGCGCCTACCCGTACGGCGAGCTGGACGCGGTGATCGACAACAACTACTGGTTCGGCGGCATGGAGTACCCCGGCTTCGTCCTCGACCTGGTCTCCACCACGGCACTCACCCACGAGATCGGGCACCAGTGGTGGTACGGCATCGTCGGCGACGACGAGTACAACAGCCCCTGGCTCGACGAGGCGTTCGCCGACTACTCCACCGACCTCGCCCAGAACAAGACCGGCACCAACTGCTGGAACAGCGTCTCGTGGGCGTCGTCCGCCGAGAAGATCACCAACTCGATGGCGTACTGGGACGCCCACTCCTCCCGGTACTCGACCGTGGTCTACGGCTACGGGAAGTGCGCCCTGCACGACCTGCGGCGCGTCCTCGGTGACAGCGTGATGGCCACGTTGCTGAAGGATTACGCCACTTCACACTGGTACGGCGTCTCGACGACGGCCGAGTTCAAGGCGGCGGCCCAGGCGGCCACCTCCACGGACCTGACCTCCTTCTGGACCCAGCACCGCATCGACGGCTGACGGTTCATCAGTTCGCCGCGGAGGGCGTCCCGCACCCCACGTCCTCCGCGGCGAACCCCGCCCATCGGATGCGTCCGCTGCCACCTTGGAGTGCCGGCGCGCCGACCGGCGCGGACGGCGTTCAGCCCCGCTCCCCCAGCCGCTCGGCCAGGAAGCCGAGGATCTCGTCCCTGGCCCGCAGCGTCGGGTGGCCGTCCTCGTCGACGAGGTGTGCGGTGACCACGCTGTGCGGGGTGCCGACCCTGTCGCGGAAGAAGGGGGGCGGGTCGGTGTTCGCAGCGCTGTCGGGCAGGACACGGCCGTCGAAGGCGTCGCCGAGCAGTGCCCGGTAGGCGGCGAAGCGCCGGCCCGTGCACCAGCGGTCGCCCTGGAAGCGGTAGGCGAGGACCTTCAGGCCGTCGCGCTCGACGCGCTCGCGGACCGCACGCGCGTCCTCCTCGCCGATTTCGAGCCCCGCGGGGTCGTCCAGCGGCAGCGAGGGGTGGCCGAGCACAGGCGCGACGACGGCCGGCTCCAGCGTCATGGTGAGGGCGAAGTTGCCGGTGAAGCACAGCCCGATCGCGCCCACACCCACTCCGCCGCACGCGGCATGTGCCTGACGTGCGAGCCCGCGCAGCCACGACGTCACCGGACTCGTGCCGCCCCCGGCGAACGCACGGAACTCCGCGCTCACGCACGCGCGACGGACCACCTCCTCCCCGCCCTCCACCGTGGGGTACGCACCGTCGACCCCGAAGAGCGAGGGGACGTAGACAGTGAACCCCGCGTCCCGCACCCACCGCGCCAGGCGAAGGACGTCGGGGCTGATGCCCGGCATCTCCGGCATCAGGACGACCGCCGGGCCGGAACCGGCGACGTGCACCGCCTTCACCACCCCGTCCACGTCGACGAGTCGGCGGAGGAAGTCCGTGATCGGGTCGTCAAAGGTGTCAGTACTCATGAAGGCAGCGTGGACCGGCGGACCCGACAGGACGACGGGCCGGATCGCCAGACATGGGGGTAATCTCGCCACGGGAGAGAGGGGGCAGCCGTGGGTGCGCTGCGCATCGGAGTCCTGGCCTACCCGGGCTGCTTCGCGTCCGAAGTGTTCGGCGTGCCCGATCTCTTGACGATGGCGTCACACGTGGCCGGTCCCGGCCGCGCCGGGTATGAGGTGTCGATCGTCTCGTCCCGCCGTCGGGTCACCGCGTCCGGCGGCGCGGAACTGGCCGTCTCGCCGCCGCGCGAGGTCGACGTTCTTGTCGTGCCGGGCTTCGACGTCGCACCGGGCCTCGACGTCGACGCGAAACTCGGCGCCCTCGCCCCTGAAGTCGCCGTGATCCGCTCACACGCCGACGCGGGCCGCGTTGTCGTCTCGATCTGCGTCGGGGCGTTCCTGCTCGCCGAGGCCGGACTGCTCAACGGGCGCCGGGCGACGACCTGTTGGCTGCTCGCGGACGAACTGGGCCGACGCTGCCCGGGCGCCGATGTCCGGCCCGAACACCTCGTCGTCACCGACAAGGGCGTGACGACGACGGCCGCCTTCAGTGCCATGTACGACTTCGCCCTCGGCCTGATCCGCGAGCACAGCGGCACCGAAGTGGCGCGGACGACCGCACGGGTGGCGCTGCTCGACGACGCCCGCTCGTCCCAGACTCCCTACGTCGACGTCGGCCTTCTTCCGCGGCCGGGATCCGATTTCTCGCGCCGGGTCATGCGCCGGCTCGACCAGAACCTCGCCGAGCGATACGACCTCGCCACGCTGTCGGACACGTTCCATGTCAGCACGCGTACGCTGCTGCGGCGCTTCGCCGACGAGACGGGCCAAAGTCCGCTGGAATACCTGCAGTTGTCACGCGTCCGGCGTGCCCGTCACCTCCTGGAGACCACGGACCGGACGGTCGCCGCCATCGCCACGGCGGTCGGGTACCGCGACCCGGGAACCTTTGCCGCGCTCTTCGCCAGACACACCGGGCGGCGTCCACGGGACTACCGCGCCACCTTCCGGCGAAACGCCGAGTGATCCCGGAACGCTGCGGTCCGCGTACTGCCCCTCCCCCGTCAGACCGCCGCCCGTCAGACCGCCGTCTTCGAGGGCGCCGGAAGGCGGGCCGGGTCGAAGGCCGTCGCGGCGAGCGTGCCGTCCCTGGTGATCAGGCCGAAGACCGGGTACCCGGTGATGTCGAAGGCCTCGCCCAGCGGCCCGTCGCCGGGCTCGACCACGACGTGTGCGACCTCGGACAGGGCCGCCACCTGCTCACGGGCCTCCTCCTCGGTGCCGTGCACCACGGCGAGGACGCTGCGGCCGGTCTCGCGTGCGGTCGTGCGGGCCTGCTCCACGAAGAGCGGCAGCCGTTCCTTGCAGGCCCGGCAGTCGGGCGAGAAGAAGCCGAGCATGGTCTCGCCGAGGCTCTCGCGCGTGACCCGCTCGCCCGCGGTGGTAACCACCGAGAAGGGCGGGGCCGGTGAGCCCGCCGGGATGATCAGGCCCTCCGCCACCGCATCGGCCTTCTGCTCGGCCTGGGCCCGGAGTTTGCGGATGACGCCGAAGGTGAGCAGCAGGTTCAGCAGGCAGAGCACGGCGATGAGGGCGACGGCGGCGACGAGGAAGGGCATGGGTGACTCTCCGGGGTCTCGTGTCAGCGTGCGGCGGGGTCTCCGCCTTCAGGGGAAGGGTGCGGGCAGCTGTCCACGGCGAGATCGACTGCCCGGTCGATCAAGGTGGTTGATGTCACGGAGCGGATCTGCGGACCCGCCCCGACGTCTGCCGCGTACCGTCGTCGAACAGGACGCCCAGCTCGTCCGTGAAGATCACGAGCAGTGCGCCCACCAGCGCCCCGAATGCCGCGACGAGGATGCCCGCCGCCTCGGTCGGCGTCGGTGTCCCGGCGAGACCCGCCGCCATGCCGAGTGCGGCGAGGGCGAGCAGTGCGGTGTTCCGGACGAGGTGGCGGCGGCCGATCGGGGCGGTCGAGGCGCCGAAGCAGGCGCAGGACGCCTTGGTTCCGCTGCGCAGCGTACGGACGATTCCGGTGGTGAACGCGGCGAGCAGCAGCACGGTCAGGGCGAAGCCGGGCACGGGCCACACGGCGAGCAGGACCACCGCGGCGCACTCTCCGGCGATCACGGCCACGGCCACGGAGCGGCTCAGGCGGGCCGGAACGCCCATGGAGTGGGCGGAGTCCTCGAAGCTCCGGAAGGCCGCGGCGCTGCGCACCTTTCCGGTGGCGGAGGCCACGAACACGATGCCGACGAGGACTCGGACAGCGAGCAGGACGTATGCCACGAGCGGTTCTCACCTCCCTGGGACGGTGGAGCAGAGGCAATGTAACTCCAAGTCGACTTGAGCAACAGTGGCCAGTTCTGGCTCAGCCTTCCGTCACGGATCAAGAGCCGATCAGGCAACTCCCGCCCCCTTGCGCTCAGTTGGGTGCACCACATAACTTCTGCCCCGGCCGGATCTCACCCATGGGTCCGGTCTTCACCGCTACGACGGAGGTCCACGATGACCCGTGTGATCGGCACGATCGGCGACAGGCTTCTCGGGATGCTGCTGAAGGAGGACCGGGCCGGTGCCTGTGTCCCCGAGCACGGCAGCTTCTGCAAGTGCTCCAACCACGTCCGTTACGTCTACAGCTGCAACGGCCCCTGCGTGAAGGACGGCACGTGCTGATTGCGCCCCTTTCCATCTCGTAACCAGGAGGTAGTCATGAGGCGCATGATCGGCACGATGGGCGACCGGCTGCTGCGGCTCGCCATCGGCGAGCAGCCTGCGGGTGCCTGCGTCCCCGAGGTGGGGACGCTCTGCTATTGTAAGGGTGGATACGAGTACAGGTTCGCCTGTAACGGCGTGTGTACCAAGCGCACCAACAAGTGCTGATGACGCACTCCGACCCACCGGCCGGTTCCCCGGAGGCGGCTTCGCCTTCGGGGAACCGGCTGCGGGCCCGCGCCGCGTGGACGGCGGTCTCCCTCCAGTTCCGCGCCACGCCCGGGGGCGCCTCGCTGCTGTTCGCCGTGACCGTGGGAGTCGGGGTGACACCAGCCGCCACCGCCTGGCTCGCCAAGCTGCTCTTCGACGAGCTCGGCCGCGGTGCGCACGCCGATGTGCGGCATGCCGTCGTGCTCGCCGTCGCCACGGCCTCGCTCGGCGCGCTTTCCGCAGTCCTGCTCCAACTGGGCGCGTATCTGGACGAGTTGGTGCGCAGACGGCTCGTCGTCGAGGTCGAGCGGACCCTGTTCGCCAAGGTCGACGAGTTCCACGGGCTTCGCCGGTTCGAGGATCCCGCGTTCCACGACCGGCTGCGACTCGCCCAGCAGGCTTCGGAGGACGCGCCGCACAACATCACCATGTTCACCCAGGAAGCGGTCCGTTCGGTGGCGGCGATCAGCGGCTTCACCGGTGCGCTGCTCGCCGTATGGCCGCCGATGGTGGGCCTGTTGTTCCTGGTCGGCGCGGCCGCCCTGCTCGCCCGGCTCTCGCTGGCCCGCCGTCAGGTGACGGTGTGGGAACTGACCTCGGCCCGGCTGCGCCGGCACCTGTTCTACCGCTCGCTGCTCACCGACCCCCGTGCGGCCAAGGAGATCCGGCTCTTCGGGCTCGGCGGCTTCCTGCACGGCCGACTGGTCCGCGCGCTGAGCGAGGCCACCGAGGCGGAGCTCGCGGTGGCCCGGCGTGGCGCCCTGGTGCAGTCGGCGTTCGCCGCGCTCAACGCCCTGGTCGCCGGCGTCGGCACGGTCGTCGTCGTCGCGGGCGCCGCTCGCGGCAGGTTCACCGTCGGCGATGTGACGTTGTTCATCGCCGCCGCCGCGGGCGTGCAGGGGGCATTCACCGGGATCGTGCTGCAGGCCGGCTCGGCCGCCGAGGGCGTGCGGCTCTTCGGGCACTATCTCGATCTGCTGGACACCCCCGACGACCTGCCCCGCGGCGATACCCCCGCCCCCACGCTCACCGGGCGCATCGAGCTGCGCGACGTCTGGTTCCGCTACGACCCGTCCGGCCCCTGGGTGCTGCGCGGAGTGGACCTGACCATTCCGGCGGGCTGCGCGATGGGGCTGGTGGGCCGCAACGGCGCGGGCAAGAGCACCCTCATCAAGCTGCTCTGCCGCTTCTACGATCCCGAGCGCGGCGCGATCCTGTGGGACGGCACCGACATCCGCACCATGGATGTCGCCGACCTGCGCCGCCGGATCGGGGTCACGTTCCAGGACTACATGACGTACGACCTCTCGGCGGCCGAGAACATCGGCATCGGCGATCTGCCGCACCGCGAGGACCGGGAACGCATCCGCGGCAGCGCGGCGCTCGCCGGTATCGACGCGACCCTGCGCGGCCTCCCCGACGGGTACGAGACCCAGCTCAGCCGGGTCCACCTCGACGAGGAGGACGGCACACCGGGGGTCACCCTGTCCGGCGGCCAGTGGCAACGGGTGGCGCTGGCCCGCTCGTTGATGCGCGGCGCGGCCGATCTGCTGATCCTGGACGAGCCCAGCTCGGGCCTGGACCCGGAGGCCGAGCACGAGGTGCACCGCACGCTCGCGCTGCACCGCCGCGAACGCACCGCACTGCTCGTCTCGCACCGGCTCGGCGCCCTGCGCGAGGCGGACACCATCGCCGTCCTGGTGAACGGCGAGATCGCCGAACTCGGCTCCCACGACGAGCTGATGGCCCTGGGCGGCGGGCACTACGCCCGGCTCTT
Source organism: Streptomyces mauvecolor (assembly GCF_039532965.1). NCBI lineage: Bacteria > Bacillati > Actinomycetota > Actinomycetes > Kitasatosporales > Streptomycetaceae > Streptomyces > Streptomyces mauvecolor. The sequence goes on along the minus strand of NZ_BAAASQ010000008.1, from coordinate 839,798 downwards.
CGCCCTTCAGGCGGCCGGGTACACCGAGCGCGGCGACCGGGCCAGGTCCCCGGAGGCGGCCACGTGAGCCGCCCGGAACGGAAGGCGCTCACATGACGGATGCCGGGCGGACGACGGTGGCGCTGGCCGTGGGCGCGGGCGTGCTCCTCCTTTCCGTACGCGTCCTGCGCGCACGCGTCACGCTGGTCAGGGTGACCGGGTCGAGCATGGCGCCGGCCTTCGCCGACGGCGACCGCCTGCTGGTCCGCCGCACCCGGCGGGTGCGGCGCGGCGACGCGGTGGTCTTCCGCAATCCCCTGCCGTTCGGCGACGGCGACGAGGCGCTGCCCTGGCTGGTCAAGCGGGTCTCGGCGCTGCCCGGTGACCCCGTGCCGCCCGAGGTCCGCGCCGTCGTCGGTGCCCCGGACGGCTCACTGGTGCCGTCCGGGTCGCTGGTCGTCCGGGGCGACGCGGCCCGCACCCAGGATTCCCGTCACTTCGGCTACGTGCCCCGCTCCGCCCTGCTCGGCGTGGTGGTCACCCGACCGGCCGGCCGTGAGCGGAGGCCCGTCCGGCCGCATCTGGATCCGGCGCGCTGAATCACGCGGGCCGCTGATGCCTCGTCATGTTCCGCTTGGCGTCAGGCTGCCGGGTCAGTGCGGCGTCGGCCGCGTCGAGGATGCTGGCGAAGGAGCGGGTGATCATCGGCCGCACCATGAGCCGGGTCAGGACGGGGCCGAGCACCGGCAGGGCCATCTCGGCGCGCGTGGTCCATACGACCCGGGTGCCGCCGTCGACCTCGCTGAACGTCATGCTGCCGAACTCGTGCCGCGACGGCGGCACGCTCCGCTCGACGACGTACTCGGTGGTGTACGGCGCCTCGTAGCGGGTGATGCGCTCCCTGAGCCAGCCGATGGCCCAGAGGTGGCTGCGCACCGCGCCCACGCCGTAGGGCGCGGACTCGCCCCGCCGGGTCAGCCGGCAGCGCAGCACCACGGGTGAGCGCTCGTAGTTGGTGGTCGTCGTGAGCCAGGCGAAGACATCGTCGATGGGGGCGTCGATGACGCGCTCGACCGTCATGGTTTCCACAGTCAGTGCACTCCTCTGTCGAGTAGGCGCACCGCGTCGTCACGGTGCAGCTTGTCGGGGTTGCGGATGGCGTAGAGGCCCGTGATCCGTCCGTCGTGGATCTCGAAGGCGACCAGCCAGTCGAGCTCGCCGTCCGTGAGGAACCGGGCCGCCGGCATGCCGTTGTAGGTGGCGTGCTCGATCCGGGTGTCGGGCGTGACGCTGGTGCGGGTCACGCCGAGGACGAACCGCGCGACCTCCTCGCTGCCGGTGATCGGGCGGCGCGCGGCGGTCACCTTCCCGCCGCCGTCGGCGATTTGGACGACGTCGGGGGCCATGAGATCCATCAGCGCCTGGATCTCACCGGTCGACGTCGCGAGCAGGAACCGCTGGACGATCTCGCGCGTCGCTTCGGAGTCGGGCTCGAAGCGGCGGCGCCGCGCGTGGACGTGCTGCCGTGCGCGGTGCGCGATTTGACGGACCGTCACCTCTGTCTTGCCGACCGAGGCGGCGATCTCGCCGTGGCTGTAGCCGAACACGTCGTGCAGCACGAACACCGCGCGCTCGGTCGGGTTCAGGGTCTCCAGGACGAGCATCAGGGCCATTGACACCGATTCGGCGAGGATCGCGTCCTCGCTCACCGCGGGTCCGGTACGGATCGGCTCGGGCAGCCAGGTGCCGACGTACTCCTCGCGCCGCGCCTTGACCGCGCGCAGATGATTGAGGGACTGCCGGGTCACGATGCGCACCAGGTAGGCCCGCGGGTGCTCGACCTCGGCCCGGTCCACCGCGCTCCACCGCAGATAGCTCTCCTGGAGCACGTCCTCGGCATCCGCGGCGCTGCCCAGCATCTCGTAGGCGATGGTGAAAAGCAGCGGGCGGTGTTCGCTGAAGGCGCCCTCAGTCACGGCCCGCCTCCCCCGCCGACACGCACACGTACCCCGGCATCCCACCAGACCCCTCTCGACTGTTCATGCCTGTCCACCTGTCCACGCATGACCATCGAGACACTCCGACCCGGCGGAACGTGACACCCCGCCGATGTGATCCGCTTCACAGTGACGGGCCCCGCCGGCGCCGGGCGGAGATGTGACAGTCGCTTCGTGAAATGTGTTTCGCCTGATTGTTTGCGCGAATGCCTCGCCCTACCCTGAGGGGATGGGTGCCGTACCTGAACCGCATGCAGGCTGGACGTTCCTCACCAACCACGCCCGCGTGCTGGCCGCGATCGCCGACGACCCCTCGACCCGCATACGCGACATCGCCGCGCACTGCCGGCTCACCGAGCGGGCCGTCCAGCGGATCATCGCCGACCTGGAGGAAGCCGGATACCTCTCGCACACCCGGCACGGGCGCTCCAACACGTACCGCATCGAACCGGCCACGCCGCTGAGACACCCCGCCGAGGCGGGACTGACGGTGGCCACTCTCCTCGCGGTCCTGGCCCAGCACGACGAGCAGCGCGGAAAGCCTCGTCCACAGGAGTTGCGGACGGTGCCCGAGCGGGACCGGGAGGCGCAGCCCGGACGGTCGCGCTGACCGTCCGCCCGGGCGGCCGCGGCACCCGAGGTCACTCAGCGTGTGCGACCTGGCCCTTTTCCGGTATCTGCTCTGCCGATCTCCGTGTGCCGGGGGAAGATGGTGAAGGCGCTGAGACAGGAGTGGGGCGCCGGGCGGGCGGACGAAGGGCCGACGATGAACGCATCCGAGGTAACCGGGGACCGGCTCGGTCCCCTGCGCGTCGCCGCCTCCGAGCCGGGCGGCCTTCTCGACGTGCTGGGGGTTGCCGCCATCGTCCTGGACGAGACCGGCCGGATCGCCCTGTGGAGCCCGCAGGCCCACGAGCTGTTCGGCTGGGACGCACAGGAGGCCCTCGGCCATTCCGCGGCGAAGCTCCTGGTCTCCGAGGAGCACCGCCCGCAGGTCCTCGAACTGTTCGCCCGGGTGATGAGCGGCGGCGGGGCATGGGCGGGCGTCTTCCCGGTCCGGCACAAGGACGGCCGCACGCGGATGGTGGAGTTCCGCAACATGCGGCTCCAGGACGAGCACGGCGGCCTGTACGCCCTGGGGATCGCCACCGACGAGCCGACGCTGCGCGCCGTCGAGCGCGACCTGGCCCTTTCGGTACGCCTCGTGTCGCAGTCGCCGATCGGCCTCGCGGTGCTGGACACCGAGCTGCGCTACGTCCTGGTCAACCCGGCGCTGGCACGCATCAACGGCGTCACGTCCGCCGAGCACATGGGGCACACGGTCCATGACGCCCTGCCGTTCCTGGACACCGCGCACATCGAGTCCGCGATGCGCCGGGTCCTGGAGACGGGCGTGCCGCTGCTCGACCAGACGGCCATCGGCCGGACCCTCGCAGACTCGGCAGAGCACGCCTGGAACGTGTCGTACTACCGCCTGGAGGACCCGGCCGGCCGGGTCCTCGGCGTCGCGACCTCCGTCGTGGATGTCAGCGACCAGTACCGCGCGGCGAACGAGGCCGCCGAGGCCCGCAGGCGCCTCGACCTCATCGCGCGCGCGTCGGTGCGCGTGGGCACCACCCTCGACCTGAACCGCACCGCCCATGAGCTGGCCGACCTCGTGGTGACCGACCTCGCCGACATAGCGGCCGTCGACCTCCTCGACTCCGTCCTGGAGAGCCACGCCGCCGCCAAGGATCCTCCGACGGGGCCCGTGTCCATCCGCGCCCTGGCCGTCGCGGCCGCCTATCCCACCGACGCCCTGCGGGCCGCCGATCCGCCGGGCAACATCGCGAAATACAACGCGGAACGCCTGGTCACCCGGTGCGTCACGACGGCCAGACCGGTGCTGATCAGCCATGTCGGGCCGGGGGATCTGGCGAACATCGCCCGTGACGACGAGGCCGCCGCGCTGCTCGACCGCGCGGGCTTGCACTCCTATCTCGCGGTCCCGCTGATCGCGCGCGGTGAGGTGCTCGGCGCCCTCGACCTCAAGCGGGCCCGCAACCCGCAGCCGTTCACCCACGACGACGCCGTGCTCGCCCTCGAACTCGCCACCCGGGCCGCCGTCTCCATCGACAACGCGCGCTGGTACCAGCAGCAGCGCCACGCCGCCCTCTCGCTCCAGCGGCACCTCCTGCCGCGCCAGCCGCCCCAGCCCACTGGGCTCGACGTCGCCTACCGCTACCAGCCCGCGGCGGCCCTCGGCGAGGCCGGTGGCGACTGGTTCGACGCCATCCCCGTGGCCGGCGACAAGACCGCGCTCGTCGTCGGCGACGTGATGGGCCACGGCATCAACGCGGCTGCCACGATGGGCCAGTTGCGCACCGCCACCCGCACCCTGGCCGGCCTCGACCTCGACCCCGCCGATGTCCTGCACCACCTCGACCGCATCACCGCCGAGCTGGACGAGACGACCGCCACCTGCGTGTACGCCGTCTACGACCCACACAGCACGCGCTGCCGCATCGCCCTGGCGGGCCACCTGCCGCCCATCTGGGACCGGCCGGGCAGCGCCCCCCGCTTTCTGCGCCTTCCCACCGGCGCGCCGCTCGGCGTCGGCGGCGTCCCCTTCAAGGCCACCACGGTGGACTGCGCGCCCGGCGACCGGCTCGTCCTGTACACCGACGGCCTCGTCGAAACCCGCGACCAGCCCATCGACGACCGGCTGCGCGCCCTGCTCGATGCGCTCACCCACCACCGCCTGCCCCTGGAGGCGACCTGCGACCGCCTCCTGGCCGCGCTGCCTCCGCCGCAGGGCCACGACGACATCGCCCTGCTCATCGCCCAGGTCACCCCGTCCCGCCGACCGGCCTGAGGGCGGCCCCCTCATCGCAGTGCCGCACCCCGTTCGCTGTACGCCGGGGTGTACGAAGGGAGCCCGCGGGGCACCCCGTAGCTCTATGACCACCTATGTCGTAACGATCCCCGGAACCCTTCTCGCGGAGCGCACCGAGGCGACCACCGAGACCCTCGAACGCGCCCTGCGCCCCGCCGACCCGCGCGGCACCCGCGCCGGACAGGCGGAACACCTGGAGATGCTCACCTTCTACAGCGGATCGTCGGCCTTCAGCATCCGCCTCGAAGTGGAGGCCGACGACACCGGAGCCGCCGAGCGGGAGGCCCGCAGGACGGTCACCGCCGCACTGCGCACGGCCGGCTACGCGGAGGACGAGGCCCCGCTGGGCGACGCGGTCATCACCGGAATCACCACGGAGTGAGGGGTACGGGGTGAGCGCCGGCCGCCGATGGGAGACGCCCGGAAACCCGTACGACCGCACAGCCGGTCCGGCGCTCACCGGACCGGCTTCCGCATCGCCCGCAGAATCGCGGGCAGGCCCGGCTTCGGACCGCCGGGGCCGGGAGGGCTGTCGGCCCGGGCGCCGGAGTCGGAGTCGGCCGGGCGGCGTTGCCACCAATGGTGGCGCCGGGGGTGCAGGGCGCGGCCGAGCCGGCGGCCCAGGATCAGGTAACCGGCAAAGGAACCGAGCGAGTTGAGGATGACGTCGTCGATGTCGAAGGCCCGGCCCGTGACCAGCAGACCCTGGGCCGCCTCGACGGTGAGCATCACGAACGCGGTCATCAGCACCACGCGTACGAGACCGCGCGTCCGGGGAAACAGCACCGGCAGCAGCACCCCGAAGGGCATGCCGAGCAGCACGTTTCCGCCGACCTGCTTCACCGCGTCCCGCCAGTGGGGCTGCGCGAGATAGGCGCGTATCGAGTCACCCGGGTGCAGGTTGGTGTGCGTCAGCCGCACGGACGCGGGTGACGGGACGAGGGTGGCCCGGGCCAGTACCACCGCGAAGGCCACCATGCAGACGAACCCCACGATCAGCACGGCCGCACGGGCCACCGCCGCTCGCCAAGTACGCCGCTGGAGCCGGGGGCCTGATGCCATGTCACCCCGGGTACCCCGTCCGCCGTTCACCGAACAGCGGCCTCCCGGATCGATTGGCGCGCCTCTATTGACGCGCCCACGTCAGGGCTCTACGGTTTCCCCGTTCACATCCGGGCATGGCGTTCATTATACGGAACAGCACATGGAGAGGCCGCGCGGCCGTCGGCCGTCGAGTCACCAACACCCCCCACAAGAAGGTCCTTTGATGCGCATACGCCCCCTGCTCCTGCCCCTCGCCACCGCCACCCTCGGCACCCTGGCCTTCGTGGCCCCAGCATCCTCAACACCGATTTCCCTCAAGGGAGTTGACGCCCAGAGCGGCAGCAGTGTTTCCACCATCGACACCGGCGCTCTCACCAACGCGTCGGTCGCACCCGGCGGCACCTTCGACCTGTCGGTGTGGGAACTCCAGGAGCCGGTGGGCTCGCCCGGTTCGCCGACCACCATCCCGTCGTCCCGGCTCCAGGGCACCAACGGCTTCCAGGACGCGTACTTCTACAGCGACGCGCGCGACGGCGCGATGACGTTCTGGGCGCCGGAAAAGGGTGTCACCACACCGAACTCCCACTACGCCCGCTCCGAGCTGCGCGAGACGAACCGCGACGGCAGCCCTGCGAACTGGTCGCTCGGCGGAACCCACCGGCTGAACGCGACGCTGCGCGTGGTGTCGGTGACGTCCAACGTCTGCGTCGGACAGATCCACCTCGGCAAGGGCGGCCCCTCCACGAAACCGCTGGTGGAGCTCTACTACCGCGCCAACGGTGACATCGTCCTGGGGACGGAGAACTCGCCTTCGGGCGGGCAGACGACACACGCCGTGGGCCATGTACCGGTCGGCAAGACCTGGAGTTACACGATCGGCGTCTCCGGGGGCCACACCATCGACCTGACGGTCGACGGAAGCACCACCCACTACGCGATCCCGTCCGCCTTCAACAGCTACCAGCAGTACTTCAAGGCGGGCTCGTACAACCAGTCGTCCTCCAGCAGCACGACCAAGGGCGCCCGCGTCGCCTTCTACAGGCTCACCGTCGCGCACAGCTGAGTACGCGGGTGCCGGTCCACCCATGTGAACGCGGGCTGTGCGAACACGGGTGGGTCGGCGCCGAGGCGTGCGGGACCGTCAGTTGTCCTCCGCCTGGAACATCCACGCGTGCTTCTCCAGCTCGCCCGTCAGCGTGATGAGCATGTCCTGGGTCACCGGGTCGGGTTCGTCCGTCGCCCGGATCCGGTCGCGCATCCGCTCGATGATCCGGCCGAGGGCGACAACCATCACCTGGACGGCCTCGGAGTCCTTGATCCAGCCTTCCGGCACGGTGCCGATCGCACCGGCCCCGGCAACGGTGGCGGCCCGGCCGTCGGGGTTCACACCGAGCGCCGAGGCGCGCTCGGCGACCGTGTCGGAGTGCCGGCGTGCCGTGGTCACCACCTCGTCGAGTTGCAGATGGACGGAGCGGAAGCGCGGGCCGACCACGTTCCAGTGCACCTGCTTGGACACCAAGGCCAGATCGACCAGATCGACCAGCGCACCCTGCAACGCCGTGCCGACCACCTTCAGGTCCGCGTCGGACAAGGAACCCTTCACCACAGACACCGTTTCTCCCTTCGCGATTCCCTCCTGTGATCACCAGAGGGCTTGTGACCACCAGAGGGCTTGTGATTGCCAGAGGCGTGGGCCGCCGCAGCGACACATCGGCCTCACCGGTGCGCCTTCCTCGCAAGGCGCACGTCAAACACCGCGACGCCGTGTCCGGCCGTCCGCTGGCGGACGAATCCGTCGCTCGGACGCTGGTCGGCCCTGGTCGGCGGGAGGAACCGGCACGGGCAGCAGCCGGGTGCCGGATGCGGGCGCACTGGCCGGAGCGGCGCCGCTCGGCGGGCGCGACTGCTCCCCACGCACTCCCGACGGACCCCCAATGGCCGATACACCGGGCATAGCGATTCCCGGCCTGGGCACTCTTCCAGACAAGGCCCTCGGCCACCCGGAACAGCCCATCTCCCGCACCGCGCCCGCGTCGGCGCGGTCACCCCGACCTTGGGACGGAACTCACCATGAGCATCATCGCCTGGATCCTCATCGGCCTTCTCGCGGGCGCCATCGCCAAGGCCATCATGCCCGGCAGGGACCCGGGCGGCTGCCTCGTCACCATGGTCATCGGCATCGTGGGCGGGCTCCTCGGGGGGTGGCTCGGTAAGGTCATCTTCCACGTCCACTCCATCAACGGCTTCTTCCACCTCTCGACATGGATCGCCGCCATCGTCGGCTCCGTCATCGTGCTCATCGTCTACCGCCTCCTCATCGGCAACCGAAGCCGCCGCTGAGGCTCCCTCCTCGGCCACACTTCGGCAGCCCCTCAACCCCATCGTCGGAACTCCCCCACCCTGCACCCTGTTGACGCACACTCTTACAGTGCCGGAAGATCCCGGAGCCGAAGTGTTGCCCAACAGCCCGTGCAGGAAAGGGACTTGATGAGGTCTTCGACCACGCCCCGCACCGCGATACGAGCGCCGCGCGCCCTGCTCGCGGTCGCGCTGGCCGCAGCAGCGGCTCTGCTGTCACCGGCCCCCGCCCATGCGGCGCCCGCGTGCGAGGCCACCGCGGCCGCGCCCCCGGTCCAGGTCGCGCACGTGCCCGACTGGGCCGAGTCGATCATCGTCGACCAGCGGGGCCGCATGTTCGCCACCGCCTACTTCACGGGCCGCGTCTACCGCATCGACGCACCGGGCAGCACCCCCGTGGCCCTCACCGGGAACATCGGTGCCAACGGCGGCATCGTCGTCCGCGACGACGGCCAGCTCCTCGTCGGCACGGGGAACGACCTCGGCCACTCGCTCACCGGCGACCTCTTCCCGGTCTCCAAGCTCCTCCTGGTGGACCCGGACTCCGGCAAGGTCAGCACGTACGCCTCGGGACTCGGCGGCATCGACGGTGTCGCCCTGGCACCCGACGGCACCGTCTACACCACCACCGTGGGCGGCCGGAACATCGGCCGCGTCACCCCCGACGGCCGGGTCGACCCGGCGTGGGCCCACGTCCTGATGCCGAACGGCATCGCCGTCTCCCCCCAGGGCAACGAGGTGTACGTCATCCAGACGACCCCCTCCCCGGCGCTGTACCGCATCCCCGCCGACGACCCGGCGCACCCCGAGCGCTGGATCCCCGCCGGCCTGTCCGACACCCTCGGCCTCCCCGACGGCCTCACCCTCGACAGCCGGGGCCGCCCCCTGATCGCCACTCACGCGGCCGGCCAGATCTGGCGGGCCGAACAGGGAACGCTGTGCTCCGTGCAGTCGGGCCTCTACCTCTCCACCCAGATCACCTACGGACACGGCGACCACGGGTTTTCCGCGGGCAAGCTCTACCGGTCCGGCGTCGACGGAAAGATCTACGAGGTTCCCGCGGGAGCCGAGCCGGGGGTCCGGTAGACGGACAAGGTGGGCGCGCGTCTCGGATCCGCGCGCCCTCCCTCAGATCCGCGTGTCCTCCACAGCCGGGATCGTGTAGGCGTCGCCGGGATTGCCGACGCGTGAGTGGCGCGGACCAGCGGTCGGCGGCTTGCCGCAGAAAGCGGGTTCAAGGGCGTCCATCAACCCCTCCGTCACGGCACCGTTGTTGGAGGCATTGGCGAAGACGACGACCGTACGCTCCCCGCCCGGCAGCGCGAACGCCTGCGACTGGTAGCCCTGGACGATGCCGCCGTGGCCCAGCACTGTGCCGCAGGACAGGGAGATCTGCCGGATTCCGAGCCCGTAGGCGATCGTCGGGGTGCCCGTGGGCAGCACCGTGGTCATCTGCCGCAGCGAGTCGTCCGAGACAAGTCCCCCGGCGCTCCCGGCGAGCAGCGCGGTCAGGAAGCGGTCGAGGTCGCGGGCGGAGGAGACGATCCCGCCCGCGCTCCAGATCCAGGACGCGGTCTGCTCGGTCGCGTCGAGGAGCGGCGCGCGGCGGTCGTCGTGGGTCAGGTAGCCCGAGATGTGCCGCCCCTCGATTCCCATCCCCGGCACGGTGAAGGATGTCGTGCTCAGCCGGAGCGGCTCGAAGATCTGCCGGCGCAACAACTCGGCGTAGGGGTGCCCGGTGAGGTGTTCGGCGGCCAGCGCCAGCAGGACGAAGCCGGTGTTCGAGTACGCGTAGGCCGTCCCCGGCGTGTACTGCAGCCCGTGCTTCACCGAGAGGGCCACAAGATCCCGGGGCTCGTACAGGGTGTTGCGGATGCGCTGCTCGAAGGCGGCGGTGGTCTCCTCGCCGCTCCGCTCCAGAAGGTCGTTGATGTGGTCGTACACTCCGGCGCGGTGCTCCAGGACCTGGCGTGCGGTGATCGGCCAGCTCTCCGGCAGCGTCCCGGCCGGCAGGTAGTCGCGCAGCGGCTTGTCGAGGTCGATGAGGCCCTGCTCGGCGAGGCGCATCACGATGACCGCGGTGAACATCTTGGTGTTGCTGCCGACCCGGAAGCGGGCGTCGCCACTCATGGGTGTGCCGGCCAAGTCGGCGTCGCCGATGGACAGGGACCGGTCGACCCCTGGGGCACGGTGATCCCGGATCACGGCGAACGCGCCCGGCGCACCCGCCTCCGTCACACGTAGCAGCGCGGCACGCACCCCGGTCATGTCCGGCTCGGTCCACTTCTGTTCGCCGGCGGCACCGGCCGCGCTCCCGGCCATCAGCGCGACAGAGGCCGCGAGTGTGGTCGCCGAACGGGCGAGCCTTCGTCTCATCACTGAGCGTTCCTTCCGCATCCCGCTGCATCGCGGCGGCTCGTGCAGGGGCCCGGACTCGCGACACCCTGTGCGGCCGAGATCGTATAGGTATGCCGGGTTTCTCCCCTGCGAGCGCGGGCTGTTCGGCGTTTCGGCGCGCCCCGGGCGTCGCTGCGTATAGGCGAGCTGTCGGTGAGATGTCGGCCGGGAACGTGAGTCTGGGGGCTGCGGCTGCGGGGAAGCACCCCCGCGTCCGACCACCCAGGCTCAAGGAGCGTCCATGAGGCCCACCGCACCCCCGTCCCGGCCATGGGACGTGCGCCGACCGCCGCGCGCCGAGGGCAGGAACTTCCTGGTGACAGGGGGAAACGCCGGCATCGGATATTTCGTGGCGGAGCAGCTCGCCACAACCGGTGCCACCGTCGTGCTGGGCAGCCGGAACCCGGCGAAGGCCGAGGCCGCTGCGGTCTCGATCCGGTCCCGCGTTCCTGGTGCGCTCATCCGCCACGTACGCCTGGATCTGGCCGAGTTGACGTCCTTGCGATCCTCCGTGGAGGCGCTGGAGCTGGAGCGTCTCGACGCGGTGGTCCACAACGCGGGGGTGGCGCTCGACGATCCGCCGCGTCGCGAGACCCGGGACGGCCACGAGCTCATGTTCGCCACCAACCACCTCGGGCACCTCGCGCTGACCCAATGGCTCGCACCCCTGCTGTCGGCCGCGCCGGCCGCCCGCATCGTGACGGTGGGCAGCTTCGCGGCGAAGTCCGAACGGCTCGACCTGGACGACCTGCAATCCACCCGGGACTACCGGCCCAAGCGCACCTACGGACGGTCGAAGCTGGCCCAGATGCACTTCGGCCTCGAACTCGACCGCCGTCTGCGTGCGTCCGGCAGTCCCGTGACCAGTGTGGTGGTCCACCCCGGTGGCGCGCTGGACTCACTCACCCCCTCGCGGCCGCCCCTGCATGTGCGAACTACCGGCGAGCGGCTGCGTGGGCTGCCCGCCGGCCTCGTCCTCCAGGGCAAACACGCCGGGGCATGGCCCGCGGTGAGGGCCGTACTCGATCCGCAGGTTGCCGGCGGCCAGTTGTGGGGGCCGCGGGTCTTCGCCCTGCGCGGCACACCGCGACGCGAGCGACTGTGGAGCCACCTCACCGACACGGCCGCCGCGGCTCAACTATGGGAGGTCAGTTGCGAGTTGGCGGACGTCGACCCGAGCCTCGGAATCGTCGTACGGGAAGCATCGGGAACACAGGGGGCATGCTCCGGCGAGTCGGGGGCAGGCGCACCCTACAGGTGAGGGTGCGAAGGGGAGGTTGCTGCGATGTCGGTGCTTGGGCGTTTTCCTGCCGGTGGCCCGCGCGGCTCATGGCCGGCCGAGGAGTATGCGGCTCAGCTCAGGAGGCGTGGCCGCGCGGCCACGGTCGTGATGGACCTCGACAGTGACACCTTCCTGGTGGTCGAGCACCACCAGGACGAAACGGCGTAACCGGCTTCGGCTCACCCACCCACATACGCCGCCAGATGCTCCCCCGTCAGCGTCGAGCGGTCGGCGATCAGATCGGCCGGGGTGCCTTCGAAGACGATCCGGCCGCCGTCGTGGCCGGCGCCGGGGCCGAGGTCGATGATCCAGTCGGCGTGGGCCATGACCGCCTGGTGGTGCTCGACCACGATGACGGACTTGCCGGAGTCCACCAACCGGTCCAGCAGGCCGAGGAGTTGCTCGACGTCGGCGAGGTGTAGGCCGGTCGTCGGTTCGTCCAGGACGTACACACCTGCCTTGTCGCCCATGTGGGTCGCCAGCTTGAGCCGCTGCCGCTCGCCGCCGGACAGGGTGGTCAGCGGCTGGCCGATGGTGAGGTAGCCGAGCCCGACGTCCACGAGCCGTTCGAGGATGCGGTGCGCGGCCGGGGTGTGTGCCTCGCCCGCGCCGAAGAACTCCTCGGCCTCGGTCACCGACATCGCGAGGACCTCGCTGATGTCACGGCCGCCTAGGTGGTAGTCGAGCACGGAGGCGTCGAACCGCTTGCCCTCGCAGTCCTCGCACGTGGTGGCAGTGCCCGCCATCATGCCGAGGTCGGTGTAGATGACTCCGGCGCCGTTGCAGGTGGGGCAGGCGCCCTCGGAGTTGGCGCTGAACAGCGCCGGCTTCACGCCGTTGACCTTGGCGAACGCCTTGCGGATCGGGTCGAGCAGCCCGGTGTACGTTGCCGGGTTGCTGCGCCGCGAGCCCTTGATCGGGCTCTGGTCGACCGAGATCACGCCCTCGTCGGCCGGGATCGAACCGTGCACGAGCGAGCTCTTGCCGGAGCCCGCGACACCGGTGACGACCGTCAGCACACCGAGCGGGATGTCGATGTCGACGTCGCGCAGGTTGTTCGCCGTCGCACCGCGGATCTTCAGCGCCCGGCCGGACTCGCGCACCGTCTCCTTGACGGTGGTCCGGTCGTCCAGGTGCCGCCCGGTGATGGTGTCGCCTGCTCGCAACGCCTCCACGGTGCCTTCGAAGCAGACCGCGCCGCCCGCCGTACCGGCGCCGGGCCCGAGGTCCACGACATGGTCGGCGATGGCGATCATCTCGGGCTTGTGCTCCACGACCAGCACCGTGTTGCCCTTGTCCCGCAGGCGGAGCAGCAGCTCGTTCATCCGCTGGATGTCGTGCGGGTGCAGGCCCGCGGTGGGCTCGTCGAAGACGTAGGTGACATCGGTGAGCGAGGACCCGAGGTGGCGGATCATCTTGACGCGCTGCGCCTCACCGCCGGACAGGGTGCCGGCGGGCCGGTCGAGCGCTAGGTAGCCGAGGCCGATCTCGACGAACGAGTCGAGGGTCTGCTGGAGCGCGGTGAGCAGCGGCGCGACCGAAGGCTCCTTGAGGCCGCGTACCCACTCCGCCAGGTCGCGGATCTCCATCGCGCAGGCGTCCGCGATGCTGATCCGCTTGATCTTCGACGACCTGGCGCCCTCGCTGAGCCGGGTGCCGTCGCACTCGGGGCAGGTGGTGAAGGTGACGGCGCGCTCGACGAAGGCCCGGATGTGCGGCTGCAGCGCCTCCTTGTCCTTGGCCAGGAACGACTTCTGGATCTTGGGGATGAGGCCTTCGTAGGTGAGGTTCACCCCGTTGACCTTCACCTTGACCGGCTCCCCGTACAGGAAGTCCCGCAGCTCCTTCTTGGTGTACTCGCGGATCGGCTTGTCGGGGTCCACGAAGCCGGACTGGGCGTAGACCTGCACGGTCCACTGGCTGTCCGACTTCCAGCCGGGGATGGTGAACGCGCCCTCGGCGAGCGACTTCGAGTCGTCGTACAGCTGGGTGAGGTCGATGTCGGAGACCGCGCCCCGGCCCTCGCAGCGGACGCACATGCCGCCGGTGCGGCTGAAGGTCGCCTTCTGCGCCTTGGTCTTGTTGCCGCGCTCGACGGTGATCGCACCGCTCGCCTTCACCGACGCGGTGTTGAAGGAGTACGCGCTGGGCGGGCCGATGTGCGGCTTGCCGAGCCGGCTGAAGAGGATGCGCAGCATCGCGTTGGCGTCGGTGGCGGTGCCGACCGTGGAGCGCGGGTCGGCGCCCATCCGCTGCTGGTCGACGGTGATCACGGTGGTCAGGCCGTCGAGTACGTCGACCTCGGGCCGTGCCAGGCTCGGCATGAAGCCCTGCACGAAGGCGCTGTACGTCTCGTTGATCAGCCGTTGCGACTCGGCGGCGATCGTGTTGAACACCAGCGAGCTCTTGCCCGATCCGGAGACGCCCGTGAACACCGTGAGGCGGCGCTTGGGGATCTGGATGCTGACGTCCTTGAGGTTGTTCTCGCGCGCGCCGTGCACGCGGATCAGGTCGTGGCTGTCGGCAGCGTGCGGCGCGGGCGACTGCGGATCCGTCCTCTTGGCCATGCTTATCGTGTTCTCCATCTGTGGGACGGGCCGCCTGCGCGGTCCCCGCCGGTGTCGCCCGACTCGGTCCGTCCGGCGCTGCGAGCAGCTGCGGGCGGTACGTACGGTTCTACTTCGTCGCCGCGGCCGCGGCAATGGTCCGAGGTGATCCGCGGGACCGGCCGGTGCGGCGCGATGCCCCTCCGGCCGGCGTGCGGTCCGCGCTCATCGGTCCTGGATCACCCCGAGGACATTGCCGTCGGGGTCGGTGAAGGTGGCCACCAGGCGGCCGCCGCCCACGTCGCGCGGGGAGTCCTTCACCTTGGCGCCCGCGGCGGTGACCTCGGCGAGCTTGGCCTCGATGTCCGGCACGTGCCAGTACGCCACCGGCCCGGTCATGCCCTGCTCCGCGCCGCCCGGGACCAGCCCGATCTGCTGGCCCTCGGCCTCGTAGCCGACGTAGTACGGCTCGTCGCTCTGCGGCGCGACACCGAGCAGGGCGGTGTACACCGCCTTGGCCGCCGCCAGGTCGGTGACGGGGTGCAGCACGGTCTTGATGCCCTGAGTGGAAGAGCCGGTGGTGGTCATGATCGCTCCTGAATTCGTGGGTCACACCGCCCCGGTGTGCCTCATGACGACCACGCTAATTGCGGCCCGGTGGCCGCGCTTCTCCATTCCTGATCGGTNCCCGGGCCCCCGGGAGCCCCCGGCCGAGATCGGCCGGGGGCTCCGGGACACACTGTGCGGGCGGGCGACGCGCGATGATGACCCCATGAGCCTTCCCGACGCCATCACCTCCACCCTCGCCGCCCGCGACAAGGTCGACTTCGAGCAGGACTTCGCACGCATCCGTCAGATCATGACGTTCGTCCATACGACGGACAGCGCCGAGGCCGTCGAACTCGCCATGTTCGAGGGCCTGTTGCCGGTACCGGCCGTCGGGCAGACCGTCACCCTGTGGCGCACCGGCCATCCCCTCGTGGTCGAACGCGTGGAGACCCATTACGGTCTCGGCGGCGCGGACACCCACCCGAAGCGGGAGCAGGTCGCCTCCGTCATCGTGTTCGTCAGGCCTCGAACTCCCTGATGGTCAGGGCTTGTTGAACGACAGGCAACGACAAGGCCGGGACCGTTCACACCCCCGTCGACACCGAGTCCTGCCGGGGGCGGGGCGCCGACGCCGCCGAGGGGGCGGTCACCCCTGTGGTCGTTCGGCTCGGCGGTCGTACGAGCGCCAGGACGATCAGCCCGCCGAGGGCCGCCGCGATGGCCGACAGCAGGAAGACCCGGTCGAGGCCGGTGGCGAAGGCCTGGTGCACGAGGTGCTGTGCCGTGTCGTGGTGCGCCGCGGGCGCCGCGTCGACAAGGTGCTGGGCCTGGCCCGCGGCCAGTGCGGCCGCGCCCTTGGCGGCGTCCGGCACGGCGCCGGAGGTGTGGAGCAGGGTGGCCGCACGGCTGGTGAAGACCGCGCCGAGGACGGCGATGGCCAGCGTCATGCCCAGCTGGCGGAACGTGTTGACCGCGCCGCCCGCCATGCCCGCCCGCTGGGGCGGCACGGTCGAGGTGGCGGCCGAGACGAGTACAGGGGTGGCCAGACCCACGCCGACCCCGGTGGCCACGAGGCCCCACAGGAGCGAGGCCTGCCCCGCGTCGGCGGTCATCCCGGCCCTCAGCAGCAGCATGCCCGCCGCGACAAGAAGCAGCCCCGCACCGATCGGCACACGTGGGGCAAGGCGCTGGATGTGGCGCCCGGCGAAGACGGCGACGACGAAGGACGCAGCGGCGAGCGGGGTGAGCGCAAGACCGGCCGCGACCGGGCTGAGGCCCAGTACGGACTGCAGCCAGAGCGAGACCAAAACCAGGCAGCCGAACGCGCTGCCCTGGAGCAGCAGCGCGCCGCTCATCAGACCCGCGAAGGACGGGCGGCGCATCAGTGCCAGATCCAGCATCGGGGCGCCGCCACGTCGCGACGTACGGTGCTCGATCACCACGAACGCGACGAGCGCCAGCGCGGTGACGGCGAACGTCCCCAGGGTCTCGACCCCGGTCCAGCCCGCCTCCCCGCCACGGATGAGTCCATAGGTGAGGCTGCCCGCGGCAACGGTGAAGGCGGTCGCACCAGGGATGTCGATTCGGGTCTTCGTGGATGCCGTACGAGGCTGGTCGGGCCGGACCACGCGCAGGGTCATGGCGATGGCCGCGGCCGCGATGGGCAGGTTGACCCAGAAGATCGTCGGCCAGCTGATGTGCTCGGTGAGCAGGCCGCCGAGCAGCGGGCCCGCCGCGGCGGCGGCGCCGTTGGCCGCGCCCCACACCCCGAAGGCCGTACCCCGGTCCCTGCCCTGGTACGAGGTGAGCAGGAGGGCGGGGGCCGTGGCGAACATGGCGGCGCCGCCGATGCCCTGCACCACGCGGGCGGCGATCAGCACGTCCACGCCGGTCGCGAGGCCGCACACCAGGGAGGCTGCGGCGAACAGTGCCAGGCCGTAGACGTAGGACCGCCGGTGGCCGAATCGGTCCGCCAGGGAGCCGGAGGCCAGGAGAAGGGCGGCGAGGGCCAGGGCGTATCCGTCGATCACCCATTGCAGCGAGGTGAAGGAGGCGTCGAGGTCGTCAGCCATGCTGGGCAGTGCCACGTTCACGATGGTCACGTCCACCAGCAGGATGAAGGCGCCGAGGCAGACCGCCGTCAGGGGCCACCACTTGCGCATGTCAGGTTTCTCCGATCGGTCGAGCAGGTTTCGGGGGGGGCCGGAACGGCGGCCTCGACGGCGGCGTGGCCCCGTGGGCGAGTCTTGGACACGTCAGGCGATTCCCATGATCCAGGGCGATGAATTTGCGCGGATCCGACATCATGGGGCCCATGAAGACGTATCTCGACATCCTGAGCCGTGCGGACCGGGAACTGTCGGAGGAGGACCTGGCGCTAGCGCATGCCCTTCAGATCAACGGCCGGGCCTCGTTCCGGGAGATCGCCGACGCTCTCGGGGTGTCCGACCAGACGGCCGCCCGCCGCTGGTCGCGACTGCGCTCCGCGGGCAAGCTCCGGGTTCTGGGTCTGACCGACCCGCAGCGGCTCGGCGACTCGCCCTGGGTCGTGCGCGTACGGTGCACACCCGATGCGGCGGCTTCGATCGGCGAGGCGATGGCCCGGCGTACGGACACGACATGGGTCAACCTCAGCTCGGGCGGCACCGAGATCTCCTGCTCGGTGCGGACGCGCGGTCCCGGGACGGAGGAGTCTCCGCTCCTGCAGAAGCTGCCGCGCACACCTCAGGTGGTGGATGTCTCGGCGCACTGCCTGTTGCACGTCTTCTTCGGCCAGGACCTCGGCACCATCAACAAGAGCGGACCTCTGACGGCCGAGCAGGTCGCGCAGCTCACGCCTTCCGTCGCCCCGGCACAGGCCACGGCCGACACACCCCCGGTCATGCTGGACGCCGGCGACCGGCAGCTGCTCGATCTGCTGGCGCGGGACGGCCGGGCGGCGCCCGGTGAACTGGCCGCCGCGACCGGTCTGTCCCTCTCGACGGTGCGCCGCCGCATCACGGAACTCAGAGCGGCCGGGGTCCTCTACTTCGACGTCGAGTACCACCCGGACGTCCTGCAGCGGAACTTCCGGGCGGCCCTGTGGCTGGAGATCGACCCGTCCCGCCTGGCGGAGGCGGGTGAGGCGCTCGCCACGCACCCGGAGGTGTCCTTCGCCGCCGCAGTGACCGGCACGGCCAATCTGTACGCCAGCATCGATGTCGCGACGGCACAGCTCTTCTACCGCTACCTCACCGAGTCGGTGGCCGCCCTGCCGGGCCTGCGCCACACAGCGACCGTCCCCATCCACCGCACTCTGAAGGGCCCCGGCCCCTATCTCCCGACGAGGGCATGACCCGCCCGCGTCAGAGAGCCTGGTCCGGCGCCAGAGCGACGTTCGGCAGCACCACAGCGCGGCTGCGGGCGAGGTGGCGCTCGGCCGCTTCCACGGCGGCGGTCCTGGTCCGTTCCCCCATCAGGACGCACAGGGTGTACGCCGCGTCGTTCCGCGCCTGGAGGGCTCGGGCGTCCCACGGCGACTGGGCGGCCCTGCGTTCCCGGCTGCGCAGCAGAGCCAGGAGTTCATGGACGACGTACCAATGGGGCGACAGCATCATGTGCTCCGGGATCGGACGAAGGACGAGGGAGGTGTGGCGGCGTCGACGCCCCTCCGGGCGCCGGTGTCACCGTCGGACGGGACCGGCCCTGGAGCGCCTCCCATCGTGACCCCACATCCGCATGGTTCGCACCCCGGAGCGTCACACCGAGTAACCGGGCGGGAAGCGTGCCGAGGTGGCACCACTCGCGCCACCGACGTACCTTCACGGCAGTCGGCGACGGCCCGACCACCCGCACCGGAGAGGCACGATGGTGAGCGACGAGATCTGGAAGTTTCAGCCGACTGCTGGGTACCGTGCGGGAGTTGACCTCGTCGGCTACCGGGTGGAAGCCACCGACGGACACATCGGGAAGATCGACAAGCACTCCGAGTCGGCCGACGCCGCGCACCTCGTGGTCGACACCGGCGTGTGGATCTTCGGCAAACACGTACTCCTGCCCGTCGGGACCATCGAGCGCATCGATGCCACCACGGAGACGGTCTATGTGAACCGCACCAAGGAGCAGATCAAGCGTGCTCCCGAGTACGACGCGGCCAAGCACGCCGGCGAGCCCTCCTACCTGGAGCAGTTCGCGCGGTACTACGACCGGCCCCACATGTAGCCCCGCCGGCATGCGAGGAACCGCCCCGCACCCGGGCAGTCACGCAAAGTATTTCCCGCCGATGTCCATCGATCCGGAATTTATTGGCGAACCTCAATGGTTGTCATATGCATCGAACCAATCGGATCGACCTCATCGCCCTCCGGCGGTCAGGTCGGCACTGATCAG
The DNA here is from genome assembly GCF_039532965.1 of Streptomyces mauvecolor. NCBI lineage: Bacteria > Bacillati > Actinomycetota > Actinomycetes > Kitasatosporales > Streptomycetaceae > Streptomyces > Streptomyces mauvecolor. The sequence continues at coordinate 820,403 of NZ_BAAASQ010000008.1, read as the reverse complement.
CGAGGCATCGTGAACGACCAGACCCCCGAGCAGCCCGCCGAGACCGTCGCCCGGCTGCGCGCCGCCTTCCGCTCCGGCCGCACCAAGCCCGTGGAGTGGCGCACCAGCCAGCTGCGCCGGCTCCGCGAGATGCTCACGACCCACGGTGCCGAGCTCGCCGAAGCCCTCCACGCCGACCTGGGCAAGAGCTCGACCGAAGCCTTCCGGACCGAGATCGACTTCACCCTTCGCGAGATCGACCACACCCTGGAGCACCTCACCGAGTGGCTGCGGCCGGAGTCCGCCCCGGTTCCGGCGCACCTCGGTGCGGACGCGACGGCCTGGACGCAGTACGACCCGCTGGGTGTGGTCCTCGTCATCGCTCCCTGGAACTATCCGGTCCAGCTGCTCCTGACGCCGATGCTCGGCGCGCTGGCGTCGGGCAACGCGGTCGTCGTCAAGCCCAGCGAGCTGGCCCCCGCCGCCTCCGCGGCCATCGCCCGTCTGCTGCCGCAGTACCTCGACACCACCGCGGTCGCCGTCGTCGAAGGCGCCGTGCCCGAGACCACCGCGCTGCTCGCCGAGCGCTTCGACCACATCTTCTACACCGGCAACGGCGTGGTCGGGCGCATCGTGATGCGAGCCGCCGCCGAGCACCTCACCCCGGTCACCCTCGAACTGGGCGGCAAGTCCCCGGCGTTCGTCGACCGCGGCGCCGACCTGTCCGTGGTCGCCGACCGGCTGGCCCGGGGCAAGTTCCTCAACGCCGGCCAGACCTGCGTCGCGCCCGACTACGTCCTGACCGACCCGGAGACCGCACGGGCTCTTGAGCCCCTGTTCGCCCGCGCCGTCGAGGCACTCTTCGGCGCCGATCCGCAGAGTTCGAAGGAGTACGGCCGGATCGTCAACGAGCGGCACTTCGACCGGCTCAGCTCGCTGCTCGACTCCGGCCGTGCCGTGACCGGCGGTGCCACCGACCGGGCCACCCAGTACATCGCGCCCACCGTCCTGGCCGACGTCGACCCCAAGTCACCGGTGATGCAGGAGGAGATCTTCGGACCGATCCTGCCGGTCGTCACCGTGCCGGGCCTCGACGAGGCCATCGAGTTCATCAACGACCGAGACAAGCCGCTGGCCCTGTACGCCTTCACCGACTCGGACACCACGCGCGAGCGCCTGGCCGCCGAGACGTCGTCCGGAGGGCTCGGGTTCGGCCTGCCGCTCGCCCATCTGACCGTCTCCGACCTGCCGTTCGGCGGGGTCGGCGAGAGCGGCATGGGCAGCTACCACGGCCGCTACTCGATCGAGACGTTCAGCCACCGCAAGTCCGTACTGGAGAAGCCGCTCGGCTGAGCAGCCGTGCCGTGCCCTGGACAGGTCGTCGACCGCCCAGGGCACGTCCGTATGCGTTCAACTCCCGTACAGGCACTGCGAGTTACCCACCCATCACCTCGCGAATCACATAACGGGCGTTGTGGGCCATCGCCGGGTTCGTCGTGCGGTAGTAGGGCAGTGCGATCAGCGCCTGGGAGAGGGTCCGCGCCCGGCCGCGGTTCCAGGTCGCGTCATCCACGTCGACGGCCGCGCGGAAGACGTCCCTCGCATCGGCCGGGAGCAGGTTCCACGCGGGGAACAGATCGCAGGCCGGGTCGCCCATCCCCAGGCACCCGAAGTCGATCACCGCGGTGAGCCTTCCCGCGTCCACCAGGAGGTTGCCCGGCATGAGATCGGCGTGCAGCCACACCGGCGGGCCGTCCCAGTCCGGGGCCCGCAGGGCGTCCTCCCATACGGCCGTCACGGCATCGCAGTCGATGCCCTCCTCCGGGACGGCACGCAGTCGCTGGATCGCGGCGCGGGTTTCGGTGTCGAGCGTGCCAAGTGGGCCTCCACGATGGGCAGTTGGGGCTCCCGGCAGATCGATGCTCCGCATCGCGGTCACGAACCCGGCGAGATCCTCGGCAAGGAGCGAGGGCTCGGCGAGCGCTCCGGCCTGGGGGATCATCCCATCGAGCCACCGATACACCGACCACGGCCACGGATACCCCTCGGCGGGCCGTCCGAAGCCGGCCACCTCGGGAATGGAGGTGGGCAGCAGGGGCGCGAGACGGGGCAGCCACTCCTGCTCCAGCGACACGTCCGAGGCCCCGCCCTCGACCAGCGGCAGCCGTACGACCATGTCGTCGCCCAGGCGATACATGGCGTTGACGGTCCCGCCGGACGGAACCCGCTCCACCGCGAGCCCGGCCCACCGCGGCAACTGCCCGGCGATCAGCGCCCGTACGAGATCGTCGTCCAGGGGGTGCTGGCCCGGGTGCATCTGCTCTGCGCTCATGGGTCGCCATCCCACCGTCGGACGCCGCCGCCCGTCAAACCGTTTTGCGACCGTGGCCCGCCGGTCCGGGCGGCTCCGGGCGCCCCTCGGCCGGCCCCGTCAACCCACCCGTTCCCGAGCCGCGCGCCCCGCCCGCACATTCCAGCGGCCGTCCGTGCGGGTGAGGTGGATCGGGTGGGCGAAGCACGTGCTCACCCGGTCGCTGGTCAGGACGTCCTCCGCCGGGCCGGAGGCCAGTGCGCGGCCCTCGCGCAGGAGCAGCACATGGGTCGTGCCCGGCGGGAGCTCCTCCAGGTGGTGGGTGACCAGGACCGACGACAGCTGCTGGTCCACGAGTTGGAGCGCGTCGATGCGCTCGATGAGCTGCTCCCGTCCGGCGACGTCGAGACCGGTCGCCGGTTCGTCGAGCAGGAGCAGCCGGGGCCCGGGCATGAGGGCTCGGGCGATCAGCGCCCGGCCCCTTTCCCCCTGGGACAGGGTCGGCCACCGCGCCTCGCGGCGTTCGCCGAGGCCGAGCAGGGCGATGAGTTCCTCGGCCCGCTCGGCCTGCTCCGCCGTGGGCGTCCAGCGCGGCACCCACTCACTCGTATTCGTCAGCCCGGTCAGCACGACGTCTCGGACCCTGAGCGGAGTGCGCAGCGCATGCCGTGGGTCGACATGGCCGATGTACGTGCGCAGGTGGCGCATGTCGACCCGGCCCAGTGCGTGCCCCAGGACCTCGACCGTGCCCCGGGTGGGATGCACGAGCGCCCCCAGCAGGCTGAGCAGTGTGCTCTTGCCCGCGCCGTTGGCGCCGAGCAGCGCCCAGCGTTCTCCTGGCCGCACGGTCAGCGACACGTCGCGCAGGATGGGATTGCCGTCGCGGACGATGTCGACGTTCCGTACCCGGATCACCGGAGTCGTGTCCATGATCAGCCCCGGCCGGCACGGTTCACGGCGGCCATGACCGCGTGGACCGACGCGGAGAGGATGGAGGTGTCCCAGCCCGCGCCCCAGCAGATCTCGTCGCCCACCCGGCATTCGGCATAGGTGACCGCGGGGCTGCCCGGTCCGGTGCCTGTGGAGTGCTCGGCGTAGGTGAGGATGTCGACCGTGATTCCGGCCGTCGCGAGGGCGTCGGTGAAGGCCGACAACGGCCCGTTGCCGGTGCCGTGCAGCGTGCGCTCCTCATCGCCCGTACGGAGGCGGCAGGTGAACTCGTGCCCGCCCGGGCGCACTTCGCCCGTCTCCCAGGACGCCAGGGTGAGGCGGCCGTCGACACCGGGTGTGATGTAGGTGGAACGGAACAGTTCCCACAGGTCCTCGTGGGAGAGTTCCCGGCCGCTGGCGTCGGTGGCCCTCTGCACGGTGCGCGAGAAGTCCGGACGCATGGCCTTGGGCAGGTCGAGGCCGTGGTGGGTGTGCAGCAGGTGGGCGATACCGCCCTTGCCCGACTGGGAGTTGATGCGGATGACTTCCTCGTACGTACGCCCGATGTCACTTGGGTCGATGGGCAGGTACGGGACCTCCCAGGGTGCCTCCTGCGCCGGCACGCCCAGCTCCGCCGCCCGCTTCGTGTGGTGGGCCATGCCCTTGGAGATGGCGTCCTGGTGTGTGCCGGAGAAGGCGGTGTGCACGAGGTCGCCGGCATAGGGATGGCGCGGGTGGACCGGCAGCCGGTTGCAGTGCTCGACCACCTCGCGCACCGCGTCGATGTCGGAGAAGTCGATCATCGGGTTCACACCCTGCGCGTACAGGTTGAGGGCCAGCGTGACCAGGTCCACGTTCCCGGTCCGCTCGCCGTTGCCGAAGAGGCAGCCCTCCACCCGCTGAGCCCCGGCCAGGACCGCGAGTTCGGCGCAGGCGACACCGGTCCCCCGGTCGTTGTGGGGGTGCACGGACAGGATGACCGAGTCGCGCCGGGCCAGGTGACGGTGCATGTACTCGATCTGGTCCGCATACACATTGGGCGTGGCGATCTCGACCGTGGCCGGCAGATTGTGCACCACGGGGCGGTCCGGGCTCGCCTCCCACAGCTCGGTCATGCTGTCGCAGACCTCCAGGACGAAGTCCGGCTCCGTGAGGTTGAAGACCTCGGGGGAGAACTCGAACCGGACGTCCGTGCCGCGCAGTTGCCCGGCGCGCCGCATCAGATGGGTCCCGGCGTCGAGGATGAGCTGGTGCACCTCCGTGCGGGAGCGCCCCAGAACCACATCCCGCCACACCGGCGCGGTGGCGGTGTAGAGGTGGACCAAGGTGCGCGGCAGCCCCTCGATGGAGTCGACGGTACGGTCGATGAGATCGCGGCGGGCCGGGGTGAAGACGGAGATGGTCACGTCCTCCGGCACGGCGCCGCTCGTCGCCAGATGGCGTACGAAATCGAAGTCGGTCCGGCTCGCCGAGGGGTAGCCGACCTCGATCTCCTTGAATCCCATGGAGACCAGGAGGTCGAACATCCGGCGCTTGCGCTCGGTGTCCATGGGTTCGGCGAGCGCCTGGTTGCCGTCGCGCAGGTCGACCGGCACCCACAGCGGGGCCCGCTTCAGCTGCCGCGACGGCCAGGTCCGGTCGGTCGGCGCAAGCGCGACCCGCTCGTGCGCGGGCCGGTACCGGTGGTGGGGCATCGCGCTCGGGCGCTGCGGATTCCAGGCGGGAGCGTCCTGCGGTACGGCGGCGGACGGGCGCGGAGCGCGGGAAACATCCTCGTGCCGGACGAAGCCGTGGTACGGAGTCATGAGACGGAGCTTCTTTCAGTCGGCCAGGCGGTGACCGGCGCAGCCCGACACCCGCTGCGGGGTGCCGGTCGTGTCAGACCCCGCAGCGGCGGCCGAGGAGAAGCTCGCGCAGCAACATGCCGGTACAGTAACCACAGTTGAACTCCTCAGACAACCTGAGAACTGAAAGAAGGTGACCCCGGATGCCGTTGAGTGCTCTGCGGCCAACTCCCCTGGTCGAGCAGGCGACCGACCGGCTGCGCGAACAGATCGTCGGGGAGGAGTGGCCCGTCGGGACGAAGCTCCCCGGTGAGACCTCCCTCGCGCAGATGCTCGGCGTGGGACGCTCGACGGTGCGCGAAGCCCTGCGCGCACTGGCCGGGGCAGGGTTCGTACAGGCGCGCCAAGGCTCCGGCGTCTTCGTCATCGCCACCAAGCCCAAGGAGGACTGGTCCACCCAGCTCCGCCGGGCGGCCGTGGCCGATGTCTACGAGGTCCGTATGGTCATGGAGGTCGAGGCGGCCCAACTGGCCGCCCTGCGCCGTACCGAAGAAGACCTCACCGCCATGAAGTCGGCGCTTGCCGGGCGCAGCAGCGCCCTGAGTGGCAGCAACGCGGAGTTCGTCGACGCCGACATCGCCCTGCACGCCGCCGTGGTCGCCGCAGCGCACAATCCCGTCCTCACCGCCCTGTTCACCGAATTCGTCCCCGCGCTGCGCCAGGGCCTGATCGACCTGGTGGAGCTCCTCGACCTGCGGACCAAAGAGCCGGACCACTCGGAGGCCGAGCATGCCGCCCTGGTGGACACCATCGCCGAGGGCGACGCCGAGGCGGCGGGACGCACCCTGCGCGAGGAACTGCGCCGGACGCTGGCCCAGCTCCAGGCGGTCTGATCGATGGACCGAGGGGCTCGACCAGCCCGCTTTTGCTGGGCGTTGGATGAGCGAACACGGTGGACCGGCTACCGGTGCCGACCAGGGCGAGCGCGGTCGATGACGGGACGCAGGCCCCCTTCGAGGTGGGCCCGGACCCGGGAGCGCAGGGGTGGTGGACGCCGGCCCGACGCGGCCAGCCCCACGAAGTGGGGCTCGCCCCCGGTCCCGTACCAGATCGCCCCCTTGAACACCGTCTCCTGGACGGGTTCGCCGGTGCGCTCCGGCGGCCAGTCGGGGAGTTCGAGGTACGGGGTGCCGTCCGGCCGCCCGGGCATCGCCGCACGGGCCCGGTCGCGAAACGTGTCGTACTCGCCCGGACCCATCGGCACCAGGACGACGAGACGTTCCGGCGGCAGCTTGCGGGCGGCCTCGCCGATCTCCCACAGGACCCCCGCGGTCAGCCCGGCCGTGAGCACCACGAGCCGGGCTCTGCCCATGAGTTGGCTGACGGTGCCCTGCCAGTCGTCCAGCGGCAGATAGAACCGGCGTGCCCCCGCCAGCGGGAGGCGTTCGCCCGGTTCACCGACGGCGACGACCGGGGCGACCGGCGCCAGCACCCGGGTCAGCTGCTCCTCCTCGGTCAGCCCGGAGACGTACAGGAACGAGAAGACGCTGCCGATGCCCCGCACGCGGGACTCCTCGAGTCCGGCCCGGCGCCGGTCGTCCTCGAAGGAACGCAGGTAGAGGACGAACGACCCCGCGGCCAGTTCAGCAGCGCGCACGGGAGCCGCGCGCCGGCGTCGGCCCTGCACCCCCGCCTGCTGGCCGAGCAGGAAGAGCAGGCCACCGCCGGCCAGGAGGAGCGGGAAGAGCACGTACGTCTGCCACCAGGCGGGATGCTCGACATAGGGGCCGGTCCGGAAAGCGGACTTCCAGCGGGCGAATCCGACGACCGCGCAGCCGAACCCCACCACGCGCAGCACCCAGCCACCGACCGTGAGCAGCGCGGCCGACAGTACGGATCGCCCCGCCCGGCCCGTATCGCGCACCACGGCCATCCCCTCCCCCGCCCTCACCACCAGCATGCGCCGCACCGGCCGCCTGCGACAGCGGTGCGATCCGGCCGAAGTGGCAGGCGGCGAGCGGCAGTTCAGGATCGGGGCGAGGAACGCCGGAGGCCCACGAGCTCGAACTCGGCGAAGACCGCGACGACCGCCGCTCCGATCACCATGAACCCGCGGCCCAGGCCGGTGAGCGGCACGACGTCCGTGAACGCCAGGAGGACGAGTGCCACACAGGACAAGGTGTTGCCCACAACGACGGTCGCGGCGAGGCGGAAGGGGATCTCCGGACGCTGTACGAGGAGGTGAGCGGCTACCCGGCGCTCCCGGGCGAGGACACGGCCGAGCCCCGGGAGCCGGAAGCGCGGCCGGGCCCGATCCAGGTGCCGCTGCGGGTCCGCACCCCGTTCGGCGAGCTGTCCCTGTTCGGCACCATGGCCACGTTCGGGGCCCCGGCCGACGTGACGCTGTCGGAACTGGCCATCGAGCTGTTCTATCCCCTCGACGACTTCACCACCCAGGCCCTGCGGGCCCTGGCCGAGACGCCGCCATCTTTTGTGTAGTCCGCCTGTTTAAGATCCGCCGGAACGGCGATGCGTACCTATGTCGGATTACGCGATCGACCGCATGTGGAGGTATTTCCATGTCGCGCGACGAGAAGGCCAAGGCAAAGGCCGAGCAGGCCAAGGGCAAGGCGAAGGAAGCGCTCGGGCGCATGGTCGGCAATGAGCGCCGGACCGCGGAAGGGCGTATCGACCAGGCCAAGGGTGATGCCCGCCAGGCCAAGGAGAAGGCCAAGGACGTCTTGAAGGACTGAGGCGTCGGCCGAGAGCCGAGTGTGGCGAGCGTGGCGCGGATGTGTCGCGTCACGCTCGTCTTTGTGTGCAGCGCGACTCGGGTTGTGCGTGGCCGGAAATACGTGCCCTCATTCGCAGGGCCGGACGTCGGGATATCCAGTGCCGGGAGTCGAGAACTCCACTGGAATTCCGCGGAGTTCGGCCCGCGTCCCACCCTTCGGCACCCCGGCTCCGGAAGTCCCCTTTTGCTGCGATTGGGGACCCCGGCCCCGGGACCGCCCCGGGGCTTTGGTCCGGCGAGTGGGGACTTTCGCCGCGCAACCGCGTCGCACCGAGGTAGTTCCATGTAGGGCGCACCCTTCTGTCGCCGAAACCACCGAATGAGAGAGACGCCGCGTGCTGAGCACCGAGGATCATCCGCCCGAGGCAGTAGCCAGGCACCGTTCGCTGTTCCGGGCGGTCCACCGCAGACGCAATCCGGTACTGCGCCGCTCGGACATCACCGTCACGGACGAGGCCGCCGTCAAGCGCGCGGTCAAGGCCACGGCGCTGGGCAACGCCATGGAGTGGTTCGACTTCGGGGTGTACTCCTACCTCGCCGTGATCATCGGCAAGGTCTTCTTCTCCGGCGCCGGCGACACCATGCAGGTCATCGCGTCACTGGCGACGTTCGCCGCGGCGTTCCTGGTGAGGCCGCTGGGCGGCATGTTCTTCGGGCCGCTCGGCGACCGGGTCGGCCGGAAGAAGATCCTGGCCCTCACCATGATCATGATGGCGGCGGCGACGCTGTCCATCGGCCTGATCCCGAGCTACGCGACCATCGGCGTCTGGGCGCCCGTCCTGCTGATCCTCTGCCGCATGGTGCAGGGTTTCTCGACCGGCGGCGAGTACGGCGGGGCCGCAACCTTCATCGCGGAGTACGCGCCGGACAAGCGCCGCGGGTTCTGGGGCTCGTTCCTGGAGTTCGGCACGCTGATCGGCTACACCGTGGCCGCCTCCCTCGTGACCGCTCTCACCCTGCTGCTCAGCGACGACGCGATGCAGCAGTGGGGCTGGCGGATCCCGTTCCTGGTGGCGGGTCCTCTCGGGATCGTCGGCCTCTACCTGCGTCTGAAGCTCGACGAGTCACCCGCGTTCAAGAAGCTGGAGGAGGCGGGCTCCCCCGCCGCCGAGCACGAGAAGGTGCCGTTCAAGCGCATCGTCTTCGGCAACGGGCGGGCGATGCTGCTGTGCCTGGCGCTGGTCGCCGCGTTCAACATCACCGACTACATGCTCCTGTCGTACATGCCGACGTACCTCTCGACGCTCGGCTTCGACGAGACCGGCGGGCTGATGTCCATCGTGATCGTGATGATCGTCCTGATGGCGCTCATCAACTCCGTCGGCCGGCTCTCCGACCGGGTGGGCCGCAGGCCGGTCCTCATCGGCGGCTCGCTGGGCTTCATCGTGCTCGCGGTGCCCAGCTTCCTGCTGATCAAGCAGGGCGGTACGGCCGCGGTCTTCGCCGGCCTCCTCGCCCTCGGCCTCGCCCTGGTCTGCTACCTGGGCACCATGTCCTCGGCGCTGCCCGCGCTCTTCCCGACGGCGATCCGTTACGGCTCCCTGTCCATCGGGTTCAACATCTCGGTGTCGCTGTTCGGCGGCACGACGCCGCTGGTGGTCCAGGGTCTGATCGGAGCCACCGGCAACGACCTGATGCCCGCGTTCTACACGATGCTGGCCGGTCTGGTCGGCCTGGTGGCCGCGCTCGCCATGAAGGAGACGGCCCGCAAGCCGCTGGAGGGCTCCCCGCCCTCGGTGGCCACGGACGAGGAGGCGGCGGAACTGGTCGCGGCGCAGCGCGGCTGAGGGCCCGGCCGTTCGGCCACGCGGCGACGCCGATGCCTCCAGCCCGTATCGGCGTCCGCCACCCGGCTTACCCGAAGCTGACGCGCTCCAGCCAGAAGTCGAGCAGCTTCGCATCGCCCAGCACATCGAGGCGCTCTCCAGGGACGGGGCGTCGCCTGTAGACGGCCAGGAGCAGCTCGGTCAGCGGGCCGCGCACCGTGACGGCGGCTTTCTCGTGCGCCCGACGCCAGCTGATGGTCTCGCCCGTGAGATCTACCAGCCATGCCGATCCGTTCTCCAACTGGCCGTCGCTTGCGATGAGTTGGATGGTCCGGCCCTCACCGAGCAGCTCGCGCATCCAGGGGTGCACCTCGAAGTGGAAGGGCAGGGAGCCGAGTTCCATCCACTCGTCCATGGCATCGGCGGCGACCGCCTCGTCGAGGGTGTACTCGGCGCCCAGGGCCAGCGTCGCGTCGGCGCGGTGGACGGCCGTTTCATGCGTGAAGCGGCGGGCGTAGAACGCGGGAGTGCCGTCGGGCACCGGCGTCCACAGCGGTGCGTCGGGCCCGGCCTCGCGCAGCGTCCGCGCCAGCCGTTCGGCGCCTTCGACGAGCCAGGGCCCGACCACGGCGGGGTCCTCGTGGGTGTAGGCGGACAGGTCACGGAAGTGCGCGTCCGGTACGGGCCCCGCCGCGCGGGTCCGCACCACCTCCTCGGCCCACCGCTGGGCACCCCCGAGATGCCGCAGCAACTGGCCGACGTTCCAACCGGGGCAGGACGGTACGTCCACCGTCAGGTCCGCCCCCTCGATGCGGGACCTCAACAGCTCGGTCTGTTCCACGATCGCGGCGCAGTACTGCTCATGACGGAAGCGACTCACGTCTCACACTCCAGGGCGTTCGATGGAACAGGGGCAGGACCGGCCCGGCGCGACCTCAGCGAGACGAGGGCCCGGGGATGTGCTTCTCGAACCAATGGTGGGCGTAGGGCTCGTCGTTGAAGGCGGGAACCTCCTCGAAGCCGCACGAGTGGTACAGGCCGATCGCCGCACTGAGCGCCTTGTTGGTGTCCAGGCGCAGTACGTCGCGGCCGTGCTCGACGGCCCGGGCCTCCAGCTCGGCCAGGAAGCGGCGGCCGAGGCCGAGGCCCCGGGCGGCGGGCGCCACCCACATGCGCTTGATCTCGGCCGGGGCGGCGGCCGGCAGCTTCAGACCGGCGCACCCGATGGGCTCGCCGTGCATCCGGGCCACGAGGAACAGGCCGTGCGGAGGCCGGAGTTCACCGGCGTCGGGCAGCAGGCTCATCGCCGGGTCGAAACCCGTGTCGAAGCGCTCCTGCAACTCGGTGAAGTACGCGCGCAGACAGTCCTTGGCGTCGGGACCGTCCGGGTCGACGGCGTCCACCATGACCGTCGCCGCGGTCAGCAACCGGTCGACCTCGGCCATGGCGGCGACCAGCCGGGCACGCTGGGCGGTGTTGAGCGGCTCGATGAGGGAGCCCGCCAGCTCGTCGCTGCGCCGGTCGAGCACGGCGCGCTCCGCGCGGCCCGCGTCGGTGAGTCTGACGGTGCGCACCCGCCGGTCCCGGGGCTGCGGCTCGACCGTCACGAGCCCGTCGCTCTCCAGGGAGCGCAGCAGCCGGCTGACGTACCCGGAGTCGAGCCCGAGGCGCTCGCGCAGCCCCCGTACGTCCTGCCCCTGCTCGCCGATCTCCCAGAGAAGCCGGGCCTCGCCGATGGGGCGGTCGCGGCCGAGGTAGCGGTCGTGGAGCACCCCCACGCGTTCGGTGACGGTGCGGTTGAAGCGGCGCACCTGCTCGATCTGCCCTGCGTCCATTGTCTGACCATAGTCAGAGAATGATGGGAGTGCCAGCGGTGCAAGGCACATCAGGGGCCCTCGGTCCACGCAGCACGAAGCCCCCGCCGCTGGTGAGCGAGGGGGCCGAGTTCGTGTCCAGAGATCAGGGCGGCGTGCGGTGTGCGGGGTTCGAACCCGGACGCCCGGAGGCGCTCAACCAAAGAAGTAACCGCTGCCTGCGCACCTGGACGGGATCACCCTAGCCGGGACGGGTCCGGTCCGGCATCCGAAATACGGTTCGCCGGGTCAACCGGATTGATCTGCTTGCCAGTTGACACCTCGCAGGGTCGCGTGGAGGGGGGTGGCGGGTTGCAGGAGCAGGCCCGCGCGCGGGGGTACCTCCGTGCCGGGCAGGTCGAGGTGGAAGCGCTGGGCGAGCGTGGCGAGCACCAGGGCCGCCTCGACCTGGGCGAAGCGGGCGCCGAGACAGGTGCGCGGGCCGCCGCCGAACGGGTACCAGGTGTGGTCGGGCACCACGTCGGGGGCGTCGGCGTCCCAGCGTTCCGGGCGGAACCGGTCGGGCTCCGGAAACCAGCGGGGGTCCCTGTGCGTGGTCCACGTGCTGCACCAGACGATGGTTCCGGCCGGGATGCGGGTGCCGCCCAGCGTGGCGCCTTCGCGGGCGACAGCGGGGATGAGCCACACCGGCGGGTAGAGCCGCATCGCCTCCTTGATGATCTGCTGGGTCCAGGTGAGGCGCTCGTAGTCGTCGATGGCGGGCGGGCGCCCGGCCAGCACCTCCCGGAGCTCGGCATCGAGGCGGGCGCGGGCCTCGGGCGCACGGGCGAGCAGGTGGAATGCCCAGGTCAGCGCCGTGGAGGTCGTTTCGTGTCCGGCGGCCCAGAGAGTGACGGCCTCGTTGCGCACCTCCTTGGGCGAGAGCGGGCGGCCCTCTTCGTCGCGGGCCGCGAGGAGCCGGGTGAGCAGGTCGTCGCGCTTTTCGGCGGCCCGAGCCTGGTCCCCTCCGGCGCCGGTCCGGTCTCGTCGCTCACTGATGAGCCGGTGCACTTCGCCGTCGATGGCGGCCACCGCCGCGAGCAGGCGCCGCCGGGACGGGGTGCGTACCCAGCCGGGCAGGAAGAGGCCGATGCCGCGCAGCTCGGCGCCCACCGCCTGCTCGGCTACGTCCATGGCACCGCCCAGGGCCTCGCTCTGCTGCCCGAGATCGCTGCCGAACAGGGTGCGCAGGACGATCCTCTGGGTGATCAGCGCCATCTCCTGGCGGACGTCGATCCGCGCGCCGTCACGCCATCCGTCGGCCGCCGTTCCGGCGCACTCGACCATGGCCCCGGCGTACGAACGGACCTGGCGCGGCCGGACGGTCGGCTGGACCAGATTGCGCTTGCGCCGCCAGTCGTCGCCCTTGCTGAGAAGGACGCTCTGCCCGGTGATCTGCCGGAACGCCCAGCCGATTTCGAGGATCTCGTACGTGTCCTCACGCGCCGCGAGCAGCTCACGGATGTGCCCGGGGTGCGAGATGAACAGGCTGCGCCTCGGCCCGAGGGACCATGTCACGGCATCCCCGAAGTCGTCGCGCAGCCGGGTCAGGAAACCCAGGGGATCCTTCCCGAAGGCGAGGAGATTGCCCAGCGGCGGAAGGCCGCGCGGGCCGCGGACGGGGTTGAGCGGCAGCGTGGATACGGGCATCGGAACTCCCCGGGTATGGCTGTTGGGCCCCAACGTAACGACTTCCTACCCGCCGCTCGCCCGCGACAGGCGACCGGGCCCGGACCGGGTATGCGGACGCTCGGGGCGCCCGGGGTTGTGCGGGTCCCTCTCCGCGATCCCCTGCGAGGCCGGGCCCCCGGCGGACGCCGCCCCGCCACCTGCGCACCGCCGCACGACCCCTGTCGTAGGGTGTTGCAGTCGTGCAGCGCCGCAGGAATCCGGAGCAAGTTGAGCGTGTCCTCGTCCTTCCAGTCGGTCCTGGACCGCATCGCCACCGAGATCGCGGCCACGCCGGGCCGCGGCCGCCCGGCCGACTACATCCCGGTCCTCGCCTCGGCCGACCCGCAGCGCTTCGGCATGGCCGTCGCCGAGGTCGACGGCACGGTGTACGGGGTGGGCGACTGGCAGCACCCCTTCTCCACGCAGTCCATCACCAAGGTCTTCACCCTCGCGCTGTGCCTCTCCCGCGAGGGTGAGGAGCTGTGGGAGCACGTCGGCCGCGAGCCCTCCGGCAACCCGTTCAACTCCCTGGTGCAGCTGGAGTACGAGGCCGGCATCCCGCGCAACCCGTTCATCAACGCGGGCGCCCTGGTCGTCACCGACCGCCTCCAGGCCCTGACCGGCACCGCGGCCGACACGCTGCGCACCTTCCTTCGTGCCGAGTCCGGCAACGCCGGCCTCGACTTCAACGAGCAGGTCGCCACGTCCGAGGCCTCCCACAGCGACCGCAACGCCGCCCTCGCCCACTTCATGGCGTCGTACGGCAACATCAGGACCCCGGTCCCGCTCCTCCTCGACCAGTACATCCGCCAGTGTTCCCTGGACGCGTCCTGCGCCGACCTGGCACGGGCCGCCGGGTTCCTGGCCCGGCACGGGATACTGGCCGACGGCTCGTCCCTGCTCACCCGCAGCCAGGCCAAGCAGATCAACGCGGTCATGCTGACCTGCGGCACCTACGACGCGGCCGGCGACTTCGCCCACCGTGTGGGCCTGCCCGGCAAGAGCGGCGTCGGCGGCGGCATCATCGCCGTCGTCCCCGGACGCTGCACGATCTGCGTCTGGAGCCCGGGCCTCGACGAACGCGGCAACTCGGTGGCGGGAGTCGCCGCCCTGGACCGCTTCACGACCCTGACGGGCCTCTCGGTCTTCTGACACTCCATCAGGGGCCTTGCCGCCGGGCGAGGCCCCCTTTCGATACCCGAGCTGTACCTACTAGTATGTACAGTCGATGTCGCCATCACGACGACACCCGGATCCAGGCCTCAATTTCCCAAGGGGGAGCCCGACATGCCGTTCGTCCGCATCGACGCGCTGGGGACCGACAGCGGTCGTCTCGACGCGCTCGGCCGTGCCGTGCACGACGCCCTGGTCGAGACGATCGGCATCCCGCCCGACGACCGGTTCCAGGTCCTGACCGGGCACGACGGGACCCGCAGCACCCTGCGCTACGACAACTACCTCGGCGTCCCCCGCGACCACGGCATCGTGTACGTCGCGATCACCCTGCGCGCCGGGCGGACGCCCGACCGGAAGCGGGCGCTCTACCGACGGATCGCCGAGCTGGCCCACGCGTACGCGGGCACCGAGCCCCGCAACGTATTCGTCACCCTCTGCGAGAACGAGTCGGTCGACTGGTCCCTCGGCAACGGCGCCGCGCAGTACGCCCCCTCCCCCGCGACTGACGACCCGCCTACCCCATGACCAACGGAGGGGTGTGCAAGGTGCCGTCGAGGACCGTGACCGCCTCGCCCGTGAGGTGGACGCGGTCGCCGTGCAGCGCGGTGCGGACGAGGCCCGTGCGGGCCGAGGCCTGCAGGCCGGTGAGGCGGTCGCGGCCGAGCCGCGCCGACCAGTACGGGGCGAGCACGGTGTGGGCGCTGCCCGTGACCGGGTCCTCGTCGATGCCCCTGGCCGGCGCGAAGAAGCGGGAGACGAAGTCGTACCCGAGTCCGGGCCCGGCCGCGGGGGCGGTGACGATGACGGCGCGCAGATCCTCGCGGCGCGTCAGTGCGGCCACAGCCTCCAGGTCGGGATTCACCGTGCGCACCACGTCCTCGGAGGGCAGCACCGTCAGCAGATCGCCGAGCGCGGCGCAATGGAACGTCGCCTCGGGCCCGACCCCCAAGGCCTCCAACAGGCCTGTGGGGACGGGCACTTGACTGCTCGGAGCGGCCGGGAAGTCCAGGGTGATGCCGCCTTGCGCGTCGGCGTGCGTGACGAGGGTCCCATACCGCAGGCTGCGGAACCGGACGGCGCCGAGCAGCCCCCGTTCCGTACGCAGCACGTGCGCCGTGGCCAGGGTGGCGTGGCCGCACAGCTTGGATTCGACGAGCGGGGTGAACCAGCGGATGGCCCAGTCGGCCTCGTCGGAGCCGGGCAGCGGCAGGGCGAACGCGGTCTCCGAGTGATTCATCTCGGCCGCGACGCGCTGCATCCACGCCTCGGGCGGCCACGGTCCGGCGGGCAGGAGACACACACCGGCGGGGTTCCCGGAGAACGGACGGTCGGTGAAGGCGTCGACCACGTGAAAGCGCATGCCGAGAACCTAGTGACAGCGGGCGGCGTCCCACCAAGGCCACCTCACGTTGAGTGGACTGGCAGCGGCTCGGCGAAAGCCATTACCCCGCACGTAATCGCGCACGGCCCCCACCCCGGGCCACAGTAGGAACACGCCGCACCGCAGCGGCCGGTCACATCACACGACGGGGAGATGCACATGCCGTACTTCACCACCGCCACCGACAACACCAAGCTCCACTTCATCGACTACGGACCGGCCGACGGACCCACCCTCGTCTTCGTCAACAGCGCCTATTTCGGTACCGAGATGTGGGAGTTCCAGATGCTCCCGCTCGCCGCCGAGGGCTACCGCTGCATAGGCCTCGACCGGCGCGGGCACGGCAAGTCGGAGGACGTCTGGGGCGGGTTCGACCTCGACACGCTCGCGGACGACCTCGGCTCGCTCCTGGACCACCTCGGCCTGCGCGACGTCACCCTGATCGGGCACTCGCTCGGCGCGACCGAGGCGGTGCGGTATCTGACCCGGCACGGCAGCGGGCGGGTGGCGCGGCTCGTTCTGGTGGCCGGCATGGCGCCGGGCATCGTGCGCGGCGACGACAACCCGGAGGGGCTGCCCGCCGAGGCGATCGCCGCGGCCAACGAGACGTTCCGCAGGGACCGCGCCGAGTTCTTCGCGACCGGCGGCGACGCCTACTTCGCCCTCGGCCTGCCCGGCAACGACGTCTCGGCCGCGTACGTCCAGAAGGTGATCCAGGACTGTCACGGCGCCACCGCCCGGGGCGCGACCGCCCTCGTGGCCAACCTGGAGACACTGGAGATGGCTCCCGAGGTCCGGAAGCTCGACGTCCCCACGCTGGTGATCCACGGCGACCAGGACGCCTCCGCCCCCATCGACCTCACCGGCCGCCGCGCCGCCGCCCTCATCCCCGGCAGCACCTTCAAGCTGTACGAGAACGGGGGCCACGGCCTGTACGTGACGCATGCCGAGCGACTCAACGCGGATCTGCGGGAGTTCAGCGGTCGCTGATGCCGACCGACGCGGGAGGGAGGTCAGGCGCCGCTCGGTGCGGGCTCCCCCTCCCGCATCGCCGTGCGGGCCCGGCGGGGAAGCAGGAGCGGGGTCGCGAGCATGAGGACACCTGCGGCGGCGATCGCGGTGCGCGGTCCGGTCAGGCCGGCCAGCACGCCCCACAGGGCGGTCATGGCGGCGATGGTGACCTTGGTGGTGACGGACCAGGCGGACAGGGTGCGGGCCACCCGGTCCGTCCCGGTCTGTTCGAGGCGGTACGTGGCGAGCAGCGGGTTGAAGATCCCGCAGCACGTGATCAGCCCGAGCTCGACGAGAACGACGAGCACGAGGCCGGCGGCGCCGGGGCCGACGAACGCGAGCCACAGCACCCAGCACGCGCGCAACGCCCCGGACGCGAACATGACCTTGTGCTGCCCGAACCGCGCGACGAGCCGGCGCACGAGCCGGGAGCCGATGAGCCCGCCGATGCACGGGACGCCGAACGCGAGCCCGTACTGCCAGGGCGCGAACCCGAGGGGGCCGAGCATCAGCGTGGCCATCAGCGGCGCGGTCGCCATGATCAGGCCGTTGTTCAGGGCCGCGTTGAAGAACAGCGGGCGCAGCGCCGGGTGCGCCAGGATGAACCGCCACCCTTCGAGCAGCTCGCCCCGCCCCGGCCCGCGCATCGACGATGCGGCGGCGCGCTGCGGCGGAGGCTCCTCCTTCCCGCCGATCGCCCGGATTCCCAGGGCCGAGAGCAGATAGCTCACCGCGTCGGCCGTCACCGTGGTGACCGGCCCGAACAGTCCGATCGCGGCCGTGCCGAGCGGCGGGCCGATCATGGTGGCGGTCCAGCTGGTGGACTCGAACCGGCCGTTCGCGACGAGCAGGTCCTCAGGCGGTACGAGCGCTTTGAGGCAGGCGCCGCTCGCCGCCCTGGAGGTGAGGTCGGCAGCGCCGACGACGACCGACACGACCACGAGCTGGACGAAACCGAGCAGGCCGAGCGCGAACGCGGCGGGGATGCTCAGCAGGGTCGCGAACCGGATCAGGTCCGTCGCGATCATCACGGGCCGCTTGCGGCGGAACTCCACCCACGGGCCGAGCGGCACCGCGAGCGCGGCCCCCACCGCGAGCCCGGTGGCGGCAAGCGCCGACACGGCGGCCGGCCCGGCGTGCAGCACGAGGATCGCGATGATCGGCAGCGCGTCGAACGCCAGCATCGTGCCGACCGTACTCACCCCGTACGCGGCCCACAGCCACCCGAACTGCCGCCCAAGGGACCGTCTGCCCGCCATGCCCCGCACACCCTTCGCCGCCCCTGCCGAACAACCTCGCGTTGACCAGCGAGATCAAAGCGGCCGGCCCGTGCACCGGTCAAACAACCATCCGGACGCC
Source organism: Streptomyces mauvecolor (assembly GCF_039532965.1). Lineage (NCBI taxonomy): Bacteria > Bacillati > Actinomycetota > Actinomycetes > Kitasatosporales > Streptomycetaceae > Streptomyces > Streptomyces mauvecolor. The sequence goes on along the minus strand of NZ_BAAASQ010000008.1, from coordinate 802,388 downwards.
GAGCCACAACCAGAAATTGTGCACTAGGGTCGCCCACCGTGGATCTCAACGCCGTACGCACCTGTGTCGCCGTCGCGGACGCGGGCCAGTTCCAGCAGGCCGCCGCCGACCTCGCCATCACCCAGCAGGCCGTCTCCAAGCGCATCGCCTCGCTGGAGAAGGAGCTCGGTGTGCGGCTGTTCACACGTACCCCGCGCGGGGCCCGTCCCACCATGGACGGGCAGGCGTTCCTGCCCCACGCCCGGGCCCTGCTGCGGGCCGAGGAGCGGGCGGCCGCCTCGGTCCGGCCCGGCCGCCGCGCGCTGCGCGTCGACGTGATCGGGCGTCGTCTCGCGCCCGCCGACCTGCTGCGCGACTTCCACCGCGCGCGCCCCGGGACCGAGCTCGACGTGGTGACCCTCTTCGACGCGGACGCCGCCTTCGCCGCGGTCCTTTCCGGCACGATCGACGCATCCTTCCGCGCGGTCACCCTGCCCGAGCGGCAGCTGCCCGAGGGGATCGGGACCGCCCGGGTCCACGACGAGCCCGTACAGCTCCTGACCGGACCGGGCCACGCGTTCGCCACCGCCCGCTCGGTCACACCCGCCGAGCTCGCCGGACACCGGATCTGGATGCCCGGCCTGGTCTCCGGTACGGAGTGGGCGGCGTACTACGAAGACCTCGCCACCGCGTTCGGGCTCACCATCGAGGCGACCGGCCCCGACTTCGGCACCGAGCCGCTGCTCGACACGATCGCCGACTCCCCGGCCCTTGCGACCCTCGTCGGCGAACAGACCCGGTTCGCCTGGCCCGCCGATCAGGGCCTGCGGCGCATTCCGCTCGTCGACCCGACGCCGGTCTACCCGCACTCCCTGATCTGGCACCGCGACAACCCCCACCCCGCGCTCATGGCCCTGCGCGGCCATTTCGCACAGCGCCACCAAGCCAACCCCCTTTTCTGGACGCCCAGTTGGGCTGACTGAAGATCGCGGTATCGACAGAACCCGCACGGGACATACACAGTGACCTCCTCAGCCTTCGTGACCAAGCCAGCAGCGAGGAGCCACCGTGACCCAGTGGGCAGGCCGGACCGCCGTCGACATGGCCGAGGCGGTACGCCGCAAGGAGGCCACGCCCCGCGAGGTGGTCGCCGGCCATCTGGCCCGGATCGCCGCGGTGGACGGCCGCGTCGGCGCGTTCCGCGTGGTGCGTGCGGCCGCCGCCCTGGAGGAGGCGGACGCGGTCGGCGCGCGGGCGGATCTCGACCGACTGCCGCTCGCGGGCGTGCCCGTGGCCGTCAAGGACAATCTGCCGGTACGCGGCGAGAGCACCCGCAACGGTTCCGCGGCCACGCCTGCGACACCCGCCGCCGAGGACCATGTCACCGTCGCCCGGCTCCGCGCGGCGGGCGCGGTGGTGGTCGGCCTCACCCATGTACCGGAACTGTGCGTCTTCGGCACCACGGACGGGGTGCACGGCATCGCCCGCAACCCCTGGGACCCCTCCCGCACGGCGGGCGGCTCGTCCGGGGGCAGCGCGGCCGCGGTGGCGGCGGGCCTCGTGCCGATCGCGCTCGGCAACGACGGCATGGGCTCGCTGCGCATTCCCGCCGCGCACTGCGGCCTCATCGGTCTCAAGCCGGGCACCGGGCGGGTGCCCCTGGACCTCGGTGGCGGCTGGTTCGGCATGTCGGAGAACGGCCCGCTCGCGACGACGGCGGCGGACGCGCGGCTGATGTTCTCGGTGCTGGCGGGCGAACCGGCCAGGGACGTCGGCGAGGGCGCACCGACCGGGGAGAGCCCCGGCCTCGACATCGCCTTCTCAACCCGCAGCCCCATAGCGGGAGTCCGGGTCGGCGCGGACTACGCACGGCTCGCCCGCCAGGCCGCGCGGGCCCTCGCCGGGGCCGGCCACCGCCTGGCGACCGCCCACCCGCCCTACCCCCTCTCCTTCGGGACCACCATCCTGGCCCGCTGGACCGCCGGCACCGCGCAGGACGCCCGGGGGCTCGATGTGCGGCTGCTCGCGCCCCGCACCCGGCGCCACGCGGCGATCGGACGCCTCGCCGGACGGCTCGGCATGCTCGGCACCGACCACCGGGCAGCGCTGAATCAGCGGCTGGACCCGTTCTTCGAGAAGTACGACGTGCTGGTCACGCCCGCGCTCGCCCGACGCGGCCCGGCGGCCGATGCCTGGCACGAGCGCGGCTGGCTGGCCAACATGCTGGTGAACACCGCCTGCTCGCCGATGACCCCGCCGTGGAACCTCTCCGGCCGGCCCGCCCTCGCCGTGCCGTTCGGCTCGCTTCCCTCGGGCCTGCCGGGTTCCGTCCAGCTCGTCGGACGACCCGGTGCCGAGCATCAACTGCTCGACCTGGCCGCCCAGTTGGAGGAGCTCCACCCCTGGCGGCGTACCGCGCCCCTGGAGGCGTCCGGCGCCGCTCGTAGGTGAAGCTTCAACGTACCTGCCCAGCAGGCGAGTTGGCGGGCTCGAAGATGACCACAGCCGTGCACACATGGCATGATCACCTTCACGTTACCTGTCGGTAACGGCCACCCCCCAACCTGAAGGTCACACCTACGTGCGCATGCTCACCAGACGCCTCCTGCTCCCCGGCCTGACCGCCCTCGCGCTGGCCGGTACGGGCTGCTCCTCGCCCGGCCACGGCGCGGCGGCCGGGCCGGGAAGCGCCGCGACTCCCGCGGCGACGTCCGACGGCACCCAGCAGCTCGACGTGAACGCCGCCCCGCAGGGCTCGGCCGCGCCGACGCCGCTGGCCCGCACCCGTACCGGCAACGGCCAGCCCGAGAAGTCCTCACTGAAGGTCGCCTCGTACGACAAGGCGAGCGGGCGCGCCGTCATAGCCACGGCCCCGGCGGCTCCCACCGCGAAGCCGGGCCACTCCCCCACCCCCGGCAGGACAGCCGGCAAACCCACCGACAAGCCGGTCGACAAGCCGGTCGCCGTGGGCGACATCATCGCCAGCGCGCCGGCCCCCGGCGCCCCCAACGGCCTGCTCGCCAAGGTCACCGAGGTCGTCGGCAAGAACGACCGCGGAACCGAGGTGAAGACCGCCTCCACGACGCTCGCCTCGGTCCTCAAGGACGACAAGGCCGACGGCAAGGTCCCGGTCGACCCGGCCTCCGTCTCGGTCGTACCCCTGATGAAGGGCGTCACCTTCTCCTACGCCAAGAGCCAGGGCGTACGGTTCGGCCCGCAGGGCGCCAAGCTGCCCCTCGGCAACCTGCGCCTCGACGTGAACGCCGCGGTCGACACCGCCAAGGACGCCCCCGCCTCGGCCGCGGCATCGGTCTCCGGCTTCGTACAGCTCGCCCCCCAGGTGGAGTTCTCGTACGACGGCAGCAAGGACGGCGGGCTCGGGCTGAGCTCCGCGTTCCTCGGCATGAGCGGTGACTGGTCCTCGCAGTGGGCGCTCAAGGGCCGCGCCGCCGCCGGCACCGGCGCGCCGAAGCGCATCCCGTTCGCCAAGCTGCACAGCGCGCCGGTCATCCAGGTGGGCCCGGTGCCCGTCGTCGTCAACCTCGACCTGACCTGTTACGTACAGGTGGAGGCCGACGGCCACGTCACCCTCGACGTCCAGCAGGACGTCAAGGGCGACTTCCGGGTCGGTGGCAGCTATGCGGCGGGCAAGGGCTGGTCCCCGGTCAGCACGTCGGCCGTGCACAGCACCCCGGTGAACGCGAGCGTCACCGCCGCCGGGCAGGTCAAGGGCGCACTCGGCGCCGAAGCCTCCGTCGGCCTGTACGGGGCAGTCGGCGTCACCGCCGACTTCGCGCCCTATCTGCGCGGCGAGGTCGACGCCAAGGCGAACGCGTCGAGCGACGGCAAGGCATCGGCGTCCGCGTCCTGGGCGGTGTACGGCGGCTTCGACCTCAGCGGCCGGCTCAACCTCCAGCTCTCCCTGTTCGGCACGCCGGTCATCGAGCACCACATCCCGCTGGGCACGCTCCACCGCGAGTGGTCGCTGGCGAAGGGTCACGCCGAGCGGTAACCACCGCTGGTCGGCTCGACCGGTCAGCTCCTGGGGTGCGGCGGCCAGTTGACGATCCGGCCGCCGCGCCCACTACCGCCGTCAAGCGGGGCGTACGCCCGTATGGACCGTGGTGGCGGCAAGGAGGAACGCGTCGGGGCGGCGCAGGATGCCCTCCGGCGCGTCCGCATCGAGCAGCACGTCCAGGGTCTTGCGGTCCTCCGCGTCCAGGGACTCGCTCATCGTCTCCCGCAGCCGCGACAACTGGGCGTGCAGGAACGTGCGGGCCTGTTCGCCCAGGGGTGCCGGCAGGTCGAGCAGGAGCGTGAAGCTGCCGGCCCGGGTGAGCCCGGCGCGGCGGAGCATCGCCGGCCAGTCCTCGACCAGGGTGGTGCTGCCGGGCAGCTCGGCGCGCATGATCTCGAACCAGTGCTCCTGGGCGGCATCCAGCCGGGCCAGGAGACCCGGCCTGCCGATCCCGATGTCGCGCGGCAGGCAACGCAGGGGCAGACCGCCCTCCGCGACCGCGAGCAGGCCGCCGGGGTTCAGGGCACCGGCGAGTGCGTCCAACGCACCCTGCTGATCGCCGAGGTGGTGCACCGCCTTGCTGCTCCACACCAGATCCGCCGCGCCGAGGCCGCCGCCCTCCAGGCCCTCGGGCAACTCCGCGTGCCGGACGGCGACCCTCTCGCCCACGCCGAGCCGCTCGGCGCGGGCCAGGGTGTGGTCGAGGAGCGCGGGCGCGCCGTCGACGGCGACCACCTCGGCGTCCGCGAAGGTCTCGGCGAGCACGCAGGTCATCACGCCCGGCCCACTTCCGACGTCGAGCACCCGCCGGACCTCCTGCTCCGGGGCGAGCAGCTCGCTCAGGCGGGCCGCCGTCCGGCGCAGGACGGGAAGCTGGAGCTCACCGCTGTTCACCAGGACCGCAGCCATGGCCTCCCAGTCGACATCACCGCGGTCATGGCCGTTGCCGTGCGCATGCCCGTGTCCCTGTGCGTGTACGTGTGCGGAATCGCTGTGTGGGCTCATGCGCAGGAGCGTGCGCCCGTCGAGCGGCTGCGGCAACTTTCGTTGCCGATTCCGGGACGGCGATTCCGGCACGCAGGCATGGTCCGCGGGACGGCGTGCGCGCCCGTTCCCCTTCGTACGCTCCAACTCGCCGACCCAGCACGGAGTTTGGGCACATGCACATTGGCTAAGGTGCCGTAATGGACGCAATGGATGCATATGAGTCGGCGCTCGGTCTCGTCGGCGGCACCCCGCTGGTACGGCTCCGCACCGGAAGTGCCGCCGCTGTGTACGCGAAACTGGAGTACCTGAGCATCGGGGGCAGCACCAAGGACCGGATCGGTCTGCGCATGATCGAGCAGGCGGAGAAGGACGGGCTGCTGCGGCCCGGCGGGACCATCGTCGAGGCCACCTCAGGCAACACGGGTATCGGGCTCGCGCTGGTGGCGGCCGAGAAGGGGTACCGGATCGTGGTGGTCGTCTCCGACCGGGTCAGCGACGAGAAGGTCGACACCCTGCGGGCGTTCGGCGCCGAGGTGGTGGTCAAGCCGGCCGGGCTGCCGCGCCAGCACCCCGACCACCCGATGAGCTTCGCCGCCCACCTCGCCCGGGCGACGCCGGGGGGCTGGCTGGCCAACCAGTACGACAACCCGGCCAACCCCGAGGCGCACTACCTGACCACCGGGCCGGAGATCTGGCGCCAGACCCGGGGGCGTGTCACCCATCTGGTGTCCTGCATCGGGACCGGCGGCACGATCAGCGGCGCCGGGCGCTACCTCAAGGAGGTCAGCGAGCACAGCGTCGAGGTGATCGGGGCGGACCCTGCCTCGTCGGTCTACTCCGGGGGCGACGGCCGCCCGTACTTCATCGAGGCGGCCGGACACTTCCTGCATCCGGACACCGCCGAGGACGTCTGGCCCACGTCCTACCACCCCGAGGTCGTCGACCGGATCGTGCCCGTCGCCGACCGTGAGGCCCTCGACACCCTGCGCCGGCTCGCCCGCGAACAAGGGCTGTTGGTGGGTGGTTCCTCCGGTACGGCGCTGACCGCGGCGCATCGGGTCGCCGCGGATGCCGGGCCCGAAGCCGTCGTGGTGGTGATCCTGCCGGACTCGGGACGGCAGTACCTGTCCAAGTACTTCAACGACTCCTGGATGCTCCGCCTGGGCTTCCTCGACGGCGACGAGAGCGCCCCCAGGGTCGCCGACGCCGCACCCCTGGCCGACGACACCTCACCGCTGCCCTACCTCAACAGCCGCACCTCTGTCGGTGACGCGCTGGAGGTGCTCCGAGCCAGGAAGCAGGGCGGCGCGAACCCCGTCCTGCCGGCCGGCCCCTGCCCGGCGGGCCCCGACCGCCGGCCCACCGCGCCCGAGCTCACGGGATCGGTCACCCTGGCGGCACTCGAAGCGGCCCTCCGCAACGGCACGGCGGGCCCGGCCGGTCCGCTGTCGGACCATCTCGAACCGCCGCTCCCCCACTTCGGCTACGGCGAACCCGCCGCGGCGGCCCTCGTCACACTGACCGGGCACGCCCAGGACACCGCGGTCGTCCTGCGCGACGGCTGCGCCCGGGCCCTCATCCGGTCGGGCGATCTCCGTGCGCTCCTCCCCACCCCTCGGTGAGCCTGCCCGGGCCGCCCGACGCGGTGGCCGCCATGTGCAGGGTTCGCAGGGCCAGGAGGAGGACGCCGATGTCGTCCAGGTAGATCGGGTCCGGCAGGAGGTCGACGGGGCTGATGACATAGAGCAGTGCGCCCCAGAAGGCGGCCTTGTGGGTCAGCGGGATACCGGCGTCCTGGAGCACCTTGCGGGCGCGGATCAGACGTACCGTCAGGACGACCGCAAGCACGGCGGTCGCGAGGACGGCGAGGGCCACGAGGACCAGGGCCACTTTCACTTCGGTGCTCATCGCGCTGCCTTCCGTCGCACTGTGGCGGCGATGCTACTGAAGCCGGCTCCCGCGGACCCGTGGCGCGCTCATGCGGTGCCACCTCCTCGCAGCGGGCCCCGGCGGCCGCCTCGTCGCTCCGCGAGTACCGTGCCCCGGGCGGTTTCATGCGAGGTTCAGCAGCCGGGTGCCCCCTTGCCGCCGCGCTGCGGGAGGCTGAGGTTGGGGGTGCCGTCGGGCCAGGTCAGGGCGATCGTCCTGGTCGAGCCGTCGGAGCCGAGCTGGACCACCGGGGTGGGCTTGCCCGCCGGGGTGCCGTCCGTGCGGAACGACAGCCAGCCGCTCGCCCCCGGCAGCATCTGGGCGCAGTAGAACTGGTGCAGGATGCCGGTCTCCAGGCCCGGGTTCTTCAGCCCCACGGCGTCGCGCCGGCCCGCGCTGATCGCCGCCACCGCCGCGTCGTGCGTGAGCATCGCCTGCCCGCTCCCCAGGTCGGCGGGGTCGAAGGTGAGGGTCGCCACCTCCTTGTCGGCGGTCAGCGGCTGGCCGGTGCAGGGGTCGGGACGGCCGGTGAACGCGGCCCAGAACTGGTCGTAGTTGTGCTTGGCGTCGGAGCCGGGGCAGTCCTTGCCCCACTCGTCGGGGCTGGCAAGCGCGGTGTAGGCGACGGTGACCCGGCCGGATGCGATGCCGTTGAGGACGCCCTTGTCGCGGATGGACTCCGATGCGTCGTCACCGGCGAGGATGTGCAGCTGGGGAATCCCGCAGGGCGCGCCCTGCACCCAGTTCTCCACGAACGCCCCCAGGTCGCGGCCCCGGCCCGCGAAGTAGACGACGGACGGGGCGGCCTGGCACAGGTTGGCGTGCATGAGGTTGAACTGCTGGACCAGGTAGTCCTGGCGGCCCGATCCGGCGGGCAGATCGCTGGGCGAGGTGTACGGGAGTACGGTCACGGTGCGGTTCGGCGCCTTGAACTTGATCTTGGCCGCATCGGCGAGCGTCTGCGTGTAGTCGTCGCCCGTGACACTGTCCGCGACGACGGCGAGGGAGGTCACGGCCGGCTTCAGGGTGGACACGTACTGATTCGCTGCGATCACCGAGTCCGCGTTGGTCGGAGAGACCCGGAACATGTCGACGATCTGCTTCTTGCCGGTGGGGTCGGACGGGTCGAGGTTCATCGAATCGCCCGTCACCGTCGATCCGATGACGGGGATGTGCAGCTGTGTGGAGATCGCCGCGGCGGCGCGCCGGGTCTGCTCGGTGGACTGGCCGAGTCCGACGACCGCCGAGATGCGTTCGGCGCTCATCTGCTCCTTCAGCTCGGCCACGGTGTGGTCCCACGAGGCGTACTGGCTGCCCATGTTGGCGAGGTACAGCTTGATGGCGGGCGTACTGCCGTAGGCGGCGGTGTTGTTGGCCCGCCACACGGCGGTGAGCGCGCCCTCGATGTTGGGATAGAGCGAGTCGTAGGTGAGGGTGTCCACATCGGACACGGGCGAGAGGTCCAGCATCAGGACGATGCTGGTGTACGGGCCCTTCACCGCGTCGTTGGCCGACTTGACCATGTGCTCCAGCTCCCGCATCCGGGCGGGTTCGTGGTCGGTGAACGGCCCGCTGTCGATGTTCACGCCCGCGCAGGCGAGCGGGGTTCCGGTCGCGGTCATGCCGGTGCCGCAGGTCAGCGAGGGCGGGAAGAGCCTGTCGTAGCCCCAGCGGCCGCCGAACACGAGGCCGGTGAGGATCACGAGCGCCGCGAGGAGCGAGAGGACCGGGTGACGGCGCAGCCGGCCGAAGCGGGGGTTGCCTACAGCGGGTGGCATGGACACTCCTTGCGGTGCGGTCGGCGGGCGCGGGGGTGCCGCGTTGGTCGCGGGGCTAGGCGAAGGCGGCCGCCGCCTGCTGCAGGGGACTGACGTCCAGCAGACGGGAGTTGTGCGCGAGGCGGGTGAAGCATTCCTGTATCTCGCCGTCCCAGCGCCGGGTGTGCTCGGTCAGCGGGTCGCTGTACAGCCAGAGCAGGGCGAGCAGTTTGGCGGTGGCCACCGCGAGGACGGTCTGCCCGCCGTCCTCGACCCCGTCGAGCAGCAGCCCGTACGCCTCCTGGGGCGCGTGCTCGTACAGCAGTCGGCAGGGCGCCGAGGAGAGGTAGTCGAGCAGCCGGATCCAGGCGCGATGGTCCTCGTCGAAGCGGTCCGCGAGGGCCGCGGCGACCGGTGCGAAACGGCCGAGTGCCAGGTCGTGGAAGAGCCCTCGCTCGACGGCCGCGGCGTCCCCGCCGTGCACCGGCAGGGCGGCCAGGGCGACGGACTGCGCGGCGAACAGCTCGTGCCAGGGGGGTGTCCCGTCGGGTCGCACGGGCCGGGCGGTGTTCAGCGCGGTGAGTGCGGAGCGGGCCAGCCAGGGGTGGAGCGTGGCGGGCCCGTCGGAGTCGCCCCAGCCGATCTGGCGGATGCGCGAGGGGCGGTGGGTGAAGGTGCTCACCCACAGGTGCCGGCGCAGGAGTTCCAGGCTGCGCGGAAGCTCCGTCGAGGCGGCGGGAAGGCGCGGGTCCTGCGCGGTGCGGACGTCGGCGAGGTAGCCGGCCGCGAGGACGATCGCGGGGGCGGTGCTCCAGGTGGTGCCGGGGACGGGCAGCCCTTCGGGGAGGCTGGTCTCCAGGGCGTGGGACCACAGCGGTGTGCCGTCCTCGTCGGCCGGGGCGAGCAGCGACACGGCGGGTCCGTGCGGGCCGGGGTGCGCGCCGAAGGGGTCGTCGAGTACGGCGGAGACGGCGCCCCGGTGGCCGCCGGTGAGCCGGTGGACGACGGATGCGGGCAGCGGCCGGGCGGGCGACGGGTCGGAGCGGTCCATCGCGTAGCCGACCTGTTCCTCGGTCATCGGGTCGAGCCACACGGGGTACCACCAGGCGGCCGCGGGCCCGCGCTCGACAGCGACGGCCGCGTCGTTCTCGCGCGCCCACAGCGTCCGGGTGGCCCGGGAGAGGAGCGGGACGCGGCGCTGGGGCGTGGCGGCCAGCGGCGTCGAGCGCCAGGGCTCGCACCACCAGGACGTCCACTCGGACTGCCACTGCTCGCAGGCGGCCAGGACGAGCAGCGGGTCCGCCGCGCCCGAACCGTCCATGTCGGCCGCCTGGTTGCGGGACCGGGCGCCGGCGAGTTCGGTGAGGAAGCGGCGCCCGGACGGCGTCTGCGCGCCGTCGGCCAGGAGCACCCAGGCATGGTCGTGCCGGTCGCGGCGGGCGCCGTGGGCGGGCAGTGCGCAGGAGCAGGCGGAGCGCAGCGGCGGATGGCGTTCGGCCTGGTCCTTGACGTCGGCGAGGAAGGCGGCCATCAGGGGGCCGACCGCGGCGGAGCGCGAGGTGGAGCTCAGCCTGATGAGCGCGTCGATGGAGCGTGCCGACTCGGCCTCGGGAACGCTGATGTGCCATCTGAGCGCGTCCCGTACGCCCCACCGTGCGGCGCTCTGCAACAGGGATCCGATGACGGGCTTGGCCCGGTCGCGGACGGCGGAGACCACCTCCCGCGCGGGCCCCGAGACCAGGGGGCTCAACGCTCCCTGGGCGACGACGTCCATGGTGGCCGCCGCGGCGTGTTCCACCCCGGCGGCGAACCTGCCCGTCCGGCTGTTGCGCGTGTACTGCTGTATGAGCTCACGTATCTGGTCGGCGGCCCTGGCCCGGTCCGCGTCCAGGTTCTCGTTCAGGGCGAGCAGCCCGAGCCCGAAGCGGTGGAACACCGGGCCGCGGCGCAGGTTGTCCCAGCCGCGCATCATCTGGAACGCGACGAGCGCGGCCGCCGACACCGGGTCGACGGGGTTCTCCTCGAAGTCGAGCGCCGCGTGCACCACGGTCCCGCCGCACGCCCGCGACACGGCCCGCAGCAGATCGGTCTTACCGGACCCCCGAGGCCCCAACAGCGCGACGAACGGCTGCCGTTGCCCCGGATACCGCCACAACATGTGCCGCAGGAACGCATCGGCGCCCCCTGCCGCGTCAAGATCCCCCACCGCACTCACCGCCCCCGGAACCGACGCGCACAAGGCGCACCTTCCGCATCGATTGACACGGAAGGTAACACCGGGGGGACAGGCCGCGACGGGTGTTCCACCACATCCGGCGGTCGGAACGGCCCTCGTGCGGCAGTTGCGGGGATTTGGGAACGGGATGCACCAACCCGCTGATGGCTGTGGTGGGTCGACGCGCCGGCGTCAGGTGGTCGGCAACGCCGTGACCGGGGCCGTTCTGAGGTGGGCCGTGCCGGAGCGGACCGCCCAGGCGAAGACGGCGAGCGACACCGCTCCCACCACGACGGAGTCGTACGGCGCCGGCAGGTGGCCCGAGCCGCCAAAGGTGCCGAGCCACGACAGCAGGGTCAGCGCGGCCAGGTGGAAGACGATCCAGGCGCCGTGCCGCAGTTCCTGAAGCGTGGAGCGCCCCTGCTCGTCGCGGCGCAGCAGCAGGAACAGGGGGACGCCGGCGAGGACCAGGGGCAGGGCCAACCGCAGATGGTGCCAGCCCGACCAGAAGACGAACTCGCTGGCCACCAGGAAGCTGATGGGCGCGATCCAGTGCACACCGGGCACCTGGCCGTCGGCCGGCGGGAGTCCCCGGTCCTTGTCGTGGGCGCGGAACGCGGCGGCGGCGACCGCCGAGGCCGCGTACACGAGCAGGTACATGTCGCCCATCACGCTGACGATGTCCTGCCAGCCGCCGAACGGCAGCATGAAGACGATGATGACGAGCAGGTTCAGCACCAGGGCACGGCGGGCCGTCCCCGAGCGGGGGTCGATCCGCATGAAGAAGCGGGGCAGCAGGCCGTTCTTGGCCAGCGCGTAGGTGTGCCGGGCGTCGATCGCGACCCCGACGTAGGCCGAGCCGCCGGGCGACACCACCGCGTCCGCGTACAGCAGGGTGGCCAGCCAGTGCAGGTTGAGGACGAGGGCGAGCTGGCCGAAGGGCGAGTCGAAGTTCACGCCCTGCCAGCCGTGGCCGAGGAGGGAGTCGGGGACCGTGAAGAGGAAGGCCAGTTGCAGGCCGAGGTAGACGAGCACGGCGAGGCCGATGCCGGTGAGCACCGCGAGCGGCACGGTGCGGCGCGGGTTGCGGGCCTCGCCGGAGAAGTCGAGGGGCGCCTGGAACCCGTTGACGGAGTACACGATCCCGCCGCCTGCCAGCGCGGTCAGACAGGCCGCGTAGCCGTACGGTGCGAAGCCGCCGTGGTCGGTGAGGCGGCCGGAGTGCGTGCCGGAGAGGAACAGCGCGACCACCGTGAGGACGGGGATGAGCACCTTGAACAGCGAGACCAGGTTGTTGAGCTTCGCGAAGGTCCGCACCGCGAACCAGTTGAGCGCCGTCAGGAGCACGCTGAGCCCGGTGGCCACGGCGAGGCCGGAGCCGGTGAGGCGGCCGTTGTCGTAGAGGCCCGGCAGATAGTGCGCGGCGTACTGCATGATCGCGCTGATCTCCGCCGCCGTGCCGCCGACCGAGAGCAGCACGGACCAGCCGACCACGGTGCCGACGAGGCGGCCGCTCGCGTACAGCGGCCACCGCACGGTGCCGCCGCCTTCCGGGCGGGTGGCCCCGAGTTCCACCATGACCAGGGCCACCAGGGCGCACAGCACGCCCGCCCCGACCCAGGAGAGCAGGGCGGCGGGCCCCGCGGTCTGGGCGGCGAACATGGCGGCGAACAGCCACCCCGAGCCGAGGATGTTGGAGAACCCGATCGCGGTCAGGCTCCAGAATCCGAGTTCCTTGTGGAGCCGCCGCTCCTCGCCCAGTACGGTCAGGACCGAAGGGGTCTCCCCCGGCTGGATCGGCCGCACGCGCACCCGCCTCCTCGCATGACTCACGACACAGGAGTGCCCAGCGTGTCACGCCGTGGGCCGTGCGTCGCCGAGGAAGGCGGCCGAGTCCTGCCGGGTTCGACCGAGCCCTGACCGGTTTCGGCCGGGACTACCAGGTTTCGACCGCGAAGCTGACGCCCGCCGTGTCCGTCTGGAGGCTCAGCTTCACATCGCCGCTGGTGATGTCGACATCGACCGAGCCTCCCTCGGCCGCGAGCTGCACGGCCCGGACGCCGTGCCACACGTTGCCGTCGTGCAGGGCGACACGGACCGAGCCGGTCGCCGGGGTGTCGGTGATCTGGTCCATGCCGAGGTGCAGTCTTCGGTTGTAGGTGTCCCACGCGCTGCCGTGCGGCAGCAGGACGACGGTGGGCTGGGCGCCCGGGTCGACGCGGCCGATGATCCATTGGGGCATGTCGGTCTCCTCAGGCGGTGAGTGCTGGAACGAGAGCGTCCAGTCGCGCAGTTCATTCGTGCTGGCGAGGCGGCAGTAGTCGAGGTCGAGGCCGTTGGACTCGCCGTACTGGTGGAACATCCAGCTCGCCTGGATCCCGGGGTTCCCGGCGGCGCGGCCCGCCGTGGCGATCCACAGGAAGTCGGCGTAGAACCCGTTCTGGTCGACGTTCCACCAGTAGTCGAGGTTGGCGTACATGCCGACAGGATTGTGCGGCAGACGGCTCTTGACATATCTCAGCCAGGCGTCTTTATAGGCGCGCTGGGTCGACTTGGGGACGCCGGAGTTCGCCGGGTCGTAGCCCTCCCAGTCGAGGATCACCACGTCGCCGGGCCGCCAGTTGACCCGGTCGATGAAGTAGTCGGCCTCGGCCTGGGCACTGTTGCCCATGTGGGGGTAGTGGTACGCGCCCCACACCAGGCCGTTGGCCTTGGCGTGGTCGCGCTGGGTCACCCAGCGGGGGTTGATGTACGAGAGTCCTTCGGTGACCTTGACGAAGGCGAAGGACAGGCCACTCGTGTTCGGTGTCGACGACTGGTACGACGCCCAGTCCTGCCCGTAGATACCCATCAGCATTCCTCCGCGAGCGAGCCGGCCGGAACCACCCCTCCCCTCCTATTGCTTGCCCGCTGACGGGCGGGCCGACTCACCCCCGGCGTGTCCTGTGGCACGCGACGCGAAGGGGCGCCGACACATGTCGGCGGCCCTTCGGTCAACTGTCGTGCCCGCAGCGGGAGTTACTGAGCGGTGCCGGTGCGGTTCCTGCGGCGGTGCAGGGCGAAGGCGATGCCCGCGCCGCCCACCGCGAGCGCGCCCGCGGTGATCCCGGCCGGGACGAGCGCCGAGGAGGACCCGGTCTCGGCGAGGGTCTCGCCGGCCGTCTGGGTCGTCGGGTTGTTGCCCGAGCCGCCCGTGCCGGACGTGCTGCCCCCGGTCGAGGAGGCGGGCGGGGCCGGGTGCTTGGGGATGTCGGTGACCGACTTGACCGAACCGTCGGCGTTGAGCAGAACCTGCTTGTTGTTGGGGTGCTTGAAGTCGAACGCCGAGGTCAGCGCGTTCGCGCGGGCGTCGAAGGAGGCATCGCCGATCCGTCCGGTGTGCCAGTTGTCCTCGATGAAGCGGGTGATCGACGCCTGCTCGGTGCGGGTGTGGTCGACCGAGTTGACCTTGCTGTACGGCGAGATGACGAGCAGCGGCTGGCGCGTGCCGGGGCCGCAGCGGTCGGAGTAGCCGCCGGCCGCGGCCGGTCCCGCCTGGCAGGCGGGGCTGTCCGGGGCCCTGCCGTCGGAGCCGGGCTTGGTGTCCTTGGAGCCGTTCTGCGGCTTGGCGTAGGCGTGGTCGTACCAGCCGTCGGAGTCGTCGTAGGCGATGACGACCGCGGTGTCCTTCCACTGCGGCGACTGCTGGATCTTGTTGATCTGCGCGACGAGGTAGTGCTGCTCGTCGATCGGGTCGGAGTAGGCGGCGTGGCCGTCCTGGTACTCCGGAGCCTTGAGGAAGCTCACCGCGGGGAGGTTGCCCGACGTGAGGGCGGCGTCGAAGTCGGTGAGGTCGTAGTTGTGGTTGGCCTGGCCGTTGTGGCCGATCTCGGCGGTGTTCTTCGGCGGCAGGTGGTGCGGGTTGGCCGTCGACTTGTAGTACTGGAACGGCGAGTGGTGCGGGCTGTAGTCGATGGCCGCGGCGCCGCCCACGTTGGCGTGGGTGGTGCCGGAGCACTTCGCATAGGAACCCTGCTTGCCGTCCCAGGCGGTGCTCGGCCGGAAGCCGCCCTGGAACCAGCCCCAGGTCACCTTCCGCTCGTTGAGCAGGTCACCGATGTTGCGGCCCTGCATCGCGGCGAGCGGGCTGGTGCTGGTGTGGTCCTTGCCCGAGCAGTCGTCGTACGCCGGGTCGGGGTCGTTGACCAGCGTGCCGACGCCCTTGGCGTCGGGAGACACGACGGCGTACGGGTCGGGCTTTGCGGTCTGCTTGGGGTGCTCGGTGCCCGAGGTCGGGTCGGTGGAGATCACCCCGTGGGTCTGCGCGGAGACGAGGTTGAGCGCGCCGGGCGTCGAGGGACCGTAGGTGGTGCTGAACGAGTTGTCGCCGAGCGAGTAGTGCTGGGCGTAGTTCCACATCGCGGTCACGGTGTTGCCGTCGTAGTAGTCCATGACCAGGCCGGGCTCGCCGAACAGGTTGCCGGAGCACTTGCCGGAGTCCGTGTTCTGGACGTACAGGTCGGCCTTGCCGCCGTTGGCGGCGTACTGCTCGGGCCCGTAGCCGTGGTTCTGGTCGCAGGTCATGGCCTGCTCGGGGGTGAGCCGCTTGGGCAGGTACTGGTTCGGGTTCTTCGTCAGGAGCCCGGCGTTGCGCAGGGTGTTGATGTCCTTCGGGGTTCGCTTGTCGGCGGTGAACTTCGTGCCGTCGGTGTTCGCCGCCACCGGGTACGCCCCGAAGTAGTGGTCGAAGGACACGTTCTCCTGGAAGAGCACCACCAGGTGCTTGACCGGCGTGGCGGTCTGGCCGCCGTGCTGGTCCGCCGAGTCCGCCGCGGCCGGGACCGTACCGCTCAGGAGGCCGAGTGCCGCCGCTCCGGCGAACGCTCCCCACCGTCTGGCCCAGCGCCCCGGACCTGCCGCGCTGCCTTTGCTGCCCATGCTCCGCGTGCCTCCACTGGCGTCCGGCGACCGGCCGCCGTCTTGATGTCGTTGACGAGACGCGATGTTTCGCGCGGACCACTACACCGCGACAGCGACATCGTGTCCTCCTGGTGAACAGCCAGTCAGGAATATCAGGCCAAAACTTGACCCTCTGTTGGTGAAGTCCGGCCGGGCGGGCGACCGTCAGGAGAGCAGGGCCCGCCCGAACCAGTCGGTCCGGTCCCGCACCCCCGGCAGGGCGAAGAAGTAGCCGCCGCCGAATGGCTTGATGTAGTCCACCAGAGGCTCGCCCTTCAGCCGTTTCTGGACACTCTCGAACTGCCGGGCCAGGTCCTGCTGGTAGCAGCAGAACACGAGCCCCATGTCGAGGTCGCCGTTGGCGTCCATGCCGCGGTCGTAGTTGTAGCCGCGGCGCAGGATCCGCTGGTTCTCACTCGGCTGTCCGGAGCGCGGGTTGGCGAGCCGGATGTGGCTGTCGAGGGGGATCACATCGCCCTTGGGGTCCTCCGCGTACTTCGGGGTGTCGAATTCGGCGGAGCCGTCGAGCGGGGCGCCGGTGTCGCGGCTGCGGCCGAACATCCGCTCCTGCTCACTGATCGAGACCCGGTCCCAGAACTCCACCAGCATCCGGATCAGCCGCACGACCTGGTAACTGCCGCCGGCCGTCCAGGCCGGCTCGCCGCCCCCGGCACCCACCCACACCAGCCGGTCCATCGCGGCCGCGTCGGCGGTGTCGGGGTTGGCGGTGCCGTCCTTGAAACCCATGTGGTTGCGGGGAGTTCCGCTGGGCCTGGGCGGGCTGGTGTAGCCGTCCATGCGCCAGCGCACCTGCATCCCGCCGCGGGTGTGCCGGGTTATGTCGCGCAGGGCGTGCAGAACGACGTCCGGGCTGTCCGCGCACAGCTGCAAGCTGAGGTCGCCGTGGCACCAGGCCGCGTCGAGGTCGTCGTCGGGGAAGGCCGGCATCGCGGTGAGCCGGGCCGGCTTGCGGCTCTTCAGGCCGAATCGGTCGTCGAAGAGCGAGGCACCGACGCCCGTCGTCACCGTCACCCCGCCGGTGGGCCCCTGCGGGCCGAGCACACCCGAGTCGCTGGGCGGCCCGGTGATCCCCAACGGGGCCGGTGTGCCGCCGGTGGCCAGGAAGCGGGCCCGTTCCGTGAGCGTACGCAGCAGCTCGGTGAGCTCCCTGCGGTCCGCGGCGGTCACATCGAAGGACACCAACGCCGTTGACCGCTGCGGGAGTTGGAGGATTCCGGCCTGGTGCACGCCGTGGAAGTCCACGTGCGCGGAGGCCTTCCCCGCGTCGTCGGCCAGGGCCGGGCGGGGGATCGCGCCGCTCAGGGCGGCCCCCGTGACGGCGGTGCCGACCCCCGCGGCCGCGCCCCGCAGGAAACCGCGCCGTCGTACCTCGCTCATGCCGTCCTCCGCGCATCACAGATCGTCGCCACCGGGGCGAGGAGTTCCACCGCCTGGCCGATGTCGCTGTTGACCCGCTGCCGGTCCTGGCGGCCGAGCCGGTCGAGGGGCGTCCAGCGGCCGCCCGCGCCGAAGCCGTCCAGGGTGTGCTGGGTGCGGTCCAGCCAGGCGTCGAGGCGCGGCAGCTCCGGGTAGCGACTGGTGAGCAACGGGCGCAGCAGGCCGAGGAGTTCGCGGGTGCCGTCGAGGTTGGCGCGGGCGGTGGCCAGGCTGGTTCCGCTGCCGTAGTCGGTGCGGCCGGTGAGCTCCGACTGGGCCGTGGCCTCCAGGATCTCGTGGGCGCGCAGCCCCAGCTGGGCCGGGTCGAGCCGTTCCTGCGGCCAGCTGTCACGCAGGGCGTGCACGGCCTGGGACAGCCGGTCGGCAGGACCGCGCAGGGATGCGGCCGACTCGCCGTGCCACAGCCCGTACTCGACGCGGTGGAAGCCCTCGAAGTCCTTGGCCGACGCGGCGTCGGCGGGGGCGGGGCCGGCGCCGTTGATGGCTGCGTCCGCATCACCGAACGCGTCGTAAGCGGCGCCCATCCGCTCGTAGACCAGGTGCGCGGGCAGCCAGGCCTCGCGTGCTGCGGCGAGGTCGCCGTCGTCGACGGCGCGCTTCAACTCGTCGGCGCGGTCGGCGAGTTCAACGGTTTTCGCCGTGACCCACTGCTGGTAGGAAATGGCCACGGGGATGAGGTCGTGCTGGGTCACGGGGACCGCGGCGGGGCCGCTGCCCGTGCTCGCGCCCGCGATCTTCACGGTGGGTCCGGTGACCGCGTCGGCGTCGTCCGGCAGGCACTTGAAGGCGTACGAGCCGCCGCCGAGGACCACGCGCATCTCGCGGGTGGTGCCGGGGGCGAGGCCCTCGACCTCTCCGTAGACGGCGCCGGTCGCGGGGTCGGTGAGATCGACCTCGGCCGCCGAGGAGGACGTGTTGCTCAGCGCGAACACCTGGGGGCCCGGCGTCGCGCTGCTCCAGCCCTTGCCGCAGGCGCTGGACGACACCTCGACGGTGGTCGGGCCCTTCGCCGCCGCGGGCTTCGCGTCCGAGGAACCGCCGCCGGACGAGGCGAGGGCCCAGACGCCCGCGCCCACCGCCACGACGGCCACGGCGAGGGCCGCAGTGGTGCGCCGGCCGACGGGCGGACAGGCCTTGCGGGCCGCTGCGGCGGACCCCTCGTCGGGTTCGGCCGGTTCCTGACCAGAACCCGGATCGGGGTCGCGCATCACGCACTCCGTTCGTGTCAGCTGCGAGGGGACGACGCCGCTCATGCTAGGACCTGTCCGGCGGGTCCCGTCTGGGACGCGGGGGCTCACCAGCACCACAAGGCCGAGGCAACTCCATGGCGACCAGACCCGCCGGACAGATCCTAGGCACCCGGCCGGGCCCGAACGCTCATCCGGGTGGCCGGGTGTCCAGATTTACCCCTGAGTTCACCGACACGACACCGGGCCGGGCCACGAATGGCGGATTGCGCCGCCGCGTCGCCGACCGGATCTCGACCACGTCACGTGGATACCGACCGGCTCGGACTGCGCCGCGTCCTCACCGAGCGGATCCGGACTACGCCCCGTCCCCGCCGACCCGGATCACGATCTTGCCGTGGGCGTGGCCCGTCCGGCTGAGCTCGAACGCGTCCGCGAGCCGCTCCAGCGGGAACGACTCGGCGACCGGGACCTTGAGCTGCCCCGCGTCCGCGAGCGTGGCGAGGGCTTCGAGGCCGGGCCCGTCGGGCCGGACCCACATCCACTGGCCGCCCGCCTCCATGACGGACGGGTCGGCGATCGAGGCGTGCCGGCCCCCTTCGCGCAGCACCGCCAAGGTGGCGTCGAGCACCCCGCCGACGTAGTCGACGACGACGTCCACTCCCTCGGGGGCCAGCGCCCGGACGCGCTCGGCGACGCCGTCGCCGTACGTCACCGGCTCGGCCCCCAGCTCGCGCAGCCGGTCGTGGTTGCGCTCGGAGGCCGTGCCGATGACACGGGCGCCCATGGCCTTCGCGATCTGCACGCCGAACGTGCCCACGCCGCCCGCGGCCCCGTGCACGAGGACCGTGTCACCCCTGCCCGTGCCGAGCCTGGTCAGGGTCTGCCGGGCGGTGAGCCCCGCGAGCGGGACGCCCGCGGTCTCCTCCCAGCTCAAGGACTTGGGCCGGCGGGCGAGCGCCCGTACGGGGACGGTCACGAACTCGGCGAAGGTGCCGCCGTGCAGATAGTCCTTGCGGGCGTACGCGAAGACCTCGTCGCCCGCCTTCCACTCGGGGGCGTCGATGCCGGTGCGCTCCACGACACCGGCGACGTCCCAGCCCGGGACCACCGGGAAGACCGTGTCCATCATGCCGTCCAGACCGCCGGACATGATCTTCCAGTCGACCGGGTTGACGGCCGCGCAGCGCACCCGCACGAGCACCTCGCCCGGGCCCACCTTGGGCAGTGGCTGCTCGGTCAGGCTCAGGACCGAGTTGTCTCCGTACGAGGTGTACGTCATGGCCTTCATGGTGCTCTTCCCGGTGCTTGCGGGGCTGGTGGGCATCGCGTGCTCTCTCCCGATGTCGAGGTGGGCGGGGAGGCCTGCCCTACGGTGACCGGCCTCCCCGGTTCCTACGATTCTGGTGCGCGCCGCGCGGGCCCGCTTCCCGGAACCGCCGGGACGGCTCAGCCCGCGTAGACGTCCTCCACGTACCGGCCCTCGGCGGTGAGCCGGTTCAGCCAGGCCTCGGCGTCCTCGGCCGAGGCGCCCGTGCGCTGGGCGTACAGGTCGCGGAAGGCGCCGCGCACCCCCGGTGCCATGCGGTTGCCGTCGCCGCACACGTACACCCGCGCGCCCGCCTCCAGGAGCGGCCAGAGTTCGTCGGCCTCGGCGGCGATGCGGTGCTGCACGAAGCGGCCGCCGCCCTCGGCAGGGGTGCTGAAGGCGGGTCGCAGCGAGAGGGCTCCGGCCCGTTCGGCGACGCGCAGTTCGTCGGCGTGGAGGAAGTCCGCGTCCGGTGCGTCGCAGCCGAAGTAGAGGACTGCGGGGGCGAGTCGGTGATGCGTCAGGCGGTCGGCGACGGCTCCGCGGAAGGGGGCGAGGCCCGTTCCCGCGGCGATCATGATGACGGGTTCCGCCGCATCGGGTGCGATACGGAAGGCCTCGCGGCACGGCTGCACCCGGGCGAGCACAGTGTCGCCGGGCCGCAGCGCGTGCAGATACCGGGAGCCGGTGCCGCCGGGGTTGAGCGCGACCATCAGGTCGGCGTGGCGGGGGTCGCGGGCGGGCGAGGAGGACACCGAGTACTGGCGGGGACGCAGCGGCGGCAGCAGCTCCAGGAGGGTGGGCCAGTCGAGTGCGCCCTTCAGCGCCGGGTGGTCCTCGATGAGGCCGAGCAGGGGGCGCGGGTCGTCCGCCGCCAGGTGTTCGAGGGCGGCGCGCTCGGGCGGGCAGGGGTTGTGCGCGGCGAGCAGCGCGATCTGGTCGCGGGTGGGCCGGGCTCCCCACTCGACGTAATGGGTGAGGAGTTCGCGTACCGAGAGCGGGCGGTCGACCGGCAGGGCGGCGGGCGCGGCGCCCGGTGCGTGGATGCCGAGGACCGTGTCGAGGTCCACGCCGAGGGCCGCGGCGGCCCGATGGACGACGGCCGGGTCATGGGCGGGCAGGACGGTGAGGTGGTCGGCGGTGCGGTAGGTGACGCCGTCGGGCAGGGCCAGGCGCACGAAGCGCTTGGGCCGGGGGTGACCGGGCGCCGTCAGGTCGCGGGCCTCGGTGACGGTCATCTCCATGAGGCCGTGGCGCGCGGCGAGCGCCTCGCGGGGCCCGCCGGTGATCTCGGTGACGGTGTACGCGGCCTCGGCGGGCGGCGTGGTGGTGCCGGCGGTCTCCGGGTCGCCGTACCGTTCGAGGAGCGTCACGCGCAAGGACTGGGCGAACTCCCGCACCGCGCCCATGAGTTCACCGGATGCGTCGGCTTCGGCGCGGGGCAGCAGCTGCTCGCCGCCGAGGGCCGCGAGGCGGTCGTCGATGAGGGTGGGGACGCGCTGGTAGGTCGCGGCCCAGTTGCGGTCGCCGACACCGAGCACCGCGTACGGCACGCCGTCGGCGGCTCCCGGTTCGGCGTCCTCGATCCAGCGCACGAAGCGGGCCGCGTCGTCGGTCGGCTGTCCGTTGTAGGAGGCGGCGACGATGACGACGGGACGGTCCTTCGGCAGCGCGCCGGCGTGGGCGTCCAGCGGGGCGGTCTCGGTGGCGAGGCCGAGCGTGGTGGCCTCGGCGGCCAGGCGCTCGGCGAACTCGCGGCAGGTGCCGTAGTTGGTGCCGTGCAGGAGCAGCAGGCCGGTGCCCCGGCGAACGCGGGCGGGCAGTTCGGGCCCGGACTCGACGGCCTCGGACGTCGCGCCGGAGGTTGCGGCGGGGAGTGCGGCCCGGTTCAGGGCCCGGTCGGCGGGGGTGCGCGGGATCAGGGAGAGGGCGAAGCCGTGGGGCTTCAGGGTGAGCGACTCCTTGATCCGCAGCTGGTAGTTCGCGGAGTCCACGAAGCGGTAGCGGTGCACGAGCAGCGCGAGCAGCATGGTCGCCTCGTGGAGCGCGAACTGCCGCCCGATGCAGGCCCGTTCGCCGGTCCCGAACGGCTTGTACGCGTGCGGCGAGCGGGCCGCCTCCGCCTCGGGGGTGAACCGTGCAGGGTCGAACAGCTCGAGGTTGTCGCCCCACGCGGGGTCGCGGTGCAGCATGGGCGTGAGCACCGTGACCAGTTCGCCGGCGCGCAGCGGGATGCGCCCGCCGAGCAGGGTGTCCTCGCGGGCCTGCCGGGTGAAGGCGGCCGCCGTCGGCCAGAGTCGTAGCGCCTCGCTCAGCACTTGGCGGGTGAAGCGCAGCTTGCCGATGTCCTCGAAGGTGGGGTCGGGGTCGGGGGTGTCGCCCCACAGCTCGTCGGCCTCTCGCTGGGCCAGGCGCAGCGCGGTCGGGTCCTTGAGCAGGTGGTAGAGGGCGAAGGAGAGGGTGCCCGAGGTGGTCTCGTGCCCGGCGATGAGGAAGGTGATGACCTGGTTGCGGATGTTGGCCGCGTCCAGGGTGGTGCCGTCCTCGGGGTGGGCCGCGCCCAGCATCAGGCCGAGCAGGTCGTCGACGGAGGTGTCCCCGCTCTTGGTGCGGGCGGCGATGACTTCGTCGACCACGGAGGCGAGGTAGGCCGAGTCCTGCTCGAACTCCCGGTCCTGCTCGCTGTAGTCGGCGCCCGGGGTGCGGCCGAGCCGCCTCATGCTCCATTTCAGGCAGCGCACCATCGCTTCGACGAAGGGGTGCGGGGTGGCCCGCCCGAACGAGTCGAAGTCGAAGCCGAATCCGGCGAGTCCGATGGTGTCCAGGGTCATCCGCGTCATGTCGTCGGCGACGTCCACCGCCGCACCCCGCGCCGCCTGCCGGTCCCAGCTGGCCATCACGCGGTGCGCGACGCGCAGCATCGCCGGATGGTAGGTCCGCATCGAGCCGAGCGCGAAGGCGGGCATGAGGATGTCGTGCGCCTTGGCCCAGTTCGGCTCGTCGTTGTAGGCGGTGAACAGACCGTCGCCGGCGAACTCGCGCACATAGTCGAGGGTCTTCGAGATGCCCTTGGAGAACCGGGTCTCGTCGGCGAGCTCGGTGACCAGGTCGAGCGAGCTGACGAAGAGGTGCTCGTGTTCGTTGAGCCGGCGCCGGAACACCGGCCCGTGCACGCGGGCCAGCTCCATGGTCTGCTGGATGGGCGTCTCGGTGAGTTCGCCACCCGAAATGTCCACCAGGGGGACCGCGTCGTCGGCCGGGCGTGCGTCTGTGGGGATCAGGATCATGTCCGTCATGCATCCAGCGTCACCCGCCCGCTGTGCCGCTCTCGGGCGCGCGACTGCATGATTGTGCAGTGGTTTCTCGCGTCCGGCACTTGCGGACGGGCCTAAGAGGGGCGGTGGCACGCGGTATGGCCGACGAGCAGACACCGGTGGAGGACTTGGGGGCGTGGCGCAACCACTTCCTGACCCTGCTCGACCGCATTCCCCTGCCGATCGCCGTCTGCTCGATCGACGGCGAGGTGCATGTCGCCAATCCGGCGATGGCCGCCGAGTGGGGCACCACTCCGGGACGGCTGCGCGGGCGCTCGCTGCGCGAGCTGTTCACCCCGCGCTCCGAGGAACAGATCGACCGGCTTGTCAGGGCGCTGCGCGCGGGCCGTACGTCGCGCTATCCCATCGAGGTGACCTGGCGGGCGGGCAAGGAGGGGGCTGAGCGCGAGGGCGAGTTCACCATCGACCCGATCATGGCCGTCCCCAACCCGCCCCCCGTACTGCTCGCGATGCTGTACGTACGGGACGAGCGCCCCGAACCGCCGGCTTCCCCGCACGGTTCGGTGAGCGAGGCGCAGGCCCGCATCCTCGCGCTTGCCGCGTCCGGCGCGACGACGGCCGCCATCGGCAAGGCCCTGGGCCTGACCGTGGACGGCGTCAACTACCACCTGACCCGGCTCTCCCATCGCTGGCGCGTCCAGGGGCGTACGGCCCTGGTGGCGAAGGCGTACGCGCTGGGCGTCCTGGCCCCCGGCCACTGGCCGCCGGTGCCGGCCGAGGGCCTGATCACGCGGCCCTGAGCCCGGCCTCCGCGATCGCCTCCACCAGGAGGTTGAGCCCGCGCGGGTTGGTGTCGAGGAACAGATTGGGCTCGATGAGCTCCAGTTCCATGACCACCGGCTCCCGGTTCTCGCCCAGAGCCAGGTCGACCCGGGCGAACAGCGGGGTCTCCGGTGACGGTACGGCCGCCAACGCGGCCGAGGCGGTGTGCAGTTCGGCGTCGGTGGGGCGGTACGGGGTGAGATCGGGGTGCGGCACCCTGAAGTTGTCCATCACCCCGGGCTCGGTCAGCAGCGGCCCCTTGCGCAGGGCGTGGCTGAACGCGCCGCGCACGTGGACCAGTGCCCGTTCCCCTTCCTCCACCAGGGACAGATACGGCTGGATCAGCACCGCACGGCCCTGGTCGAGCAGCATCCGCGCATGGCGTACGGCAGCCGCGGCCTGCCCGGGCTCGTAGCGTGCGGTGTCGCGGGCGCCCGCGGAGACGGTGGGCTTGACGACGACGCCCGCCGACTGCGCGAAGTCGGCCTCCCCGCACTGGTCTCCGGGTTCGAGGACCCGCGTCGGCACGACGGGAACACCGCGCCCAGCGAGCTCCAGGAGGTAGCGCTTGTCGCTGCTCCAGCGCACCATCGGCGCGGGATTGAGCAGCCGGGTGTGCCGGGACGTGGTGTCGGCCCAGGTGAGGAACTCGTCGAGCCGAGTCGCATAGTCCCAGGTCGAGCGGATGACCGCGAGGTCGAACCCGTCCCACGCCACGGCGTCCGCATCCCAGGCGACCGCTTCCGCTGCCAGGCCTTCGGCGCGCAGCGCGGCCACGATGAGCGGCAGGTCGACGTCGTACTCGAAGCCGGCCCCGCTCGTCACGACCGCGATCCTGGCAGAACTCATGGAATCCCTCCGGTGTCCCCTGTCCGATGTGCCGAGGCACCTTCGCACACGACGACTCCGTACAGCCCCTCATTTGTCGAGCGGGCCGGACACCACCTCTTAAAATCCTCTTACAACTCTTCGTTATCCATGCGCCATGGACATCAGCACGGGGAAGTCATCCATCGCGCGCCCGGCCCGCCGAAGCGGCCGGCGCACCCTTCTCGTTCTCGCCGTCGCCACCGCGCTGGCGGCCGGCCTGACCCCGGCAGCGACCGCCGGGACCACCCATTCCGCAGGGGTACGCGTCCACGACGGCCGGGTGGATCTGCCCGTGGCCGGGGGCACGGCCACCATCGACCCCGCGACGCTCGCGATCGACGCCCGTACCGACGACGGGCGCACCCTGCGGGTGTCGGAACCGGCCGCCGACGCGCCGGGCAGGCCCAGCCATGTGACCACGTCGGGCAAGGGCGCCCGCTGGTCGTATCCCGGCCGGAGCCTGACCGCCGAGGCGCACGTCGAACGCGGCAGGCTCCTGGTCACGATCAGCGCGGACCGCGACGGCACCCTGTCCTGGCCGGTCACGGGCACCGACAAGGCCGCTTCCGCCCTCCAACTCCCGCGCGGCGAGGGCCTGTCGCTGCCGGTCGCCGACGCGTTCTGGAACTCCGCACGTGCCCAACTCGTCGGCTCCGAGGAGGACATGGCCTCCCAGCTCACCCTGCCCGTCTGGGGATACACCCTCGGCGCCGGACGGGGCGTCAGCTACCTCGCCCCCACCGACATCGGCACGTCCCTCGCGTACACCTCGCAGGGCGGTCGGCTGCGTACCACGGCCAAGCACGACTTCTCCGGCGGCAACGCGACCCGCGCGTACACCGTCGCCTTCAGCCTCACCGACGGCTCCCCCGTCGCGCCCGCCGTCGACTACCGGCGCTGGCTCGCCGACCACGGTGAGCTCGGCAGTCTCGGCGAGAAGATCCGGAAGAACCCGGAGACGGGCAAGCTCCTCGGCGCGTTCCACGCCTACGCCTGGGGCGGCAGCCGCAGGGCGGCGGGCATCGACAAGCTCAACTCCCTTGGTGTGTCCCGCCTCTGGCTCGGCTACGACGCCGACGAATCACCCATGACGACGGCGGACGTCACCGCGGCACAGAAGGCCGGGTATCTGGTCGGGCCGTACGACTCGTTCGCCAATGGGCGCGACAAGGGCCCCGACACACCCCCGAACTCGGTGTGGCCCGACACCGTCTACCCGTCCTTCTGCGTGCGGCGGGCCGACGGCACGCCCCAGCCCGGCTTCCACAAGCAGGGCTGCTACCTCAGCTCGCAGGCCTTCGAGCAGGCCGAGCCGCGGCGGCACTACCTGGCGGACCGCACGCGCTCGCTGGTCGCCAACGGCGCGGCCAGCTACTTCCTGGACGTGGACGCGGCGGGCGAGCTCTTCCGCGACCATGACGCGGCGCATCCGATGACCATGGCCCAGGACCGGGCCAACCGCCTCGCCCGGATGGGGCGCCTGACCGACGGCAGCGCACAGCGCGCCCCGCTCGTGCTCGGCTCGGAGGCCGCCGGGTCCTGGGCCAACCAGGTGCTCGCCTTCGACCACGGTTCGGGCACGCCGGTCGACGGCCGGCTGTGGCCGATGGAGACGGGCCACTTCGACAGCACGCAGGACCGGCCCAAGGACGACCTCGCCTGGGGCGGCTACACGCCCGCGCCGGCTCCCGACACGTTCTTCAAGCCGGTCCGGGTGACCGACTTCAAGCCGGAGCACCGGGCCGCGGTGGCCGACGCGCTCAAGGCGATGTACGACCCGGCCTACCGCGTGCCTCTGTACGAGACCGCATTGCACGGCTCGCTGATCAACGCGGAGCGCTGGGAACTGCCCTTCGGCAAGCTTCCGGACCAGAAGACGACGCGGGCGCTGCTCGCGATGCTCTACAACACGCCGCTGAACTTCGTCCTCAGCGACAAGGACAAGCGCGATGACCAGAACCTGCGCGAACTGGCCGCGCTCCAGAAGTACTTCGCACCGCTCCACCAGGCGGCGGGGACACAGGAGTTGACGTCCTTCGACTGGCTGACCGCCGACCGCGCCGTGCAGCGGACCGTGTTCGGCAACGGCACGCTCACCGTCACGGCCAACTTCGGCAGCACCGCCCACGACGGGCTCCCGGGCGGCTGCGTCGACGCGACCCTCAAGGGCGGAGAGCCGCGGCGGCTGTGCCCGGCGAAGGTGGTGTCGTAGGCCTCTGCGCGTCTTCCCTCGCCGTCCTGGCCGAAAGGGCGCTCTGGCCGATCCCGCCACGCGGCGACAGGATGCCTCGCCCGAGCCGGAACCGTACCGGTATGGCCGATGGGAGAGGGACGGGCATGGAATCGAGACGAAGACTGAGCCGGCGCAGCGTGTTGCGGACGGGGCTCGGCGCCGGAGGACTGGCGGTGGCGTCACAGCTGCTGCCCTTCCTGCCCGGCGGCGGCCCCCGCCCGGCCTGGGCCGAGGACGCGGACGCCAGGAGAGTGGCCGGGGCCGCCTTCCCCGACTGGGCCAGATACGCCCGGCTCGCGGACGGCACCTTCGACGACGACGCCGACCCGCAGCGTGACATGCTGCCCGTCATCAGCGCGCTCAAGGCGCAGAACGTGAGCGTGATCGAGCTCGACACCGTCCTGTCGAACTGGCTGACCGACCAGCAGTTCACCGAGCACATGGCGAAGGTGAAGAGCTTCGCGGGCCTGGCACACCAGGCCGGGATGCGCGTGGTCATGTACTACCCCTCGCTCGAACTCATCAGCCCGGGCGGCGAGAAGGGTCCCTCCTTCTACAAGAACAGCAACGGCAAGGACTGGGTCCAGCGGGGGCTCGACGGGCGGCCCAATGTGTTCTACGGCGGCCTGGTCGTCTGGGTGGACCCGGGCGACGAGAGCTGCTGGCTGAGCCCCAACTCCCCTTGGCGTGACTACTACTTGGCACGGATTCGGGGCCTCGCGGCGACGGGTATCGACGCTATTTGGCCGGATGTTCCCATCTACTTCGACGGCGCGATGAGCTGGTGCGACGCCTCCCCCTGGGCGGCTGCCGCGTTCAGGGCGGACACCGGCCTCGAACTGCCCCGCACGGCCGACTTCACCGACCCGGCCTTCCGCCGCTACGTCGAGTGGCGCCACCGCAACCTGTCCCGGTTCCAGCTGGACATCGCGGCGGCGGGCCGCTCCGTCAATCCCGACCTGGTCACCTTCGTGGAGACGGTGACGATGGACTACCAGTACGCGTCCCTCATCGGCCTGGACGGCGCGCAGCTGCGCCGCGCGGAGGGCGTCAGCCAGGTGTGGGAGGTGGACATCCTCGGCAACTACGACGGGATGCGCCATGCC
The DNA here is from genome assembly GCF_039532965.1 of Streptomyces mauvecolor. Lineage (NCBI taxonomy): Bacteria > Bacillati > Actinomycetota > Actinomycetes > Kitasatosporales > Streptomycetaceae > Streptomyces > Streptomyces mauvecolor. The sequence continues at coordinate 774,305 of NZ_BAAASQ010000008.1, read as the reverse complement.
ACGGCGAGCGACTGGACCTGCCTGATCTCGATGTACAAGTACGCGCGGGCCGCCAGCGGCACCAAGCCCGCCTGGGCGTTCTCGTACGGCTGGAAGGCGGACGACGCGTCCTTGGTGATGGCCGAGCTGCTCGCGGCGGGCTGCAATCCGTACGAGGTGAAGAGCCCTTTCAAGGACCAGAGCGCCGACACCGCGATGCGGGGGCGCATGTTCGGGTTCGTCGCGGCGCATCAGGAGCGGCTGTTCGACGCCGTCTCCGGTGCGACGGTCGGCGTGTACCACTCCTCCGCGAGCCGCGACTTCGTCAGTCCCGTCCAGGGCAGCGGCATGTACGTCAACACCAAGCCGCCCGCCGGGGTCACGGACTGGTGGAGCTTCGAGAGCTCCGAGGAGAGCTGCACCCAGCAGAAGTGGCTGGGCGAGTTCCGGGGCACGGTCAAGGCGCTGGTGTACGCGCACATTCCGTTCAACACCGTGCCGAGCCCGGACCTCGACAGGACCGACCTCGCCGGATACCGCGTCCTGTACCTCCCCAATCTGCAGGCGGTCTCGGATGCCGAGGCCGATGTGCTGCGCTCGTTCGTGGGCGACGGCGGCACGGTCGTGGTCACCGGCCCCGCGCCCACCGCCCTCGACGCGTTCGGCGCCGCCAGGACCGAGTACGCGCTCGCCGATGTGCTGGGCTTCCGCAAGGCCGACCCGGTGCCGGCCACCAGCCGCCATGCGTTCGGGGCCGGCATGTGCTGGTACTTCAAGGACCTGCTCGGCCTCGCCCATCTGTCGCGCACGGACGGGCCGAGCGCCGACCGGCTCCTCGAACCCGTCCGCACGGCCGCGCCGCCCGCCGTCTCGCTCGCCGGTGACCACCGGATCCACCTGGAGCTGAGCCACCTCGGCGACGACACCATCGTCCAGCTGGTCAACTTCACCGCCTTCGGCGAGAGCCCGGCCGCGTTCAAGACCACCCCGGCCGCCTGCACCGTCTCGCTGGCGGTCCCGGCGGGCCGTCAGGTGACGGCCGCCGCGGTCAGCTCGCCGGACGGTTCCTCGCCCGCGCCGGTGCCGGTTCCGTGGAAGGCCAGCGGCACCACGGTGACGGTCGATCTGACGGTGATTCAGTACTCGCTCCTTACTGTCACCATGAGCTGAGGGTCCGCCAGGGGGAATCACCGCCGTCCGTGTGACCGCACGGCCTGTGCGTGGACAATCCGTTGCCTTCGCGGTATCGAATGCGGGGTGTGACGATGAAACTGAGCGGGCGGACCCGTATCTCACTCGGAGCCCTCTGCGGTCTCCTCGCGGGCTATGCGGCGTTGGCGGTGGCCGAGTTGGTGTCGGCCGCCGTCCGCCCGGAAGCCGGGCCGGTGACCGCGGTCGGCGGAGCGGCCATCGACCGGACGCCCGTGACGCTGAAGGACTGGGCGATCCGTCACTTCGGGACGCACGACAAGCTCGTCCTCCAGATCGGCATCCTGGCCGTGCTGGCGGTTCTGGCTCTGTTCCTCGGCGTGCTGGCCCTGCGCCACCGGCGGGCCGGGGCCGCCGGGGTCCTGGCCTTCGGGGCCGTCGGGGCGCTGGCCGCGACCGGGCGCCCCGACTCGCACAGCGCGATGGACGCGCTGCCGTCCGTACTCGGCGCGGTCGCCGGCGCGGTGCTTCTGTACTGGCTCGTCGGACGCCTTCCCGGCGTACGGCCGAGCACGCGGAGGGTGGCCGGCGGCGAGGGCTGGGACCGGCGCGCGTTCGTGCTCGCGGCGACCGCGGCGGCCGCCGCGTCCACCGCGGCCGGGCTGCTCGGCCGCGTGCTGAACTCCAGCAGTGAGCGGGCGGACGCCTCCCGCGCCAAGGTCGTCCTGCCCCGCCCGGCCTCGCCCGCAGCCCCCGTACCGAAGGCCGCGTACCTCCAGCTCCCGGGCCTGAGCCCGCTGTTCACCCCGAACTCCGACTTCTACCGCGTCGACACGGCCCTCGTCGTGCCGAAGGTGGACGCCACCACCTGGCGGCTGAAGATCCACGGCCAGGGCGTCACCGCCCCTCGCACGGTCACTTTCGACGACCTCGTCCAGGGCCGGGTGGGCGAGCTGATCGAGCGGGACATCACCCTTGCGTGTGTGTCCAACGAGGTCGGCGGACCCTATGTGGGCAACGCCCGCTGGATCGGCGTACGCCTCGCCGACCTCCTGAAGGAGTGCGGTGTGCGCCCGCCCTCGCGCGGCGGGCCCGCCGACCAGCTGGTGGCCCGGTCGGTGGACGGGGTGACGATCGGCAGCCCGGTCGAGGCGGTCCTCGACGGCCGGGACGCGATGCTCGCCATCGGCATGAACGGCCAACCCCTGCCCTTCGCCCACGGCTTTCCGGTCCGCATGGTGGTGCCCGGCCTGTACGGCTATGTGTCGGCGTGCAAGTGGATCGAGGACATCGAGCTGACCACGTTCGCCGCGTACGACGCGTACTGGGTGAAGCGGTCCTGGTCGCAGCAGGCCCCGGTCAAGACGCAGTCCCGCATCGACACCCCGAGGACGCCCGCCCGGCTCAAGCGGGGCACGGTCATGGTCGCGGGGGTGGCCTGGGCGCAGCACCGGGGCATCGAGCGTGTCGAGGTGCGCGTCGACGACGGGCCCTGGCAGCGGGCGGACCTGGCGGCCGAGGACAGTGTCGACACCTGGCGCCTGTGGTCCTACCCCTGGCAGGCGACCACCTCCGGCAGCCACACCCTGACCGTCCGCGCCACCGACGGCACCGGCGCGACCCAGACCGAGGAGCGCACCCCGACCGTCCCCAATGGGGCGACGGGCTGGCACTCGGTCGAGGTCACCGTCGCGTGACCCGATGCTCAGCGGTGCGCGTACCGGGTCAGGAAGGCCCCCCAGTCCGCTTCCAGCTTCCATTGCAGCGATGCCTTGGGGGCGGCGGCGAGGAAGGTGCGGCAGCCGGCGCTCGGCAGCCGGTGCGCGTCGGGGGTGTCGTTGCGGCACGGCTCGGCGAACGTGCCGTAGCTGTCCTGCTCCTTCCACAGGTTCGGGCCCTCGATGAAGGCGTGGTCCAGTGAGGCGCGGGCGAGCTTGCGCAGCTGCGCGACGGTCAACTGCTGCTCGGTGACGGCCTGTTGGAACACGGCGGTCAGATCGCTGCGGCTGACGCCGGGGTCGTCGGTGGCCAGCGCGACCGGGACACCCGCGTCGAGATAGCTGCGCAGCGGGTGCCGGTCGCCGCTGACGCGGAGGATCTGGGCGTTGCTGATGAGCGGCGCCTCGACGAGGACGTGCTGCTTCCGCATCCGCGCGGCCAGCGCTGCCGGGTCCTCCTCATGCGCGAAGTCGACGCCGTGGCCGATCCGGTCGGCACCGGCCACGGCGACGGCCTCGTTGATGTGGAAGGTCAGGTCGCGTGCGCCGACCCCGTTGAGGCCCTTCACGAGTTCACCCGCGTGCAGACTGACCCGCACCTCGGGGGCGCGCGACTTGAGGAAGCCGACCATTTTCATGTGCAGGGTGTAGTCCCGCAGCGCGACGGGCGCGTCCTCCGGCTGCACCATGTTCACGCCGACGAGCCCGCCGAGGTGCCGGCGTACGAGCTCGAAGCCGAGGATCTGCTGGGCGAAGACGTGGCGGGGCTCCTGGGCGCGCAGGACCTGGTAGTCGAAACGGATCGCGACCCGGCAGGCCTCCGGGGCGGCCGGGGTGTCGCAGCCGAGCTGCTTGCGGTAGTCGCGGACGCTGCGGTCGGTGTCGTCGGCCGCCTGCCGGACCAGGGCCCGGAACTGCGGGTTCGCGGTCAGGGTGGCGTGGAATCGCGCGAAGTCGTCGGGCCCCGGGTCCTTCGGCAGGATGCGGTCGACGAGCTGGTCGAGCGGTCCTGCCTCGGGAGTGGTGAGGGTTTCCAGATAGCTGCTGTGTTCCCTGGCCGCGGCCCGGGCGACCTCGGCGAGCATGTCCGCATCATGACCGGTTTCGGCCTCGTCGAACTTCCCGAACGTGTCGAAGAAGTGGTCGTGTCCGGGCTGCGGGTCGCCGTCGGGCGGCAGGACGAAGCCCTGCATCGACCACGCCTCGATCACCTGCTGCCGGAACGGGCCCGGAGCCACGGCGTCCCGTGCCGGGCGCTGTCCGGTCGCACAGGGCTGGGGTCCCGGAGTCGCCAGGTAAGTCGTGGTGTCGATGCACTTGCCGTCCCGCGCCGCGTAGCCGATCAGCGACTCCGGGCGGACCGCGCCGCCCAGGTGGTGGTGCAGATCCGCGCCCTTGGGCAGCTCCGTCATGAAGCGCCTGAGCTCGCTCGGGGAGTCGGCTATTCGCCCCAGGTACGCCTGGACGCGGGCCTGTTCAAGGATGCCCGGATCCGATGGAGCGGCAGCCGCGGGCAGCACCCCCGCGGCCACACCCAGTGCCGTGAGCCCGGCGAGCACCAGCCTGCGGGTTCCGTGCCTCTTGCGCATGTTGCGTTCCTCTCGTCGTACCTGGCGCTCCGCGCCGCATCCATCGGCACCTGCCGGAGCCCCTCCCCGCCCAAGAGTCCCAGCACTCCCCGCGCGACCCGTCCGAACCGGTCAGGGCTGTGGCGCCTGCGGAAGGACCAGGCGCCAGAAGGTGCTCAGGAGCGGGGGCGACGCCCATGCGGGGTCGCGACGGGAGAGCAACTCGATGCCCGTGGTGGCGGCGAAGATCAGGTCCGCCATGTCGTTCCGCTCCACGGGGTCGTTCCGGAACTCCTGGTCGGATGCCTCCGCGAGCACGCTCCGCACGAAGTCCCGCCATTCGCGGCGCAGATCCAGGCCGCCTTCCCGCACTCCGTCACCGCTCAGCTTCAGGCCGGCCCGGGACACGACGTCGTGGCGGAGCTGGTCGGCGAGCGCGTACGAAGTGCCGGTGAGCCGCTGCAGAGCGCTCATGCCGGGTTGCTGCGCCTTGTCGGCGGCCCGCCTCAGCCGTACCGCCGCAGCCATCTCCACGCTCGTCGCCACGTCGGCCTTGCTCGTGAAGTGGAAGTGGAGTGCTCCCACACTGACACCGGCGGCGGCGCTGATGTCCATGAGTGTCGCCTGGACGTATCCGTGCCGCTCGAAGGCTTCGGCCGCGGAGTGGATGAGTGCGTGGCGGGTGCGTACGGCGCGGTCTTGTCTGGCCACCGGTGGCTCCTGGTGCAAGGGGTGTTCTGCGTGCGGAAGTGCGGGGGGGCTACGGCTCGATGAGCCCGGTTCTGATCGCGTACCGGGTCAGTTCGAGGCGGTCGCGGAGGCCCAGTTTCTGCAGAAGGTTGGCGCGATGGCGCTCCACGGTCTTGCTGCTGATGACGAGGAGATCGCCGATGTCCTTCGACGAGTACCCCTCGGCCACGAGCTTGAGGATCTCCTCCTCCCGCTCCGTGATCGCCCGGTCGGGCAGCGGCCTTCCCTGGCGCAGGCGTTCCAGGTATTCGCGGATCAGCGTGTTCTCGGCTCCGGGGTAGAGGAACGGCTCGTTGCGCACGGCGGCCCGGCAGGCAAGGACGAGATCGCGGTCGGCGACCGTCTTGAGGACGTACCCGCAGGCCCCGGCCTTGAGGGCTTCGAAGAAGTACTGCTCGTTGTGATACATCGTCAGAATCAGGATGCGCAGATCCGGCTGGAGCCGGGACAGTTCGCGCGCGGCCTGGAGTCCGGTCCGGCGGGGCATCGCGATGTCGAGGATGGCGAGGTCGACAGGTGTCTCGCGGGCCAGGGAGACGGCCTCGGCTCCGTTGTCGGCCTCGGCGACGACCGTGAGGTCCGGCTCGCTGTCAAGGATGGGCCGTACGCCGCGGCGCACGAGGGCGTGGTCGTCGGCGAGCAGGATGCGGGTCCTGGCCAGTGTCATGCGGTGCTCCCTGCCATGGTGGCGATGGCCAGGCGCACTTCGGTGCCGCCGTACGGTCCGGCGCCGAACGACAGCTCCGCGCCCGTCAGGAGCGCGCGTTCGCGCATGCCGCGCATGCCGTTGCCCTCCGGGGCCCCGCCGGTGCCCTTGCCGTTGTCCCTGATGAGCAGCTCGACGACCCCGGCAGCGCTGCTGCGCAGCCGTATCTCGGCCTGGGTCGCCGCCGAATGGCGTGCCATGTTGGTCAGGGCCTCCTGGGCGATCCGGTAGAGGACGAGTTCGCTCTCGGGCTCCAGAGACGGCAGGCCCCGGTCGATGCGGTGGCGTACGGCGAGGCCGGGCACGGTGAACTCGGCGGCCAGGGCGCGCAGGGCGCTGGCGAGGCCCAGCTCTTCGAGCAGGCCGGGGCGCAGGCGCCGCGCGATGCGGCGGATCTCGTCCAGGCCGGCGCGGGTGGTCTCCTGTGCGAGGCGGAGTTCCTCGCCGAGGGCGGCGGGAGCCCTGTCGGCCGCGTGCTTCAGCTGGAGCAGTACGGCGGTGAGGGTCTGGCCCACCTCGTCGTGCAACTCCCGTGCCACGCGCTGCCGTTCGGCCTCCTGCGCCGACAGGATGCGGGCGCTGCTGGCGGCACGCTCGGATTCGAGGCGGTCGAGCATGGAGTTGAACGTCCGTGTCAGATCGGCGACTTCCCCGGCTCCGACGGCTTCCGGGCGCGCCTCGCGGCGGATCAGATCGGCCGTCGTCATGGCCTGCGAAAGCCGTTTCAGGGGGGCGAGCCCGAAGAAGCGGACGAGCAGTGCGTTGATCACCAGCATCACGGCAGCCCCGGACACCACCACCTCGGCCTCACCGAGCCGCACATGCTTGGACACGGTCACATACGGCCCGAGGAGCAGCGTCATGGCCACGGCGACCACGGCGGCGTTCAGCAGGAAGATGCGCCAGAACAGCGACATCGCCGGTCCTCTCATTACTCCGTGAACCGCCTGTCTCCGTGGGATCCGGGCACAATGTCGCCTGCCTGGGGTGAACATGCTGGTCAGGGAAGTCTCCGCAATCGCTATGGGTCACGTCCATACATGCTGACACCCATTTTCCCGCCCCGCTTCGACGCGGGGTCGGGACCAAAGTCCCTATGCGGAACGGCTGTCAGTGGATTGCATGGCGTACCAAGGAAGTTGGCCTGTTTCACCCCGCACGGAACGAAGGGCTCCCCCGCTGATGAGTCATGTATCCAGACGGCGTCTGCTCACGCTGGCTCCAGCCGTCGGAGTGGCCACCGCCATTCCCGTAACGCTCACGACGGCGGCGCATGCCGCACCTCGTCAAGGCAGCGCGAAAACATCGGCCCGGCCCCTCCAGGAGATTACGGACGCGTGGGGTCGGTGGATGGCCCGCGAACGGTTCCCGGCGTCGAACGGATGCCGTTTCACCGCGTCCACCGATTATGCGAAGCAGAGCTTCCTCAACGACTACCACCGGCATCAGGTCGGCGCGAAATACCGGGACATCATCTATGACGCGAATGCGCCATCTCCCGTGCCGGGACAGGTCAGTTCAGTGGCCACCAACTACCGCAATGGGACCGCGGTGGAGCAGACCGTCACCTACAAGCAGAGCAAGACGACCGAGCAGGATCTGCGGATCTCGGTCACGGAATCGCTGAAGATCGGCGTGACCGTGGAGGTGTCGGCGGAGATTCCGGCGGTCGCCAAGGTCAGCGAGACGACGTCGATCGAGGCGAGCCTGTCCTCGACGCAGGAGTTCACGCACAAGGAGACGCAGACCTGGAGCGTCGATCTCCCGCTGCGGATACCGCCCAAGTCGGTGGTCGAGGCGACGCTGGTGGTCGGCACGCAGAAGTACGACATCGACTGGACGGCCACGGTCACGCTGCGGGGGAACGTCGCGATCTGGTTCAACGAGAAGGTCGACCTCAACCAGGACGGGGATCGCCACTGGCTGTGGTTCGTGCCGGTCGAGCAGGTCTTCCGGGACTGCCGGCAGCACCAGATCATCGACACACCGGGATACGAGATCGTCGCGGACGGCGTGAACGCTTTCGCCAGTGGCACGTTCAGCGGGGGCCAGGGTGTCTCGCTGAACGTGAATGCCGACCAGAAACCCCTCGACGGCAGCCGGCGCAGCAGCGTGGATTCCCGCACGATCCCGATCCCGCTCGCACCGAACGGAAACCGAGCGGCGGTCCCCGGTCATTGATCCGGCGCCGCCCCGGACTTGGCGACACCACCCCCTCGTGCGGAACCTCAATGGGGTGAGTTGAATAGGGTGAGTCCGATCCCGGGAAAGGGGCGGCCTCATGGCACAGGTGCGCGTACTGGCGCTGGATTTCGTCGGCACTCTGGCGGGCCATGGCCCCTCCCCGGACGGCCGATTGGTAGCGAAAGCGCTGAGCGACCTGCCGGGGACGGTGATCCCTGACGACTTCCCCACCCGATTCGACGCCGTGGCCCATCGCTTCGGGGAGTCCGACCACGCCCGAGGCGTACGCAGCACCTTTGCGACCCGCCTGCGTCGCGCCGCCCAGGACTGCGGCGCAGGCATCCCGGACCTCCGGCTCGCGATGGACGCGGTGTTCGCGGCGCTGCCCGACGCGCGCATCGACGTCGAGGCGGCGTCGGCGCTGCGGAACCTGCACGCGACCGGGCTGAGGTGCGTCCTCGCCTCGAACACGGACCGCCCCGAGCGGGTCCGCCTCCAGACCCTGGCCGGCTCCGGAATCGCGGACTGCTTCGACGCCTTGGTGCTCTCCGGCACGCTGGGCATCCGCAAGCCGGACCGGCGCTTCTATGCGGCGGTGACCGAGGCGGCGGCCTGCCCGCCCGAGGACATCCTGTTCGTGGGAGACAACCCGGAAAATGATGCGGTGGGGCCGCACGCATATGGGATGCCATCGGTTCTTGTCAGGCCGGGGCCGCGGCCGGCGGGGTTGCCTTCGGCGATCGCCACGATCAGCCACCTGAGGGAACTGGCGGCTCACCTCAACAACCGTAAGAGCAGAGCCGGTTGAATACTGTCCCGCTCTAACCGGTCACACCCCGATGTCCTCATTCCACAACTCGGGATTCGCCGCGGTGAACAGCTTCATCATGGCCACGCATTCCGGATCACCGAGCACGACGATCTCCACCCCGTGCCGGGCCAGCCACTCCTGACCGCCCTGAAACGTCTCGTCCTCCCCCACGACGACGCGCGAGATGCCGAACTGCCGTACCAGGCCGCTGCAATACCAGCACGGGGACAGCGTGGTCACCATCGTCGTGCCCCGGTACGAACGCTGTCTTCCCGCATTGCGGAATGCCGCCGTCTCGGCATGCAGCGAGGGATCACCGTCCTGCACCCGCCGATTGCGTCCGCGGCCCAGTACTTCCCCGTCCGCGCCATAGAGCGCCGCGCCGATCGGGATGCCGCCCTCCGCGACGCCCGCCCGGGCCTCCTCGACGGCTGTCGCGAGCCACTGCCTGGCCAGTTGCCGTTCCATGGTTCCCCTTCCACCGTCCTTCGGGTGCGGGCGTCGGTTACTCGGCTGTCCTGACCCGCTCGTGGTGCAGGAGGACGACGCCGTTGCCGAACGTGCGGGTCTCGACGAGGCGCAGCTTGTGCGTGTCGGAGTACGAGGTCGGGAAGAGGCGCTTGCCCGTTCCGAGCAGGACCGGGTGGACGTACAGGCGGTACGCGTCGATGAGGTCGTACTGCCGGAACGTGGCGGCGAGATTCGCCCCGCCGATCACGAGGTCCCCGCCCGGCCACGCCTTGAGCGCCTCGATCTCCGCCGGGACGACCTCGTGTTTGACCGTGGTGTTCCAGTCGGCCTTCTGAAGCGTCCGGGAGTACACGATCTTCGGCATCTCCCGCCAGATACCGGCGAATTCGACCTCCGGCGGGGAGGCGGAGGGGTCACTGTCGGCGGTGGGCCAGTACTCGGCCATGAGCTCATGGGTCACGCGCCCGCTGATGAAGGCGCCCATGGGCCTGAGCTGTTCGTTGACGTACCGGTGCAGCTCGTCGTCGACCATGTGCCAGTCGATCTCGCCCTCGGGCCCCGCGAAAAAGCCGTCGAGGGAGACCGACATGGGAAGGATGATCTTTCTCATCGCAGTCACCCCCGCGACGATACGCCCGCCCTCACCGACATTCCCGTCAAGGGCGCCGGCTCTTCTTCGGGTGTGTCAGAGCCCTGAGCCCGGCGTTAGTTGTCTCCGGCCTTCGGTGCGCCCAGGGCGGCCCGGGCCGCTTCCTCGATCGTGGTCGTCGGGCTGAAGAGCGGGTCGAGGCCGCCCGCCGTCAGGATCCGCCGATGCCACGGCCGTACGCACACCACGCCGAGGTGGCCGTCGCGCGCCCGGATTCTCCGGTACGCCCGGCACAGCAAGGTGAGGGCGGCGCAGTCGAAGAAGTCGACGGGCCGCAGGTCCACGATCACTCGGGCGCCGGTCGGCTGCGTGGCGGCGTCCAGATGCAGCTGTACGCCGGGCGCGGTGGCCAGGTCGACGGTGCCCTGGACCTCGACCACCGTGAACCCCTGCATCAGGTACGTACGCGCGTTGCAGCAGCGGTCCGGCAGCAGCCCCGGCGGGAGCGGAACAGGCGCCGAGACGGATGGCCGAGCGGTGGTTCCCATGGCAACTCCCGGTCCAGAACTGACCCCCGCGGGTGCAGAGGTACTCGGTTGTCGGGCAGTCACCGTGGTCCCGGGGTGACGCACTACCACCCTAGGAATAGAGCCGCATGCAGAAACGTGCAGCCTTCGAATTGTTCACCCTGGGGGGTGAACGAAATTTGCGCCGCTCCCCGTTTGAACCCTGAACACGGGGAGCAAAACCGGCCCGGCGCCCCCGTCTGCCGACTCGCGGGAACTGAAACCCCGCTGCCGAAGGACCAGTTGGGGCCGCCGCCTCGGGGCCGGGCGCCCTCCTCAAGCGCCCGGCCCCGAGGCCTGCCGTCAGTACGCCCCGAAGACGTTGTCGATCGAGCCGTACCTGTTGGCGGCGTAGTTGCACGCGGCGGTGATGTTGGCCACCGGGTCGTAGAGGTCCGTGGACGTGCCCGCCACGTGGAAGGCGTCGAAGGTGGGCTGGATCACCTGGAGCAGGCCCTTGGACGGGACTCCGTTGATGGCGTTGATGTCCCAGTTGTTGATGGCGAGGGGGTTGCCCGACGACTCGCGCATGATGTTGCGGTAGATGCCGTTGTAGCTTCCCGGGATGCCGTGCTGGGCCATGATGTCCAGCGACTGCTTGATCCAGCCGTCCAGGTTGTTGGCGTACTTCGGCGCACTGGCCGTGGTCGCCGTGGTCGCCGTGGTCGCCGTGGTCGCCGTGGTGAGGCTCGTCGTGCGGGCGGAGCGGTCGGCACGGTCGGCCGAGGCGGCCCGGGCGGGGGCGCCGACGGTGAGCTTGAGGCCGGGCTGGATCAGAGCAGGGTTGCCGCCGATGATGCTCTGGTTGTCCTGGTAGAGCTGCTTCCAGCCGCCGCTCACGTTGAGGGCGTCGGCGATCTTGGCGAGCGAGTCCCCGGCGACGACGGAGTAGCTGGTGGGGGCCGCCTTCACCGCCGTGACGGCGGCGGCGGAGTGGGCCGACGCAGGCGCGGCGGTGGCCGTGGTCGCACCGATCACCGGAATGGCGAGGACGGCGCCGCCCGTACCTGCGGCGGCAAGGCCACGGGAGAACGAGCTGGACTTGGGGCGGCGGTGCTTGCCCTTTGCAGGCATGGTGAATTCCTCTCCTTCGCCTGCGAGGTGAGCTGTCGGGTTCGGACGGGAGATGTCCGGTCGCGGCGCGCGCGACTTCACCCCAGCCGTTCCGGAATCCGGATCGGCGGCTTACCTGGGTCCCCCGCTCCTGCCAAACGTGTGTGGGAGGGTCCGGACGGCGGCAGGATTCGGCGTTCCATCCGGATTGCGGTGAACGTAGACGAATACGCCGAGTGGAAACAAGCCCAGAATTCAAAGGGCGCGATCCGGGATATAGATCCACTTAAATCCACACCCGGCGGCCACCCCGCCCGACGCCCTCAACTCGCTTTCGGACCAACCGAAATGCCCCTGCCGGACCCGGACGCCCACAACTCCGCACGTGACCCAATTCACTCGCTCTCCGTGCAACCAAACACCCCACTCGCAAAAGTGGCGAGCCTTACTCAATAGCCACCAATTCGGACATTGCAAAAGCTGGATCGATGGCACCTCAAAGTGTGCCATTTTGGACACTTGGGACCTCTCTTATGTCCGATGCCTCGCATACCGGAGACAACACACACGTCTCTTACGCCCGTGCCGGAGATCATGGTCACAGGCAGCCCCCACGGTGGGGCCGGCAGCAGAGGGGTGGAGCGGTGATCCGAGAGAGCGCGGAGTACGACGTCCTGGTGGTCGGCGGCACGGGGGTGGACACGGTCGTACGGGTCGATTCCCTGCCGGTCCCGCTCGCCGACTCGGTGCAGGTCGGGCCGATCGAGGAGTGGCCCGGGCACACCGGCGCGAACGTGGCTCTCGGGGCCCGGGCACTCGGCCTGGAGGTCGGCCTGATCGACTGCATCGGCGACGACTGGACCGGCTCCCGGGTCCGCGAGCTGCTGGCCCGGGGCGATGTCGACTTCGCCCCGCTAACCTCCCCTGCGGGCACCCGGCGCGCGGTGAACCTGGTGGACGCGCACGGCCGCCGGATGTCCTTCTACGACGCACGCGACCCGGCCGACCTGCGGATGCCCCGGGACTTCTACCTCCCCCGGCTGCGCCGGGCGCGCCACGTCCACCTCTCCATCATGAATTTCGCGCGCTTCCTCTTCGACGACATCGAGACCCTCGGAGTCCCGGTCTCGACCGATCTGCACGACTGGGACGGACTGGCCGACCACCACCGGGAGTTCGCGCTCCGGTCCGACCTCGTGTTCCTCAGCGCGGCGGGCGCGGGGGACAACACCCCCGCTCTGATGCGGGAGATCCTGCGCGAGGGCCGCGCGGACACGGTGGTCGCCACGGCCGGCGCCGAGGGCTCCTACCTCCTCACCCGGGACGGCAGCCCCACGCCGTACCACATCCCGGCGACCGCACCCCACGCCCCCGTCGTGGACGCCAACGGCGCGGGCGACGCGTACGTCAGCGGCTTCCTGTACGGCAGGCTCACCGGCCGGGACGTACGGGAATGCGGCCGCTTCGGCGCCCTCGCCGGCGCCCATGCCTGCACGGCCCCGGTCGCCACCGACCCCATCACCCGGAAAAGCCTGCTGGCGGCGGATCAGATCGCTTGAGATCATTCCGGCGTTCGGAGCCGCGCACCAGGAGTCGTCGCCATGTGATGCCAACTGGTGCGCTGAACAAGGCCTTATTACGCCCTATCAAGTCCCGTCAGGAAGAAACATGAACGACATCAGCGAATTCAAGAGCATTTCCCCGACCACACTCGCCGACGTCCTGGGACGCGAACAGGTCATGGATATCGGCATTCGCCCTCTGTGGTCGCCGATGCCGCGCGTTGCCGGACCCGCATTCACCGTTCGGTGTCCCCCTGGTGACAACCTCATGCTGCACGCGGCCATCCACCGCGCGGAGCCCGGTTCGGTCGTCGTCGTCGAATCGGGCGACCTGGACTACGCGCTCGCCGGCGGAAACGTCTGCGCCGTCGCCCAACGCCAGGGAATCGCGGCGTTCGTGGCCGACGGGGTCATTCGTGACCTCGCCGAGGTCCGCGAGTTGGGCTTTCCCGTGTTCGCCCGGGGCGTCATTCCCATCCCCGGAAGCAAGAAGGCCGTGGCCCCGCTCAACGAGCCGGTGCGCTGCGGCGGCGTGCGGGTGGACGCGGGCGACATCGTGGTGGCCGACGAGGAGGGCATCGTGGTCACTCCCCGCGGCCGCTGGGAGCAGGTGCTCCTGGACGCCGGGCGCAAGCTGGCCAAGGAGGCCGGCGAATCCCTCGACGCGTGGGAAGCGACGCACCGCGCCCGCATCGACAAGGCCCTGAGCGCGGGCGGCTTCGAGGGCTGAGCGGTATCGGCCCGACTGCCTTCACCTGGCGGCGCGCCTGCGTCATACATGGCCGAACGGAGGGACCGGCCTTCCAGCCGACTGGCCGTCAGCTACCGGGAGTTGACCCGCGGGCGACCCCCACCTCGCGGACGAGTTCGAGGCCCAGGATGCGGTCGAGGTAGGCCATGGTTTCGAACTTGGCCCCTTGCGGCACATCGTCGGCCGTCGCCAGATCGTGCAGGAGGCGCAGGACGGCCGCGGTGTCGAGGCGGTTGTCCAGGGCGGTCCGGGCGGTGCTCTTGAGGTCGGCGGGAATCGGCTTCGAGGGCTGCTCGGCCCAGTCCGCCACGGCACGCCGCCAGCGGGCCATGGCGCGGCCGGCCTCGCCGACCTGCTCGGCGGTGACCGAGACCGGCTCCTCGTAGGGGTGGCTGAGCAGCAGCAGGCGTACGGCGAGGAGGTCGAGGCCCTCGAACGGGGGCAGCTGAGCCGCGCCGACCTGCAGGCAGGCGCTGCCCGCGCCTTCGTACGTCCCGGTGGTGAGCTGGACGCCGGGCAGGCCGCCGAGTGCCTCCGCGATCTCCTCCGGATCGCCCTCGGCGTCGGCGGGCCGGATTCCGGCGGCAGCGGCGGCCGCTTTGTCGTGCGGACCGGTCCATCCGATGAGCACCGCTCTGCCGCGCATTTCGACGACGCGCGCCAGCACGTCCGCGATCAGCAGCACCCGCAGCCCGGTCCCGGCAGCACCGTCGGCGGGGGCGTGGGCGCAGATGCGCAGCGGGCCCGGTCCGGCGAGTTCTTCGACGATTCGCAGCACGTCGCCGAGCCTAGGGGTTCGGGCCCGGCCTGGACAGCGGTCCACGCCCGGGCGCGAGAGGAACGCCGCCTCAGGACACCGGGGGGCACGCCGGAGAACACCCGCTCACGCAAGCAGCGGCCTCAGCGCCCCGTTCCGCAGCCGCGTCACGAGCGGGGCAGCGAACCGGCGCGCGGACCAGGTCACCGCGAACGAGACCACCCCTCCGACCACCAGCGCGACCAGCACGTCATGCGGATAGTGCGCGCCCACGTACACCCGCGAGGCACCCATCAGGAGCGCCACCACCGAGGCCACGATCCCAAGGCGCCGGTCGACCAGGAACAGGGCGACCGCCGCGGCCGCGGCGACCGTGGTGTGGTTGCTCGGGAACGCGTAGTCGTCCAGGGGCGGGCACTTCTCGATCAGGAAGTCGTGCGGCAGCGCCCGGCAGGGGCGGGGCTCCGTGAACACCGACTTGATCGCGTCATTGACCACGTACGCGAGGACCGCCGCGATCGGCGCGGCCAGCGCCGCCGCCATCACCGAGGCGTCCCTGCGCCGGGCGAGCCACCAGCCGGTCAGCATGAACACCGCGAAGAGGGCGATGCCGTAACTGGTGAAGACGGACACCGGCCCGTTGAGCCAGTGCGTGTGCCGGGCGAAGTCGGTGATGTCGCCGTACAGGCCGCCGTCGATGGACGCGCCGTCCAGGGCCTGTGGCGTGGGGGTGGAACTGGTCATGGGATGCGGTTCTCCGGTGGTTCGACGGGCGGTGCGCGCGCCCCGCGGCGAAACGGGACTGGGTGTGGAGCAGAAGTCCTGGCAACTGCCTCGTGAGCGGAAAATGAACGTCTACAGGCTCGTAGACGCAAAAGGATAGAGGCAGGTTGCTCGGTTCCGCGGTCCGCCTCGGCCGAAGTCGGGCCTCAGGACCACCATGCCTCGGCGATCGCCACACCCATGAAGACCGCGCCGAGCCCGGCCACCACACTGACCACGACGTTCGCCGCGGCGTAGAACTTCGCCCCGTCCTCGCTGAGCCGCAGCGTCTCGTACGAGAACGTCGAGTACGTGGTCAGCGCCCCGCAGAGCCCGGTGCCCACGAACAGCTGCACCTGTGAGGACGCGGCGCCCGCCGTGACCGCGCCGGTGAGCACGCCGAGGATCAGACAGCCGACGACGTTGACGGTGAAGGTGCCCCAGGGGAAGACGCTGTCGTGTTTCCGCTGAACGGTCAGGTCGGTGAGGTAGCGCAGGGGCGCGCCGATGGCCGCCCCCGCCACCACGAGGAGCCAGTTCACTCGGCGCGCTCCCGTCCGCCGTACCGGATGACCTCGCAGTCGTCGAGCATCACCAGGCCGTCGGCGACCAGCTCGTCGAGCTGCGGCAGGAAGTCCCGTACGCGCTTCTCGTGATCCACGACGACGATCGCGACGGGCAGGTCCTCGGTCAGCGAGAGCAGCCGCTGGGTGTGGATGAGCGAGGAGGCGCCGAAGCCCTCGATGCCCCGGAACACACTGGCACCGGCGAGGCCGGCCGCATGCGCCCGGTGGACGATCTCGGCGTACACGGGCTTGTGGTGCCACAGGTCGCTCTCGCCGACGAAGATCGTGAGGCGCAGGGCCCGGCCGGTCGGTCTCGTCATCGGTGCCTCCACACCAGTGCGCGGCGGGTCAGCCACACCGCGCTCCCTACCGCCGTGAGCGCCACGAGCAGCGTCAGCGCCAGATAGGCGAGGCCGGTGCGCGGCTGCCCGGCGGCCACGAACTTCTGGATGTCGACGGCGTACGTCGAGAACGTGGTGAAGCCGCCGAGGACGCCGGTCCCGAAGAACGGGCGGACGAGCCGGTGCGCCGCCCACACCTCGGTGATCACCACCATGAACACGCCGATCACCGCGCACCCCACGCCGTTGACCAGCAGCGTCGTCCAGGGAAACGAGCCGGGACGAGTGGTCCACAGGAGCGAGGCCCCATAGCGGGCGCAGGCGCCGAGCGCGCCGCCGAGTGCCACGACCGCGACGACCGGGCCGAGGCCGCGCGTCACGACGCGCGGCCGCGCAGGGACGGCCAAGGCGACATCGGGTTCGGTCGCCGCCCCCGGCTGCTGGGCTCCCTTGGACATACGTCTCCTACCTGCAGGACGCCCTGACCAGGGCGCACGCGCTCGCAAGTAGGGACCGTCGGCGGCGCGGATGCCGCGGTTCGGGTACGGCGGGCCCCACCGCCGCGCGGCGAACACCGGGGATCACCGCTTCCCCCAGGCTAGCGTCGTGCCTCGCCCGCTCGCCAACCGGTCCCGTGCGAGGTGCGCGGTCACGGAGGCGGCGGCAGCGAGCCGAGGCCGGGTGCCGTGTCCGGCCAGACCAGCAGGACCGGGCACGGCGCGTGATCCACGACGAACCGGGCGGCCGGGCCGAGACTGGGCGGGCCGAGACGGGTGCGATCGCCGTCGCGCGCGCAGATCAGGAGCTCGGCGCCTTCCGCGGCGCGTACGACCTGCTGCTCGGCGCGGCCGTGCAGTGCGATGCGGCGGGCCGGGCGGCCCAGGCGCCGTTCGGCCTCGGCGAACAGGTCGTCGGCGGCGGCCCGGGAGAGGTCTTCGAGGCGGGTGCCGGGATCGCGCTCGGGACGGCCGCGGCCGAGGAGCCCGGCGAACGCGCCGTGCGCGGCCTCGGGCACCGCGTCGTCCGTGGCATGCAGAAGTACGAGGTCCGCGTCCCCGGCCCGCTCGCGCGCGGCGTCCACGCAGGCGGGCCAGGTGCCCTCGGTGATCCAGATGATGACGCTCATGGAATGCGGTCAGCCTCCGATCGTGTGCAGCGCCACCCACAGCGCGGCGGTGGACGCGGCCAGTGTGGCGGGAACGGTGATCAACCCGAGGCGGGTGAAGTGGCCGAGGGCCGGCGCGTCGTCGTGTTCGTGCAGGATGCGCCGCCAGAGCAGGGTGGCGAGCGACCCGACGTAGGTGAGGTTGGGGCCGAGGTTGACGCCGATGAGGACGGCCAGGACCGGGCCGGGCCCGCCCGCCGCGGCCACCGGGAGCAGGGCGAGTACGGCGGGCAGGTTGTTGATGAGGTTGGAGAGCACCGCGGCGACGGCGACGACCGTGAGCAGGGCGGGCAGCGAGTCGCCACCGGGCAGCAGGTGGCCGATGGCGGAGCCGAGTCCGTTGTCGACGACGGCCTTGACGACGACGCCGAGGCCGAGCACGAACAGGCAGAACGGGATACCCGCCGAGCCCACCAGTCTGCGCGGCGTGGTGCGCCGCTGGGACAGGGCGCGGGCGGCGAGGACGAGCGCGCCCGCGAGCGCCGCCCAGGCCGGGCTGAGGCCGGCGAACGAGGTCACGACGAAGCCGCCCAGCGTCAGCGCGAGGACCACCAGCGTGAACACGGGCACCTCCGTGCTTCCGGTGGCCCGTGTCCCGTGCGCCGTGGCCGCGAGGTCGGTGCGGAAGAAGACGCGGAAGATCGCGTACTCGACGGCGACGGCGGCCAGCCACGGCAGCGCCATCAGCGCCGCGAAGCGGGTGAAGGAGAGTCCGCCGGCGGCAAGGGCCAGCAGGTTGGTGAGGTTGGAGACGGGCAGCAGCAGGGAGGCCGAGTTCGCCAGGTGCGCGGTGGCATACACGTGCGGGCGGGCCCGGACGCCGACGCGGGCGGCCGTCGCGAACACCACGGGGGTGAGCAGCACGACGGTCGCGTCCAGGCTGAGCACCGCGGTGGTGACGGCGGCGACGGCGAAGACTCCGCCGAGCAGCCGCTGGGAACTGGACCCGCACACGCGGGCTACGGCGTCTCCGGCGGCCGCGAACAGGCCCTCGTCGTCGCAGAGTTGGGCCAGTACGAGGACGGCCGCGAGGAAGCCGACCACCGGGAGCAGGTCGCGGGTCTGCTGCCAAGCCTCGGTCGGCGAGACCGCGCCGAGCGCGACGACCAGCCCCGCCGCGGGCAGCGCCGCCACCGCTTCCGGCCAGTTTCGGGGGCGTACGACGGCGAAGGCGAGCACGCCGAGCAGGAGGACGGCCGAGACGATCTCGGCGGTGACGGTACTCAGGGTCGGCCTCCGGGCAGCGGGCGATCACGGCCGCGGGCCCCGTGCCACACCACCGCGGATGACCCTATGTGCTGATCACCACTCCGCATTCTCCGGCAGGGGCGGCACTCCTGCGCCGCGGGGCCACCCGAGTCAGGGGGTCAGCGGTGCGGCCTCCGGCGTCGCCACCGGTTCGTCCGCCATCCGGGCCGGCGAGCGCAAGGAGCGCAGGCAGCACCAGGCCGCCAGCGTCCCGGCCAGCACGGTGCCCGCCGCCGCGAACGTCCACACTCCCCTGACGTCGGCGAGACCGAGGCCGAGCGCGCCCATCACGTACAGGCCGACGCCGCTGGCGAGCGAGTTGAACAGGCCGCCCGCGGACAGCATGGTGGCCCGGCCCCGCGCGGGCACCCTTTCGTTGAGGGCGGCCTTGAGGCCGGGCATGCAGAGTCCGCCCGCCATCACGAAGCCGATGTAGAGGGGGATGCCGAGCAAGCCCGAGCCGGTGACGGCCGCGCCCGCGAGGCAGACCCCGGCCGCTACGGCGCTCATCAGCACGATGCGCCAGCGCAGTTCGGGGCGGCCGCGCACGGTGCGCGCGACGACTTCGAGCACCGGGATCTGCAACATCTCGCCCGCGCAACGCGCGGCGGCCATCGCGACCAGCGAGCCGCCGGTGAGCGCGTCGAAGTGGACGGTCCACTGCACGCCCGGCAGGGCCCGGAAGAGATACAGCGCGGCGATGCCGAGAAGCAGCCCGGTGAGCAGCCGGTCGGTACCGAGCGCCCGGCCGCAGCCGCGCAGCGCGTCGAGCGAGGCGGCGGTCAGCTCGCGGCGGACCGAGCCCTTGGGTGCTTGCGTGGGCGCCGGTGCGGGGTCCTTGAGGAGGGTCATGGTGAAGACGGCGCCCGTCAAACAGGCGGCGCCTGCGAGGAGTTGGGGCACGGCGAGGCCCAGGAACTGGCCGGCGACGGCGCCTGCCACCGTGCCGGTGACGATGCCGGTGTTCTCCGCCATGCGGCCGCGCGCGAACAGCGCGTCGAGGTCGGCGGCCGGGTCGTCGCGGTGCAGCTTGTCCACGGCCCAGGCGTCCAGGCTGCCGGACGCGAACGGGGCGCCCACCGCCGCGAGCAGGGTTCCGGCGATGGCCACGCCCGGGCTCGCAGAGAAGAACAGCATCGAGTAGCCGACCGCCCGGATGACGAAGCCGAGCAGCAGCGAGGCACGGCGGCCGATCGCGTCGGCGAACACCCCGGTGGGTACTTCGAGCAGCGCTTCGAGCAGCCAAACGGTGCCGATGAGCGAGACGATCGTGGTGCTGGTCAGGCCGCGTTCGGCGAGCAGCAGCACCGAGGTGACCGTCAGACACATGTCGCCGAAGAAGTCGAGGCCGCTCAGCAGGAGGTAGCGCCGGACCGTCGAGCGGCGCACCGCCTCCGATGGCGCGGGGGCATGCTTCACTCGTCACCTTTTCCGGTGCGCAGGGCCGGCACGACGCCCATGTCGTACCGGTAGGGGCGGCCCGCCGCCTCGAAGGCCGTACGGATCCGGTCGCGCAGCGCGGCCGGGATCCCTTCGGGGTAGCGGCGGGAGAACGCCGACTCGTGCTGGAACACCAGGAAGAGGCCTTTCGCGCCGAACGAGTACCGGGTGTGTGCCGCCGCGAAGCACTCGCCGAAGGCCACGGTGAACAGCCGCTCGCCGTCGAAGGGGAACCACCAGGCGGGGTCTTCGAGATCGGCCATGCGGACCTCGCACGGCGGGTCGGACCGCTCGGCCAGCCAGCTCAGCGCGGTCAGGGAGGACTCCCGCAGGAGCGTGACGTCCGCTCCGAGGCGGCCGGGCAGTTCGAGGACGAATCCGTCGGCGTCGTCCTCGGCCACCTCGCGCAGCGCCCCGCGCAGCAGCGGCAGCGCCCGTTCGAGGTGACCGCCGAGGGTCAGCCCCTCGTCCGCGGGGTCGGAGTACACCCAGTGCGTGACGCGGGCGAACGGGCAGTGCGTCTGGTCGATGACGGGCTGGAACGCCGTCCGGAGTGATCTTCCGCTCACCGCTCCCCCGCTTCCCGGGTCGCCGCCCACTGCGCGGTGACGTCCGCCCGCAGCCGCCGCCAGCTCTCCGGCCGCTCCCACCAGCGGGCGCCGTGCGCCGCCCGAAGGACGTCGACCGTGGCATCCGCGCGAGCGTGGCCCTGCGCGACCGTACGCCAGTAGTCGGCGCGCCGCACCTCTTCGCGCAGATGCCCGGGATCGATCAACTCCCCGACGGTTTCCTTGAGTTCACGCTCCAGGCGTTCGGGTCGTACCCCCGCGCAGTGCAGGACGAGGGCCGCGAAAGCGCGGGTGTAGTGGTCCTCGTAGCGGCAGTGCTCCCCGACCTGCCGGGCGCGCTCGGCTTCCAGACCGAGTGCGGTCAGCCAGTCGTCGCAGCGGCTCAGCCACTCGACCACCATGGCCACCCATTCCACGACGCTGTCCGGCGCCTGCCAGCGTGCGGCGAGCGGCAGGTCCGGCGGGCGCCAGGCGAGTTCCATCACGTGGCCGAGCTCGTGGTGGACGTACTGGGCGCTCAGGGCGACCGGGCGGGTGGGCAGGGCGACCGCCGTCCAGTCGGGGATGCGGACCGGCAGCGTGGCCGACGGCTGGTCCCCGGTCCACACCAGCGAGATCCGGTGCTCCTCGGGCAGTGCGCCGACCTTCCGCAACCGGCGCACGGCGGCTCGCACGAGCAGGCGCGGCGAGAGTTCGAAGCCGAGGTGGTCGCCCCGCAGGAACGCCCTGCGATCCTCGCGGAACGCCATTGCGGGGACGCCTGCGGCACGCGACCAGTTCTCGATGATGCCGGGCAGTGCGGCAGGGTCGGCGAGGTCCGGCGCCGCGCGGGGACGGCGGTCGGGGTCCTCGTCGGCGCGTCTGGGGGCGCCTGCCACCGAGCGCAGGAGTCCGGCGAGTTCACGCCGCCCGGCGTCCGCGTCGGACAGGCCGAGGTCGACGGAGCGCAGCAGCTCAATGGCCCGCTCGACCGCCACGTCGTCGGCCCGTTCCTCCGCGCTCGGGCCGGGTGTCTGGTGCGGTCCGGATGCCGGGGGAAGCAGGTCGGTCACCCGGCCGCCTCCCTGGCGAAGGCGCCGACCCTGACCAGCCGGTCGAGCAGCGCATCACTCGGCTCGGTCGTCGGCACCCGCTCGCCTTCCACCAGCCAGGCGAGCGCCGACGCCTCCGCGTCCCGCAGGATCAGGGTGCGCCCGGCGCCGGTGCCGCCGCCCGGCACGAGCTGGGCGGTGGCGCGCGCCACCGGACGTACCGTGTCGAGGACTTGCTCCCAGGGCATCTGGGCCTTCTTCAGGGCGACCCGCCGCGCATAGTCGACCGTGTCGTACGGGCTCACCCTCAGCCGGGTCCCGACCGCCGGGCGCACTCCGATGCCCGCAGCCTCGCCGGATGGCGTCAACTCGCCGTAGTTCAGGTCGAGTTCGGCACGGGCCAGCTCCCACTGCCAGTCCGGTCGCCCTGCGGGCCAGCCTCCATCCGTCAGATATGTGGCGAACGCGCGAGCACTGGAGGCCAACGGCGGGAAGGACTCCCCCGGTTCGCGCTCCCGCTCGCGCCAGGCCCGGCTCGCCAGGAACCGGGCAATGCCGTCGGTCCCTTCGGCGGCGAGATAGAGGAACGATGCGGTGGGCAGCCGTGCGGACAGGACGGAGGAGACGGCCGCGAGGCGCCGGGCCCGCTCCAGGCGGAAGCCGATCGGGTTCTGCACCTCCTTGGGGACGTCGTCGGTGCTGTCCGTCTCGTACAGGGCTTCCCACAGGCCGCGTACGGCGCGTTCGTACTCGGTGCGCACTGCCTCGCTCATCGCGTCGCCCCGTCCTTGCGCCAGATCTCCACTTCGGCGGCGAGGCGGCCGACCTTGGTGACCAGGTCCTCGCCGCGGATGCCCTCGGACTCGGCGACCATGGCGCGCAGTCCGCGCGCCTCGGGCATGTGCCGTCGGGCCAGTTGCCACAGCTCCTCGCTGATCGGTGCGGCGTGCTGGTCGTCGGCGGTCGGCCCGTCCTCGGCCGCGAGGACGGTGACGCCGGAGAGGTGGCTCTCCACGACCCGGTCCCAGGCGTAGTCGGCCGGCATCAGGTCGTCGGTGCTGATGCCGCTGACCGTCGAGGCGATGAGGTGGTGTCCGACGTCATAGACCATGGCGGCGTCGGCGCGGACGACGATCTCCGACTGGAGCGTGAACGGGTTGGCGTCGCCGATGACGTACGCGTAGCTGGAGTTCTCCACCGCCACCCGCACGCCGAGGAGTTCCTGCATGCGCTCGACGCGGGGGACGACGTAGTCGACGGCGTCGGCGATCCACGGCATCGGGACGAGGGCCTCGACGAGGGCCTCGCCGTCCTTGGTCCACATCGCGAGGTCGGTCGTGACCCACTCGACGCCCAACCGGCGTGCTGCGACGCCCAGTTGCCTGACCAGCGTCTCGTCGATGGGGTCGAGGCCGCACAGGTCGAGGTCGAGGGTGTGGAGCAGCGGGACCAGGTCGTACTGGTCGCAGAACCGCAGCGCCTCGTCGATGGTGGTCATGTCCCGGGCATAGGGGCCGACCATGAACGCCCGGTCCGTGCCGGTGAGTTGAGCGGCAAACGGGGCGAGGCGGTCGTGTTCGGTGGTCATGTCCCAGCTGAAGGCCACCAGGGGCGGTCCGCCGGGCGGCGCGGCGTCGGTCACGGTGCGCACGGGACCACCAGTTCCCTCCGTTCGGCCTGGGCGAGGACCCCTTCGTGCCCGGTCGGCCAGTCGGCCTCCTCGTCCCACAGGGGGCGCAGCGCCTCGCAGGTGGCGTCGCGCAGATGGATCCTGCGCAGGCCCTTGCCGGCCCGCAGGGTGAGGGTCGCGAAGGGGCGGCCGCGGGGGCGGGTGTGCTGGACCGCGACGGGCCAGGGGCAGTCGGCGCAGGTCTCGCGCAGGCGTAGCGCGTAGTCGGGCACGTCGTACCGGCAGTCCGCGGCCCAGGCCCCGTCCGGCAGGCGCAGGCCTCGTTCGAGGGCGGCGGCGGTGGGCTTGGCGGGCGTGCCCCACAGGATGTCGAACTCGTAGCGCACGATACGGGCGGCCCACGGCTCGGCGGCCGACAGCCAGGTCTCCTCCAGGAACGCGGCGAAGGTGGTGACGGTGGAGGTCGCGTCGGGGAAGAGGGAGCCCTTGCGGGCGCGTCGCCCGTGCCAGTGTTCGCTGCCGAGATAGGCGTCGAGCCCGCTCGGCAGGTGGCCGCAGTAGAGACGGGTCGTCGCGGGCAGCGCGCCGGTGAGGGTCTTGAGGACCCATGCCTTGCGGGTGGCCCGGTCGACGATCATCCCGGGGTCGTCCGCGCGTGCCTCGGGCTCGGGTCCGTAGAACTCGCGCCACAGCTCGCCGACCTGGGTCACATAGGGGTGCACTTCGGCGGTCATCGGCTCACCGCCTCGATGCAGTCGTCCATGCGCTCCAGCTTGGCGATCAGGTCGTCCGCGCTCATGCCCTCGGACTCCCCGATGAGGGCCTGGAGCCGGGTCATCTTCGGCATGAGGATGTCGGTGGTCCGCCACACCGGTTCGTCGACGGGCCACTTGTGCTGGTCCTGGACGAGTGGATAGGCGCCGAAGTCCCGCACGGTGATCCCCGAGATGTGCGCCTCGACGACGCGCTCCCAGGGGAAGTCGGCGTCCTCGGGCCGTTCGACCGGTTCGCCGCGCTGTTGGCGCAGGATGTAGAGGTGGCCGATGTCCATGCACAGACCGCAGTCGGCGCGCTCGGCGACCTCGCTCATGAAGGTGAGGATGTCCAGGTCGCCGACGAGGACGGGGTAGGGCGGGTTCTCGCCGATCACCGGCATCTGGGCGATGTCCTGGATGTGTTTGACGCGGTCCCCGACCCAGTCGACGGCCTCGCGGGTGAGCGGCACCGGCACCATGTTCTCGATCAGCGTCTCGCCGTGCAGCACCCACATGGCGAAGTCGGTGGTGATCCAGGGCGAGCCGAGGGTTTTCGCGTACTCGGCGATCTGCCGCACCATGCCCGGGTCGACCGGGTCGATGCCGCACAGGTCGAGGTCCAGGGCGTGGAAGTACACCGACAGGCCGTTGCCCTCGCTGAACGCGCGCAGGTCCTGCACGAGGTCGTCCTGGCCGCAGAGGGCCGCGGCGCTGAACGCCGTCACCGGCCGGGTGCTGCGCCGGACCACCTCGGCGGCCAGTTCGCGCTCGGTCATCGAGTCAGTGCTCAGGCCGAGCACCGGCCGCCCGTCGGCGACCGGCACCGCGAGGGCCGACGACCGGGCGAGATGGGTGGGGGCTGCCATCAGGGGCCACTCCGTTCGGCGGTGTTGGGCGTGGTGAGGGGGGCGGCGGGCAGGAGGGCCACGGCCCGGTCCACCGCACCGGCGTTGTCCGGCGCCAGCGCCTCGATGCGCTCCGCGGCGCGCAGCAGCAGGGCGTCCAGGGTCGGCGCGCCGGTGCCGGGGCGGGGCAGCAGGGCGGCGAAGTCGGCGGCGCCGTCGCCCCGGTGCCGTTCGCAGTCGTCGAGGAGCCGGTCGAAGTAGAGGTTCGGGGCGTGGCGGACGGCCACCACGTCCAGCTGGAGGTCGAGTTCGACCCGGCTCACCGGGTGTTCGGCGCGGTGTTTGGCGCGCGCCTGGAGCAGCGCCTCCGCCTCGGCGAGCACTTGGTCGACGGCCGGCTGGTAGGCGTCGCGGAACCAGACGAGCGCGGCGCGCACCCGGGCGGTGGCCGGGTCCTCGATGAGTGTCTCGATGGGCGGCAGTTCGGACATGCCGAACGTGGTGCCGCGCCGCTCCTGGTAGTAGTCGCGGATGGGCGTGCCCGCGTACAGCGCGAGATGGGTGTAGAGGTGCTCGTGCGGTACGTAGTCGTAGAAGCCGCCCGTCTTGAGGAACTTCTGGTTGGCCCGCAGGTCGGCGAGGGTGGTCTCCGGGTCGATCATGATGAAGTCGAGGGAGACGCCGAGGCCGTGCCGCTCCAGGAGTTTCACCGCGGCCAGGTTGTCCGAGGGATCGACGCCCTTGGAGAGCCGCTTGAGCACGTCGGGCGACGCGCTCTCGATGCCGAGCTCGACGAACCGGAGCCCGCATTCCTTGAGATCGGGAATGAAGTCCTGGTGTTTGATCAGCTGGTTGACCCGGGTGCCGAAGCTGAAGGTGATCCGGGGATCGTAGGCGTGCAGCGCCTGGACGATCTGAAGGGCTCGTTTGGGGTAGACGTAGAAATTCGCGTCGCTGAAGTAGACGTGCTGGTAGTCGAGCCCTTCGGACGTCCTGAAGTGATCCAGTTCGGCGACGACGGATTCACCGGAACGCATGCGGTATTTGCGTCCGATGGTGAGCACGCCGCAGAAGGAGCAGTTGTAGGGGCAGCTCCGGCTGGAGTTGACCGCGAGGGCCGGGATGACCCTTCCGCGGTTGGAGTCGAAGTAGGTGAGTGGCGGGTAGCCGGAGTCGGAGACAAAGGGGAAATCGGGGAAGGGAAGGGAATCCAGATCATCGAGGAACGGCGAATCGATGTTGACCCTGATCTCGCCCGAGGGCGTACGGACGGTGGTTCCCGGAATGTCGAGGCGGTGCTCGTGGCGGTGCCTGACCAGGTCGAGCATCGGCTTCTCGCCCTCGCGGCGCACCACCGCGTCGATGTCGGGGCAGTCCCGCATGATGTCGGTGTGCACGGCCGTGGCATGGGGCCCGCCGAGGACCACCAGGGCCTCGGGGTTGCGCCGCTTCACCCAGGCAGCGTGTTCCAGGGTGGCGTCCAGGGACTCGTTGTAGACGGAGAATCCGACGGTCTCGAAGCGGTCGAGCCGGTGCTCGCCGGAGAGCGCGGCCGGGGACTGCGGGCTGTCGCCGAAGTCGAACCCGGCCGCGGGAAAGCCGTGATGGGCCAGGTAGGCGCCGATGTAGGCGAGGCCGATGGGCTTGGACTTGCGGCGGTCCGAGTACCCCACGGAGGGGTTGACCAGGGCGATCGTCGGGTGCTGCGCGGCGCCGCTCATCAGGCGTGCCACCGCAGTACTCCGCGCTGGAGCAGCTGTTCCAGGAAGCTCCTGGACGGTTCGGGGAGTGCGGCGAGGCCGTCCTCGCGCAGGGTTCCGACGGTGCTGCGCCAGAGCCGGGACGCCGTGGGATTGAGCCGCAGGCACTCGCCCGCCGGGCCGCCCCCGGCGATGTATACCTGGTCGCATTCGTCGAGTACGGGCAGATCACTGAGCAGGATCATCGAACCCCTTCCCCCGAAAGCGGCGACGTGCTGAGGCAGGCCGCCGCCCCCGTATCGGCTTCCGCTCAGTTGTAGATACGGCCGAGCATCTTGGTGTAGCTGGCGTCGCCCATGCTCACGACGTCCGCTCCGGGCTGCTCGACCTCTTCGAAGCCGACCAGTTCGTCCTCACCGAGACAGTCGTCCACGGACGACTGATTCGCCTTTTCCTCACGCATATGCCTGTACCTCCGTCGCTCGTTGATTCCCAACAAAACGGACCGGCTCGGCCGTGATCGTGTTTCGACTGATCCTTTGTGGCTGCACCGGACCGAATCCATGTGCGATGGAACGGGTGCGCGGTTATCTGAGCGCCGACGAAATCTGCCGCGACGAATGCGACAGCCGCCTAGGGTGCGACGTTAGGGGCACCGCCATCCGGCAGTCAACGGCCAACTCGGCGGAATTCGTGCGACGCTGAGAACATGAGGGAAGAATTCGACAACGATCCGAACAAGCGGAATGATGTTGATGCTCCGGCCGGTTCGACGGCTTCGTCCGGCCCGGCCGCATCGGCCGGGGAGGAGGCCGCCGCGCAGGAACGCGCGTTCTGGGAGGCCCGTCGGCGGTCGGCGGAGCTCGACGACGACGAGGACGGCCGTCGTGAGCGCCGCGAACTGGGCAGGCAGGCGCGCCGCATGCACCTTCAGGTCCGTGTGCAGCGCTACCGGCGCGGCACCGTCGGTGGCCCGGTGCCGCGCGATCTGAGCCTTCCGCCGCTGCCGGGCCGCGATCCCTGTGACGACGACAGCGGCCGGGACGGCTGACGGCACGTCCCGGCCCGGGGGCATTTCGAACAACGCGGCCCCCACGAGCGCCAAGAAGCACACCGGGCGCCCCCTTCACCACCGGCGCGCAGTCGTGAGCCCGGCGGCAGCCACCACCCGGCACAAGCGCGGGGGCGGGATGTACCGCTCAGCAGCGCCCCGCGCCGCCCTTCGTGCCCGCCGAGGCCACCCGGGGCCCGGCCTCCGCGGTGAGCGTCCTGGGCACCGGCAGCAGCTGGCCCGTCTCCGCGCGCAGTGCGGTCGCGTTGCGCGCGGAGACCCGGCCGAGCGGGGCGGGGGTGAGGACGGACTGGCTCTGGACGTACGCCACGAAGCTCTCGAAGTCGCGGGTGTGGCGCACCGGCGACGAGTGGTCGAGCAGCGCCGGGTAGTCGTCCGCGCCGATCATCGTGTAGGCCGTCGTGGCGAGCCGGTACGTGGCGTGCAGATCGAGCGGCGTGCCGTCGATGAGGACATCGGCCGGGGCGACGCGGTTGCCCGCGGAGCCGGCGGCGTCGAACGTGTACCGCACGTTGTGCGACACGGCGAAGGGCGCGTACGTGAGGACGGTCCCCTTCAGCTTCCACTGCTGTTCCAGCGTGTCGTGGATGACCTGGCCGGTGACGGTGGCCGTCAGGATGGGGTTGCCGTAGCCCACCGCGTTGAACGCCTTGCGGTAGGAGACCGCCCCCTGGGTGGTCGCGTCGAGCGTGAGGTCGGTGTTGATGACGCTCGGCCCCAGACGCGGGGCGAGTGCGATCAGGGCCAGGTCGGCGGGGGTGTTGGGGTAGATGTTGCCCGTGTCGAAGGGGTCCAGGCTCTGCGCCCCGGCCCACAGCGCCCAGTCGGCCGCGAGGTTGCCCATCGTGCTCTCGCCCAGGCTGTTCAGGGTGCGCGTGAACGTGGCCGTCTGGCGGCCGACCCGGGTGGCGCCGCGGTTGTCGGCGTAGCCGGTCCAGTAGTCGGCGGTCTCCTTGAGGGACGGATCGGGCGTCACATCGTGGGTGTTGGGGTGGTTGGTCGAGGTGGTCAGCTCCCGTACGACCTTGCCCGTCACCGGGTCGAGGCGCAGGTTGATCTCGTTGATGAGCTGCGCGTGGCAGCCCGCCTCGACGAACGGGCGGGGTCGGCCGGAGGGGTCCGGCACCATCATGTTGAACGCGCAGTGCCAGTGCCCCGTGACGATGGCGTCGATGTCGGGCGACGCGGCGAGCGCGAGATCGTAGGCGGGCCCCGTGGGCTGGCTCCCGCTGTTGAAATCGCTTCCGGCCACTGCTCCGTCGTGCATGCTGAGCACAATCGCGTTGACGCCCTGCGATTTGAGCAGCGCCGCATAGCGGTTCGCGGTCTGCAACTCGTCCAGCATGCGCAGCGCCGTCTGGAATCCCGTGGACGAGGTCTCTGTTCCGGTGACCGTGAGGTGAATGAATCCGATCGGAATGCGGCGCCCGCCGGCGCCGTGCACCCACTCCACATTCACCGGGGGAAGGACGGTCCTTCCCGAATTCCCCCACAGCATGTTGGCGCAGTAGTAACGGAACTTCGCGCCGGGAAAGGTCCGGCCGGTGGAGTCGGGGAAACTGTTCGTCCAGCCCTCGCCCGTGTACGGTCTGCCGTGCTCCATGTGGTCGATCATGAATCCGGGGGTGCGGTCGAACTCGTGGTTTCCGGCGGTCGCGAAGTCGAGTCCCAACCGGTTGAGTGCCTCGATGGTCGGCTCGTCGGCCAGCGACTCGGCCGGGAACTCCCAGCCCGAGAACAGGTCGCCCGGCGCGAAGAAAATCGAGTTGGTGCGTCCGGCGCGCAGGTTTGCCAGGTGCGTGGCCAGGTAGGCGACCCCGCCCACGGTGAACTGCTGGCCGCCGGCGCCGGTGATGACCGCGTCGCCCGGCGGCGGAGCCTGCAGATAGCCGTGCAGGTCGGTGATGTTGAGCAGTTGTACGTCCACGTACTCGGTCGCGGTCGCGGCGTCGCGGGCGT
Organism: Streptomyces mauvecolor; assembly: GCF_039532965.1. Classification (NCBI taxonomy): domain Bacteria; kingdom Bacillati; phylum Actinomycetota; class Actinomycetes; order Kitasatosporales; family Streptomycetaceae; genus Streptomyces; species Streptomyces mauvecolor. The sequence goes on along the minus strand of NZ_BAAASQ010000008.1, from coordinate 744,608 downwards.
GGCCACTGGCCAGGGCCGGCGTGCCCGTCGCCGCCATCGTCACGAGTGATCCCGCCACAGTCATGAAGCTGCGTCGACCCACGCCCCACATATCGACTCCCTCATCCGAAAGCTACGCAGCCACGCCGGGAACGACGTTCCGGCTCCCCACCTGGCGGCCCGAAGAACTACGCGACACGAATCCATTGATTGCGGGCACAAGAAATACAACACAACAGGATGGCCGAACCCATGACACGCCGCCGGAGAACGAGCGTCGGCTCCGGGCGGCCAACACGCACCACTCAAGCGCACGAACCACAAGGACAGAAAAAGACGCGCGAAACGCGGAGGATGCGTCACATGACGAGTGGCTGAACTGAAACGGGCGTCGTTCAACCCTGTTTGTGCGCAAGCGTCATGAATACGTGTCAGCGATCCGGGGAATGCGGCGCGGGCGCGAAGTCCCCTCGCAGGACGGGGCTCGGGGGCGCCCAAGGCTAACCGGCTTTTACCTCTCCTCATAGCAGGCCGCCCCTTCCCCGTTCCTCGCCGCACGCCCCGCGCGGGGGCGGTGCGGGGGATGCACCCGGTATTGATTGTCCCCCGCTGCTACCTCTCCAAATCAGGCTAGGGACAAGGGAGTTGGGGCACCGGAGGAGGCCGTCGCAGAGGTCAGCGCTGCGCGGTCAGGGCATATAGGAGCGGAATGCGCGGCGCTGTGTCGGGCAGCCGCCACCAGCCCTGCGGGGTCGCCACCATCTGGGGCCATCGGGGCCAGGGCAGTTCGTGGCTCTCGCGCAGACCGGTGATCGCGAGGCCCGCGCCGAGGAGCGCGGTGATCACCTCGTCGAGCCCGTGCATCCACTCGAAGCACTCCGTGGCGCCCTGCACGGCCGGACCGTCGGTGTAGGTGTACGTCGCGTCGCGGCGGACCGGGCCCCGGCCGCCCAAGTAGTCGTGGCGCAGCAGCAGTTCGCCGCCTTCGCCCGGGCCCGGCGAGGGGCCGAGGGAGTTGAACAGAGGGTGGAACTCGACGAGGTAGAGCCGTCCGCCGGGGCGCAGCAGGGCGGCGATCGTCTCGGCCCAGCTGGGCAGGTCCGGGAGGTAGCACAGGGCGCCCTTGCCGGTGTAGACGACGTCGAACCGGCGCCCGTCCAGCTCCCGGGCCGCGTCGTAGACGTTGGCCCGGACGTATTCGACATCCAGGCCCGACTCGGCGGCCACCGTCCGTGCCGCCGACACCGAGGCGCCGGAGAGGTCGAGCCCGACGGTGCGGGCTCCGCGCGCGGCGAACGCCACCGTCTCGGTACCCAGGTGGCATTGGAGGTGCAGGACGTCCCGGCCCTTCAGCTCGCCGAGGTCCTCCCATTCGTACGCCCCGAACCAACGCTCCGGGTCGGCCGTCCTGTCGGCCAGGCCGTAGAAACGGCTGGCGAGATGGACCGGGGTGCGGGCATCCCAGTTCGCTTCGTTGGACGACATCATCCGCCGCACTGCCGGGTCGAAGCCGTCGGTCGTGTCGGTCAACAGGTCTCCCCTCACGGACACCATTGCGCCACGACACTACCCAGCACGCCGGGAAGGTAAGTGCCTGACAGCCTGTCAGGTCGATGTCTTCGGCGCCTCGCGCACGACTCCGGCGATGACCGTGGTCACGGTCCTGCGGACGTCCTCGGCCTTGAGCGGTGCGCCGTCCTGCCCGGCGAACAGCAGGTGTCCGGCACCGATCAGCGTGGGCGCGAGGGCGTCGATGTCGGCATCCATCGCGATGCGGCCCAGGTCGCGCTCCGCGCCGAGGTACGTGGCGATCATGGCAGTGGCCTCCGTCAGGAGGGGGAGCCCGCGCGGCGTGGTCCGGCGCAGCCGGGTGCGCAGGGCGTCCCGGGAGATGACGAGGCCGACGACCGCCATGGCGACCGGGCCGAACAGCTCCGTCAGCGCGTCGGCGAGGCGGTCCGCGACCGTGCCGGTTCCGGCCGCCTCGCGCAGGGCTGCGGCCTGGGAGTCGAGCCGGCCGATGCGGTCGAGGACGAGCCCGGCGAGGAAGTCGTCGAAGTCGGTGAAGTGCCGGTGCAGCACGCCCTTGGCGCAGCCCGCCTCCGTGGTGACGGCCCGGCTGGTCAGCGCGCCGGCACCGTCCCGGAGCAGGATCCGCTCGGCGGCGTTGAACAGTTGCTCGCGTGGGTCCTGCAGGGCCACACCTGTCGGCATCGCGGATCCTCTCCCGGTCTCCACCCTTGACGAGTGGGCACGTGCCCACAATAGTGGGCACATGCCCACTCTACCTCCGGAGCAGCCCTGTCCTGCTGAAGACGAGCCCCATAGGGCCCGCCGCATGGCCGAGTCGTTCGGCTCGGACGCCGAGCGCTACGAACGGGCCCGCCCGCGCTACCCCGAGGCCCTGGTGCGCCGGATCGTCGCCGCCGCCCCCGGCCCCGACATCCTCGACGTCGGCTGCGGCACCGGAATCGCCGCCCGGCAGCTGCGGGCGATGGGGTGCCACGTGGTGGGGGTCGAGCCCGACGCGCGGATGGCCGACGTGGCGCGGCGATTCGGGGTCGAGGTCGACGTGGCGAGGGTCGAGGACTGGGAGCCGGCCGGGCGGACCTTCGACGCGGTCACCGCCGGGCAGGCCTGGCACTGGATCGACCCGGTCGCGGGGGCGGCCAAGGCCGCACAGGCACTGCGGCCCGGCGGCCTGCTCACCGCGTTCTGGAACGCCTTCCAGCTCCCGCCCGAAGTGGCGGAGGCCTTCGGCACCGCCTACCGGCGGGTCGTGCCCGGCTCCCCGTTCGATCCCCGGGCGATGGCGAAGAGCACCCTCGACGCGTACGCGGCGATGCTCACCAAGTCCGCCGACGGGATTCTCGAGGCGGGCGGATTCGGCGAGCCGGAGCAGTGGCGCTTCGACTGGGAGTGGTCCTGCACCCGCGACGCATGGCTGGACCAACTGCCCACCTACGGCATCCTCACCGGCCTCGCACCGGACAAGCTGGCCGAGGTGGTGCGGGAGGCGGGGGCCGCCGTCGACGCGCTGGGCGGCAGCTTCACGATGCGCTACGCGACGGTGGCGGTCGCCGCGACCCGAACGGGCGCCGCCTGACCGGCAGTTGGGGCATCTGGGCTCACATGGGCGGCGCGGACCGCGCCACCCGGAACCCCACGTCGTCGATCCGGAACGTCGGGTGGCTGCGGCGCCGCACGGAGGCCCGGCAGCTCCAGGGCTCGTCGAACCACCCGCCGCCGCGCAGCACCCGGTAGCTCTTGTAGACCTCGGCGTCGTAGACGTCCCAGCACCACTCCCACACATTGCCCAGCATGTCGTGGAGGCCCCATGCGTTGGGCCGCCTGCCGCCCACCTCGTGGATCCGCTCCCCCGAGTTGGCCCGGTGCCAGGCGATCTCGCCCAGCGGGCCGTACCGCGCCCCGGTCGTGCCGGCCCGGCACGCGTGCTCCCACTCGGCCTCGGTCGGGAGCCGGTAGCCGTCGGCGGACGCGTCCCATGCGACGCTCTCGCTGTCGACGTGGCGATACGCAGGCGTCAACCCCTCCTGCCGGGAACGGGAGTTGCAGTAGAGGACCGCGTCCAGCCAGGAGACACCCTCGACGGGCCGTCGCTCACCGTGCGCGATGCTGGGCCACTCGCCGGTGACCCGCGCGTACGCCCCCTGGGTCACCGGGTGCATGCCGAGGCGGAACGCCGCGACGTCGACCTGCCAACTGCGCTGCGTCCGCCGGTCCGACAGCGTGACCCGCCCCGGCGGAACTGCGATCATCTCTTCCCCGGCCATCGCATTCGCGTCCATGATCAAGTGATCCTAGCCAGGGCTCGTCCCGCCCCTACTTTTCGGTCAGCGGGCTCTCGCACGCGCGGTGGGCCGGCGGGGGCAGGGCACGGGTGTAGGGGTGCGGAGGAAGGGTGCCGAGACACGCGCCGGGCGCCGACTCGTTGACCGCCCTCACCCGGCCCAACGGAGCAGGCCCGAAGGGGGACTTGGCGCGTACGAAGGCGTTGAAGCTCTCGAAGTCGCGCGTGTGCCGGACGGCCTCGGTGTGCTTCAGGAGAGCCGGATAGCCGTCGGCGCCGATGAAGGTGTACGACGTCGAGGCGAGCCGGTACGAGGCGCGGAGGTCGAGCGGGATGCCGTCGATGAGGACGTCGGCGGGTCTGACGCGTTCGCCGGGCGGCGCGGCGGCGTCGAAGGCGTAGCGGACGTTGGCGGAGACGGCGAGGGGCGCGTAGGTGAGGTCCCCGTCGTGCGTGGCCCACTGCTGTTCCAGTGCGTCGTGGAGGGTCTGTCCCGTGACGGTGGCGGTGATGACGGGACAGCCGTAGCCGACGGCCTTCCACGCCCGGTCGAAGGTGACGACCCCGCCCGAGGACGGGATGTGCGGCAGCCCGTTGCCGATGACGGTGCGGCCGGTGCGGGGGGCCACCGCGATCAGAGCGAGGTCGGCGGGATCGTTCGGGTGGATGTTGGAGTTGTCGAACGTGTCCGGTTTCTGGCGGCCGGCCCACAGCGCCCAGTCGGCCACGAGGTTTCCCATCGTGCTCTCGCCGGTGGAGCTGAGGCGCCTCGTGAAGGAGGCGGTCACCCGGCCGATGGGAGTGGTGCTGCGCCGCCTCGCACAGCCCGTCCAGTAGTCGGCGATCTCCTTGAGGGCCGGATCGGGCGCCACGTCACGGGAGTTGGGGTGGTTGGTGGATGTGGTCAGCGCGCGGACGACGGCGCCGGTGCGCGGGTCGAGCCGCAGGTTGATCTCGTTGATCAGCTGGCCGTGGCAGCCCGCCTCCACGAACGGGCGGGGATTGCCCTGGGGGTCGGGCAGCATCATGTTGAACGCACAGTGCCAGTGGCCCGTGACGATCACGTCGATGTCGGCCGACACCGCAAGCGCCAGATCGTATGCGGGGCCGGACGGGGTCGTCGCGCTGTTGAAGTCGTTCCCGGCCACGGCCCCGTCGTGCATGCTCAGGACGATGGCGTTGACGCCGCGGTCCTTCAGCTCCGCGGCGCACCGGTTGACAGTGGCGACCTCGTCCAGCGTCGAGAGGGCGGGCTGGTAGGAGGTGGAGAAGCGCTCCATGCCGACCGTCGTCAGGTGGATGAACCCGATCGGCAGCCGACGCCCGCCCGGTGCGGTGACCCATTCGATGTTGTACGGAGGGAGCACCGTCCGGCCGCTGTGCCGCCACACGGCGTTGGCGCAGTAGTAGCGGAACGTCGCCCCGACGAACGGTTCGCCCTGGGAGTCGTAGAACGTGTTGGTGTGCCCCATCCCCGGGTACGGGATGCCGTGCTGCATGTGGCCGGTCAGAAAGCCGGGTGTGCGGTCGAACTCGTGGTTGCCGGCCGTCGCGAAGTCCAGGCCGAGGCGGTTGAGCGCCTCGATGGTGGGCTCGTCCGCCATGGATTCGGCGGCCATCGTCCAGCCCGAGAACAGGTCACCCGGCGCGAAGAAGATCGAGTTCGCCCGGCCGGCCCGCAGCCGTTCCAGGTGGGTGGCCATATAGGCGACCCCGCCCACCTCGTACCGCCGCCCGCCGGCACCGGTGATCACGGTGTCCGCCCCGGGCGCGCCCTGGAGGAAGCCGTGCAGGTCGGTGATGCTGAGCAGCTGGACGTCGACGTACTCGTGCGCGCTCGCCGCGTCCCGCGCGTGCGGGGTGGCGAAGGCGGGGGTCCCGGTGGCGAGGAGGGCCCCCAGCGAACCTGCCGCGGTCATGAAACTGCGCCGGCCGAGCTCGCGCACGTGGGTCCCCTGTCTCGGGTCGAGGCTTCCCCGCGTCCGCGGACATGCGCCGGACACGCGTCGCGCCGGGTGCATTCCCTCGCCCCCGTGGCGAAGGGATCGGGCGCGCCCAACCTAAGTCGTCGGCTCGCGGCAGGCACGCTTGCACGGCAAAAGGGGCCCTCGTGTCGCGGAGTCCCGGCAGGTGCAGGGCGGGCAAACGGCCGAATCCCGCTCAACCGCACCAGGCCCGCTCAACTCCCTCACCCGCCCCCGGGTCCTATCGGCCGACCGGCGCGCCACACGAGCACTCACGGGAAGAGGCCCCCATGGCAGTACGTACGGTACGGAGAGTCAGGACCGCGATCCTCGGGGCGGTCCTCGCCGGCGCGGTGATCGCCACCGCGTTCGTCGCACCCGCTTCGGCGCAACAGGCACAGCCCGCCGGAGATGCACACCCCGTCGGCCATCGCGCCACTCAGCAGGCCATGGACGCCACGGTCGCGGCGGGTGTGCCCGGGGTGATCGGCGTCGCCGAGGACCGGCGCGGCCGCTGGACCGGCGAGGCGGGCGTCGCCGACACGCGCACCGGCCGCGAGCGCCAGGCGCAGGACACCTTCCGGGTCGGCTCGATCACCAAGACGTTCATCTCGACCGTCCTGCTCCAGCTGGAGGCGGAGGGCAGGCTGAGCCTGGACGACTCGGTGGACACGTGGCTGCCGGGCCTGGTGCGGGGCAACGGGAACGACGGGCGCGCGATCACTCTGCGCCAAATCCTCAACCACACCAGCGGGATCTACAACTACACGGCGGACCCGGACTTCCGGAAGCTGGTCTTCGGCCCCGGCTTCCTCCAGCACCGCTACGACACCTGGACCCCCGAGCGCCTCGTGCGCACGGCCGTGGCCCACCGGCCCGACTTCGCACCCGGCACGAGCTGGAAGTACTCGAACACCAACTACATCCTCGCCGGAATGGTGATCCAGCAGGTCACCGGCCGTTCATACGCGCAGGAGGCCGAGCGGCGCATCCTGCGTCCGCTGAACCTGCGCTCCACCTCGTTCCCCGGCACCGACGCCCGGATGCCGCAGCCGAGCGGCCGGGCGTACTCGACACTGGGCGGCGCCCCGGACCAGGTGTACGACGTCACCGAACTCAACCCGTCGGTCGGAGGCTCGGCGGGCGAGGTCGTCTCCAACTCCCTTGATCTCAACCGGTTCTACCGGGCACTGCTGGGCGGGAAGCTGCTGCCGCCGCGCCAGCTGGCGGAGATGACGACGACCGTGCCCAGCGACGAGATCCCCCACTCCTCGTACGGTCTTGGCCTGATGAAGGTCAGGCTGTCCTGCGGCACCGAGGTGTGGGGCCACTCCGGAGGCATCCACGGCTCCAGCTCGGAGGCCATGGTGACGAAGGACGCCGGACACTCACTGGCCTTCAACTTCAACGGGGACTGGACGGGCGACTCGACGAAGGTCACGGACGCGGAGTTCTGCGGGACGAAATGACGTACCGAAGCGGGCAGTTGCACCCCCCGTTCAGTTGCACAAGAGCCATAAGGAATTCTTCTGACTCCGAGACCTGACATGTCTTGGACTTCCGGCTTCGGCCGTCGCAGGGTGGAGCCGGAAGAAAGGATGTCGGTCATGACGGTACTGATAGCGGGGGCGGGGATCGGCGGGCTCACCGCCGCGCTGAGTCTGCACGCGGCGGGCGTCGACGCGGTGGTGATGGAGAGCGCGCGGGAGATCCGGCCGCTGGGGGTCGGCATCAACCTGCTGCCGCACGCGGTGCGCGAACTGACCGAGCTCGGCCTCGGCGAGCACCTCGCGGAGACCGGGGTCGCCACCTCCGAGAACGTGTACAGCGATGCGAAGGGCCATCAGCTCTTCGCGGAACCAAGGGGGCTGGCGCAGGGCTACCGATGGCCGCAGTACTCGGTCCACCGCGGCGAGCTGCAACTCCTGCTCCTCGCGGCGGTCCGCGAACGGCTGGGCACCGACGCGGTACGCACCGGCATGCGGCTGGTGGACTTCGCGGAGGAGGCCGACGAGGTCCGCGTCCGGCTGCTGCACCGGGCGAGCGGTGCCGTGGAAGGGTGCGGCGCCGCGGCACTCATCGGTGCGGACGGGCTGCACTCCGCCGTCCGGGCGCGGCTGCATCCGGACGGCGGGCCGTTGTTGTGGTCGGGCGTCCGGATGTGGCGGGGTGTGACGCGGGCCGAGCCGTTCCTCTCCGGCCGCTCGATGGTGATCGTCCGGGAGGGGGACGTGGAACTGGTCGCCTATCCGATCGGGCGCGGCCGGATCAACTGGGTGGCGCAGGTGCGCGTGGCGGAGCCGGGCCCGCTCGCCGAGGGAGCGGACTGGAACAGCGCGGGCCGCCTCGCGGACGTGCTGCCGTACTTCGAGGACTGGTCGCTGGGCTGGCTGGACGTGCCGGGCCTGCTGGCGAACAGCCCGGGGATCCTGGAGTACCCGATGGTCGACCGGGAACCGCTGCCCTCGTGGGGGCGCGGCCGGGTGACCCTGCTCGGCGACGCCGCGCACCCGATGTATCCGGTGGGCGCGAACGGCGCGTCCCAGTCGATCGTCGACGCCCGCGTGCTGGCCCATGAACTCGCGGCGGCCGGTGACGTTCCGACGGGTCTCTCCCGGTACGAGAGCCTGCGCCGGGAGGCGACAGCGGCGGTGGTCCTGGCCAACCGGGAGATGAGCCGGTCGAGCAGCGGTTCCGCGCGCGGCCTTGCGCGGATGACCGACACCTACCGGCACGCCACGGGAAGCGATGTGGCCGTCCTCAACTCACGCGCCTCCCTGACCCCCGGCTGAGCCGAAGCCGTCGGGGTCGGCGCGCGAGGCACGCTTCAGGAGGAGGTCCTTTTCCTGGGCGTTCTGGGTCAGGGAGGCCGCGTGCTCGAACTCCGCCCTCGCTTCGGCCGGCCGGCCCAGGCGCTCCAGGAGATCTCCTCGTACGCTCGGCAGCAAGTGGTAGCCCTTCAGGGCCGGTTCGTCCCGCAGCGCGTCCACCAGTGCCAGGCCTGCCGCAGGACCTTCGGACATCGCCACGGCCACCGCCCGGTTCAGCTCGATCACGGGGGACGGAGTCAGAGCCATCAGACGGCCGTAGAGGAGGGCGATCGACGTCCAGTCGGTGTCCTCGTAGCGCATGGTCTGCGCGTGGCACGCGGCGATCGCCGCCTGGATGGAGTACGGGCCGTCACCCGCGCGGTGCAGGGCCTCGATGCCCCGGCGGATGAGCAGCCTGTTCCACTTGGCACGGTTCTGGTCGGCGAGCAGCACCGGCTCGCCGCCGGGTCCGGTGCGGGCCGCGATGCGGGAGGACTGGAACTCCAGCAGCGCGGCCAGGCCGTGCACTTCGGGCTCCTTCGGCATCAGGGCGCAGAGCACGCGCACCAGGCGCAGCGCGTCCTCGCACAGTGCGGGGCGGACCAGGTCGTCGCCGGCCGTCGCGGAGTACCCCTCGTTGAAGACGAGGTAGATGACTTCGAGGACCGAGGCGACACGGGCGTCCCGGTCGGCACCGCAGGGCACCTCGAAAGGGACCCCGGCCTTGGCGAGGGTCCGCTTCGCGCGGACGATGCGCTGGGCGACCGTGGGCTCGGGAGCCAGGAACGCGCGGGCGATCTCCTGTGTGGTCAGCCCGCCGAGCAGGCGCAGGGTGAGGGCGATCCTGGCCTCGGTCGAAAGGACGGGATGGCAGGCGGTGAAGATGAGCCGCAGCAGGTCGTCGTCGATGCGGTCCGGGTCGTCGAAGTCCGCCGGGTCGGGCGGCGGCACGTCTTCGAGGGCCCGCCCGACCTCCGCCAGCTTGCGGGCGTACGTCTCCTTGCGGCGGACCAGGTCGATCGCGCGATGCTTGGCGGTGGCCATGAGCCAGGCGCCGGGCTTGTCAGGGACGCCCGAGTCGGGCCACTGTTCCAGCGCCGCGACCAGGGCGTCCTGCGCGAGTTCCTCCGCGATGCCGACGTCCCGCACGATGCGGGCGACCCCCGCGATGATCCGCGCGGACTCGATCCTGAATACCGCTTCGACCGTCTCGGTCGCACTTGCTGCCGTCACGGCCACCCATCAGAGCAGTCCCGCGCAGACGCGGCAAGCTCGGCCCGGCGGGCCGTCCGGATGCCGCTCACGCGTCCCGGCGGACACCCCCTCGCGGCTTCCGTCCGCACCCGGTTGCGTAGCCTTGGCCGCATGCACCGGCTCCAGCGTCTCCGCCTCGATCACGCCCCGGCCCTCCTGAAGTTCGAGCGCGAGAACCGGGCGTACTTCGCCGCGTCGATCTCCGACCGGGGCGACGACTACTTCACTCATTTCGACGCCCGCCACCGCGCACTGCTGGCCGAGCAGGAGGCGGGCATCTGCTTCTTCCACCTCGTGGTGGACGACGACGGTTCGGTGCTCGGCCGTGTCAACCTGGTTGATGCCGCTGACGGTTCGGCCGAGCTCGGGTACCGGATCGCCGAGCGGGCCGCCGGGCAGGGGCTGGCCACGGCGTCCGTACGCGAGGCCTGCGCGCTGGCCCTCGCGGAGTACGGCCTCACCACGCTGACCGCCGTCACGACCCTGGACAACACCGGTTCCCGGACGGTCCTTGCCCGTACCGGATTCACCCCCACCACGCCGCTCCAGCTGGACGGCCGCCCGGGCCTCCGCTTCGTACGGGATCTGCGACTTGGCCGATAGCCGACCACCGCGGAGGCCCTGGTCGTACACTCGCCCGTAGCCTCACACGCGTGTGAGGGTGAGGGAGTCGATCCGCAAGGAGGAGCACATGCGCATCGGAGAGCTTTCGGAGCGCACCGGCACGTCGCGTCGGCTGCTGCGCTACTACGAGGAGCAGGGCCTGATCATCTCCAGCCGCTCCCCCAACGGCTACCGCAGTTACGACGAGAACCTCGTGGACCGGGTCCTGCAGATCCGGGGACTGCTCGACGCGGGGCTTCCGACCCGCATCATCAAGCAGATCCTCCCCTGCCTCAACAAGCCCCGCGTCATCCACTTCCCCGACGCCACCCCGGAGATGCTCTCCACACTCACCCTCGAACGCGACCGCATGACGCAGCGCATCGAATGCCTGATCCGCAACCGCGACGCGGTGTCGGAGTATCTCGACACGGTGAGCGGCGGAGCGACCCCCGAGCGCATCCCGGAGGCCTCCGCGGCCCGCTGAACCGCGGGCGGTCCGAGGCTCTCAACTCCCAGGCGCGCAGGACGAGTTGATGGACCGCCAGGAACTGAAGGGCCGTTCACGGGGCCCCTTCCTCGACCTCCACGAGGACGAGGACGCCATGGCTCCCGGGGCGCACCGCGTGCGCGGCCCCCGCCGGGACCATCTGCAGCTCGCCCGCGTTCACGGTCACGGGCCGGCCGGCGACGGTGAGTTCGAGTCGGCCGTCCAGGACGAGCAGGGCCTCCGTCATGCCGTGCCGCTCCTCGGCGATCGGCAGCTCGTCCATCCTGAGGACCTTCACACAGGCCGGCCCCACCTCCCCCAGGACGAGCGAGCGCCATCCGGCGGGGAGACCGGCAGCGGTTTTCAGCAGGTTGATCGGGCTCAAGGCGTATGCCTCCTCCGCGGTCGGGCATGGCGCAGCCGACCGTTCCGGGTGGATCTGTGGATGCCTCGAAGGCTATGCGCCCGCCGGACCCCGCCGGTCGACCGAACGGCAAAGGATGTCGGCTCCGCGCTGGAACGGATCCGCCCGCATCCCTGTCTACCTTTCCGGGCACCCCAGAGCGGTGCCGCTCGGGCGTGCCCGGGTGTACTTCTGGCAGAGAGTTCTATCGACCCATGGGTCTCACGAGTAACAACGTGCTGGCACTGACCGTGCTCTGCGCGGTGGTGATGTTCACGGTCACCATCTGGCTGTGGCCGCGCCTGGCGCGCCAGAACTGGAAAACCGTCCTGGGCCGACTGGGACTGCTGGTGGTGACTCAGCTGCTGGTGTTCGCCGCGGTGGGGCTCGCGACGAACAACAGCTTCCTGTTCTTCGGCTCGTGGACGGATCTGTTCGGGCAGGAGCAGGGGGTCGGCGTGGTGGTCGACCACTCGGCTCAACTGGGCGACGGGTTCCTGGAGTTCCTGCCCCGTTGAGCCATCCGGCCCCGACGCCCCGCAGGGCGCGCCGGGGCCGGCCGCAGGGTTCTCAGCGGCGGCGCCGACCGCCGAGGACCCTGGCGAACAGACCCTGCGACGCGGCAACCGGAACCGGCGCGGCGGGCTCCGGCTCGGCCGGCCGCTCCGGCGGGGCCGCCGGGTGCAGGGGCTGGGGCGGGGTGGGGGCCTTGGCCTTCTTGCCGTCGATCCGGATCAGCGGGGCGCCCGCCACCTCTTCCACCCCGTGCCACAGGTCCGTGCGCGACTTCAGCCATGCGAGGAGTTCGGCGCGCACCGGCTCGGCGTCGCCCCAAGTGCCGTACGCCTTGGTGCCGGTGATGCAGATGAGCTTGAGCTCCATGGTGGCCACCGCTCCCCAGACCGCCGCCGCGACGCCGGGGCAGTGTTCGGCCCGGAAGTCGTCGAAGGCCACGATCGCGTCCGGGGCGGCCAGCTCCCTGGCGGCCTCGATGTCGCCGTGCACATGCTCGTACAGGTGCGAGGCGTCGACGTGGATGAAGCGGCAGCTGTCCGGCTTCAGGCGGGAGGCGATGACGGAGGTGGGCGCCTGCACGACGGTGGGCAGCTCTTCGTGGAAGGCGAGGTAGTTCGCCTCGAAGCCGCGGCGGGTCAGCGTCGAGTACGACCGGCCCATCTCGGCACTGTTGGGGTCGTCCGGTGCCGGTGAGTCGAAGAGGTCGCAGACCGTGAACTCCTCGCCGGGCCGCAGATACCCGCCGATGAAAATCGCGCTCTTGCCCAGGTAGGCGCCGAGTTCCAGCAGGTCACCCGCCTGTTCCGGGGTCTTTTCCTGACGCTTCAGGAACCAGTCGAACAGCAGTTGGTCGGCCGGCCAGAACCAGCCTTTGACATCGGAGAAGCCGGCCGGGGGCGGCACCGGTGCACTCGTCGTTTGTGACATGGCCCGGTCCTACTCCTGCCAGATGACCGGAAGATGACCGCGGGGCATGGCCCGGACACCCCCTGTTGAAACTCCCCCGCCATCGAAGGAAAACCCGGTCCGGGACGGCGATCACAACGCTCCGTATCACGCACAAAACGCAGGGCGACCACCACACCCATCGGCCGGATTGCCGAATTCCACCCCTACACATAAAGGCGACATAAGCGCACAATAGGAGCGCGACACAGTGTCGCAGCGCGGCCAGACGTGCAGACTTTCAGAAGGAGGCGAGTCGGATGGCCGACGTCTCACACCGCCCCGGTGATATTTCGGGGCACCCCGATGTATCGGAGATGCGGGACCGCTACGCGAGGATGATGGAAACCCGCGGCGTCGCGGCGGTCGAGGAGCTCGTGATCCTCGCCGGCATATACGCAGCGATCTCCGGCTGGACGGTCCACTTCTCGGCCGCCAAGCCCACCCTGGCCCTCAGTAACCTGGTCGTCGGCATAGCCCTCGCGGTCCTGGGCCTGTGCATGTCCATGGCCCCGGAGAGGTCCACGGACCTGAACTTCGTGGTCCTGCTCCTCGGAGCCTGGCTGATCGTCTCGCCGTGGGTCGTCGCGCGCAGCGCCGGCACCGGAGCCATCCTCAGCAACGTCATCACAGGCGCCTGTGTGTGCCTGTTCGCACTGGTCGCGGGCGGCATTCTGATGTCCAGGGGCCGAAGGGCGACCTGACGTCCTGCGCCGCCACCCGGAACACCGTGAGGACTTCGTCGACCGTACGGGCCCGAAGGTAGCCGGGATGCGGTGAACCACCCGACTCGTACGGCACCCGCGCCTCAACTCCCGGTCTGGAAACCGGAGTCGGTGCGGGCGCCGTCGACCTCTGGGACCACCCGGCGCAACCACCTGCGCTCGCCGTCCTGCCACACATCGGTCGGCGCCAGACCCGCCGCCGCGGCAACGGCCGCGGACGCGCGGTGCTCGGGATGGATGTGCGCCAACACCTCCCGCACGGGCTGCCGACCGAGCCACTCCACGAGCCCCCGGGCCGCTTCGGTGGCGACGCCCCGGCCCTGCCAGGCGGTTCCCACCACCCACGCGATTTCGGCGACCGCCCCGTGCGGGGCCGGGCCCACCGTCGCCTGGACCGTGCCCGCCAGGCATCCCTCGTCGCGGAGCCGGATCACCCAGTTCAGCCAGCTCACCCCGGGGTCGGGAGAGCCGGCGGTCAGGCGCTCGTAGCGCGCGCGGAGGGACTGCGGGGTGTCCGGGGCGCCGCCGATGAACGCATGCAGCGCGGGGTCGGACAGCACTCCGGCCATTTCCTCGGCGTGGGCGACACGGAGCGGCAGGAGGTCGAGCCGCGCGGTCGCGATGGCCCCGGGAGCAAGGGTGCTCACCCCGGCATCCTCTCCGCTCGCCCGCCCGGCTGTCGATCTACGCCCGCCGAAACCGGGGTCTGGTGCAACCCCGCCCGCCGGGGCGAAGATGCTCTCCACTCGACCGGGGACAGACAGGGGCGTTTCAACGATGCGGGAATCACCGGTTCCGGAAGCGGAGGGTGAGTTACCCGGTGCCCACTCGCGCCGCCCGTTCGGCCGGCCCGGCCGCCGACCGCGGGCGACCGCCGTCCCCCGAGTCGTGATCACGGCCCTCACCCGTGCATGTGAGGGCGATCACAGCTCCAGGGGGCCGCCCGGGAGTAACCTGGCGACATGCCTCCGCTCGTTCGACGCCGCCACGTGGACTACGTCCGCGTTACGAGCATGGCCTGTCGCACTTCTCGCTGACCCAGGCCCCCCTTCACCCTCCCCGTGCCTCCCGCGGCGCCCGCCTCACCCCGGCGGAGCCGTGACCGCGCCCACCCGCGCCGGCCGGGACATATTCCAGCGGATGGCTCCCATGTCGTACGTGTCCTCCTCGCAGCTCCCGATCATCGACCTCTCCGCCGCCGACCGCGGCCCCGAGGCCCGGCGGCAGCTGCACACCGAGCTCCACAACGCCGCCCACGGCGTCGGCTTCTTCCAGTTGGTCGGGCACGGCGTCACCGACGCCGAGACCGCCGCGCTCAACGACACCATGCGGGCGTTCTTCCGGCTGCCCGAGGCGGACCGGCTCGCCATCGACAACGTCAACTCGCCCCATTTCCGCGGCTATACGCGCATCGGCGACGAGCGCACCGGCGGCTCCCGCGACTGGCGCGACCAGCTCGACATCGGCGCCGAACGCCCCGCGCACATACCCGGCCCGGGCGAGCCCGCGTACTGGTGGCTGGAGGGGCCCAACCAGTGGCCCAGTGCCCTGCCGGCGCTGCGCACCGCCGCGCTCACCTGGATCGAGAGGCTCAGCGCGGTCGCCGAGAAGCTGCTGCACGAGCTGCTCGCCGCGATCGGCGCGCCCCAGGACTTCTACGACGACGTATTCGGCGACCGGGCCCATCTGCACCTCAAGCTGGTGCGCTACCCGGGCAGCGCCGAGGACGGCACCGCCCAGGGCGTCGGCGCCCACAAGGACTACGGCTTCCTCACCCTGCTGCACCAGGACACCGTCGGCGGACTCCAGGTGCAGCGCGAGGACGGCCGCTTCCACGACGTGCCGCCGCTGCCCGGAGCCTTCGTCGTCAACCTGGGTGAGCTGCTCGAAGTCGCGACCAACGGCTACCTGCTCGCCACCAACCACCGCGTGGTGAGCCCGGCCGGAGCCACCGAGCGCTTCTCGGTGCCGTTCTTCTACAACCCGCGCCTGGACGCCCGCATCGAGCCGCTGCCCTTCCCGTACGCGGCGCACGCCCCCGGCGCCACCGCGGACCCGGCGAACCCGCTGTTCGCCGAGTACGGCCGCAACGAACTCAAGGGGAAGCTGCGGGCCCACCCCCTGGTGGCCGCCCGCCACCACGCGGACCTGCTGCTCACGGAGCGCCCGCTCGCCGGATCCACCCTGACGTCGTAGCCGCCCCTATAGCCGGCGGTCGAGCAACAGCTCGGAGAGGGCGATCAGTTCGTCCACGCACGACGCCTCCAGCGGGACCGCGCGCAGTTGGTCGCGCGCGGCGGCCACCCGGGTGCGCGCGTCCCGCAGGGCGTAGGCGCGTCCGCCGGCCTCCTCGACGAGGCCGGCGGCGCGCCGCACGGCGGCCTCGTCGGGGCTCGCCGTGAGCAGGCCCTCCAGGCGGGGCCCGAGGGACGGGTCCATCGCCATCGCCCCGAGGACGGGCAGCGTCTTCTTTCCGCGCCGCAGATCGCTGTGCACCGGCTTTCCGGTGACGGCGGGGTCGCCCCAGATGCCCAGCACGTCGTCGACCGCCTGGAAGGCGAGCCCCCACTGCTGTCCGGCCCGCGCGAGCGTGTCCGTGAGCAGCGGCGGGGCGCCCGCGAGGACCGGCCCGAGGGCGGTCGCGCAGGCCAGCAGGGCACCCGTCTTGCGCGCCGCCATGGCTCGGTACTCGGCGAGGCCCACCGCCCCCGGGCCGGTCCACGGACGGGACTCGAACAGCACGTCATCGGCCTGGCCGTGCACCAACTCACCCATCATCACGGTCAGTTGACGGACAGCCGCACCGCTTCCCGCACCACTGGCCTCGGCCAGCGTACGGACGGCGAGGGCGAACAGGGCGTCGCCCGCGAGGACGGCGGGCCCCGTGCCGAAGGCCTTCCAGGCGCTGTCGCGGTGTCGCCTGCGTTCGTCGCCGTCCATGATGTCGTCGTGCATCAGCGAGAACGTGTGGATCAGCTCGATCGCCACGGCCGCCGGTATCGCCGCCTCCGCGCTCGCGCTCACCGCCTCCGTCCCGAGCACGGCGAGCGCCGGCCGCACCCCTTTGCCGCCGCCCCCGGAACTCGGCGTACCGTCCGCCTCGCACCAGCCGAACGCATGCGCCGCGATGCGGCCGGGCCCGGGGTGCAGACCCTGGACGGCCTTGCGCAGCGCCGGCTCGACGAGTTCCCGGCAACGGGTGAGGGTGGCGGGCGCGGACGGCCTGGCCTTGAGGGATACGGGGGTGTGCAGACCGGCCTGGGTGGACATGGGCTCTGTTCCTGTCGTGTGCCGTGCGGAGGATGCTGAGGACATCGCGGGGGCCGCGCTCAGTGGGCGGGAACGGCGTCGGCGGCCGTGACGCCCAGCTCCGCGCGCGCCTTGCCGATCATGGCTTCGGCGTGCTGCAACCCGATGTCGCGGAGCGCTCGCTCCAGCACGTCGAGGTCGGCCGCGGTCTCGGTCGCCGCACGCCCCTGCCGGGCCTTGGCCTTCACCAGGCCGAGCCGGGACAGCGCCTCGCCGCGCGGCTCGCCCATCGCGCGGAACTCCGCCAGCGACCCGCTGTAGCACTCCTCGGCCTCGGCGTAGCGCCCCGCCCGGTACAGCACGTTGCCCCGCATCTTGTGGTTGTAGGCGAGCGCGCCGACCAGCTGGATCTCGCGGCAGAGCACCTCCGCCTCGGTGAGCAGGGCCAACGCCGCTTCCGGGTCGCCCTGGGCGGAGCGCACATCGGCGATGCCCCGCAGCGCCCAGGCCCGGCCGCGGTCGTCACCCGCGTCGCCGGCTATCTGCGCGGCCTCCTCGAAGAGGGCGAGCGCGCTGTCGAAGGAGCCGGTGTTGCGGTGCATCTGCGCGATGCCTTCGAGCGCCCACACCGTGTGCCGGGCCTCGCCCCGTTTGCGCGCCTCGGCGAGCAGCTTCTCGTGGAGCCTGCCCACGGCCTCGTAGTCGCCCTGGATGCGTCCGGTCTCGGCGAGCCCGGCCAGGGAGTAGCCGCGGGCCACGATGTCGCCGCCCTGTTCGGCGAGTTCTGCCGCGGTGGCGAGCCGGCGCCGGGCAAGTGCGAGGTCGCCGCGCTGGCGGGCCAGGGTGCCGCCGCTCCACACCGCCCAGGCCATCGCGCCCCGGTCGTCCGCCCGGCGGGCCGCACGGTAGCTGTCCTTCCACGCCCGCTCGGCCTCGTCCACGTGGCCGAGCCGCCTGCTCGCCTCGGCCACGGCGAGCCCCGCGTGCGCCAACTCCACGGCATCGCCACTCAGTTGGGCCCGCCGCTGCTCCTCGACGGCCTTGGCGAGCACTTCCTCCAGGGATGTGTTCACCGAGAGCTCGCCCAAGGATCCCCGGTACTCGGGGGCGAATGCCTTGCCGTACATGGTTGTCTCGCTTCGGATCGGAATGCGGAAGCAGAGCGCTCCCGCCTTGATCACGAAGCTATGAGACAACCGGGTGCCGAGGAGTCAGCCTCAGAGCTCGTGTGCCGTACATCTGAAGTCTGACGCCCGGCGCGGAGGTCCGCCCTCAGCGGGACTCCGCGATCTTGGCAAGATAGGCGTCGGCCCGCTCCGGGTCGATCAGCCAGTCTCGGTAGTCGAGCGGGTCCGCGTAGCCGTTGGCGAAGCGGTGGGCGATCTCAGGGAACTCGAAGGCGGCCCGCACCAGGCGCGAGATGTGCTCGGCCGGCGGCTGACGCAACATCAGATCCGTGAAGGCGTGCACGTGCCGCGTGTGCTCCCAGTACGCGTCGAACGTCCCCCGCATCCACCGCTCGTCGTACGGGAGCTCGCCGCGCCGCACGATCGCGTCGAGGTACGCGGCCGCGGCGCGGGCCGCGTTGTTGGCTCCCTGCCCGGTGATCGGGTCGTTGACGACGACCGCGTCCGCCATGCCCAGGACGTACTGGCCGCCTCCGAGCGCGGCCACCCCGTGCCGGACCGTCGGGGTGATCGCGCCGTACAACGCGGCGCCCTCGTCGGTGGGTTCGGCTCCGGCGAAGCGCTCGTACTCCCCCGGCGCGTACGTGCGCAGCAGCTCCACCGCGCGCCGCAGCCCCTCGCGCGGCTTCGGCCGGTCCTCCCAACAGTCGTACGGGCCGCCGAATTTGGCTTCGAGCAGCAGGATTTCGCACGGTCCGCCCACGGTCAGCGCCTGCAGCGCGATCGCGTCGCCGGCCGAGGGCATGCCCGTGTTGCGCAGATACGCATCGGTCTCGTCTCCCCGCGGTGTGACGCCCCATGCGTAGAACGCGGCGAGGGCGCGCTGGGGGCGGTCGTACACCGAGCGCGCTTCGTCGCGGCCGAACAGCGAGGAGAGCGCGCCGCGGCCGGCGGCGACGACGGTGAGCTCGTGGCGTGCGGCGATGTCCGCGAGGTAGTCGGCATCGGCCGCCCGGAACTCCACCCGGCCGCCGCGCGCCTCGAACAGCTCCAGCCACGCGGAGAGTTTGACCCGCTGGTCGACCGAACGGACCTCCGCGTCATAGGTGGTGGTGAACCGCGCCGACCAAGGCTCTTCGGCCGTGGGGTCCCCCTGGTTCATCTCCAGGCCGCCCATCACGGGCGCCGAGTCGTCCCAGAGGTTCAGCCCGGCCGCCCGCTCCAGCGCCAGGGCCGGCCCGAACATCAGCTGAGTCGAGGTGACCCGGCCGTCGCGGATCCGGTCCGCGGTCCGCTCCGACACCAGCGTCACGTCGTACTCCGCGGCCTGGAGTCCCAGCGCCAGTTGGAGCCCGGCCTGCCCCGCCCCGATGATCGCGATCCTGCGCACACATGCCTCCACCTGGTCCACCACCCGTCCCGACTCCCCCGTTGTACTGGGTGGTGTGCGGGACTGCCTAGACGACATCGGCGCCCATGAGGTCGCTCGCAGGACGTGACTGCCCGGCACGCGCCGCACCGGAGCGGGCGGTCACTGCGCGGCGGCCGGCTTCCTGACGCCCTTGGTGCTGTCGCACACCAGGCTCCTGATCCCGGCCGAGCCCTTGGGCTCGGCGACCGCCCGGCCCTTGCGGCAGTCCCCGTCTCCGGCCGCGTCCCGGCAGCCCTGGAGCCACTGCCCGGGCGATCCCTCGGCCTTGGCACCGCCCTGCTCGCTGCGCCACTGCTCGCAGCCACCGTTCTTGAGGAAGTCCTGGGTGCGTCCGGTCGGGTCCGCCTTCATACCGGCCAGGGCCACGACATAGCCGCCTTCGTAGGCGACCTGATCGTGGAAGAGCGGCTTGTCGTTGAACTTCGAGACGACCACGGCTCCGATGCCGAGACAGACGGCGATGCCGACCGCGAGGGCCATCAGGAGGTTCCGTCGGGACGGGCCTTGATGGGACACGTATTCCGGTGCCTGATCGAGAAGAACCATATGGCCGACCTTGGCACACCCGGCCTAACACTCCGCTAACGTCCCGACCAGTATCGGCCTTGCATCAGGGCAACTGACGAAGCATCAGGGACGCGGGCCGCTAATTCCCCCGGTACTGACGGACCATCCAATGCCGGTACGACGACCACAGGGGGCCGGTGTAGTCGGCGCACGCCGTGGCGCACAGCGTCGTGGAGAGATACCGCCGGAACACGGATTCCTTTCGCCGGGCCTGTTGAAGGGCGAGATTCGGCGACAGGGCGTTGATGGAATATCCGCGGTATCCGATGACGACGGGTTTCGGGCCCGGAAGGGAAGCGGCCGCCGATTTCACGAAGCGTGCCGCGACTTCGTGATCGCTGTGATCGCTTCTGGGGCCGCTTCCGCGGTCGATGTTCCGGTAGTCCAGGGTCCGTACGGTCCTGGCATGCGAATCCGCGACCAGCCAGGACAGCGTCGCGGTGAGTTCCTTCGCGTCGTAACTCGCGCTGCGGTCCATGGTCGTGATGCGGCGGATCCTTCGCTGTTCGAGCTTGAGGAGGCTCTGGCCCCCCTGCAGACGGGTGCCCGAGCCGTCGTGCAGCCCGTCCGGCAGCCGGAGGAAGGTGACCCGCACGCCGGGCCGGCCCGCCGGGACGCGCAGCGCGAAGGCACGGACCGTACGCCCGGCGTGTTTGCGGTCCTGGCGGCGCCAGTCGTTGGGGACGCCCGCCAACAGCGCATAGGCGCGGCCGACGCCCTGTTCGCGCCGCTCGGCGTACCCGGTGCCGGAACTGCCCGCGTCACCCGCAGTGAGGTAGACGATGTCGAGACAGGCGCCCCTCCCCCAGTCGTTCAGCAGGTCGGGACTCATGAAGAGGAGATCGTCGTCCTCGTGCGCCACCCCGGCGAACACGGTGCGAGGACAGGGCGCGGGAACCGCGGCGAAGGATCCCACGGGTACGGCGATCTGCCCGCACGCCAGAATCGCCAGGCCGCACACCGCCGAAGCGGCTCGCATTCCGCGTTTTCCCAGCCATTCCGCTGTCCCGTTCACGGGACGGATTATTATCGCAGAATTCACTCAGATCCTGGATTTCCCTCCGGGCGTGCCGCGACCGGCAATTGACAGCGGAATTTCTGGGGTCCGCGGGAGTGCGAATCGGCGGCGGGACCGCCCCGCTACGCTGGCGTCGTGACTCAACTCACCGCCGCCGTCGTCCAGGCGGGCTCGAAGCTGTTCGACACCCCGGCCGGCCTGGCCAAGGCACTGGACCTCATGCGCGATGCGGCCGGCCGGGGCGCCGAGGTCGTCGTGCTGCCCGAGGCGTTCCTGGGCGGCTACCCCAAGGGCCTCGACTTCGGGGTCCGGGTGGGCAGCCGCACCCCGGAAGGTCGGGAGACGTTCCGCCGCTACTTCGAGTCGGCCATCACCGTACCCGGACCGGAGACCGATGAACTGGGCGTTCTCACGCGGGAGTTGGGATGCCACGCGGTGGTCGGAGCGGTGGAGCGTGCGGGCTCCACCTTGTACTGCGTCGCCCTGTTCTTCGGGCCCGAGGGGTATCTCGGCAAGCACCGCAAGCTGATGCCGACCGCCGCCGAGCGCCTGATCTGGGGGTTCGGCGACGGCTCCACGATGCCGGTGGTCGACAGCGGGCACGGCAGGCTGGGGGCGGCGATCTGCTGGGAGAACTACATGCCGCTGTTCCGTACGGCGATGTACGCGAAGGGAGTCGACCTCTGGTGTGCGCCGACCGTCGACGACCGGGAGAACTGGCAGGCCACCATGCGGCACGTCGCCCTCGAAGGGCGCTGCTTCGTGCTCAGCGCCAACCAGTACCTCCTGCGGTCGGATCTGCCCGGCGACGTGCACCCGGTACAGGGCGACGCGCCGGACACCGTCCTCATCGGCGGCGGCAGCACGATCGTCTCCCCGCTCGGCGAAGTCCTGGCCGGGCCCCTCAGGGGCGGCGAGGGGATCCTCGTCGCGGAGCTGGACCTCGGGGACATCCCTCGCGGCCGCTTCGACTTCGACGCCACCGGGCATTACGCCCGCCCGGACGTCTTCACCCTGCACGTGGACGAGACCCCGAGGCCCCCGACCCGGCCGCGTACCCCCTGAGCGCTTACACGGTCTTGACCGGATTCGGACACCGGAGCGCCCGGCCGTGCAATACCGTGCCCCCGTGGACCAGTTGATCTCCCAGGACCCGACGCACATAGGACCGTACCGCCTGATCGCACGCCTGGGCGCGGGCGGCATGGGCCTGGTGTATTTGGGCCGTTCCGAGGCCGGGCGGACCGTTGCCGTCAAGGTCGTCCAGGCCGAGCACGCCCAGCACCCCGAGTTCCGCAGGCGCTTCGCCCGTGAGGTGGCCGCCGCCCGGCGGGTGGGCGGCGCCTGGACGGCGGCCGTGCTCGATGCCGACACCGACGCCGCCGTGCCCTGGGTAGCGACCCAGTACATCCCCGGGCCCGACCTGACGACCGTGGTGGGCAAGGACTTCGGGCCGCTGCCCGAGAACTCCGTGCGGGTCCTGGCCAACCGGCTCGCCCTCGCCCTGCAGGCGGTACACGGGGCGGGGCTGATCCACCGCGACCTCAAGCCGTCCAACGTGCTGGTCACCGTGGACGGCCCCCGCGTCATCGACTTCGGCATCGCGCGGGCCATGGACAGCCTCGCCGGGGACAGCCTGCACACCCGCACCGGCATGCTGATCGGCTCGCCCGGCTTCATGTCGCCGGAGCAGGTGCGCGGCCTCGAACTCACCCCGGCCAGCGACGTGTTCTGCCTGGGTGCCGTCCTCGTCCACGCCGCGACCGGCCGGCTGCTCTTCGGCGCCACGGAGACCGGGCTGAACGCCCACCTGTTCCGGGTCGCCGAGGAGGAGGCGGACCTGACCGGCGTACCGGAATCGCTGATCGGTCTCGTACGCGCGTGTCTCGACAAGGACCCGGCCGGGCGGCCCACTCCCCAGCAGGTGGCCGACCACACGGCGGCAGACACCGGCGAGGAGTGGCTTCCGGGCGCGGTCCTCGCCCAACTCGGCCGTCACGCGGCCGAGTTGCTGGACTTCGCACCCCAGAGTCCGGTTCCCCCGGCCACGGTCCCCGCCGACCCGCGCGTCCCGTCCGGGCAGCCGCTGCCCCCGC
This sequence comes from Streptomyces mauvecolor, assembly GCF_039532965.1. Classification (NCBI taxonomy): domain Bacteria; kingdom Bacillati; phylum Actinomycetota; class Actinomycetes; order Kitasatosporales; family Streptomycetaceae; genus Streptomyces; species Streptomyces mauvecolor. The sequence goes on along the minus strand of NZ_BAAASQ010000008.1, from coordinate 721,619 downwards.
CGCCCGCGTACGCGCCCACGACCCCGGCGCATCCCGTGTCACCGCCGGGGGTGGCTCCCTCCCCCACCGACCTCCGGAAATCGCCACCGCCGCATCCCAGACGCTGGTGGGGCCTCGCGGTAGTCGCTCTGGTGCAGCTCTTCGTGCTGCTCGACGCGACGTCCCTGCGGATGGCGCTGCCCTCCGTCATGATGGATCTGCATGCGCCCGCATCCGGCCTGAACCGGGTGTTCTCCGCGTACGAACTGGCCTTCGGCGGGCTGCTGCTGCTCGGCGGTCATCTCGCGGACCTGATCGGCCGCAAGCGGATGCTGATCATCGGCCTGGTGGGCTTCGCGGTGGCCGGGGCGGTCGGCGGCGCGGCCCCGTCGTTCGACGTGCTGGTCGTGGCCCGCGCTCTGCAGGGCGCGTTCGCCGCACTCCTGTCGCCGGCCGCTCTGGCCCTGGTGACGGTCGGCTTCCCCGACGGAAAGGCCCGGGGCAGAGCCTTCGGCCTCTACGCCGCGATCGCCGCGGGCGGCTCCGTCGTGGGCCTGTTCACCGGCGGCTGGCTCCTGGAGAACATGAGCTGGCGTATCTGCCTGTATGCCGACGTGCCGCTCGCCCTGATCGCCGTGATCGGCGCGGCCACCCTGGTCCACGACGGCCCGCTCCGCACCCGCCGCCGCCCCGACCTGCTGGGCCTGCTGCTCGGCTCCGGCGGGATCGTCGCCCTTGTCCACGGTTTCCAGGAGACGGGCTCGCGCGGCTGGACCGACGTTGTGGTGCTCGCCCTGTTCGCGATCGGCATCGCCCTGCTCACGGCGTTCGTGTTCTGGCAGTTCAACACGGCCGCCCCGCTCCTCGCGCCGTACATCCCCAGGGATCTCAGTCGCACGGGTTCCCTGGTCACGTTGTTCCTGACCGGCGCCGGCGCGTTCGCGCTGGTCCTGGTCCTGAACGCGTACCTCCAGAACATCCGCGGAGACGCCCCGGTGCAGAGCGCCGTGCTCCTGCTGCCCGCGGTCGCCGCGATCATCGTCGGCGCCACTCAGGTCTCCGGCCGACTGCTCGACCGCGTTCCGCCGCGCAAACTGATCCTGCCGGGGCTGCTGCTCGCCGCGGTGGGACTGGGACTGCTGACGTTCCTCGACACGGGCAGCGCGTACGTCACGGTGGCTCTGCCCGGCATGCTGCTCGCCGGATTCGGGCTCGGCATCGCCGTGATGCCGCTCTACTCCATCGCGACGGGCGGCACCGGCGCGCAGGACTCCGGCGGCGGCGCGGCACTGACGAACGCGGCCGGCCAGGTGGGCGGAGTACTCGGCACGGCGATGTTCGCCGGCATCCTCGCCACGGCCGTCGCCTCCCGCATGGCGGCGGTCGGGGGACTTCCGCCGACCCTTGCCGAACTGACCCGCAGCGGCCGCGCCGTCGACCCGCGAGCGCTCCCGGGGCCCCTGGCGGACGCGATGAGGCAGGCGACGCTGGACGGTTACACCGACACCCTGTGGTGGGCGGCCGGCCTCACCCTGCTCGCGGGACTGGTCGCCGCGCTGCTGGTCAAGTCCACCCCGCGCTGAGGACTGCGCCGGGTGCCACGCGGGCACCCGGCGTCCCCCGGTCAGACGGGGAGGCTGTCGACGGTCGGGGCGACCGTGCCGAACAGGTCGGTGATCGTCGTCAGGCTCGCGCTCTTCAGTACGGGGGCCGGGATCGGCTTCCCGTCGGGGCCGGGCAGGGTGCGGGTGGCGGTGGCCTCGGCGACGACGGTGGGGCGGTAGCCGAGGTTGAAGGCGCCCTGGGCGGTGAAGGTCACGCACATGTGGGTCATGAACCCGGCGAGGACCAGATCGCCGCCGACGCCGAGCTCGCGCAGCATCTCCTGCAGCTCGGTGTCGTGGAAGGAGTTCGGGAACCGCTTGACCACCACGGGCTCGCCCTTGAGCGGGGTGACCTGCGGGCAGATCGCCCCTATCTCGGCCCGGATGTCGTACGGCGTGCCCACGCCCCCGTCGTTGACGACGTGGATCACCGGGATGCCGGCGCCGCGCGCGGCGGACAGCAGCCGGGACCCGGCGTCCAGCGCCTGCTCGGAGCCTTCGAGGGCCATGACTCCGGTGGTGTAGGTGTTCTGGAAATCGATCATGATGAGGGCGGTGTCGGACAGGTGCGGGAGCTGATTGTCGAGGCCGATCACGTTCCGCAGGGTGGTGGCTGCGTTGTCCATGTGTGCCCTCTCCAGGGGTGGCTGACCTGTGTGTGGCCGACCTATGTGGCCGACCTATGTGTGGCTGACCTATGTGTGGGCGCCAGGAGGGGCGCCGCTGCGCGTCAGGTGAGGGTGCGAAAGCGGCGGCGGTAGGCCGCCGGGGTGGCCCGGAGCTGCCTCTGGAACGCGCGGTGCAGGGATTCCAGGGAGCCGAGGCCCGAGGCCGCCGCGATCTGCCGAAGCGACTGGTCGGTGCTCTCCAGAAGGCGCCGGGCCGCCTCCACCCTGGCCGCTTCGACATAGGCGGCGGGGCTGGTCCCGGTCTCCTCGCGGAAGACCCGGGCGAAGTGCCGCTCGCTCAGGCACATCCGCCGGGCCAGGACGGCGGCGGACAGGTCGCCCTCCAGATGGTCGTCGATGAACCTGCGCAGTTCGGCACTGTCCCGCCGGGTGGATGCGGGCCGGGACAGCGGCACGCTGAACTGGCTCTGTCCGCCCTGCCGTTTGAGGTACATGACCAGGAGTCGGGCGACCGACAGGGCGGCCTCCTCCCCGTGGTCCTCGGCGACCAGGGCCAGCGACAGGTCGAGGCAGGCGCTGATGCCCGCGCCGGTCCAGACCCGTCCCGAGCGTACGAAGATGGGGTCCGGGTCCACCGTGACGCCGGGGTGCTCGCAGGCGAGCTGGGCCGCGGTCGACCAGTGCGTGGTCGCGGTGTGCCCCTCCAGGAGCCCGGCCGCCGCGAGGACGTGCGCGCCCACGCACACCGACGCCACCCGCCGGGCATGGGGCGCGGTGTCGCGCACCCATGCCACGACCCGGTCGTCGATCCGGGCGATGGGCCCTTCGGGGGTCATGTCGACCGCCCCCGGCACGATCAACGTGTCGACCGCGGCGCCGACTTCGTCGAAGGCGAGGTCGGCGAGCAGCCGTACCCCGGCGGAGGTGGCGACCTCGCCCCGCACCGGACCGGCGAGCCGGACCCGGTACTCGGCCCGGCCCCGGATCACCCCGTTGGCCAGCGCGAAGACCTCGGCGGGGCCGGTCACGTCCAGAACGTCGACGTCCGCGAAGACCGCGATGACCACACGATGAGGAGTGGGCATGCCACCATCATCGGGGTGGGGTCCGATGGCGGCAATGACGGTTTTCTGTCACATCCGGCCATCGTCGCAGCGCGTCGGCCGAGGGTCTCCGCCTCCGCCGGCGCCCGCTCCCCCGGCCGTGCTTCAGGCGGCCTCGGCCGCCACGCGGATGTCGGCACGCGGCCGCGTGTAGAGGCGGCCCCGCACCTCACCGCGGGCCAACCGGTCCATCGCCGCCGGGAGTTCGGCGAACGGCACCTCCTGCACCGCCGGCTTGAGCGCGCCGCTCGCGATGAGGTCGTACACCTCGCGCAGTTCGTCCTTGCTCGCGCCGAGGGAGCCGACAAGCTGGACGTTGCGCATCACCAGGGAAGCGATCGATATCGGGGCTACGGCGCCGCCGAGTCCGACGAGCACCACACAGCCGCCCGGGCGCACGCTCTCCACCGCCGCGGCGGCCGTCGAGGGGACACCGGCGAAGTCCACGATCACATCGGGGTGATGGGCCGTGAGCTGCCGTACGTCCTGGAAGCACCCCGAGGCTCCGGCCTGCGTCGCCGGGCCGAAGGTGGCCGTGTTGATGTCGACCCCGTACACGGTCGCGCCGAGCAGTTTCGCGATCCGTACGCCGTTGAGACCGAGGCCGCCGAGTCCTATGACGCCGACGGTCCGGCCGCGCCGCACCGAACCGGCCGTCCGCACCGCGTGATAGGCGGTGGCCACCGAGTCGGTCGCGACCGCGGCCTCGGCGAACGTCACGTTGTCCGGAATGCGCACCAGCGTGGACACATGGGCCAGTTCCTGCTCGGCGAACGCTCCGTCGTGTCCCACCCCGGGCGCGAAGCGGGCCGCTTCGATCGGGTGCGTGACCAGGGCGATGCCCACCCGGTCGCCCACCGCGAAGCCCCGCACCCCCTCGCCTACCGAGGAGATCACCCCCGCACCCTCGTGCCCCAGCGTCACGGGGGACTTCACGGTGAGGTCACCGAGATCCATGCCGCTCATGATGTGCAGGTCCGAGTGGCAGAGGCCGGCCGCCTCTATGTCGACCACCACCCATTCCGGCCCGGGCTCCGGGTCCGGAACGGTCTCCATGTTGAGCGGCCGTCCCGCCCCGGCGAACCGCATGGCCTTCATCTGTACATCCCCACCTTCACCCCTGTGTCGCACAGGTGTTCCCTGTTCTGATGGTTGAATTCCCAAGGTTCGGGCGTTTTATGCGCGTGAATCGTTTCAGCAGACATGATCGTGACACGGGTGTGGCGGGAGATGCCAACGGCGGCCCGCTCCCGGTGAGTTGGGGCGGGCCGCCGAGGGAATCGGCGTGCGGAGCGCCGAATCCGTCTCGCTCAGCTGTCGGCGGCGATCAGGTTCCGTTCACCTCCAACTCGTATACGCGAGCGGCCGGGTCGCTGTTCTGGGTCGGGGTGATCACCGCGAGGCGTACATAGCGGGCCGATCCCGTGACGGAACTCGTCGTGGAATCCGCGGAGTTGCCCCGGACCTGGGCCGCCGTGGTCCACGTAGTGCCGTCGGCGGAGACGCTCAGGTCGAAGTCCTTGGTGTTCCAGTCCGCGCTCTCGCCGCCGGCGCCCGCATGGCGCACGGTGATCGAGGTCAGCGGGTGGGACGCACCCAGATCGACCTGAAGGGTCTTGATGCCCGACGCCTTCGAGCACCACTTGTCACCGGAGCCTCCGGTGAAGCTGCCGTTGACCGCCTTGTCCGGGGTCTCCGAGGTGTTGCAGGACGCGGAGCCCGTGGCAGGCTGCCCGATCGCGAGGTCCCGGGCGCCGCCGCTCGCCCCATAGACCTCCAGCTCGTAGACGCGGGCCGCGTCACTCCCGCCTCCGCCGGTGTTGGAGGGGCTGGTGACGACGAGGCGCACGTAGCGGGCGGATCTGGCCGATACGGGGTGGTACGTGCGGCTGGAGCGCGAGCCGGTGACGGTGGCCGCGGTCGTCCAGGCGGAGCCGTCGGTGCTGGTCTGGATCTGGAAGGCGCCGGTGTTCCAGCCGGTGTTCTCGCCGCCCAGACCCGCGTGTTTGATCACGAAGGACGACACGTTCCGGACGGACCCGAGGTCGACCTGAAGCGACTTGTCGGCCGCGGACGAGCACCACTTGCTGTTGTTCGTCAGGGAGCCGTCCACCGCCTTGTCGGCCGACTCGGCGGACGCGCAGGACGCCGATCCGGTCACCGGCTTGCCGAGCGCGAGGTCGGTCCCGAGCTCCGGTGCGGCAGGCACGGGCGTGGCCCCGTCCTGGAACGAGGGCGGCACGTCCGAGGCGCCGGTGCCCCAGGTGGTGCTGGGCGCGCCGCCCATCGTGTAGGTGAGGGTCGCGCCGCCCGCGACGTCCGGGTAGCGCAGGTAACTGTGGCTGGTGGACGCGCCGTTGACGGCGAGGGACTGCACATAGGAGCCGGTCCCGGAGCTGTTGACGGTGATGTTCCCGGCCGCGCGCTGGATCAGGATGGACGGGAACTGCGGCCCGTGCACCGCGAGCGTGTCCGCGCCGGGCGTGGCCGGGTACATGCCGAGCGCGGCCCACACGTACCAGGCCGAGGTCGCCCCGAGGTCGTCGTTGCCGGGCAGCCCGCCGGCGCCGGTGGTGAACGACTCGGACATCACCTTGCGTACCGCGTCGGTGGCCCCGGCCGGGTGGCGGGCGTAGTTGTAGGCCCACGGCACACCGTGCTCGGGCTCATTCCCTATGTAGTAATAGGGCCTGCTCTGCCCGGCGTTGACCTCGGTGAAGTGGTGGTCGAGACGCTGGACGGCGGTCTGGGGGCCGCCCATGGAGTTGATCAGGTCGGAGAAGTCGTACGGCACCATCCAGGTGTACTGGGAGGCGTTGCCCTCGGTGAAGGTGGACTGACTGGCCGGGTCGAGCGGCCAGCTCCAGGAGCCGTCGCCCTTGTGCTGCTGCACATAGGACGACTCGGAGTTGAATGTGTTGCGCCACCACTGGGCGCGCCCCATGTGTGTGGTGTAGCTCGATGTGTTGCCGAGCGACTTCGCGAACTGGGCCACCGCGAAGTCGGACGCCGAGTATTCGAGGGAGTCGGAGGGGTCGTCGAGGTAGTGCAGGCTCGTGTACGTGGACTGGCGACCGCGTATCGGACTGCCTTGTGCGGTACCGCCGTTGGACGCCTTCTCCATGAGGGACAGGGCCGCCGAGGTGTCGAAGTCGCGGGCTCCGAAGGCGTACATGCTGCCGACGATGATCGGGCCGGGGTCGCCCGTCATGACGAAGTCCTCGTTGGTCTGCTGCGACCACTTGGGCAGCAGCCCGCCCTGCTGTCCGTCCAGAACCATCGACTTGGCGATGTCGCTCGCTTCGGTCGGTGCCATCAGCGCGATGAGCGACGCCCAGGACCGGTAGATGTCCCAGCCGGAGTAGTTCTGGTACACGGGTCTTGCCGAGTTGTGCACGGCGTTGTCGAAGCCCCGGTAGTCACCGTTGACGTCGCTGGAGATGTTGGGGCTCTGGAACACGTGGTAGAGCGCGGTGTAGAACTTCTGCTTGTCTGCGGTACTGCCGCCGGAGACCTGGAGCCGGTTGAGCATCTGGTTCCAGGAACTGTCGGCCGCGGCGCGGACGGCGCCGAAGTCCCAGCCATTGTTCTCCGAGCTCACATTGGCCTGCGCGCCCGCGACACCGACGTAGGACAGGCCGACCTTGAACTGGACCGCCGCGTTGCTGGTGGTGTCGAAGGTGACATAGGCACCGGTGTTGGTGCCGGACGCGCTGGCCGAGCCGTCGCTGACGGTGCCGCCCGACCAGGTTCCGAAGCCGGTCGGCGCCCGGTCGAAGCGCACGTCGAAGTAGATCTGGTACGTCTTGGACGAGCCGCAGAATCCACCCGCGGTCACGCTTCCGGTCAGCTCGTTGCCGTTGATGTGCACCGTTCCGGCGCGGTTTCCGGTGGCACTGCGGCCGGTGTTGATCAGCAGCCGGGACGTGGTCGAGGCGGGATAGGTCAGCTTGCCCATGGCGGTGCGGGTGGTGGCAGACAGCTCCACATCGGTGGCGTAGCGGTCGAGGCGGGTCTTGTAGTAACCGGGCTTGGCGACCTCGTTCGCCTTGGTGTAACCGGACGCGTAGCTGGTCCAGTTGGTGCCGGGCGAGCTGCCGAGCGCGCCGGTGACCGGCAGGAGCGGCAGGTCCTCGTTGTTGGCGCAGCCCGCGCCGTCGAAGTGGGTGAGGCTGAAGTCCTCGACGGAGGTGTCCTTGTAGCGGTAGCCGGACGGGGAGGCGGTGGGGGTGTCGGGGCCGAACTGCACGCCGCCGAAGGGCACCACGGCGCCGGGGTAGGTGCTGCCCCCGGCGCCGCCGGGCACGGGGTTGGGGGCGTTGCTGTCGTCGGTGCCGATGAACGGGTCGACGTACTGGGTCAGCGGAAGCGTCGCCGCGTGGGCGGGCGCCGCGGTGAGACCGGCGAGCCCTAAGGCGGAGAGGGCGAGGGCGCTGAAGGCGCCGACGCATCGGGAGAGGCGTCTGGACCGGATCACGGATCCGGAGGAGGGCACGGAGCGGAGCACGAGGGGGGACCACCTTCTCGCAAAGGACCGCTCGCCGTCCGACGGGCGGCCTCGGGACGGGGGGGATGCTCGATGTGCATGTGAACGTTACCAATCAACTCAGGATTGTTGAGGTGTCCCTGACCACCCGTCAAGGGCCGTGGGTGAAATCGAGCCCCTTGTTCACCTTGAGGTTCCGCCGTCATGGGCCAGAGGGAGCAATCCCCGCCTGTTCGGCTGATTTTGACGACTGGTCAGTTGAGGATGACCCCCGGCCCTCCCCGCATGGGAACGTTAACAAGCCGCAGTGACCCTTGTGACGGCTTCGCCCCCGCCGCCCCAGGCACCCCGTTGGCCGCCTGACATGGGGTGTCGTCTGTCATCATCGAGCCGTCGCCGTGCCGGACCGGGCACGGATCGGTCGATGAGGAGGCTCGTGAAGCGCCCGACGATGAAGGACGTGGCCCGCGCGGCGGGTGTGAGCCCCATGACCGTCTCGCGCGCGGTGTCGGGCGAGCCCGGGGTCTCACCGGACACGGCCGCCCGAGTGGAGCAGGCCATACGGCAGTTGGGCTATCAGCGCAACGACAACGCCCGCAACCTGCGGCAGAAGAACCTGCGCACGTCCACGATCGGTCTCGTCGTCGACGACCTGGCCAACCCGTTCTACGCGCTCATGGCCCGCTCCGTCGAGGACGAGGCGCATCGGCGGGGCTTTCTCGTCCTGGTCGGCAGCACCAATGACGAACCCCGCCGCGAACGCGAGGTCATAGCCGCGTTCACCGCCCGCCAGGTGGACGGCCTCATCCTGGTGCCGACGAACGGGGGCCACGGTTTCCTCAAGCAGCCGATGGAGGGCGGGACTTGCGTCGTCTGCGTGGACCGGCCCGCCAAGGGGCTGGCCGTCGACACCGTCACCGTCGACAACCGCGCGGGGGCCGAACGGGCCGTCAGCCACCTGCTCGGCCACGGACACACCCGGATCGCCTATCTCGGCGACCGCTTCGACATCTGGACCCAGCGCGAACGCCATGCCGGTTACCTCGACGCCCTCGCCTCCCACGGCCTGCCCGAGGACCCGGCTCTCGTACGGCACGGACTGCGTTCCCAGTCCGATGCCGCGGCCGCCCTGGCCGAGCTGCGGGCGCTGCCCGATCCGCCCACGGCGCTGTTCACCACCAACGATCTGATCAGCATCGGCGTGATGGACGGACTCGGCCGCCCCGACCCCGTCGCCCTCGTCGGATTCGACGACTTCCCGCTGGCCGACCGGCTCAGCCCGCCGCTGAGCGTGGTGAGCCAGGACCCGGTCGCGCTGGGTGCGACGGCCGCGAACCTCCTGTTCTCCCGGATCGACGGCGACCTCTCCGCGCCCCGCTCCGTCGTCCTCCTGACCCGGCTCATCGTCCGGGGGTCGGGATCGGTGGGGGGTGTGCGCGGCTAGCCGGTGTCATCTCCGTCGGCGGCCGCGCTTGCGGCCGACGGCCGTACTCCCCTTACCGGAGCAGCCCCTCGGGCAGATAGGGCGACCGTATGGGGACGGGCCAGCCGATGCGGCGGGCGTGGCAGGCCAGCCCCAGGACGTCAAGATTGACGGCGGCTTCCATGTCCTTCCCCCGGGCGCCGACCGTGTAGTGCTCGCGGTGTTCCTCCAGGGCGTCGGCCAGCGCGAGGGCGAAGCCCTGCTGGTCGCCCTGGACGAGCTGGGAAAGGAGCGAGACCGGTGGGGCGAGGAAACCGCCACCGGCCATCCGGGCGGTCGTCGTCAGCGCGTGGTCCGTCGCGGGCTCGGGATCGACGCCGCGCAGATAGTCGTGAAGGGCCGCGCAGTACGCCCCGCCTGGCGAGGGATGGTCGTCCTCCACGAAGAACTCGGGCTCGACGAGCACGCAGTCGGCCAGCGGCCTGCGCGCGCCGACGACCAGCGCGAGCGCCACGGCCTGCTGCCACTGGTGCGGATTGGGCCGGTAGGAGCTGCGCCACGCCGGCAGCAGCCGGGTCGTGCCGCCGATCGCGACCTCCACCTCCGTGCCCGGCCCGGCGCGTGCCACCCGAAGGGCGCCCGCTCCCGCCTCGGCGCCGAGCAGCAGCGCCTCGTACTGGCACGGATCCGTCCCGTACGGATCGAGCGCCGCTCGCACCAGGAAGCGCTGCCGCTGATCCGACATCAACGACGTCAGATCCCGCGCGAGCGCCTTCGGGTCTTCGCAGCGGTCGTGGAAGCGCTCCAGCTCCTGCGCGGCGAAGTCGTCGTACAGCGACGGGTCGATGGACTGCGCCACGAAGGGGTGCGGCGGCCTCTCGACCACCAGGGGGCCGGCAGCGAGCGCGGTCACGGCATCGGCGCGCTTGCCCCGCCCGTACGCCCGGACCCGCGGCACGCCCGGGGCGAAGCCCGTCACCAGCGCGTGCGGAAGGTAGGCGGAGTCGACGCGGGTGGGCCAGCCATGACGGCGGTGAGCCATGGCCATGAGCGCTATGGCATCGAGCGGCAGCAGGCTCCGCGGCCAGGCGTCTCCTCCCGCGGCCCGGCTGCGATGCTGCTCCAACTGCGCGGCCAGACAACGGGTGAAGCCCTCTTCGTCGCCCGCCGCCAGGGCTCGCAGGGTGCTGAGGGCGGCCCGGTGGCCGGGCCAGTCGTCGCCTTCGCCGAGCGTCGCGGTCACCATGTCGATCAGCGCGCACTTCTCGATGTCCTGGACCGGCCCCGGCGAGGCCGGGTCGTCCGGCCCCTCCTCGGGTCCGAAGGCGTACGCCATCAACGCGTGGACGAGCGCCACGTCGGCACGCCCCTCGTTCCCGCGCCACGGCGGGGCGGCCTCGATGAACATCTCGGCCTTGCGGTCCGAGATCCGGGCCAGGAAGGCCAGGCAGAAGCCGTCCAGCCACTCGAAGGAGCGGACCTGTCCGTCCCGCGTCCCGTTCTCCTCATCGCCGTCGAACTCGCCGCCGTACGACACTCCGGCCTCGGCGTAGTCGATGAACACGTCGAACTGCCACCCCGGAAACACGGTCAGCTCCAGGGCGCCCACCGCGGCGGCCGCCGCCGATCCGAGCGCGACCTCGGCGTCCTTACCGCCCAGTTCGGGCAGCCGCGTCGACCGCGCCCCGAGGTAGTCGAGGAAGGCTCCGGCGATCGCACGCCAGCCCCGGGCCGGACGCGGATCGTCCTGCATCCGCTGTACGTCCCCCGCGATCCGCTCGGCGAAGCCGGCCTCCGCGGCGGCCAACGCCGCCTCACCGATTCGATGGCGCTCGATCCGCACCTCTGCCTCCCGACGAGTCCCCGTTCGATCTTGCCCTGCCAGCATAGGAAGGGGGTCTGACAATGCGCCGGGCCCGGCGGACGACCGAGGACGCATGATGGGTCCCGCGGCGCCTTTGTCATCATTTGGTCACATGGACGTGCGATCGTGGTGCTGCCTGCTTGGTCACTTGGCGCCTCGAAGGTTTCGGACCAGATCGGAAATGAAGACTTCCGACTGGAACGCCTTCGTATGTTCCTGGCGTCTTGGCGGCCGACAGCGCAGAGCACAGGGCGAGATCAGCACAGCAAGGCGGGCTGCACTACGTATGAACGAGAAGAACAGCGCAAAGGCGGGCGAGCTTTCCGGCAAGGAGGCAGCACCGGGCGACGAGGCCGATGCGGTGAATGCGGCGGAGGAGGCGGCTGACCGGGCCGAGGCCCGGGCGGTTTCAGCGCCTGCGGACCAGGCCGACGAGGGGGCCGACGAGGCCGGCCCCAACTCCGGCGGCTCCGAGCCGACTCGGGGCCAGGCGGATCCGGCCGACCGGGCCGACCGGGCTGACCGGGCTGACCGGGCTGACCGGGCTGACCGGGCTGACAAGACCCTGGCCGCCGTTCCCCCGGTGTCCCGGCAGGACTCGGCTAGCCCGGCGTCGGAAGGGGCCTCCGAGCCCGACGACGAACACGCCGACGCCGCGACCGACGGCAGCGAGGCCGACGGCAGCGTGGCCGCCCGCGACCCACGCGCCGAGGGCGCCGCGTCCAGCACCCCGCCGAGCGACGAACAGCCCGAACAGCCCGAACAGCGCGAAGAGCGCGAAGAGCGCGAGGAGCAGGCCGGGGAAGAGGGCAAAGGGCAGCCCGAGGCCGACGCGCCCAAGTCACCCGACGCACCCGAGGCATCCGCGAAGCCCGACCCCGTCCGCGCCCCCACACCTGTACGCGGCCCGAACGCGGACGGGGATGCGGATCCGGAGTCCGCGCCGGCCCCGGCGCCCGACTCCGCGAGGAAGCCCCCGGCTCCCTCCTGGGCCGCCCGTAGAGAATCGGATTCCGAGCGGACCAGCGAGTTCGTCGCGCTGAAGCCGGACCTGCCGCGCCCGACCTCGCCCCGACCCGTCACCCCGACCCCCGTGCCGTCGTCGTCCGGCGAGAAGCCCGGCGGGGGTTCCGCCGACTCGGACCGCACCCGGGAGCTCGCCGCGCCCTCGCGTGCGGACAACGACCGCACCATGGCGCTGAGCCGGCCGCCCGCCCCCGCCGCCGCATCGCCCGCGACCTCCTCCGGAGCCGGTGATGCAGCCGGTCCGCCGCCCCCGCTCGACCTGCTCGCGCAGCTGACGAACACGCCGCCGAAGCCCGAGACGGTGGGCCGTACGGTCGCGCGAAGGGTCAAGATCTGGGGCACGCTGGTGGCACTGCTCGCCGTCGTCCTGGTGGCGGTCCAGGCACTGCGCCCCCTCCCGACGCCGACGCTCGAACTGACCGGCAAGTCGAGCCACACCGCCGACGGCGGCGCCCTGTCGCTGCCGTGGCCGACCGAGGGACAGGCCGTGGTCGACATCGACGGCCTCGGCCGGATGGGCTCGTACGGGGAGATGAAACCGCTGCCCATCGGCAGCGTGGCCAAGGTCATGACCGCCTATCTCATCCTGCGGGACCACCCGCTCAAGGCCGGCGACAAGGGGCCGTCGGTCCCGGTCGACCAGAAGGCCGAGGACGACTACACCAGCGGCGTCGCGGAGAAGGAGTCGGTCGTCGAGGTCAAGGCGGGTCAGCAGGTCTCCGAACTGGAGGCCCTGCAGGCCGTCATGCTGCCCTCGGCGAACAACGTGGCCCGCCTGCTGGCCCGTTGGGACGCGTCGACGGAGGAGGCGTTCATCAAGAAGATGAACGACACCGCCAAGGAACTCGGGATGACCAACACGACGTACACCGACGCGAGCGGTCTGATCGAGTCCACGGTCAGCACGGCCGAGGACCAGGTGAAACTGGCCAAGCGGGCCATGACGAACCCCGTCTTCCGGCAGATCGCCAAGCTGCCGTCGTACCAGTCGACGACGACGTCCGGCGGCAGCACGGTGGAGACGGCCAGGACGCAGTACAACTTCAACAAGCTCGTCCCGCTGAACGGTGTCGTCGGCATCAAGACGGGGTCCACGACCAAGGCGGGCGGCAATCTGGTGTTCGCGGCCGAGACGACGGTCGGCGGCAGCAAGCAGCTGATCATCGGCGCCGTGTTCGGACAGCACAAGACGCCCATCATCGGCACCGCGACGGCCGCCAGCAAGAGCCTGATACTGGCCGCGGACAAGGCACTCAGGAGCGAGACGGTGGTGAAGAAGGGCGAGGTGGTCGGCCAGGTGGACGACGGTCTCGGCGGCACGGTCCCGGTCGTCGCGGCCAAGGACCTGACCGTGCCGGTGTGGTCCGGCGCCTCGGTCGCGATCAAGCTGACGGACGGCGGCAGGGCGCTGCCGCACTCGGCGAACGCCGGTACAGAGGTCGGCGTGCTGACCGTGGGCAGCGGATCCGGCGATGCGAAGGTGCCGGTCACGCTCCAGGACGACCTGTCCGAGCCCTCGTTCGGCGCGAAGCTCACCCGGCTCGGCTGACCCCGGAGTCGACGACAGCCCAGCGCGGCCCCGCCGGTTCCGGCGGGGCCGCGCTTCGTTACGGGTCAGCAGGGGACGGCGCCTCCGCACTGGCAGGGTCCGCCGCTCTGGCATCCGCACTGGCAGCTCGGTCCGCACGAGCAGTTGGCCGCGCGGAGCGGTGGGGCCGTCGCGGGGCGGGGAGTTGTGAACGCGGGGTTCGGTGGAGTCGTAGGAGGAACAGGCTGCTCGGGAATCACGGTCGGGCTCCTTCCCTGGTGCGCTGTTTCAGCCCCGAGTCAACTCCAGGCCTCGTCGGTCGTCAACGCCCCGTCCAGTAGGGGGAGTTGTGTCGCTCGAATGACCTCCGCCCGGGTGCCGTACTACGCCCCGGCGCAGCCGGCGTACCCCGTTCGGTCACGTCGGCCCAAGCGCGGGCGAATCACGGGCTCGCGGGGTGCTGCCAGCGGCGATGGGTCCGGGTACGGCGTTCCCTCGCCTTGGCGCACTTCCAGCACAGCCATCCCTCGGGCCGGGCGTGCACACTGGAGTTGAAGCAGTCCGGCTCGGCGCAGCGCCAGAGTTCGCGCGGCCCCTCGTGGATGGGGAATTCCTCCGCGGGGCGTTCATAGCCGGTGGGCTGCTCGGTCACGATGTACTCGGCGTGCCTCCAGGTCTCGAACGGCACCCACTCGGTGCCCATATGGTCCGCCACGACGACGTCCTCATGCGCCGGACAGCACTGCTTCCACCAGCGGCGCACATGCATGAACTCGGGGACCGACCAGACCCACATCAGCCCGCCGGACGAGTTGAGGACCATCTGCCCGGCCCGCCCGGCCGCGTACGGGACGTCCACTCGCTCCCAGCAGCCCTCCCCCAGGTCGAAGATCATGTTCGGGCAGCGCTCGCCCGCGGAGCCCTCCGTGACGATGCACCGCACCTCCTCGATCGCTCCCGGCCCGAGCTGGAGGTTGGTGTGGTGGCGCAGCACATGGCGGACCGGCACCTCCGGCACCTTCGCGGCGGCCGGTGCGGCCGGCTCCTTCGGCTCCACGAGAGCGGGGGCGAACTCGCCTTTTTCGATACGGCTCCTCATGCGTACGGCCAGCATCTGCACGATGGAGTCGATGTCGGGCGGCAGGCCGGTGTGTTCCACGGCGGGGCAGACCGCGGTGTGCGGGATGCGGCAGTAGCCGGAGTCGGCCGGCGCTCCGCGGTAGGCGACTCCCACGTTCACATGCCAACGGAAGCGCTCCGGCACCCGGCGGGCGGGGAGTTCCGGTGTCAGCGGGATACGGCCCGAGTCGTGCCGGTCGAACCATTCGATCGGGGTTCCGCAGTATTTGCAGCGGGCCACGGCTTCGCTGCGCAGGAGTTTGGACTGGTTGTCCCGATGCAGCCGCATGTCGACAGCGCACCTCCGCAGGCTCGGACTTTCACTCCACCGGCCTAACGAGAGCCCGCCCCGCGTGGCACGGCCGGGACCCCGTCGCTTGCTTGCGAAGTCCGATTGTCAGTGGTGCGCGGCACGATGGTGGGCAGGCTGAACGGCAGGCGCGCGCAGAGCCCGTCCGTTCGGCGCGGGAATCGGTTCGGTCCGACAAGGGAGTCCGGGATGACGTCCAGGTTCAGGTTCGGAGCACGTACGGCGGGCGGCGCGGGCCCCGTGAGCGGGGCGGGGCTCCCGGCGCTGCCGGTCGCCGCGGCACTGCTCACCGCCACCGTCGCGCTGTACATGGCGCTCGTCGCCTTCGGCAACATCACCGACTTCGACACCAACCGCCAGTTCGTCCGTCACGTCCTGGCGATGGACACCACGTTCAAGGATCCGGATCTCATGTGGCGGGCCATCACGTCGAGCACGCTCCAGGACATCGCGTACGTCCTGATCATCGTCTGGGAGACGCTGACGGCCCTGGTGCTCATAGCGGCGGCCGCCGTGTGGTTCGGCGGGCTGCGGCGCCGGGCCGGTTTCGCGCGGGCGCGGCGCCTGAGCACGATAGGGCTGCTCATGGTGCTGCTGCTGTTCGGCGCCGGGTTCATAGCCGTCGGCGGCGAATGGTTCTCGATGTGGCAGTCCAAGTCCTGGAACGGCCTCGACGCGGCGGCCCGCAACTTCATGGTGGCGGGCATCGTCCTGGTGGTCGTCCATCTGCCGGGCACCAACTCGCCAGCGATCCTGTGAGTTGACCCCTACGCCGGACCGTTGGGCGCATCCTGCGCGGGCGTCGAACGTGCCCGCGCAGGTGCTGCTCACCCGGGCTGTGCGCTGTTCGCAGCCGTGCCGGTGGCAAAGGAAGTCGGGGCCTTCATCGCGCCGTCACGAGACGTCGGACGGTGTCAGTCGCGCGCCGCGCACAGGTCGGTCCAGTCGAAGCTGTGGTGGCCGGTGTCGCAACACATCATCGGCTCCAGCTGCTGTTCATCGGTTTCGGGCAGTTCCTGCAGTTCCAGAACGAGGCTCTCCATGTGCCGCTTCCCTTCCAGGAGTTGGGTGGTTCTCTCGGGCCGGCCGGTCGACCAGCCACGATCGTGGTCCGCCGTGCGTGAGGCGGAGCAGGAAATCGAGTACGCCGGAGATGCCCACGTTGTACGAGGCGCAGATCTCGCGCAGTGTGTCGTCGGGCACCAGGAAGCGGCCCCGCCGCCGGGCCGCCCGTACGGTCAGGCAGGAGGAGAGGTCGAAGGCGGCCTCCCGGTGCCGGGCCTCGCCGGTCAGCTCGTGGAGGTCGAGCAGCAACTCGGCGTTGCCGGCCACGCCGTGGCAGCTTCCCGGGCCGATCTGCCAGCGCTGCTGCCGGACGGCGCGCGCCGCGCCCTCGGCGTGTTCCAGGAACCGTTCGTCTCCGGTCTCGTGCCACAGCCGCACGAGGAAGGTGCCGATGCCGGAGGTGCCGTTGCACCAGAAGTTCAGCCCGGGGCGCTCGCTGCGGCCGGGGCCCTTCGGCCAGTACGCGCTGCCCGAGCGCCATGCGGCGACAGCGCACAAGGCGTGCCCGCCACCGACGGCGATGTCGGTCAGGTCGGGGCGATCGAGGTCCCGGCCTGCGGCGAGGAGAAAGGCCGCGTTCCCGGCCACGCCGTGGCCGAACCCGTAGCACGCCGAACCGGCCAGCTCGGCGCGGAAGTCGGGGCCCGCCTCCCACTCCACCCCCGGCCCGTCGTGGAGCAGCCGGAGCACGCCGTTGGCACACTGGGCGGCTCGTTCGGCGAAACGCAGGTCGCCGGTCGCGTGCCACAGGTGCAACTGCGCGAGGCCCGCCCCGGACAGGCCGTGGCAGACATCGGGGTTGGCGCCTTCGAGCGGGATGTTCAGGGCGTACGCGATCGAGCGCTCCGCCAGCGCGGCGTCTTCCAGCGTCGTCGCCGCCTCGTACAGGGCCCAGGCGGCGCCGGAGCGGCCGAAGTACAGACCGGGCAGGACACGGCTCGGCGCGGTCAGCCGCCGGTCGAGCCATTCGGCGGCGGTACGCAGGGTGGGCGCGGCCGCCGCGTGCCCGCAGCGCACCGCCCGGTCGAGCACGGCGAGCACCCCGGCGGCTCCGAGCTGCACGTTGCAGGGGTCCCCGTACGGGAGCGCGGCCGGGCCCGGCCAGAGGTACTCCTGCGAGGGATCCATCGTGTCGGCGAGAAAGGCGAGTCCGTCGGCGAGCAGACGGTCCGCGGAAGGGAGGGAGGGGGTTGGGCAGGAGGGCACGGGTTGCGCCCGCTCTCCCGTACGCAAGAACTCCGCAGCCCGTCCCAGCGTCCACCGCCCCGCGCCGTCCCGCGTCAGCCCCGTGATGAGCGGGGCCAGCACGCGCAGGGCGGGGATGCCGGGGGCCGCCTCGGCCATGAGCGAGGCCAGGCGTTCGCCGGTCGGCCGGGCCGGCGCCGAGTCCGGGGCGAGCACCGGGCTGATCCCGGTCGTCACATGGAGCAGCGTCGCGCCCAGGCTGAAGCAGTCCGCCTCCGGTCCGGGCGCGGGCGGGGCGGCGTCGGGGCCGGCGGCTTCGAGGTATTCCGGCGCCGTGAAGCCGCGCGTTCCCGCGACGGGCGCCGGGGCGCCGGTGGGTACCGCGCACTCCAGGTCGACCAGGACGGGCCGGCCCTCGGGGGTCATCACGACATTGCCCGGTTTGAAGTCCCGCAGCACGAGGCCTTCGGCGTGCAACCGGCCGATCATCCGGGCGAGTTCGCGGGCGAGGTTCCACGCCTCGGCGACGCGGACGTGGCGGTCGCCGGTGCGCAGCCGGTCGGCGGTCCACTCCTGAAGGTTCACGCCGTCGATGAGGTCCTCGGCGAGGAAGACATGGCCGCCTGCCTCGAACACCTCGCGTACGGCCGGGGTGATTCCGAGCGGGGCGAGCCGGCGCAGGATCTCGGCCTCGTGCCGGAGCCAGTCCCGCGCGTCCCTGCCGTCGGGTCCGGCGCCGACGTGCGGGCGGGCCTCTTTCAACAGGACGGTGTCGCCGGTGCGCTCGTCGCGGGCACGGTAGACGCCGCCGCGGTTGGAGTGCCGGATCGCCTCCTTGACGAGGTAGCGGCGGGCGAGGAGCACGGGGTCGCCGCGTCGTCGTCCGGAACTCGCCGATGCAGTTCTGGGGAAGGGGCTGCCTGCCCAGGGCGGCGGGGCGAACCAGGGGTTCCGCTCGTCGGCGACGAAGGTGCCGTCGGGCGCGCGCAGGCGGCCCTCGTAGAACCCCTCGTCGTTGAGTTCGCGGGGCCGCGCGAAGCAGCCGTAGCGGTAGTGCACCAGACTGCCGGGACACAAGCGCCGGTCGGTCAGGATCGCAGGCCCGGTCAGGCCGCGCGTCCGGTCGTCCAACTCCTCGGCCAGGAGCCGGAGTTGGCCGTCGTCGGCGGGGTAGGCGGTGAGGAACTTCCCCGACTGGGCGCGGGCGGCGCGGACCGCGTTCATCTCGGCGGCGATGGCTGGAGTCGCCGCGAATTTGAACGCGCACCCGTGAGCCACCAGGACACGGGCCGCGCGCTCCAGAACCTGGGGCGCCGAGACGGGCGTGGCCGACACATGGAGCTTCCAGCCCTGCCTGCGGCTGATGTGGTGGGCCGGAGCGGCCATGTACCAGGGATCGCGGTGGTGCACCCGCCATGGGGTGGTCGGTTCCGCCTGCGCCAGGACCCGCGCGAGGATCGGCCGGTAGCTCGACGTCACCCGGCCAGCATGGCAGCGCGCTCCCCGGGTGCCGGGAGGCGTTTCCCAGCCAAGTCACAGGGGTGTCTCATCTCGCGTCCGGCTCGGCAATCGATCGTATTCGGCTGGGAGTTGAACGGAGCCGGTCGTATCCCCATCGAGGGTGGTCGCCGGACCCCACAGACAAGGTGCATAATGCATGTGTAGCCCTTCGCGCGTCCCCCGTCGCGAAGGGCTACACCTGCTTGCCGCGGCTGTGCGTCCCGGACGCGCCAAGCGCGCAGGGCACAGCAGCCACCCGAGCAAGGAACTCCCCTCGTGGCTCCTTGTTCGTGTTTTTTCGAGTTAACAGTGACGTAGAGTGTTTCCGCAAGTCCGATTACGATCGCGGAGCGAGATGTTCCGTTTTGTCGCCGACGACCGTGGCCGACAGCCTCCCCGTCGGCCGGGCTCCTGTACCAAGGTCGGTTAAAGTACGAATCCGTTGACCGAATCGAACATCGCGCATCCTCGGACAGCGCATGAGCGGCGGACGTGGACGTGGGGACCCTGATGGACAACGGCGAAGAGCGCACTCCCGAGCTGACGACGTTGCAGCAGAAGGTCGAGTACATGGTCGAGAAGACCTTTCCGGGAGAGAAGATCTCGGGCCGGGTCTTCGCCGATCTCGTCAAGGAGCGGGGCGGTTCGCTCTCGCACAGCTATTTCTCCAACATCCTCGCCGGCAAGGTCACCAACCCGTCCGAGGAGATCCTCAAGGCGCTCGGGATCGGCTTCGGCGTGGACTGGCGCTTCTTCAAGGACGAGTCCGAGGTGGTGGACGACGTCGTGGCGGGGCTCCAGTTCCTCGCGAAGCGGCGGACCGGAGAGATCAGCGGTCTGGCGGGCCGGGGCATCGACGACGACGGGCTCGACCCGGAGCTCCTCCAGTTCGTCCTCTCCCTCCTGGAGGACAACAAGGACAGCAAGGACGGGCGGGACAACGGCCCCGGAGCGGCCCCTGGCGGACAGCCCGGGTAGCCGGCACCTCGTGTTCATGACCATTGGCTAAGATCGCAGACCGCTTGTCACACACGCGTGACTACGATCAAGAGGTCTCCATGTCCATGCGCGAGCTGCGGAGAGAGTGCGAAGCCGGCCTTGCGGATCTGCCCATCCCGGCCCCGTTCAGCATTCCGGGGCTTGTGGCGAATATGGAAGAGGCCCGCGGCCGCACCATCGTGCTGCACGAACTGCCCGACCGCCTTGCCCGTGTGAACGCCGCCTGCGGTCTCCGCCTCAAATCGGGCGGCACCAGTTTCGTCCTCTACCGCAAGCGTCCGACCCTCTACCAGACCCAGCACGTCATCCTGCACGAGCTGTGCCACGAGTGGTTCGACCACGGTACGACCCTGAACGCGGACCAGCTGCGACAGCTGCTTCCCGTCTTCAACACCTCGCTGATCAAGCGCGTCCTCGCCGGCGATGAGCCCGCCGCACCGGCAGAGCCCGCCTCCACCGAGCCGGACGAGCTGCCGCCCGCGGTCACCGAGGCGTTCCGCTCCGGCGGCCCCATCCAGGCGCGGGCCCAGTACGACACCCATGACGAGCGGATCGCCGAGTTCGGCGCCTCGCTCATCCCCCGCATGGCCCGCGACGTGACCAGCGACGACATGGTCGGGCGGCTCGCGAACTCCCTCTCGCGGCCTGTCGCCCACCGGCGCCGCGGATTCTTCCGCCGCTCGTAGCCCGCTCCCCCTCCTGTCCCCTTCCCCGTCCCCCGAGGAATCCCCGTGACCGCGCTTGACCTTGCCGGCTATCTCATAGCCGGCGTGATGACTGCCGTCGCCCTGTGGCGCATGCCCGCGGCGCTCTGGGGAGACGAGGAGGACAAACGCAGACGCGCCCTGTGGGGCTGCTACGCCGGCTTCGCCGTCGCCCTGTGGACCAAGACGAAGGTCGTACGCATCGGGCTCAACAACAGCCCCGTCGTCGACCTCGCCGTACTGATCAAGCACTACACGGCGACCATCGCGATCCTGGCGATCCTCAGCTACATCGTGGCGATCTACGGGCACTTCCCGGAGGGCGGCGTCATCCCCCGCCACGTCCGGTTCGCCCGGATCATCCAGCAGGTGGCGGCCAAGGCGTCCGTCGCCACGCTGATCCTGCTGACCGTGCTCTTCTTCACCGTGGTCGACCGCTCGTACGCCTCGGACCGGTTCGTCTCCGACCACGCCGGGCAGTGGGGCGCCACGCTCTACATGAGCGTGTTCTACCTGTACTTGGGTGCCGCATCCGCCGTCTGCGCCTACCAGTGGGCGCTCGCCACCGCCGGGGCCACGGCCCGCCATCTGCGGATCGGGCTCGGCATGATGACGTTCGCCATGTTCATCGGCGTCGGCTACACCCTCAGCCGCACCCTGTTCCTGTGGATCAGCGTGGCCGACCAGCCGAGCCCGGGCTTTGCCCTGAAGTTCGACGAGGTCACCGAGGCGGCCCAGGTCGTCCTGTTCGCGTTCTTCGCGCTCGGCGCGTCCATCCCCGCGTTCAGCAAGGGCTGGCGCCGGGTGCGGCTGTGGCGGGCGCAGGCCCGGCTGCATCCGCTGTGGCGGGAGCTGATGACGGCCTTCCCCGACCAGCCCTTCGAGCCGCCGGCCTCGCTCACCCGCGAGCTGACCCGGTTCGGCACCCCGGCGGACCTGCGGATCGACCGGTGGGCCGCCGACATCGCGGACGCCGTCGAGAAACTGCGCCACTACGTTCCGGACGGCCTGCTCCCGGCCGCCAAGCGGGCCGCCTCCGCCGACAGTCCGCGCGCCGAGAATGAGGGGCCGCTCGCCGAGGCGTACTGGATCAAGGCCGCCCTCGCCGCCAAGGCCGACGGCGCCCCCGCGGGCGATGCCGCGGCCGTCGACACCATGCACGCCACCGATCAGGACGGCGAAGTCGCCCGGCTGGTACGGGTGGCCGCCGCCTACCGGACCATCAGCGGCGAGCGCGCCCGCAGCGTCCTGGACTCCCTGGAGAAGACCGCGTGAGCGACACCCTGACCCAGCCCGTCAGCCGTACGACGGCCACGGCCCGCACCGTCACCGACGTCCTGCAGCCCCGCAACGTCCTGCTCGCCGGGATGCTCGGCATCGGCCTGGCCGCGGCCGGCGAGTGGACCGGTCTGCTGTGGGGGCTGCTCGGCGCGCTGTGTGCGGGGCTCATACCGGCCGGCTACATCGAGTGGGAGCGCAAGCGCGGCACCTGGGGCGACCGGCATGTCGTCGACCGCACGAAGCGGGCGCCGATCTTCTTCGTCATCCTCGGCTCGATCGGGGCCGGCTCGGTCGTCATGGTGCTCGGCCACGCCCCCACCGGCATCCTGACCGCGATGCTCGCCCTGTGGGTGATGACGATCTTCCTGCTTGCCGTGAACACGGTCTGGAAGATCTCGGTGGATTCCGCCGTCGCCTCGGCGGTCGTGGCGCTGCTCGCCGTGGTGCACTCCCCCTGGTGGCTGCTCGCCTACGCGGTCACGGCCGTGGTGTGCTGGTCGCGGGTCGCCCTGACCTACCACACGGTCATGCAGACGGTGGCCGGTGGCGCGCTGGGCGCGGCCACGTCGGCGGCGTTCCTGTTCGTCTGATCCCGGGCGTCAGGCCCGCGCGTGCCGGGCATAGCGTCCCGGCGCCGTGCCCACCACGCGCTTGAAGTGGCGGGTCAGATGGGACTGGTCGTAGAACCCGGTGGCGCGGGCCACGTCACCGGGCGCCTGCCCGTCGAGGAGCAGCCCGCGGGCCCGGTCGATCCGACGAGCCGTCAGATACTGGTGCGGCGCGATGCCGAACTCCGCGGTGAAGGCGCGCACCAGATGGGTGGGGTGCGCGTGCACCAGACCCGCGGCCTCCTCCAGCGTCACGCCGTCGGCGAGCCGGGCGTCGAGAAGCTCGCGCAGGCGCCGTGCCACCGAGCGGCCGGGACCCGCCGGGCCTCTCACGTGGCGCGGGCGCAGATGGCCGCGCAGCCGCTCGGCGATGAGCGCGAGCCTGCTCTCGGCCTCAAGTTCCTCGCCCCGGTGCGCGAGCGCCGTGTGCAGCTGCCCGACCCGGCGCCGCAGTACGGCATCCACGAGGTCCGGCCCGTCGACGGCGGGGGCGATGAGGCTGTCGTCGAGCTGGGTCCGCTCCAGGTAGACCACCCGCTTGCGAAAGCCCTGCGCGGTCGCCGGGGAGCCGTTGTGGGGGACATCCGGCGGCAGCAGGGTCACCGCGTCGCCCGGGGTGCCGTGGGCGTGGCGGTCCAGGTCGTAGCGCACCGCGCCGTCGTCGACGATGAGCAGCGTCCAGCTGTCGTGGACGTGCATCGGGTAGGAGTGCTCGGTGAACCGGGCGTGGAAGACCTCGACGACCCCCGCGACCCGGGGCCGCCAAGCGGAGATCTCCTGTCCGGCCGTCATGCAAGGAACGTACAAGACGAGGCGCGGGCGGGTTCGGCAGTCTCAGTCCATGACATCGCAGCCCATGACCTCAGACAGTGCGCCCGTACGTTTCGACACGAAGATCGCCGTGCTGCTGCGCGACGACCTGCAGACCTGGCAGCGGCTCAATGTGACGGCCTTCCTGGTCAGCGGGCTCGGCACGGCGCTGCCCGAGATCATCGGCGAGCCGTACGCCGATGCCGACGGCACCCCCTATCTCCCGTTGTTCCGTCAGCCGGTCCTCGTCTTCGAGGGGAGCAAGGAGGTCCTGCGCGCGGCCCACACCCGCATCCTGAGCCGCGAGCTGCCCCGGTCGGTGTTCACGAGCGACATGTTCGGCACGGGCAACGACGCGGACAACCGTGCTGTGGTCCGGGCCGTCCCCGGCGCCGACCTCGATCTGGTCGGCCTGGCCGTCCACGGACCGCGCAACGCGGTGGACAAGGTCCTCAAGGGGGCGCGCATGCACCCCTGACCGGGCTCCGCTCAGGGCAGCTGGACGGTCACCGTCAGGCCGCCGCCCGGGTTCGCCCGGGCCGTGGCCTCGCCGCCGTGGGCGCGCGCGATGGAGGCGACCAGAGCGAGGCCGAGGCCGGCGCCCTCGCCGGGCGCGTGCCTGCGTTCGTTCAGACGGCGGAAGGGCTCGAAGAGCTCCGGCACCGCGTCCTGCGGCACGGCCGGGCCGGTGTTCGTGATCCTGAGCGTGCGGTCGGCCGCGGTGAGGACGATGTGGACGCTGCCGTCGCGGTGGTTGTGGCGGAGCGCGTTGCCGATCAGGTTGCGGATCAGATGGGTGAGCAGCACGGGGTCACCGTCGACGGTCAGGGGTTCCAGGGCGGTCGTGAGGGTGATGCCTCGTTCGTTCGCCTCGTCGTGGTGTTCACCGGCGACGGCGGCCACGCTCTCGTCGAGGGTCACCGGTTCGCGGTGCTCCAGGCCCTGGTCGGTGGCGGCGAGCAGGAGCAGCGACTCGATCAACTGCTCGCTGCTGTCGGCCACTTGGAGGAGTTCGCCGCGGATCCACTTGATCCGCTCGGGATCGGGGTCGACGAGGCCGATCTCGGCGGCGGCCCGCTGGACGGCGAGCGGCGTGCGCAGTTCGTGGGCCGCGTTCGCGGCGAACCGACGCTGGGCGCCGACCAGTTGCTCGATCCGGCCCAGCATCTGGTCGAAGGTGTCGGCGAGTTGCTTGAGCTCGCCCGGAGGCCCCTCCAGGTCGATGCGCTGGTGGAGGTTCTCGCCGGAGAGCTTCTGCGCGGTGGCGGTGATGAGACCGACCGGGCGCAGCACCCGCCCCGCCATCCACCAGGCCAGGAACACCGAGAGCACGGCGAACACGGCGAGCGCGATCCCGGAGACGGTCAGCAGCCGGTTGAGGGTGGTGGCCGCGACCACCTGGACGACCTGGGTCCTGGCGTGCTCACCGGCCTGCTCGGACGGGATGAGGTCGCCGGGCAGGGTGGCGGTGGGCTGCGGCTGGGCGCGGCCGCCGGGCACAACTCCCGTGAAGGCGGTGCCGATTCGGTTGTCGAGGCCGTACTGGACGAATGCGTAGATCACGCCGACCAGTACGCATCCGGCGAGCAGGAGGAGCCCTCCGTACAGGGCGGTCAGCCGGGCCCGCTCGGTGGTGGGCAGCAGGCGGCGGATCATCGCTCGGCCCGCCGGGCGCCCTCGATGCCGTCGGGGTCGCGGGCGATGCGGTAGCCCGCCCCGGGGACGGTTTCGATCACCGGTGGGTCGCCGAGTTTGGCGCGCAGCCGACTGAGGGCGACCCGTACCGGGTTGGTGTCGTACCCGGCGTGCTCCTCCCACACCTGCTCGATGAGGTCCTCGCCGCTGACCACCCCGCCGTCGGCCCGCATCAGCGTTTCCAGGACGGCGAACTCCTTGCGGGTCAGGGTGAGTTCGCGGCCGTGGCGGCTCGCTCGGCGGCGTGCGGTGTCCAGGACGATGGCGGCCCGCTCGATGACCGGGGGCAGCGCGGGCCGGGCGCGGCGGCCGAGCGCGAGCACCCGGGCGAGGAGTTCGTCGTACGCGAACGGCTTGGTGAGGTAGTCGTCGGCGCCGAGCCCGAGGCCCTCGACCCGGTCGCGCACGGTGCCCGACGCGGTGAGCATGAGCACCCGGGTGAGCAGTCCGTCGGCGACCACCCGGCGGCAGACCTCGTCGCCGTGCAGGCCGGGCAGGTCGCGGTCCAGTACGAGGACGTCGTAGTCGCCGAGCTGTACTTTGCGGAGCCCGCTGAGGCCGTCGAGGGCGACGTCCACCGCGATCGCATCGCGGCGCAGGCCCTCGGCGATCATCGTGGCCAGGAACGCCTCGTCTTCCACCACCAGTACGCGCATGCCCCCTGTCTACCGGAAACGGACCTTTCGTCGTTGTTACGGCGAGCGGCGGCGGGCGCCGTAAGGGAAACGAAACAGCGGGTTCCTGGACGCTCTCCTCGGCCGCTGCCCGGCGGTCGGCGCGCGCTGCCGCGTCCACGCATGTCCGCGAGGAGACAACGATGAGGAACCACCGGTTCACCCTGGTCCTGGCATCCGGGATGGCAGGTCTCGCCCTGCTGGCCTCCGGTTGCTCCGGCTCGTCCGGCGGGGGACCGGGGAAGGACTCGGGCGCCTCCGGCAACGGGTCCGGCGACGGCTCCGGCGGCGACTCGTCGGCCGCCGACAAGGCCCAGGCGCTGCGCGGCTGCCTGCGCAAGCAGGGCATGGACGTGCCCGACCTCAAGCCGGGCGAGAACCCCTACGCCCAGTCCCTCTCCCAGCCCCCGGGCACCTCGGCGGAGAAGTGGAACAAGGCGCTCAACGCCTGCGGCTCGGGTGTCGAGGGAGGCGGTGGCACCGGCGCCCCCGACCCGAAGCAGCAGGACCAGCAGGTCAAGATCGCGCAGTGCCTGCGGGGCAAGGGCTTCGACATGCCCGACCCGAAGGTCGAGGGCGGTCGCAGCAGCGGCTTCAAGATTCCCGACGGGGCCGACAAGGACAAGTTCATGAAGGCCCTCAACGAGTGCGCCGCATGAGGCCCCGGACCGTGATCGCGGCGCTGGTCGGCGCGGCGGCCGTGACGGGCGGCGGGTTCGCCGTCACAGGTCTCGCTCACCCCGGGCCCGAGGACTCCGGACATCGGCGGACCGGCCTTCCACCCGCCACCGCGCCCATCCAGCAGGGCGATCTGGTGAGCAGCACGAGTGTCGACGGCACCCTCGGCTACTCCCGCGAGAGCAAGCTCAACGCCGGCGCGGGCGGCACGCTGACCTGGATCGCGAGCAGCGGTTCACGCATCGGGCGGGACGGCCGGCTGTACGCGGTCGACGGGAAGGACGTCCGGCTGATGTACGGGGCCGAGCCGATGTACCGGGTCCTCAAGAGCGGAGACAACGGCGCCGACGTACGGCAGTTGAAGGCGAACCTGCGGGCGCTGGGGTACGGCGGCGGCCTTGCCGACGACGAGACATACACGCCCGGAACGGCCGATGCGGTCAAGCGCTGGCAGAAGGAGCACGGGTTTCCCCCGAGCGGTCGGGTGGGGCCCGAGCAGATCGCCTTCGCCACCGGTCCGGTCCGGGTGCAGAGCGCGGACGCCGCGGTGGGCGATCGCACCGCGCCCGGCCAGAAGGTCATGACCACGACCAGTTCCGACCGGGTCGTCCAGCTCCGGCTCAAGGTGTCGGACGCGGCGCTCGCCAAGGCCGGCGGCAAGGTGCAGGTGGAGCTGCCCGACGGGACCAGCACCTCGGGCACGGTGTCCTCGATCGGCGGGACCGCCACGGCCGGCGACGACCCGAACGACAAGACGCCCCGGATCGCGGTGACCGTGACCTTCGACGACCCCGGCAACGTCAAGGGCATCGACAAGTCCCCCGCGACGGTGAAGCTCACCGGCGAGACCCGTAGGAACGTGCTGAGCGTGCCGGTCGGTGCGCTGCTCGCGCTCGACGACGGCTCGTTCGGGGTGCAGGTGGTGGCGGACGGCACGGCGCGCGAAGTGAAGGTGAAGCTCGGCATGTTCGCGCAGGGGCGGGTCGAGATATCCGGCGACGGGCTGCGATCGGGGCTGCGGGTCGGGGTGCCCTCGACATGAGCACTGCCGCCTTCACCCGGCCGCCCGTCGTCGAACTGACCGGCGTGACCAAGGAGTACCCGGGCGGCGTCGCCGCGCTGCGCGGGGTGGACCTCACCGTCGAGCGGGGCGAACTCCTCGCGATCGTCGGCCCGTCCGGCTCGGGCAAGTCGACTCTGCTGCACATCATCGGCACCCTGGACCTGCCGACCGCCGGGTCGGTGACCATCGCGGGGCACGACGTGGCCGCCCTCACCGACCGCAGACTCTCGGCACTGCGGGCCCAGCACATCGGCTTCGTCTTCCAGGCCTTCCATCTCGTGCCGGGCATCAGCGCGCAGGACAACGTGGCCGAGGGGCTGCTCTACTCCGGGCTGCCGCGCGCCGAACGCCGCAGGCGGGCGGCCACCGCCCTGGAGCGGGTCGGCCTGGGCGACCGCATGAAGCACCGGCCGCACGAGCTGTCCGGCGGTCAGAAGCAGCGGGTGGCCATCGCCCGGGCGGTCGTCGGCGAGCCCGACCTGCTGCTCGCCGACGAGCCGACGGGCGCACTGGACTCGGTGTCCGGCGAAGCGGTGATGGAGCTCATCCATGAACTCAACAAGGAGGGCGCGACCATCGCCGTGATCACCCACGACACGGAGATCGCGGCACGGCTGCCGCGCCAGGTGCGGATCCGGGACGGACGTGTGGTGCGGGACATCCGCACGCCTCTCGGGGATGACCACCCTTCGTGCTCCGAGGGGGTCCGATGAGCGGGCAGCCGGTGCTCAGGCCGGCCCGGCTCGGCCCGCGCGACATCCTGCACACCGGTGCCGCCGGGATGCGCAGCCGCCCGCTGCGGGTGGTGCTCTCGGCGCTCGGCATCGCGATCGGCATCGCCACGATGATCGCGGTGGTGGGCATCTCGGCGTCCAGCAAGGAGCAGTTGCTCCGGGAGCTCGACAAGCTCGGCACCAACATGCTGGTCGTGACACCCGGCACCGACCTGCTCACCGGGAAGCCGGTGCCGCTGGCGAAGGACGCGGCCGGGCGGGTGGGGCGGATCGCCGGGGTGGAGCACGTCGGGGCGACGGGCTCGGTGCCGCAGACCGTACGCCGCTCGGAGAAGATCCCGGAGACCATCACCGGCGGCATCCAGGTCCAGGCCGCCACCGATGACCTGCTCACGACCCTGCGCGGCACGATGCGCAGCGGAACCTTCCTCAACTCGGCCACCGGGAAATACCCGTCAGTGGTGCTCGGCGATGTGGCGGCGGGGCGGCTCGGCATCACCGCGCCCGGTCAGCAGGTGTTCATCAACGGCCAGTACTTCACCGTGCTCGGCATCCTCGACCCGCTGCCGCTGGCCCCCGGCATCGCCCGCTCGGCGCTGGTCGGCTGGGACGTCGCGACCAGCCGCCTCGGTTTCGACGGCCGTCCCACGGCCGTCTACGAACGCTCCGCCGACGCCTCGGTCGATCGCGTCCACGACCTGATCCCGCGCACGGTCTCGCCCGAGACACCGCGCAATGTCGGCGTCACCGACCCGTCCTCCGGCCTCCAGGCGAAGGCCGCCACGGAGGGCGCGTTCAGCAGTCTGCTGCTCGGGCTCGGCGGGGTGGCACTCCTGGTCGGCGGGGTCGGCGTCGCCAACACCATGATCATTTCCGTTCTGGAGCGCCGCTACGAGATCGGCCTGCGCCGTTCCATCGGTGCGACCCGGGGCCAGATCAGGGGCCAGTTCGTCACCGAGTCGCTGCTCCTGTCGGGGCTCGGCGGCGCGGCCGGCATCGCGCTCGGGGGCGCGGCGACAGCGGTGTACTCGGTGTCGAGCGGCATCCCCTGGGTGATTCCGCCGTGGGCGGTCGCCGGGGGCTTCGGCGCGACTCTGATGATCGGGACGGTCGCCGGGCTCTATCCGGCGGTCCGGGCGTCCCGGCTGTCCCCGACGCTCGCCCTGCACTCGGCCTGAGCGTCGCGGTCCTCTCCCTGCGGGACCGGGCCCGAGCCATCCGGGCCCGGTTCGCCCGGCGCCGTCCCGACGTGAGGTATCCGACGTCCGACACGCCGGTGCGCACGGAATGCGTGCGCACCCTCGCAGGTTGTCCTCGCGTACGGCCGGGGCGGTACCGGCCCGGGGGACGCACACGGAGAACGGAATACACAGCCATGGGTGAGTTGATCCTCGTACGTCACGGGGAGACCGAATGGTCACTGTCGGGACGGCACACGAGCTACACCGACCTGCCGCTCACGGCACACGGCGAAGAGCAGGCCCGCGCGGTCGCACCGCTGCTCGCCGACCGGCCCGTCGGCCTGGCCCTGGTCAGCCCGCTCCAACGGGCCGTCCACACAGCCGAACTGGCCGGATTCAAGAACGCCCGAATCACCCCTGATCTCCATGAATGGGACTACGGCGGCTACGAAGGCATCACCACCGTGGAGATCCACCGCAGCCGCCCCGACTGGAACCTGTGGACCGACGGCGTCGCCCCCGGCCCCGCCGACCACCCCGGCGAGAGCCCGGCCGAAGTGGGCGCACGGGCCGACCGGGTCCTGGCCGAGGCCGACGCGGCCCTGCGCGCCGGCGACGAGGACGTCGTCCTGATCGCCCATTCCCACTTCCTGCGTGTCCTCACGGCCCGCTACCTCGGCCTGCCCGCCTCCGGCGGCGCGCTGTTCGTCCTCGACACGGGCGCGCTGTCCCGCCTCGGACGCGAACACGACCGCCCGGTCATCACCGCCTGGAACGCGGTGCTGCAGCACACGGCGAACTGAGCGGGCCGATCGCGAGAATGCCGTGCGGATCCCCGGCTCGGGGCGGGTGACGCGCTCCGTCCGGATCAGCCTGCGGGGTCCAGTGCGTGCGGGGTGGACAGGCAAGGGAGGCGGGGCTCAACTGGCCCGTGGCCTGCCGGGGCGGGGTCCCCGCCGGGCAGCGCGAGGCGGCCGGCATCACCTGCACGGTGACCGGGCTCCGGTGCCGCGCGCGTCGGGCGCCGCACACCTGGGCCGGGTTCGGCGACAGCCCTCTCAGACCGCCGCAACCACCGCACGGGCCCTGCGCAGCGCCAGCGCCGCCAGGGCCTCCGGGGCCCCGGCCTGCCCCCGGATCCCGGGGAACGCGTTGATGTCGACGATCAGCGGGATGCCGTCCCCCGTGTCTATGACATCGACCCCGTAGACGTCGAGGCCGAAGACAGCGCCGACCTCGACCACCAACTCGGCCCAGCCGCACGGCAGTTCACCGAGTGCGAGCGGGACGGTGGGGCCGCGCCCCTCGGGAGCGAGCTCGGAGCGGCGCAGTGCCGCGAACACCGTGCCGTCGATTACCCAGAGTTTGTGGTCATAGCCGTTGTTCTCGGCGAACTCCTGCGCCACGACGGGCTCGTCCGCCCAGGCCCCGGCCAGCTCGGCCAACCGGTCCGGGCCGTCGACTCGCGCCACGAGGTCGTGCCGCCTGCTGTGGCGGCTCTTCACCACCAGAGGACGGGCCGGCCCCGCATCGGCCGCGAACTCGGCAAGCGAACCGAACGTCCGGGTCGCCGAGAAGGGCAGCCCCGCAACACGGGCCCGCTCCGCCATGGCCGTACGGTCCTGGCACAGGCTGGTCGCCTCCGCCGAGTTGATCACCGCGGCCCCCCGGGACTCCAGGTCCCGGGCCAGCGCGAGAGCCCGGGGCGTGCGCGACTTCAGCAGGTAGACGTCCGCGAGCGAGCCGATCACTGCGGCGTCGGCCGTCTCCGGGTGGACCGTCACCACCCGGTGTTCGCGGCCCAGCAGTTCCGTGGTGGCGGCCAGCAGCGGATGGTCCGGCTCGGGCGTGATGAGCCCGACCGTCGTCGTGTCCCTCACCGGCCCTCGCCCGCTCCCGCCGGACTCCGGACGGGCTGTGACCCGAACGACTGCTCCGGGATGCGTCCCGTGCCGGACACGAAGGCCGCGGCGGCGACCTCGCTGCCCGTGCGGGCCAGTTCGAGCACCGCGCGGGCCACCTTGGCCGCCGCGTCCGGGACCTGGCGGAAGCTCGGGAAGTCGTTCACGTCGACGACCACCGGCCCGTCCGGGCCGAGCAGCACGTCCACGCCGTACAGGTCGAGTCCGTAGACCGCGCCGACCCGGTCGACGATGGCGGCCACTTCGGCGGGCAGCGGCACATGGCGTTCGCGGACGCCCTGGTCGGGGTGGAGCGGCGAGCGGCGCTCGGTGGCGTACAGCTCGCCTCCGACGCAGTACACCTTGAGGTCGATGCCCGAGTTGGGGACGTACGGCTGGGCTATGAGCATCCCCTCCCCGGCGAGGACGGGCAGCATCTCACCGAGCCGGTCCGGCGACGGCACGAGGTGCACGGCCCGCCCCGAGCTTCCGTCGGCGGGCTTCACCACCAGCGGGTACTCGGACTCGGGTATCTCCGCGAGCAGTTCGGGCCGGGCCGCCGCGTACGTCATCGGCACCGGGAGGCCCCGGCTGCGTCCGATGGCCGAGGCGAGCGCCTTGTCCCGTACGCCGCGGATGGACCGCACATCGTTGACCGTGGTCAGGCCGACCGCGGCGGCGGCTTCCAGGAGCGGGAGCCCCGGGCCGCCGGACACCGTCTTGAGCACCCAGGCGTCGTGACTGCCCGCGCGGACCGCCTCCGACATCCGCAGCAGGGACCCGCCGGGACGCACCACATCGACCTGGTGCCCCCAGGCGTCGAGTTGGCGGATCACCTCGACGGGCATGCCGTCATGGCGGTAGTGCTCTTCCACCAGGAAGCAGAGCCTCATCGACCTTCCCCGTAATGCCCGGACGTCCGCCGATCCCGTCCGGCGAGCTGTGACGTCACAGGATGTCATGAACTTCGGCCGGGCCGACCGCCCACCCCGGCCCGGCTACTTTCCCCGCCGTAGCCGCCCCAGCAGACTTCGCTGTACCCGCGCTCCTCCCTCCTGCGAGGTGGGCTTCCGCCGGGTGCGTTCGGGCCCGGCAGGACGCGCCGCGGGAGCACCGGTCCGGGGGCCGGCCCGCCCCAGGGGCCGCGGCGCGGGCGGTTCCACGCCTGCCGGGGCGCCCCGCTTCGTCACCGCCTCCACGCTCGCCGGCGCACACCGCTTCGTCACCGGCTCCGTGGCCGCCGGGACACCCCGCTCCCCCACCGGGTCCCCGATCGGGCGCGGTGCCGGGCACTGGTCCCGCGCGTCCGCGAGGGCCTCCACCAGGCGCAGCCGGTACCACTCGATCTCGTCCGGCTCGTCCGCCAGGAGCACCCGGTCGGCAATGGCCTGGGCGATCGCGGACTCGGGGTGGATCCTGAACGTCTCGGGCTGCAGGCGCCTGAGACAGGCCCGTTCGTAGGGATCCCGGACGATCTCGGCGAGGTGGGCGCCGTCGAGGACGGAGGCCACCGCGGCCGCCTGTTCCCACTGGTCGTCGGTCTGGCGGGCCAGCATTGCGATCCTGCGCCCGCGCCAGTTGCGCGCCCGCCAGTCCTGGCCGCCGTCGGGCTCCGGGTGGCGGCCGCTCAGCGACTCCGGCTCGCGCAGGGCCAGTTCGACCAGGTCGTCGGCCAGGTAGAGCCAGACGACCGCCCGGTAGCGGTTGAGGTAGCAGCGCACCGGCGTGAGCCGGCCTGTGCGGGCCAGTCTGGTGAAGCGACCCGGGGCGATGCCGAGCAGGTCGGCGCCCTCGCCTGTGCCGACGGTCCGCACCCGTTCGCGCAGGCCCTCGGGAAAGTCGGCCGCGGCTCTCAGCCGGGCCACCTCGCGCGCCGTGACCCGGCGCTGTCCACCACCCGGATCCGGGACCGTGCGAATGTGGCCGAGCTGGACGGCCAGCTCGAACTCACCGCGCCTGAGTTCCAGTTCGCGGGCCGCTGCGCCCGGCGTGAGCCGTGGCGCGGCCGGCGCCGTAGCCCGCGCGGCGACGGCGGGCACCACGGCGTTCTTGGTGGTGACTGTGGCGAAGACGGTCATCGGATCCTCCCCCGTGAGGAACGAGTACGCGAGAGACGAATACTCTCGGTGACGACCGTAACCCGCCGCACGGACATCCCGCGCGGCCTGTGGATAACTCAGATCGAGTGCGTGAAGCGCCGGTTCGGACAGCTCAGAGCTCTGTTGGGCCGAAGTTCCCCGGCTGCCTGGCCGCCACCGAGAGGTGCTCGCCGACCCGGTTGACCAAAAGGGTCATCTCGTAGGCGATCTGGCCGATGTCGGCCTCCGCGGAGGCGAGCACGCACAGGCAGCTGCCGTCGCCGGCCGCGGTGACGAACAGGACGCCCTCGTCGAATTCGACCATCGTCTGGCGGACCTTGCCGGCCCGGAAGTGCAGGCCCGAGCCCTTGGCGAGGCTGTTCAGCCCGGAGGAGACCGCGGCCAGGTGTTCCGCGTCCTCGCGCTCCAGGTCGGCGCTCGCGGCGGTGACGAGACCGTCGTTGGACAGCACGATCGCGTGGCGGACGTGCTCGACCCGCCGGGTCAGGTCGTCGAGCAGCCAGTCGAGTTCCTTGTTCATAGCCATGTCAGGCCTCCCCGCTCATGCAACTCCCCGTTTCCCCGTTCTCCTGCCACCCTTCACCACCGGCGCGCCACGGGCAAGCGGTGCCGGGCGCCGGGGAGTCGCGCGGCGGGCGCGGGCGGCGCATCAGCCGACCGAGTCGAGCAGGCGCGCGGTATACATGCGCCCCGCGTATTCGACCAGCCGGATCAGGACCTCCTTCCCGGAGTCGCGGTCGCGTGCGTCGCACAGCACCACGGGGGTGCCCGGGTCCAGGTCGAGGGCCGCGGACACGTCGGCCGCGCCATAGGAGCGGGCTCCGGCGAAGCAGTTGACGGCGACGACGAACGGGATGCGGCGGTGCTCGAAGTAGTCGACGGCCGGGAAGCAGTCCTCCAGGCGGCGGGTGTCGGCGAGCACCACGGCGCCGAGTGCCCCTTGGGAGAGCTCGTCCCACAGGAACCAGAAACGATCCTGCCCCGGCGTGCCGAACAGATAGAGGGACAGGCCCGAGCGGATGGTGATCCGGCCGAAGTCCATGGCGACGGTGGTCGTGGTCTTCTGGTCCACGCCGCCGGTGTCGTCCACCGACTCCCCCGCCTCGCTCAGGAGTTCCTCGGTACGCAGCGGCCGTATCTCGCTGACCGCTCCGACAAGGGTGGTCTTGCCCACGCCGAATCCGCCCGCGACGAGGATCTTCAGCGCGAGGGCGGGGGTGGGTTCAGAGGGCTCGGAGGCCATCGATCACTTCTCTCAGGATGATCTCGTCGGGCAACTGCGCGGGCGGCACGGGCCGGCTGACAACCACGTGGCCGGCTTCGAGCAGGTCCCCGACGAGGACGCGTACGACACCGACGGGCAGGTCCGCGTCGGCGGCGAGCTCGGCGACGGACTGGGTCTCCTTGCGGCACAGGGCGAGCAGCGCCCGGTGTTCGGGGCCGAGGAGGGATTCCTCGGCGGGCTCGGGCCCCTGCGGCACGGCGAGGGTGACGAGCGCGATGAGATCGAGGCGGACACCACTGGGACCGGGTGCGGTGCGGCCACCGGTCATGGCGTACGGGCGGACCAGGGGCCCCGCTTCGGCGTCGTACCAGTGACTCGGCCGGTACGCGGGGCCGTCCGGCGGGTGCTCGTTCATGGGGTGGGCGTCCCCTTTCCGGTCAACCGGCGGCCGGCGGGCGCACGATGTGGCGCGGCGGCGTGTAGAGGTGTTCGCCGACACGTTTCACCAGGCGCGCCATTTCGTACGCGATGAGCCCGATGTCGGTGGTGAGCGAGGACAGCACGGCGAGGCAGGAGCCGTCTCCGGCGGCCGCGACGAAGAGGAAACCGTCGTCCATCTCGACCATGGTCTGGCGCACGCCCCCGACGTGGAAGTGGCGTCCGGCACCCTTGGCCAGGCTGTGGAATCCGGAGGCGACGGCGGCGAGATGTTCGGCGTCCTCGCGGGTCAGCGCGCTGGAGGCGCCGACGGCGAGGCCGTCGTTGGACAGGACGACGGCGTGCCGGACCTCGCCCACCCGCAGGACCAAGTCGTCCAGCAGCCAGTCGAGTTCGCCGGAGCCGGATCGGGATCCGGAGCGGGCGTCGGAGGCGGGTGCCGCCCCGGCATGGTGCGGGGCGTCGAGCCTCTGGTGGTCGATCATGCGCGGTCTCCTTCGCTCGGGTGGCCGCCGCCGGGCTCGCCCGGTGCGGGAGTGCTTGTGCGGGCGGCGCCGCCGCGGGCCCAGCCGCCCATGTAGGCCGTCATGCGGTCGCGGGCCTGCTCCGGCGTGGGCGAGGCGGCGTCCGGTCCGGTGTCGGGCTCGGGGACGGGGGCCTCGCGCAGTTGGGGGGCGAGGCTCGCCTGGCGTACCCGGCGCGGAAGTCCGGCTTCCGCGCCGTCCGGGGCGACGCCGCGGCCCCGCTGGCGCAGGGTGGTGACGCCGGGCGTCGCGGGTGGTTCGGGCCGGACGGCCGGGGGTGCGTGCTGGGCGACCAGGGCCGGCCGGGGCGCCGCTTCGAGGGGCACCTCGATCCTTCTGCGGGGTTCGTCGCGCGGCCGGTCCTCGCGCCGGGCGGTGGCCGGCGCGGGCTGGGCTGCGGCTGTGACGGCGGCCTGGAGGAGGCCGGTCGGGAGCAGCACGACCGCGGTGGTGCCGCCGTACGGCGAGGTGCGCAGATGGACCTTGATGGCGTGGCGGGCGGCGAGGCGGCTGACGACGAAGAGACCGAGGCGGTCGCTGTCGAAGAGGTCGAGCGCCTCGGACTGCTCGATCCTGCGGTTGGCCTCGTCGAGGGTTTCGTCGCCCATGCCCAGTCCACGGTCCTCGATTTCGAGGGCGTAGCCGTTGCCGACGGGCTCGCCCGTGACACGGACCTTGGTGTGCGGGGGCGAGAACTGGGCGGCGTTCTCGACGAGTTCGGCGAGCAGATGGGTGAGGTCGGCGACGGCGCCGCCGGTGACGGCGGCCTCGGGGAGCCGGCGCACTTCCACCCGGGCGTAGTCCTCGATCTCGGAGACCGCGGCCCGTACGACGTTGGTGAGCGGGACCGGCACGCTCCAGGCGCGGCCGGGCGCGGCGCCGGACAGGATGATCAGGGATTCGGCGTGCCGGCGCATGCGGGTGGTGAGGTGGTCGAGGCGGAACAGGTCGCCGAGTTCTCCGGGGTCGTCGGCGCGCCGCTCCATGCGGTCGAGCAGGTTGAGCTGGCGGTGGACCAGGACCTGGCTTCGGCGGGCGAGGTTGACGAAGACACCGGAGATTCCGCTGGCCAGCTCGGCGCGTTCGACCGCGGCATGCAGGGCGGCTCGGTGGACGGTGCCGAGCGCCTCGCCGACCTGCGCGATCTCGTCCCGTGGGGGCGGCCCGGGCGGCGCCTCGGCCTGGATGTCGAGTTCCTCGCCGGACCTCAACCGGCGCATGGCGGTGGGGAGTTTACGCCGGGCGATCTCCAGGGCGCTGTTGCGCAGGCTGATCAGTTCGACGACGAGCCCGCGCCCGATGCGTACGGAGATGACGAGGGAGGCGGCGACGGCGGCGAGGCCGAACAGGACGGCGGCGCCGCCCGCGGTGAGCAGTCCGCGGCCGAACGGGTCGGCACGGTCGGCGGCGCCGGCCGCGGCGCCGGTCCCGATGTCGCGCATGCCCTTCTGCACGGTACCGAGGACGGCGTCCCAGGCGGCGGGGTCCACGGCGGTGGCGGCGGCGCGCCCCGGCTCTGCGGACTGGATCTTGTCCTCGGCGGCGCCGAGCGAGGCGTAGGCGCTCTGCCCGCTGAGCGTGGCCCAGGCGCTGTGTTCGGGCCCTCTCAGGTCGGCGGTGGCGCCGGCGGTGAGGGTGCGGCGGCTGTCGACGGCGCCGGTCAGGCGGCGCAGGTGCTCGGCGGTAAAGGTGCGGCCGAGCTGCGCGGACGACACCAACGCGTCCTCGCGGGCCAGCATTTCGCCGGCCCGGCCGAACTCGTACAGCACGCGTGCGCCGGAGCCGAGCGCCGGGGCCTGGACCTCGGCGAGCGCGCCGGCGACGGCGAAGCCCGCGCCGATGGTGTCGGTGTACCGCTGGTAGGCCGCGTCCCAGCCGGTGGAGCGGTCTTGGACGCCGGTGCGCAGCGCGGGCAATTTCAGGGCCTCGGCGACGAAGGTGCGCAGCCGGTCGGTCACGCCCGCGGGCATGTCGCCCGCGTCGGCGACGGTGTGTTCCCGGTCGAGCCTCAGCCTGCCGATCGCCGTGTCGGTGCGCTTGGCCTGCTGATCGAGTTCGGCGGCCCGGTCGTCGGCCGGAGACGCCAGGTACCGGACGGCGGACCGGCGTTCGGCCTGGAGTTCGGCGACGGCCGCCACGACCGGGGTGCGGACCTGTTCGTCGACGCGGCGCGCCTGGCGCAGCGCGGACACGTCCTGGGCTGTGGTGACGGTGGCGAAGCCCCACAGGGCGAGCAGGGACACGACGGGCACCATCAGGAGCGAGACGATCTTGGCACGTACGGTGCGCGGCCGCAGCCTCCACAGGGCCTCGGTTTCCTGGGGTGCGGGAGGTTCCCCGAGGGCGTGTTCGTCGGCGGCCGGCGGTCCTGCGTGGGCGCGTCGCCCGCGGGCGCCCACCGGGATCGGCGGCGCGGCGTCCGGGGCCTTGCGGGGTATGCGCACGGATCTCCTCGCTTACGAATAGAGCCAACTGACGGTCGGAGCAGGGGAGTTCAGGAGGTGGGGGCGAGTTGTTCGGCGGAGGCGTACTCGGCGCGTTCGCGGGC
Organism: Streptomyces mauvecolor; assembly: GCF_039532965.1. NCBI lineage: Bacteria > Bacillati > Actinomycetota > Actinomycetes > Kitasatosporales > Streptomycetaceae > Streptomyces > Streptomyces mauvecolor. The sequence continues at coordinate 683,636 of NZ_BAAASQ010000008.1, read as the reverse complement.
CGTCGGCGAGAGGGCGACGAAGGCGGCGGTGATGAAGAGGTAGGACCCGAGGCCGACGGCGAGGGGGAAGATGAACTGCATCGCCGTCGCCCCGGGCAGCTCGGAGCCGCTGGGGGCCACGTCCACGCTCACCGAGATCATTCCGGTGTAGTGCATGCTGCTGACGGCCGCGCCCATCACCAGGGAGGCGACGGCCACCGCGATCGGCGATTTGATGTTGAGCCCGGCCCACAGGGCGGCGGTCGCGGCGACCACGGCGATGACGACGGAGAGCGCGACGAGCACGGGGTCGTAGTGGACCTGCCCGTGCAGCCTGAGGGCCGCCATGCCGAGGTAGTGCATGCCCGCGACGCCGAGTCCGGTGGCGAGGCCGCCGAGCAGCAGGGAGCGGGTGCGGTCCTTGCCGTAGCCGACGGCGAAGACCCCGGCGCCGACGAAGGCCATGGCGACGAGAAGACTGAGGATGGTCAGGAGCACGTTGTAGCGGATGTCGGTGCCGGTGACGGCGAAGCCGAGCATCGCGACGAAGTGCATCGTCCAGATGCCGGTGCCGATGGCGGATGCGGCGGTGATCAGCCAGTTGCGCCGGGAACGGCCGCTCGCCCCCAGAGCGCGCACGGTGCAGCGCAGCCCGAGGGCGGCGCCTATGCAGGCCATCACGTACGACAGCACGGGTGTAAGCCAGCCGAAGGCGGCGTGGTCCAGGTGTCCCATGGCCCAGGGACGCTAGTCCGGGGAGGGGCGCACGGCGGGGGCGCAGTTCGAAAGCTGCTGGAATATGACGAAGAAATGTTCCAGTGCGATCACCCTTTGTTCGAACCTGGCCGCCACGGTCGATTTTCAGCCACCACCGGACCGACCCCCCATGCGGGATCATGACGGTATGGCCGAAGACCACACACACGTTCAGGAATTCTTCGCCGCCCGGGCGGCCGACTGGGACCGCAAGTTCCCCGACGACGGCCCTGCCTATGCCGCGGCCGTCGCGGAACTCGGCCTCGCGCACGGCGATGCCGTCCTCGACGCGGGCTGCGGCACGGGCCGCGCCCTGATGCCGCTGCGCGCCGCGGTCGGCCCCGAGGGCACCGTCCTCGGCGCGGACCTCACGCCCGAGATGCTCGCCGAAGCCGTACGGGCCGGGCGCGACCGGTATGCCGCACTGCTGCGCACGGATGTGGCCCGGCTGCCCCTGCGCACCGGGTCCGTCGACGTGGTGTTCGGCGCCGGGCTCATCTCGCATCTCCCCCGACCGGCCGAGAATTTGCGGGAGTTGGCGCGGATCACCCGTCCGGGCGGCCGCCTCGCCCTGTTCCACCCGATCGGCCGGGCCGCGCTCGCCGCGCGCCAGGGCCGCCGGATCACCGACGACGACCTGCGCGCGCAACCCATGCTCCGCCCGCTGCTCGCCTCGGCCGGCTGGCGGCTGACGTCGTACGCCGACGAGGACGAGCGCTACCTCGCGGTGGCCGTGCGCGAGGACTGACGGCCACCCAGAACCGGTATCCGGTACCTGGATTCCGTCCGGATCAGGCTGCCGCCCGACCAGCCACTTCGCGCACGAAGGCGGCCGGGTTGTCGAACATGATGTTGTGGCCGGCGTCCGGAATCGTCACGACCCGGACGCCGGAGCCGACGAGCTCGGCGCGCCCGGGCAGGGAGTCGTCGAGCCCGCCCACCAGATAGGTGCGGTCGAGCGGCAGCTTCATGAGGAGCTCGCGCATCGTCGGCTCCGTGCCGCGCACGAGGCCGACGGCCGTGCGGTGCAGGCCGAGCGGGTCGGCGAGCCGCATGGTCGCCGCCCACAGCGGGCCGACGCGTTCGAGCACCGCCGCGAAGCCGCCCCCCTGCACGAATTCCTCCTCGCTGTACGAGGCGATGCCGCTGCTGCCCGACGTGGGCCGCGGATGGGGATCGAGGTTGGCCTCGGTCAGGACAAGCCGGGTGACCAGGTCGGGGCGGCGGTCGGCGAGCACGACGGCGACCGCGCCGCCCATGCTGTGCGCCACCAGCTCGGCCCCGGTCACGCTCGCCGCGTCGAGGGCCGCGGCGAGCGCGCCCGCATGATCCTCCAGGGTGTAGCCGAAGTCGGCGGGCCGGTCGCTGATGCCATGGCCGGGCAGGTCGACGAAGAGCAGGCGGCGGCCCGCGAGCGCCGGATGCCCGGCGATGTGCGCGTGGTAGACGGCCGACATCGACCCCAGGCCGTGCACATACACGAGCGCCGGCCCCTCCCCCTCGCTCTCCGTCCACCGGATCCGGCTGCCCCGCCCGTCGAACTCCGCCTGCCGCATGACGCACTCCCCGTCGCTGGTCGCTTCCTTCGGACGAGACCATACCTCGTTAGCGTAGTACTACGCCATCGATGTACACCACACATGAGGCAGAATGCGGGCATGCTCGAACTCGCCATCCTGGGATTCCTCCACGAAGCGCCGCTGCACGGCTATGAGCTGCGCAAGCGCATCACCGCGCTCACCGGTCATGTGCGCCCGGTCGGCGAGAGCACGCTCTATCCGGCGATCAAACGCCTGGAGAAGGCGGGGCTCCTTGCCCGCGAGACCCGGCCGGGGGCGGCGGCCGCACCCCGGCACATGCTCACCCTGACCGAGGCCGGCCGCCAGGATCTGCTGCACCGGCTCGCCGAACCGGACCGCCTCGATGTCACCGACGAGAACCGCTGGTTCACGCTGCTCGCGTTTCTGCGCCATCTGCCGGACCCGGCCGAGCAGGCGGCCGTACTGCGCCGCAGGCTGGCCTTCCTGGAGGAGCCCGCGAGTTTCTTCTACGACGGCGAACGGCCCATCGCCGCAGAGGAGCTGGACGACCCGTTCCGGCGCGGCATTCTCACGATCGCCCGGGCCACCAGCGCGGCGGAGCTCAAGTGGCTCCGCACCACACTGCGTTCACTGGAGTGAGCCGGCCTCACTCGCCTTCGGTCACCTTGAGATGCCGGACGGGACAGCCGCGTACGCCCGGCGTCGGGAACGTGCCGAGCTCCGGCACGCGGTAGCCCTGGGGATAGCCCTTGACCTCGGGGTTCTGGCGCGCGTAATGAGGCACGGAGCGCGGCGGGAGCAGGCGTACGGCGCGGGCCCGCAGGCGCAGTGCACCGCGGACCAGGGCCCGTGCGGCGGGGGCGGGCGGGGCGTAACGGAACGCCCGCAGCAGCGCGTCGTCGAGGAGGGCGATGCTCGCGGTGCGCAGTACGGGGGCCAGCGGCTTCGGATACCACGACGCCATCAGGTCGAGGGTCGCGTCGGACACCCGGCGCGCCCCCTCGTCGAAGCCGAAATGGGCTGCCTCGTACGCGTCGAGACAGCGCTCGAACTCCTCGTAGGAATCCGGGATTTCCTTGATGCCCATGTGCTTGCCGAGCGTCTGGTAGTAGCGGGCCGAGGCGCGCAGTTCGTGGTCGCTCAGGCGCCGCCAGCCGTAGGCGTCGATCCAGCGCTTGGGCATGACGACGAAGGTGCAGAGCACGTAGCGCATGTCGTCGTCGCTGATGTCGTACGAGCGGTGCATCTGGTTGATGCGACGCACGGCGGTGCGTCCGCCCACGCTGTCGAAGCCGTGCTCGAGGACGGTGTCGAGGAGGAGAGCGGTGTCGTCGTACCGCTTCTGAGGACGGTCCGTCAGTTCCGCCGTCTCGGCGAGGAGTCGGCCGATGCCGGGCACGGCGTAGGTGCGGTACAGGGCGAGCTCCAGGGCGCGCGCGTGGTCCCAGGGGAATTCCAGCGTCGCCGACATCCGGTAGACCGTGAGGAAGTCCCGATCGGGGTCGAGCCGCTGGATTTCCTTGAGCCGGTCGAAGCGAGTCACCGCTGCCCCCTATGTCTCGGCGGAGGTTCAACTCTACGTTGGACAGGACCGTTTGTGAGATCGGCGCTGCCGCGCTGCGGCCGGGTCGTCCACGGGAATCCAGGTGGCTCCCGGGGAATCCAGGGAAGGTGGTCCTGATGTTCGGGAGATTCCGGAAGCCGGCCCGGTCGCAAGCGGCCGACGATCGCCACCACAACATCTTCGAGGCGGCGGCCGCGTATGTGGCGGCCTGCGCGGAGGACGACCAGGACGCGCTGGAAGAGGCGGCGGGCTGGGTCTCGCCGGAGGCCCTCTCCTTCGGGGTGCGCGAGCTGGCCTGCCGGGCGGTCATCGCACTGGCCCGCGACCGCGGCGAGTCCCCGAGCGCGGTCGCCCAGGAGCTGATGGGCCTGCCGGCGGCCTGAGGGGCACCCCGCGGGCCGGTGGTTCGGGACCGCCCTGCCACTTGGTCGTTCGCGACCCTCGACGTCCGCGTTACCCACTGGTTAGGGTGCGCCGACGAGCGAACCGAAGGGGAGGATTCCGTGACCGGGACGGACGAGGCCGAAGCGGCCGCAACCGCCGCAGACGAGGCGCTGTATGTGCTCACGGCGGTGCTCCTTACGCCGGCGCAGTTCCCGAGCGTGCTCGGCGACGACTACCCCGAGGCATGCGCGGCGCTCGGCCTCGGGCCGTACGCCCAGGGCTACGGTCTCGTCCTCGGCCAGGACGGCGCGGGCGCCCGCTGGACGGTGGTCGTCGACGACGTGTCGCTGGTGGCGGTCGCGATCGCGTCCTGGGACTGCGGCATGGAGTACGACCTGTCGCCGGACGAGCGCACGGTGGTAGCGGCCCTGCCGGGCTGGCCCCTGGAACTGGCCATCTCGGCCCCGGACGTCCCCGCCCCGCACGACCCCGACCCCAGCCCCGAAGCAGAGGGCCGTGCCCCGCTCGCGCCTCCCGACACGACCAAGTGGGGCCCGGCCCAGCGCCGCCTCGGCGCGGACGAGATCGCACTGCAATGGGCGGCGTGGCGGGACCAGCTGGGGGACGACGCGTTCGGGCCGGCGCCGAAGGACACCGCCGCCTCCGGCTCTGCCGAGGAGGAGGACAACGGCGACGGCTCCACCGATGTGCGTCGCGCGCCGCTGGAGGACGCCCCCGCATTGCCTGGCGCCTCGGACGAGGATTCCCCCGCCCCGGGTGACGCCGACGACACCGAGACGCATGGGGCCACCGGCGGCACAGAGGGCGCTGCGAAACCCGTGCCGGGCACGGATGACGCCGAACTCCCCCACATCGGGGCTCAGTTGTCCGGGGTACGACGCGTGCTGGCCGAGCTGCGCGGCTACCTCGACTCCGCGCCGCCCGTCGGCCGCGTCCGCTCGGCCTTCGCCCCGGGCGACGCCCGCATGCTGCGGGCCGACGGCCCCGGCTGGTCCCTGGTCGCCAGGACGGACGACATCGCCTTCGTCCTGCTCGACGAGTCTCCCGGCGAGGTGCACCCCGTGGGCCGCGGCACGGAACTGCCCGCCCTCCTCGAAGCGCTGGAGGCCATGGCCGTGCGGCCGTCCTGAAGGCGGTTGCCGCCGCCGGACCGGACCCCGACCTGGCGTTCGGCACCACCGTGCCTACGATCGTCCCCGGCACTTCGATCCGATCAGGTGCCGGTCAAGTGCCGCACCAGGCGCAACGGGTAACGGGGAGGAACTGGCATGGCAGGAAACGCCGTCGACGGGGACAAGGCCGGGAACGCGGAAGGGGAAGCCCTGGACGGGCAGGACGTGGTGTGCCGGCCCGTCGGCTGGGTGGTCGGCGGGCGGACCGAGGTCGCCGATGACCACTGGGACCGCGAGACGGCCGTGATCCGGCTCGACGCGGAGCAGTTCGGGCCGGAGGCGCTGTACGGTCTCGCGGACTTCTCGCATCTCGAAGTGGTCTTCCACTTCGACCGGGTGGCCCCCGAGAAGATCGAGTCCGGCGCCCGGCGCCCGCGCGGCAACCCGGACTGGCCGCTGGTCGGGATCTTCGCCCAGCGCGGCAAGAACCGCCCCAACCGCCTCGGCGTCTCGCGCTGCCGTGTCCTCGCGGTCGACGGTCTGGAGGTGCGGGTCGCGGGGCTCGACGCGGTGGACGGCACGCCGGTGCTGGACATCAAGCCGCACATGGCCGAGTTCGGCCCGCGCGGCGAGACCGCACAGCCGGAGTGGTCGGTGGAGCTGATGCGGGACTACTACGTGTGACTCGGGCGGACGCAAGGGAGTGACGCGGGTGCGCGTCGCCGGAGATCGGACGCACGTCGGGGGCAGCGCGGGCGACCGGTGGGCCCGCTGCCCACCCACGCCAAAGCCTGGGGCAGCGCGGGCGACCAGCCCGCACCCGCCTCACCCCTCAACTCCCCCGCACCGCACCCCGGTTGGGGCCCGCCGCCAAGCCTGCCTAAACCCGCTCGAGCGGCCGGTGCGGGCCCGCCGGCAGTTCGGCCGTGATCGGGTCCCCTGGGCGGATCTCGCCGCCCTCACGGACCACACTCATGATTCCGGCCTTGCGGACTATGGTGCCGTCGGCGTCGCGGCCGACGACCTGCTTCAGGAGGCCGTTCTGGAAGCCGTCGATCTGGAGGCACGGGTTGCGCAGGCCGGTGACCTCGACGACCGCCTCGGCGCCGATGTGCAGCAGGGTGCCGGTGGGCAGGCCGAGGAGGTCGATGCCCTCCGTCGTCACGTTCTCGCCGAGCTGTCCGGGGGCGACCTCGAAGCCCTGCCCGGCCACCTCGGCGAACAGCTCCCCGTGGATCAGGTGGACCTGGCGCAGGTTCGGCTGCGTCGGGTCCTGGGCGACGCGGGAGCGGTGCTTGACGGTCACGCCCGCGTGGACGTCTCCCGCCACCCCGAGCCCGGGCAGCAGCGTGATGCTGTCCCGGTTCGGCTTGGTGAACGAGTACTCACCGTTGCTGCTGACCGCCCTGACCGTGCCCTTGGTGCCGCTCATCGCGCGGAGCTCCCCTCTGCCGTGACAATGATCGGCCCGAGCCTATCCCGGCAGTTCAGGGGCATCCAGGGGCTGCCTAGCGGCCGAGCTCCTTGCGGGATATGTTCCGCAGCCTGCGGCGCTGGCTCGGGTCCAGCATCAGGTAGGCCGCCACGGGGACGCCGATCAGCACCAGCAGAGCGAGCCAGAAACCGATCAGTGGGATCAGGATGAGCCCCGCCACGACTCCACCGGCGGCGATCATCGCGCGCTTCGACATGTCCGTCGCCTTCCTTTTCGCGGCCTGTGGCCGCTCTTCCTGTCCAGAGAACGCGCGGCGGCGCCCGCTGGTTCCAGCCCTGCTTCCACTATGCGTCACTTCCGCAGCGGCGCGCCGACCTCGTGCATGTGCTCCAGTGCCTGCCGGTAGGAGTCGGTCAGCGAGGTCTCGGCGTACGGGACACCGAGGGCGGCGCAGTGGGCGCGGACCATCGGCTGGGCGAGCCTGAGGTGCGGGCGCGGCATGTTCGGGAAGAGGTGGTGCTCTATCTGGTAGTTCAGGCCGCCCAGGAACCAGTCGGTGAGGAAGCCGCCGCGTACGTTCCGCGAGGTCAGGACCTGGCGGCGCAGATGACCCCAGCCCGAGTCCCCGGGGTCGTTCGGGTCGGGCATCTCCATGCCCTTGTGGTTGGGGGCGAAGGTCATGCCGAGGTGCAGGCCGAACAGCGCGTGGTGCATCAGGGCGAAGACCAGCGCCTTGCCCGGCGACATGACGCTCAGGAGCAGGGTCGCGTAGCCGACGAGGTGGGCGATCAGGAGGGGCGCCTCCACGGCCCGCTCGCGGGGCGGCTGCCGCTTGAGGTCCTGGAATCCGTACACCTTCAGAGCGATGCCCTCCAGGAGCAGCATCGGGAAGAAGAGGCGGGCCTGGTTGCGGGTGAGCCAGCGGGCGAAGCCTTCGCGCTGCTCGGCCTGGCGCTGGGTCCACACGAGGGCGCCGACCCCTACATCGGGGTCCTTGTCTATGTGGTTGGGGTTGGCGTGGTGGCGGTTGTGCTTGTCGTTCCACCAGGCGTAGCTCATGCCGAGCAGGAGGTCGCTGTGGAACAGGCCGATGAGCCGGCCCGCGCCCTTGCCCCGGGTGATCTGGGCGTGCCCGGCGTCGTGGCCGAAGAAGGCGCTGCGGGCCCAGAACACCGAGAGCGGCACGGCGAGCAGCAGATTCCACCAGGTGTCGCCGGTCAGCACCATTCCCGTCACCGTCGCCGCCAGGGCAAGGAGGTTGACGGCGATGCGGGTCGCGTACCAGCCGGTGCGCCGGTCGAGCAGGCCCTGCCCCTTCACCGTCTTGAGCAGCGGCGCGAACTCGCTGCCCGCCCGCGGCTCGGCAGGGGCGCCGAGGCCCGTGGCGGGCTGCGGCATGGTCGCCTGTGACATGACGTCTCCGGTGGTCGGTCGTCCCCCGCAGTCCCCTGCGCTGACCCGATTGAACGTACGGATCGGCACCCCTCGACGACCATGGAGCCACCACCCCACTACGGGCGGGGGCTTACCCCGCGCCCCCGGGTGGTGCTGGCAACACCCACCCGGATCCCATGTGACGCAGGCCACCCCCAGAAGCCCCCGCCCGGGCCTTCTTTCCTGTACCCTCGGCCGCTCCGGCAACGTAGTCAAATTTGAGGAATGCGTTATCGCTGTGCAGAGGCTCCCCGCTCCCACACCGCCCCAGCTCGCCGAACTCGCCCGCTGTTCCGTGACCTTCCTGCCCGCCGACCCGTCCCGAACCGGCCTGATCGCCTTCTGGCACCCCGAGGCCGGAGAGCCCCCGGCTGCGCCCGGCACCATCGAGGACCTCACCGTCGTCGGCGCGGACGCCACGCTCCACGACGTACGCGCCCTCCTGCTGCCCGTCCGCGACGCGCTGCCCGTGCTCACCCGGGCACGCGCCTCGGCCGAGGCGTCGCGCCCAGCCGCGTTCTGGGGCACGGCCGCGCTGCTCGCCCTGCAACTCGCCGCACGGGGACTGCTGTTGCCCGGTCTCACCGCGAGCGACCACGATGCGTGGCGGGTCGGTCCGCTCGGCGCCGACGAGCTGGACAAGGTGCGCGAGCTGGCCGCCGCCATGCCTCCCGAGGCACATGCCGTGCCGCTCGACGCACCCGGCCCCGTACTGCTTCCGGAGCCCGAGCGGCTGCTGCGCGCCTTCCTCGACGCGGTCGCCGACGGCCTTCCGCGCACCCCCGCAGCCATGCGGGCCACCGGCTCGCCGGCCTTCGCAGCCGAGGCCCCGCAGCGGCTGCCCGAGCAGCGGGCCTGGGCCGCCGATGTGGCCGCCGGACACGACGCGGGCGTACGGATCTCGCTGCGGGTGGAGCTTCCCGGGCTCGCCTCGGCCGATCCGGAGAGCGCGGGGCCGGTGTTCCGGGCCGTGCTCCAGATGCACAGCGTCAGCGATCCCACGCTGGTCGCGGACGCCGCCGAGGTGTGGGCCGGATCCGGTACGGCCGCCGCGTTCGGGCCCCGGGCCCGCATGGACGCGCTGCTCGCTCTGCGCCGGGCGGCCCGCGCCTGGGCCCCGCTGGCCCCGCTGCTCTCGGCCGCCGTGCCGGACGCGGTCGAGCTCGCCGACGACGAGGCGGCCGAGCTGCTCGGCGCGGCCGCGCGCACGCTGGCCGCGATCGGCGTGCAGGTGCACTGGCCGAAGGAGCTGTCCCGCACGCTGACCGCGCGTGCGGTGATCGGCCCGCAGGACTCGCCGGCCCCGCAGGGGCAGGGAGCCGAGCGGATCGAGTCCGGTGCGCCCTCGGCTCTCTCCGCCGACGCGCTGCTCGCGTTCGACTGGCGGTTCGCGCTGGGTGGCGCCGAGCTGTCCCGGCAGGAGCTGGACGCGCTCGCCGAGGCCAACCGTCCCGTGGTGCGGCTGCGCGACCAGTGGGTGCTCGTCGATCCGGTGGAAGTGCGGCGCGCCCGCTCCACCCAGGACCGCAAGGTGACCCCGGTCGACGCGCTCGCCGCCGTCCTGAGCGGCTCGACCGAGATCGAGGGACGCCGCGTCGACGTCGAGGCGACCGGCTGGCTGGCCCGCCTGCGCGACCGGCTCGCCGACCCCGAGGGGGACCGCGAACAACCCGTCGCCCAACCGGCCGCGCTCACCGCCCAGTTGCGCGACTACCAGCTGCGCGGCCTCAACTGGCTTGCCGACATGACGTCGTTGGGCCTCGGCGGCTGTCTCGCCGACGACATGGGCCTCGGCAAGACGATCACGCTCATCGCCCTGCATCTGCACCGCCGGAGCGACCCGGCGACGGCGGGCCCCACCCTCGTCGTCTGCCCCACCTCCCTCATGGGTAACTGGCAGCGGGAGATCGAGAAGTTCGCGCCGGGCACGCCCGTGCGCCGCTTCCACGCGTCCTCCCGCTCGCTCGACGCGCTGGCGGACGGCGAGTTCGTGCTCACCACATACGGCACCATGCGCCTGGACGCCGCCAAACTGGCGCGTGCGCAGTGGGGCATGGTGGTCACCGACGAGGCCCAGCACGTCAAGAACCCGTACTCCGCGACGGCCAGAGCGCTGCGCACCATCGGGGCGCGGGCCCGGGTGGCGCTCAGCGGCACGCCCGTCGAGAACAACCTCTCCGAGTTGTGGGCGATCCTCGACTGGACCACGCCCGGACTGCTCGGCCCGCTCGCCGCCTTCCGCACGAAGTACGCGTCCGCCGCCGAGAGCGGCTCCGACCCGGCGGCCGCCGAACGGCTCTCCCGGCTCGTGCGGCCCTTTCTGCTGCGCCGCCGCAAGTCCGACCCGGGGATCGCTCCCGAGCTGCCGCCCAAGACCGAGACCGACCGGGCCGTCTCGCTCACCAAGGAGCAGACCGGCCTGTACGAGGCGGTGGTGCGCGAGACGCTCGCCGAGATCTCGGGCGCGGACGGCCTGGAGCGGCGCGGCCTGGTGATGAAGCTCCTCACCGGACTGAAGCAGATCTGCAACCACCCCGCCCAGTACCTCAAGGAGGACAGCCCCAGGATCACCGGCCGCTCGGGGAAGCTGGAGCTGCTCGACGAGCTCCTGGACACCATCCTCGCCGAGGACGGCTCGGTCCTCGTCTTCACCCAGTACGTACAGATGGCCCGGCTCATCGAGGAGCATCTGGCGGCGCGCGGCGTGCCCACGCAGTTCCTGCACGGAGGGACGCCCGTGGAGCGCCGCGAGGACATGGTGCGGCGCTTCCAGGACGGTCACGTCCCGGTGTTTCTCCTGTCGTTGAAGGCGGCCGGGACCGGCCTGAATCTCACCCGGGCCGGCCATGTCATCCACTACGACCGCTGGTGGAACCCGGCCGTAGAGGCGCAGGCCACCGACCGGGCGTACCGCATCGGCCAGACCCAGCCGGTCCAGGTGCACCGGTTGATCGCGGAGGGCACCGTCGAGGACCGGATCGCGGAAATGCTGGACCGCAAGCGGGAGTTGGCGGATGCGGTGCTCGGCTCGGGCGAGTCCGCGCTGACCGAACTCTCCGATGCCGAGTTGACGGATCTGGTGGCACTGCGAGGGAGCGGACGATGAGCGACACGTACGAGAACGAGCGCACTTTCGAGCCGCTGCCGCCCGCGCACGGACGGGGCTTCGCGACGAGTTGGTGGGGTCTCGCCTGGCTGAAGGCCCTGGAGGACACCGCGCTCGACGGTCAGCAGCTCAAGCAGGGGCGCCGGCTCGCCAGGGAAGGCGCGGTCGGCGCGGTGACGGTACGGCCGGGCCGGATCACCGCGGTGGTACGCGACCGGGACGGCTCGCACCATCGCGGCGACGTGCTGCTCCAGGAGCTGGACGAGGACGACTGGGACCGCTTCCTCACGATGGCGGCGGAGCGCGCGGGGCACATCGCGGCGCTGCTCGACCGCGAGATGCCACCGCACCTCGTGGAGGACGCGACGAGTGCGGGAGTCGAACTCCTCCCCGCGATAGGCGACTTGGAGCCCAGGTGCACCTGCGAAGCATGGGACCACTGCCCTCACACGGCGGCCCTCTGCTATCAGGTGGCACGGCTCCTGGATCAGGATCCGTTCGTGCTGCTGCTGATGCGGGGCCGCGCGGAACGGCCGCTGCTCGACGCCCTGCAGGAGCGCAGCGCGGCCCCGGTCGCGGACGGACCAGCGATACCGCAGGGCGTCCCGGCCGAGGAGGCGTTCGCGGCCCGGGACATCGTGCCGCCGCTGCCCGACCTGCCCCGGCTTCCACCGGAACCGGGCGAGCCCCCGCACCTGGACACCGAGACGGCTCCGGAAGCGGGTGTCGACCCGGCGGCACTGGAGTTCCTGGCGGCGGACGCGGCGGCACGGGCGCACCGCATGCTGGCGGAGGCTCTGGCCAACGGTCATGAACTCCAGGCACCCGAAGTGGAGTTGACGGAGGATCAGGACACGGTACGCCTGGCCGCCGGCTGCCACGAAAGCCGGATCTCGGCGCGGCTGGCCACCGCCTCGGGTCGTCGCCCGGCAGATCTGGCGACAGCCGTACGCGCCTGGCGGCTCGGCGGAACCGCATCGCTCCAGGCTCTTGAGGAGGAGTGGACTCCGGACGCGGAGGCGCTGGCCCGAGCCGTCGCGGGGCTCGACCGCGCCTGGCCCGAGGGCGAGCGCCCGACGCTGCGGACGGCCGGCGGCAACCGCTGGACCGTGACCGGCCAGGACGCCCAACTGCGCCTCGGCAGGGACGGCCGGTGGTGGCCCTACCGCAAGGAACGCGGCCGCTGGACCCCAGCGGGACCAGCCGACCGGGACCCGGCGGCCGCACTGGAGACGATGCCGGCGGAGGGCGGCACGGGCGGCTGAGCCAGGATGGGGGACGTCACAGGGCATGCCGACGCACGGCGCCACCGGCAGGGGACGCCACCGCCTTCCGAGCCCGACCCGACGCCCCGACGCTCCCCGCGGTTCACCGTGCGGACGGCGGGAGTTCGTGCCCGCCTCCCAGGCTGTGGCTCGCCCGCCCTGTCCGCCTTGGAGGATGCGTGTCCCCTCGCTCCGTCAGACGGTCCGCCGCCGTCGCACTGCCGCTCGCCGTACTGACTGCCGTCGCGGTCACCGGCCCCGCCGATGGCGCGCCCCGCCCCGGCCACCCTCACCACGACGCACGGGTCACCAACACGGCCGTCCTCGGCGACATCCCACTCGGCACGTTCAGCAACACCATGCTCCCCGGCACCGTCGGCAACGACCGCGGGATCCACCTCGGCGGCATCGGCAGCGACATCTACCCGGCCGGGCGCAAGGGCGAGTTCTGGACCGTCACCGACCGGGGCCCCAACGGCCAGGTCAAGGTCGCCGGCGCCAAGCGGCGCACCTTCCCGGTGCCCGGATTCGACCCGGCGATCGTGAAGGTGCGGGTCGAGGGCAGCACCCTCAAGGTGCTCAAGTCGATCCCGGTCACGACCCGTTCGGGCGCGCCCGTCACCGGCCTGTCCAACCAGGCGGGCCACGACGAGGCCCCGTACGGCTACGACGCGCAGCAGCCGCTGGCGTACAACCCGAACGGTCTGGACACCGAGGGCATCGTGCGGGCGGCGGACGGCAGTTTCTGGCTGGCGGACGAGTACGGGCCCTCGCTGGTGCACGTCTCCGCGCGGGGCCAGGTGCTCACCCGGTACGTGCCCAAGGGCCTGAAGCCGGCCGGCACCGACTACCCCGCCGTCGAGGCACTGCCCGCGATCCTGGCCCAGCGGAAGATCAACCGGGGCTTCGAGGGACTCGCCCAACTCTCCGGCGGAGACCTGGTGTTGGCGGTACAGAGCCCCCTGTCGGTGCCGGACACCGCTGCCGGTGAGGGCTCACGCAATGTGCGACTGCTTCGCTTCTCGCCGCGCCGCCAGGCGGTCACCGCCGAGTACGCGTACCGCTTCGATCCGGTCGGTGTCGTCGACCCGGGCGAGGACGACACCTCGGAGCTGAAGATCTCCTCGGTCGTGGCACTCGGGGACGACCGGCTGCTCGTCGAGGAGCGTACGGACCGGGCCGCCCGCCTCCAGGAAGTACGGCTGCCGCGCGGCGCCGGCATCCTGGGCAGCCCGTGGGACAGCCCGGCCACCAGCCCCTCGTACGAGCAGCTCGGCGATCCCGCAGCGGCTGGAGTGCCGGTGCTGCGCAAGAAGCTCGTCGTGGACCTCGGGAAGGTGCCGGGCGTGCCGGGCAAGATCGAGGGCGTCGCACTGGCGGGCCCCGGCACGCTCGCCCTGATCAACGACAACGACTTCGGCATGACGGACGGCCCCGGAGCCTTCGACCCGTCGGGCCGAATCGTGGACAGCGGAGCAAGGACAAAGCTGCTGTACCTCCAGCTCCCTCGCTGATCAAAGGGGCGGGGAGCAACCCTGTTGGAGCGCGGGGAGCTGCGCCACCGGCGGGGAGGCTGGGGCGCGCTCACCCCAGAGCCCGCCCGGCCGACACCAGCCCCTCCACCCCGGAGGGAATCCCGCTGGGCCATTCCGTGGGGAACCCGCTGGGCAGCGCGGTCGGGAAGCCGCTCGGCAACTCTGAGGGCAGGGACGGGAGTTCGGACGGAAATGCAGTAGGGAGCGAGGTCGGGAACCCGCTCGGCAGGCTCAGTGAAGGCGTCGGCGTCGGGCTGGCTGGGCTGCTCCCGGCAGGGCCGCGCGGCTTCTCGGCGCCGCCGCCCCGCGTGACCGCGAAGGCGATCGCGGCGATCGCCACGAAGGCCACCACAATCGCCACGGCGAGGAAGGGGCCTCTGCGCCGCCCTCCGCCCGGCGGCCGAGGCGGCGGTTCCGGCGGCCCGAAACCCCCTCCCGGCGGCGGTCCGAATCCTTGCCCGTACGGCGGACCGGGCGGCTTGGGCGGTACGGGCGGTGTGGCCATACCCCCCAGAGTCGGCGAAAAGGGGGCACCCTCGCGACCCTTCTGCGGAAGTTGCGTCAACCTGGCCGAACGGCCGCACCATGTGAGGGACCCCACCCGCACCCCCGCCCTCTTCCACCCCGCGCGTCCCGGACCGTACGGTAACTGTCGCTAGCCTCTTGCCTGTTGACCGACAGAGGGAGCGCACGGTGCCGGCGGAATCCAGTACGGGAACGGGGCTGGCGAGGAACGCCGTCGGTCTGCGTGAGGTCCTCTTCCAGAGCGTCACCGCGATGGCACCCGCGGCGGCCGTCGCCGCTTCCATCCCGGCGGGCGCCGCGTTCGCGGGCGGCAGCCTGCCCCTGTCGGTCCTGGTGGCGCTCGTGGCGTGCTTGTTCACGGCGTCGTGCGTGGCGGAACTCGCGCAGCATCTGCCCGCCGCCGGTTCGGTCGCCACCTACAGCGCCCAGGGTCTGCATCCGGCGGTGGGGTTCCTGGTCGGCTGGGGCTATGTGTTCGTCGAGGTCCTGGTGCCGCCCCTGCCGCTGCTCCAGCTCGGCTTCACCACGGCGGGCACGTTGCACCAGCGGTGGGCATCGTATCCGGCGGATCTGTGGTGGCCGTGGTCGCTGGCCGGGGCGGTCGTCATAGCGGTCACGGGCTTCTTCGGAGTGCGCGCCTCGGCCCGGTTCGGCACGGCGCTCGGAATCTTCGAGGTCGTGGTGTTCGTCGCGTTCGCGGTGACGCTGATCGTGGCGGCCGGATCGCACAACACCCTTTCCGTATTCGGCACTTCGCACACCGCACAGGGCTACAGCGGAATCGGCGGGGTGTTCGCCGGTTCCGTCTATACGGTGCTGGCCTTCGCCGGGTTCGAGTCGGCCGCCCCGCTCGCCGAAGAGGCCAGGGACCCGCAGCGCACGATGCGCCGGGCGGTGTTCGGGGCGGCCCTCTCCATCGGGGTGGTGTACGTCGTGACCACGTACGCGATGGCGGTCTACTTCGGCCCCGACCGGTTCTCCGGGTTCGGCGCGTCCGGCGACGCCTCGTGGGAGGGCGTGGCGCGAGCGTCGTTCGGGCTGTTCTGGGTCGTCCTCTTCCTGGCCGTGGTCAACTCGACGATCGCGAACGCCAACGCGTCCTCCAACGTGTCGACGCGTACGGCCTTCGCGCTCGGCCGGATCGGGTTCTTCCCCCACGCCTTCACCCGGCTCCACCCCCGCCACCGCTCCCCCGTCACCGGTGTCGCCGTGCAGTTCGCCGTGGCGGTGGCCGCGATGCTGGGGCTCGGCCTCCGGTACGGCCCGGTGACGGCGTTCGCCCTGCTCGCCACGGTCATCGTCACCGTGATCATCGGCGTGTACATCGTGGCCGACCTGGCCTGCGCCGGATACTTTCTGCGGCGGCGCCGCGACCTGTTCAGCCCGATGAGGCATGTGCTGTTCCCGGTGCTCGGCATCGCCGCGTTCGTCCCGGCGCTGCTCACCGCGGCGGGCATCCCGGCCTTCAGCTTCGTCGCCGAGCTCGCGCCGCCGGTGTCGTACGCCGGGCTCGTCGTCGGGGCGTGGATGGCGATCGGGGTCGTCGTGCTCGTGGTCGTCACGCGCCGGCACCCCGAGCGCCTTGCACAGACCGGCCGCGTTCACCTCATCGATCCCGATGAGGACCACGAGGAGACAGGAGCGGTACGAGGATGAGCGACGATCCCCGGATCCTGACCGTGCGGCCCAAGGAGAACGAGTACGCCTGGACGTTCGGAGGCGCGGCCCCGGTCGCCCGGATCACCCCCGGGACCGCCCTCGACCTGTACACCGAGGACTGCTTCGCCGGGCGGGTGCGTTCCGAGCGCGATCTGGTGTCCCGTGTCTGCGAGTTCCCGTTCCTCAATCCGCAGACCGGGCCGTTCTACGTCGAGGGCGCCGAACCGGGTGACACCCTCGCCGTGCACTTCGTGTCGATCCGGCCCGCGCGGGACTGGGCGGCGTCGACGACCGTCCCGCTGTTCGGCGCTCTCACCTCCACCCATGTGACGGCGACGCTCCAGCCGCCGCTGCCCGAGGTGGTGTGGATGTGGGAGCTCGACCGGGCGCGCGGGACGTGTCTGTTCCGGGCCCGCGAGGGCGACATCGAGATCGAGCTGCCCATGGACCCGATGCACGGCACGGTCGGCGTGGCCCCGGCCAACCTGGAGGTGCGTTCCGCCCTGGTGCCCGACGCGCACGGCGGGAACATGGACACGCCGGAGATGCGGGCCGGTGTGACCTGCTATCTCGGGGTCAATGTGGAGGGCGCCCTGGTGAGCCTCGGTGACGGACACGCCCGCCAGGGTGAGGGCGAGACATGCGGGGTCGCCGTCGAGTGCGCCATGAACACGGTGGTGGTGGTCGAGCTCCTCAAGGGCGTCGACACACCCTGGCCGCGCATCGAGTCCGACACCCACATCATGTCGACGGGCTCGGCCCGCCCCCTCGAAGACGCCTTCCGCATCTCGCAGGTGGACCTGGTGCGCTGGCTGGAGCGCGACTACGGCCTTTCCGCGCTGGACGCGTACCAACTCGTGAGCCAGGCGGGTGAGGCTCCGCTTGCCAACGTCTGCGACACCAATTACACCTGTGTCGCCAAGATCCGCAAGGAGTGGCTGCCCCGGCAGGGCGAGCCGCACCGGGGCCTGCACCGCCACCTGCGGAAGCAAGCCACTCAACTCCCTTCTTTCCCGCCTAGTTGAGGAGTACGTCCATGAACCGAAGAAGACTCCTCCAGGGCGCGGCCGCCTCGGCCGCCGCCGGCTTCCTGTTTCCGGCGACGGAGGCGGCCGCCGCCGGCACCACCGACTATCCGGGCGACGCACACTGGATGCCGGCCTCGACCTCCAACTACAGCTCGTCCAGCAGACCTTCGGCGTACCCGATCGACCGCGTCATCATCCATGTCACCCAGGAGACGTGGTCGAACACCATCAACATCTTCCAGAACCCGGCGAAGAAGGTCTCGGCGCACTATGTGACGCGCTCGGCCGACGGGTACATCGCGCAGATGGTCCGGGAGCACGACATCGCCTGGCACGCCGGGAACTGGGACTACAACACCCGCAGCATCGGCATCGAGCACGAGGGCTGGATCGACCAGCCCGCCTACTTCACGAACGCGCTGTACGAAAGGTCGGCGGCGCTCACCGCATCCATCTGCAACCGGTACGGCATCCCGAAGGACCGCGAGCACATCCTGGGCCACTACCAGGTCCCCGGCACCGACCACACCGACCCGGGGCCGGAGTGGGACTGGGTGCGTTACATCAGGCTGGTCAACTTCTCCTGAGCCGACGGCTGATTCCCCGGGGCTCCTTGTCGGGCCGCCGCTCCGGGACCACGATGGCGGGTGGCGGCCATACGGAGTGCGGGGAGGCCGAATTGACGGACCGGCGCGACGATTCCTGGGTAGCTCTGGAGGCAGGGGCCGACCCGGCCGAGCGCAGTCGCCAACTCAGGTGTGCGCACGATGAGTTCACGGCGGACGGGCGCGTGGTACACCCGGTGCGTCCGCTGGTGGCGGCCTCCTGGCAGCGGTCCGCGCGGGCTCGGGTCAGTCCGGACGGAGCGGCCTGTGTGGAGCTCGGCGAGGAAGAGCTCGCCGGATACCGCGACGGGCATCCTCTCGCCCGCGTCATGCCGGTGGTACGGGAGCTGACCGGGGCCTACGCCGGTGACGGCGAGCATCTGGTGGCCGTGTGCGACGCACAGGGGCGGCTGCTGTGGGTCGAGGGCCATCCGCGAACACGTGGCGCGGCCGCCCGGATGAACTTCGTACCCGGCGCCCGCTGGGCCGAGTCGGCCGTGGGCACCAACGCGCCGGGCACCGCCCTGGCGGAGGACCGTCCGGTCCAGGTCTTCTCGGCCGAGCACTTCCGCCGCCCGGTCCAGCGGTGGACCTGCGCCGCCGCTCCCGTGCACGATCCGCGTACGGGACGACTGCTCGGCGCCGTCGACCTGACCGGCGGCGACGGCCTCGCCCACCCGCACAGCCTCGGCTTCGTCCAGGCCGTCGCACGAGCCTCCGAGTCCGAACTGGCCCTGCTGGTACCCCCGTTGATGCGCGAGGCAATCTCCCTCAGCGCTCTGGGCAGGGACGAGGCACTGCTCGTGGCAGACGGCCGCAAACTGCGCCTGAGTCACCGCCACAGCGAGATCCTGGTCCTGCTCGCCCGCCACCCCGAGGGCCTGAGCGGCGACGAACTGCTGGTGGCCCTGTACGAGGACGAGACGGTCAGCCCCGTGACACTACGGGCCGAACTGTCGCGGCTGCGACGCCTGTTGGGCCCTGACCTCCTCGCCTCCCGCCCCTACCGGCTGACCGCACCCGTGGACGCGGACTTCGACACGGTGGCCCGACGGCTCGGCTCGGGCGCGGTGGCCGCGGCGATGACGGTGTACGCCGGCCCCCTCCTCCCCGCCTCTCAGGCGCCCGCGGTCGCCCGCCTCCGCCGACGCCTGGCCGACCAGCTGCGCTCGGCGCTGATAGCCCGCGCCGACCCGGGGTTGCTCGCCGACTGGGCGTACAGCCCGTGGGCCGAGGACGACCTGCCGGTGTGGCAGGCCCTGGCGACCGCACTCCCCCGAGTCCAGCAGGCGGCGGCGCAAGCCAGGTTGAGGGAACTGAAGGGGGAACTGGACATCGCAACGGGGTTGCAACGTCCGGGTGCCTAGTCTGCGCGGCGTGCGCCGTCCAAGGGCGGGCGGCGCGGCAGAGGGAGGCCACGGAGATGACCCGTTTCGCAGCGCCCGGCACCGAGGGCGCGCTCGTCTCGTTCCAGTCCCGCTACGACAACTGGATCGGCGGCGAGTATGTGCCGCCCCGGCTCGGCCAGTACTTCGAGAACCCGAGCCCGGTCAACGGCCGCCCCTTCACGGAGATCGCGCGCGGAACGGCCGAGGACGTCGAGCTGGCGCTGGACGCGGCGCACGCGGCCGCGCCCGCCTGGGGACGCACCTCGCCGGAGGCCCGAGCAAACATCCTGCTCAAGATCGCGGACCGGATGGAGGCGCACCTGGAGGACCTGGCGGTCGCCGAGAGCTGGGAGAACGGCAAGCCCGTCCGCGAGACGCTCGCCGCCGACATCCCGCTGGCCATCGACCACTTCCGGTACTTCGCGGGTGCGCTGCGCGCGCAGGAGGGTTCGCTCAGCGAGCTGGACGACGACACGGTGGCCTACCACTTCCACGAGCCGCTCGGAGTGGTCGGCCAGATCATCCCGTGGAACTTCCCGATCCTGATGGCCGTATGGAAACTGGCTCCGGCACTGGCGGCGGGCAACGCGGTGGTCCTGAAGCCCGCCGAACAGACTCCGGCCTCGATCCACTACTGGATGAGCCTGGTCGCCGATCTCCTCCCGCCGGGCGTGGTGAACATCGTCAACGGCTTCGGCGTGGAGGCGGGCAAGCCGCTGGCGTCGAGCCCGCGCGTGGCGAAGATCGCGTTCACGGGCGAGACCACGACGGGGCGGCTGATCATGCAGTACGCCTCGGAGAACATCAAGCCCGTCACTCTCGAACTGGGCGGCAAGTCCCCCAACATCTTCTTCGACGACGTGTGGGCCCAGGACGACGACTTCCGCGACAAGGCCCTCGAAGGCTTCACGATGTTCGCCCTCAACCAGGGCGAGGTCTGCACCTGCCCGTCCCGCGCCCTGATCCAGCGCGGCCACTACAGCGAGTTCCTGGAGGCGGCGATAGCCCGCACGGAACAGATCGTCCCGGGCCACCCCCTGGACACCGACACGATGATCGGCGCCCAGGCCTCCAACGACCAGCTGCAGAAGATCCTCTCGTACCTGGACATAGGCCAGCAGGAGGGGGCGAAGATTCTGACGGGTGGTCAGCAGATCAGTTATGACGGCGAGTTGGAGGGCGGCTACTACGTCCAACCAACCATCTTCGAGGGTGACAACCGCATGCGGATCTTCCAGGAGGAGATCTTCGGCCCCGTGGTGGCGGTGACCTCGTTCACCGACTTCGACGACGCGATCGGCACGGCGAACGACACCCTGTACGGCCTGGGCGCGGGCGTATGGACCCGCGACACCAACACGGCGTACCGCGCCGGCCGAGCGATCCAGGCCGGCCGAGTCTGGACCAACTGCTACCACGCCTACCCGGCACACGCCGCCTTCGGCGGCTACAAGCAGTCGGGGATCGGCCGGGAGACCCACAAGATGATGCTGGAGCACTACCAGCAGACGAAGAATCTGTTGGTGTCGTACTCGCCGAAGAAGCTGGGCTTCTTCTAGAGGCACAAAAAGGCGCCTGAACTGGTCTTTTGCCGGTCAGGCGCCTTTCGCTCGGCCCGCTCGGAACCAGGAAGTCCGGCATGCTTCATGGATCCTGAGCACCGCGCTCCGGTCAGACGTGGACAACTCCAGAAGGAGTTGGACCGCGTACAGGGAGCCTTCCCCAGGGGGGCTCCCTCACTTGTCCGTGAAAGGCAATGCCTCGCCCGTGTTCAGCACCCGGAGCCTCTTGGCGGGGCGGGGCACTTTCCTGCACCGGCCGGCGTGGCAGGTCTCGGCGACCGCGCCGCCGCATGAGCGGCACAGGGAGCCGGACGGTCAACGGCAGGCCCAAGGGCCGGCCCCGGGGTGGCCGGGCGGACCGGTTGGCGCACCGCGTGGAGGACCGTCCGCCCTGCTGCCTACTTCGCGTCGCAGCGCCGGACCGGCGGCGATTCAAGGGCGCAATCGGACCGGTGAACGGCTGCCGCGGGCGGACACGGTCTGCGGTCCGCTCTCCTCGTTGCTGCCTGGGCTTTGGTGTGAGGCCAGGCGGCAGGAGTCCGGTGCCGGTCTGGATGATGACGCCGTCAGACAGCCGCGACTCACTGCGTCGCTGCTTCTTGCACGGCTCCGGCCACTGCGCATCCAGCTCCCGCCGCACCGCCTTCCACGTCACGATGTACAGGGCCTGGCCCTGCGGCCACCGTCACCGTCCGCACCGACGGACGGCACCGCCGCACCACCCACCTCCGACTGATCACCGCCCTGCTCGACCGTGAGCGGTACCCCGCCATCGAACTCGCCGAGCTCCACCACGAGCGGTGGGAGGTGGAGACCGCGCACCTCGGGTTGAAGGTCACCCTCCGAGGTCCCGGACGCGTCCTGCGGTCGCAGGCCTTCGACCGTGGCGGACAGCCGGGTCAGATGACGGCACATACGGCCCAGGATTTCCTCAGCCCGGTCCGCTCCTCGCATGCTGGAACGGCTCGGTGGCATCTGGTCGACCACCACACCCATCTTCGGAGCACACCGGAAATGGCCTTGCTGCGGGGAGCATCCTCTAGAATTGAAGAGTTCTTCAATTCGCTAGTTGCCGTGGCCTACAAGTCACGGGGGGAAGCGGTCAGCGGTGGGCGGGTTCACTGAGGCACTGCAAGAACGCGTGCACAACGCGCGGGAGGCCGTGGCGGCGGCCCTGGAGGCGGAGGACGCCTACGAGATGGCGCTGGCCCAGGGCGAGCTGGACGACGCGTTGCGGCTGGCCCGGAAGCACGGGATCGACGTCGGGGCGGAGGAAGGGTGATCAGGGTGCCGGTTCCGCTGTATCAGGCGAAGGCGGAGTTCTTCCGGATGCTCGGGCATCCGGTGCGTATCCGGGTGCTGGAGCTGTTGCAGGACGGGCCGCTGCCGGTGCGGGATCTGCTGGCGGCGATCGAGATCGAGGCGTCGAACCTGTCCCAGCAGCTGGCGGTGCTGCGCCGCTCGGGCATCGTCACCGCGACCCGGGAGGGCTCGACCGTGGTGTACGAACTGGCCGGCGGGGATGTCGCGGAGCTGCTGGCCGCGGCGCGGCGGATCCTGTCGACGCTGCTGGCCGGGCAGCAGGACCTGCTCGCCCAGCTGCACGAGGCGGACACGGCGGCTACCTCGTGACGGGTACGGGATGGCTGCCGCCGTGGCGCAGGGGCAAGCCGGTCGCGGCAGTGGAGCATGTGCCGCCCCAGGTGCGGCGGCATGTCGTGTCGGTGCCGGTGGGACCGCAGGCGGTGGCCCGAGCCCGGGAGGCGGTGACCGCACGGTTCGCGGAGGCCGGGGTTATGCCCCGGTCGGCGTTCGCCGATGCGGTGCTGCTGGTGGTCAGTGAGCTGGTCACCAACGTGCTGCGGCACGCGCCGCGCTCGCCCTTCGCCGGCGTGGGGGTAACGGTCGGTTCGGGACAGTTGGTGATCAGCGTGCAGGACACCGGGGCCTCTGTGCCCCAGCTGTCCGGTGATGGCATGGGCGCGGGGTTGCGCATGGTGGCCGAACTGGCCGGCGACTACGACGGAGACCTCAGCTGCGAGCCGGCCTTCCACCACAGCGGGAAGATCGTTCTCGTCCGGTTCGAGATCCCCCGGTGAGGCTTGTGATGTTCGAGACGACTGTGGAGGTGACGCGATGAGTGGCGAGACCACCGACGGGCGGCCGGTAGGCGGTACGAAAGCCGCGAAGGATGAAGAGAAGCAGAAGGAGAACGGCGTCGCGCTGCGGGCCTTCTTCTACATCTTCGGCACGCACCTGTTCGCCGGGTTCGTGTGGCTGCTCTTCTACGTCGGCGAGCACGCCCACAAGTAAACGAACGGAATACCTCGTCGTGATCGCAGCTGTGGGGCACAGTGATCTCACGCCGAAGACCCTGGCACTGCCGGAAGAGGACCTCAGCGCCCGCCTCCCCGATCTACCGACGCGGGCCGGACGGCGTCGGTCCGGGCCGGACCGGGGTTGCCGGTCGTGTTCGGGCGCGCCGCGTGCCCGTTGAGGGCAGTCGCCTCCAGCCGTCCAGAGCTGTCCATCGACTGGAGGCGACCGCCGGTCCAAGAGCCTGCGGTTAGGGGGGCGGTGTGCGGTCCGGCTGCGCGGCTTGCAGGTCGGCCAGCAGCTCGGCCTGTCCGGCCAGGACGCCGGAGAGGATCAAGCGGGCCACTTTGAGGAGGTCGGCCAGTTCCGGGCTGGCCAGCGCGTAGGAGACGGTGGAGCCCTCCCTGCGGCCGACCACCAGGTTGGCCCGGCGCAGCACGGCCAGCTGCTGGGAGAGGTGGGCGGCCTCGACCCCGACCTCGGGCAGCATCTCGGACACCGTGTGGTCGCGCTGGCTGAGCAGTTCCAGCACCCGGATCCGGACCGGGTGGCCCAGGGTTTTGAAGAATTCGGCCTTCAGCTGATACAGCGGCGCGCTCACCGTGCCGCCCCCTCTCCGATGCAGCGCTGCGGCCGCACCAGCCAGTCCTTGGCGCATCGTATCCACCCACACATCACGAGCATGCGGCCCATCCTCTCGCGCGAAACCGGCCAGACCGAACCGCACACCGAGACAGAACCAGCGAAATCAAACGGTGAAGACATCAGGAATTGCTAACATTAGCAACTCCATAGGCTCCTTGAGGGAGGCTCGCGTGAGAACCACCCCGCTGCGCGGCCAAGACGTCGCCTGGCTCAAATGCCCCACCTGCCGCCTCAAGTGCCGGCCCACCGCCGTCGTGGCCGACGGACCGTACCCACGCTGCGGCAGCATGCTCAAGCTGGCCTTCGTCGGCCGCCCCAAGCCCCAACCGCCCACCGCCGAGGAACGGGAAGACGGCCGCTGACCACCCCGATGCGCGAACACATCTGGTGGGCGGAACAGCCCGGCAAGGGCGTCCGATTCGACTGGGGCATGCACGGCGCCGTCCGGCTCGCCGACCCGGACGGCTGCCTCGTGGTCGTGGACGTGCTGTCGTTCTCCACCACGGTGAGCGTCGCCGCCCAGCTCGGCACCCGTATCCACCCCTGCGCGCCCGGCGACGAGATCGCCGCGGCCTACGCGCGCCGCGGAGGCGCGAAGCTCGCGGTCCCCCGCCACGACCTCACCCTCAAGGCTCCGTGGCCGCTCTCCCCGGCCGGCCTGCGCATCGCGCCTCCCACCGCGCGACTGGTGCTGCCCTGCCCGGACGGCTCGGCCATCGCCGCCCTGGCCGCCACCACGGGGACCACCGTCGTGGCGGCCTGTCTGCGCACCGTGGAAGCGGTCGGCAGCTGGCTCATCTCCCAGGGCTACGGGACCTCGGCCCGCCCCGTCACCGCGATCGCCGCAGGCGAGCACTGGCCCGGCGGCAGCCTGCGCCCCGCGACCGAGGACCTGCTCGGCGCCGGCGCACTCATCGCCGAACTGGCCGCTCCTGGCATGGGGACGCAACCGGATCCCCTCCCCCTGGAGACCAGATGCCGGCGTGGTGGCCGCGGCTTCGGCGCTGCGAAGTGCTCGTCGTGCGCCGGCCGGCGCGGTCCGATCCGCTATGGCGACCAGAACTGCTCGGGCTCGGATCCCCCGACCTCCGCAGCGTCGTCGGCATCGCCAAAGATGTCTGCAGCGACGGTCGGGGCGAATCCGGGCGGGCTGCACCCGGGCCCTGCTTGCTCTGCTAGATCACGACCGGGTCGTCGTGCTCCGAGGAGACGGCCAGCTGCTTGATGTTCAAGATGAGGTCGGCCAGGTCCCCGTTGACGCCCGGCACTGTGCTGAACCCTGCAGGACGCCCTCGATCCTGACGGACGTGACCGCGGCGCCGGGAATCGAGTAAAGAAGCACACGGCGCAGGGAGTTGCCGAGGGTGTAGCCGAAGCCCGGCTAGCGGCTCGATGACGAACCCGGATCACCCACCGACCGGCCTTGCTGCCTGGTGGTACCGAAGACATTCCTGCGACTCGCCTACGTCGGGTTCCGGTTCGCCGCATGGCGCTCTTCGGGCCAGTCGGCGGTGCGCCACTGGCGCTGTTCCTCGGAGACTTGATGGGCGGTGAGCGCGGCGGGCAGGTCGCAGTGGACGGGGATGGGCGGGTGCGTACCGTCGGGGACGATGGAGCCGTCGGCCGGGATCGCGGCAAGCTCCAGCACGCGGCCCTGTACGGCGAGGAGTTGGGCGGCCCGGGCGATGGCGAGCCGGCCGCCGGCGGACCAGCCGCGCAGTTCGGTCAGGTCGAGCACGACCGGTCCGGTGCCGCGTGCCGTCACCCAGCCGATCGCGCCGGTGAACCGGTCGACCGCGTCGCCGCCGAGGTGCCCGGCCACCGACAGGACGCCGAGGTTGTCGTGGGTGGTGTAGCGCCACTGGATGGTCATGCTCGCTACCTCATTCGTGCCAGGACCTGCGGGAGTTGAGGGTGTTCACAGGGGGAGGGTGATCCAGATGCTCTTTCCCCTGCCGTCCGCGTCACCGCGTACCACCGCGGTGCCGCCCAGGTTGAGGGTGAGTTCCATGACCATGCCCAGCCCGCTGCCACCGAGACCGGTGACCGCCGAGAACAGGGC
The DNA here is from genome assembly GCF_039532965.1 of Streptomyces mauvecolor. Classification (NCBI taxonomy): domain Bacteria; kingdom Bacillati; phylum Actinomycetota; class Actinomycetes; order Kitasatosporales; family Streptomycetaceae; genus Streptomyces; species Streptomyces mauvecolor. The sequence continues at coordinate 657,714 of NZ_BAAASQ010000008.1, read as the reverse complement.
AGGCTGGTAGGGATGGCGGTCGTGAACGCCGAACGCAAAAGTGTCCGCGCCCGCCGCGTAGATCACGGTGATCATCGGCGAGACATCGGCGGCGTGCTGGATGCTGTTGGTGACCAGCTCGCTGAGGATCAACAGCGCCGGATCGACGGTCGGGTGACGCCGGGCGATGCCCCATTCGGCCAGGACCTGTTCGGTGGTCTCGCGGGCGATGCGGACGGCGGAGCCCATGGAGGGCAGGGTCAGCACGTGCCGGTGGGGCAGGGTTTCGAGCGGGATGTTCATCGGACACTCTCCGCATGGGCGAGGCGGTAGCCCGTCACCCGCTGGGGCTGGATGCGGACGAGGGTGTCGTGCGGGCCGTGCGCCCAGCCGAACAGCGTCCGCCGGTAGTGCGCGGCCTCATCCGGGTCTTTGATGACCTCGGCAGGGCCGACGGCGGTGACCGTCCACCCGGTTCCGCCCGCGACCTTGATCTCGTCCGCCTGGTGGGTGAGGGTGGCCCTCCCGGACGACGCGGCGGCCCGGGCCGGGGAACGGACGATCAGGCGGCCGTACTTGAGCCGGTGCACGGCCGGACGCACGACCGCGCCCTCCCGCTGGACGTACACGAGTCGTCCCCGGACGGCGCCTTCGAGCAGCCACAGGGCCTCGGTCCCGGAGATCTCGACCATGCGGCGGGGTGTGAGGATGGTCATCTGGCGTGCTCCTGGACGCTGGCGCGGGCCGAGTGGGCGGGAGGGGCGGTCAGCACACCGGCGTCCTCCAGGTAGGTGCGGGCCCCGACGATGGCTTCGGGGGTGGTGGCGTACTCGCGGCCCTCCAGGCGCAGCAAGTCCAGTGCGCCGACGGAGTCGAGGACTTGGCGCTGGCCGGGCCGTATGCCGGAGGTCATCACGACGATGCCGCGCCGGTTCAGCTTCTGGACCGCGTCCTTGAGGACGAGTGCGCCGGTGGCGTCCAGGGTCGTGATCCGCGACATCCGCAGGATCACCACGTGCACGTCGGCGACCTCGCTGAGTTCGAGGAGGAAGCGGCGGGCGCCGACGAAGAACAGCGGGCCATCAAGCCGGTAGGCCACGATGTGCTCGGCCAGCAGGGCGTGTTCCTCCGCGCTGTGTTCGCCGGGCAGGTCGGGGATGAAGTCGACCCGGTCCAGGCGGGCCTGCTTGGCCACCGCCCGCAGGGCGAGGGCTCCGGCCACGGCCAGGCCGATGATCACGGCGTGGACGAGGTCGAGGGCGATCGTGGCGGCGGCGGTCAGGACGAGTATCAAGGCGTCCGAGCGAGTGGCTTTCGCCATGGCGCACAGCGAGCCGGCTTCGACCATCCGGATCGCGGTCGCGATCAGTACCCCGGCCAACGCGGCTAGCGGAATCTTCGAGACCAGCGGGGCGGCTGCGAAAACGATCATGGCGAGGACGACGGCGTGGGTGAGGGCTGCGAGCCGGGAGGAGGCACCGGTGCGCACGTTCACCGCGGTGCGGGCGATGGCACCGGTGGCGGGCACGCCACCGAACAGCGGCGCGGCAATATTGGCGAGGCCCTGCCCGAGCAGTTCCTTGTCCGGGTTGTGTTTCTGGCCCACCGTCATCCCGTCGGCGACCTGGGCCGAGAGCAGCGACTCCAGCGCCGCGAGCGCGGCGACGGCGACGGCCGGGGCGAGCAGCGAGCCCACCGCGGACAGGTCGAGGAAGCCGAGGGAGGGGGCCGGGAGCCCGGACGGCAGGTCGCCGATCGGCTTGGCTGCGTCCAGGCGGAAGAGCTGGGCGGTGATCGTCGCGGCGATCACCGAGACGATGGAGAACGGGATGGTGGGCCGCAGCCGGGCGCCGACCAGCATCAGCACCGCCACGCCCAAAGCCAGGGCGACGGCGGTCCAGTTCGGCGTATGTACGAATTCCTGGATCGCCCGCCAGGTCACCACCAGCACCTTGTCGCCGTCGGGCTTGGCCACCCCCAGCGCATTCGGGATCTGCTGCAGGCCGATAACGCAGGCGATGCCCAGGGTGAAGCCCTCCACCACCGGGGCCGGCACGTACTGCATGTACCTGCCCGCCTTCAGCACGGCGAGCGCGACCAGCAGGAACCCGGCGATCAGGCCGACGGTCAGGACGCCGGTCGGCCCGTATCGGACAACGATGGGTACCAGCACGACAGTCATCGCCCCGGTCGGTCCGGACACCTGGAGATTGGACCCGCCGAAGACCGCCGCGAACGCACCCGCGATCACCGCGGTCGCGAGCCCGGCCTCCGCGCCGAGACCGGAGGAGACACCGAAGCCGAGCGCAAGCGGCAGCGCCACGATCGCCACGGTCAGACCGGCCAGCAGGTCGCGGCGCGGACTGCGGCCCATCTCCGTGAGATCGGCGCGGGCGGGCAGCAGGAAACGCACCGGGTTCCCCGCCCGGACCCGCCGCAGCCGCGTCGGCGACGTATTCAATGCGCCGCGACCTCAGCATCCCGCAGCTCGGTCAGGAGCTCGTTCTGCCCGGCCAGCATCTCGGTCAGGATCCGCCGCGCGGCCCGCATCAAATCAGCGACGTCACCACCGGCCAGCTCGTACACCACCGTCGAGCCCTCCCGGGTGGAGGAAACGATCCCCGAGCGGCGCAGCACCGCCAGCTGCTGCGACAGCGCGGACGGCTCGATCTCGATCGCGGAGAGCAGATCCCGTACCGGCATCGGCCCGTCCTGCAACAGCTCCAGCACCCGTATGCGCACCGGGTGCCCCAGCATCCGGAAGAACTCTGCCTTGGCCTGATACAGCGGAACGGACACGAACCCTCTCCTTCATGCAGTGCTGCGCCCCCGGCTGCCCAGGGACTCAGCAGAGCACAGCATCTATTGAATTGCAGAGTTTTGCAATTCGGATAGTTGGCGTGAGATGGTCGTCCGGTGACCGAGAACCTGCCCCCCTGCCCCGAATGCTCCAGTGCGTACACCTACGAGATGGGTGCGCTCCTGGTCTGTCCCGAGTGCGGCCACGAGTGGTCGCCCGCATCCGCCGAAGACGCGGGCAGCGGCGCCGACGGCGGGGTGATCAGGGATGCGGTCGGCAACGTGCTCGCCGACGGCGACACGGTCACGGTGGTCAAGACCCTGAAGGTCAAGGGCAGCCCGAGCGGCATCAAGGCGGGCACCAAAGTGCGCAACATCCGCCTGGTGAACGGCGTGGACGGCCACGACATCGACTGCAAGATCGACGGGTTCGGCCCCATGCAGCTCAAGTCCAGCGTGGTCAAGAAAGCCTGACCCGGCACACCGGCCGCTCACGGGCCGACCACGGACACACGGTGGCCCTGCCTGTCGACGTGGCGGTTGGCCGTGAAGGTCCGCATCGGTGGGGTGCCCTGCCACACAGGGCGAGCGGATCGGCAGGAGCCCGGGAGACAGGGGATTCCCGCAGCTGTTGGTGCCAAGCGTCACCATGACGACCGCCGGGGGAGACCTCGGGCATCAGGTCGCCCGGTCACCGGCAGGCAGGGGTGGCCGAAGGCTCCGGTCGTGCCCGGAGCTCGGGGAGCGCATGCTGGAGGCAGCGGGGGTGGCCTCTGGAGGTGGTGTGCCATGTCCACACTCGTCGGATGGCATGTGGAACTGGAATTCTCGGAGGAAGGGCAGCGCACAGGCGCGGCGGCCCTGATCAGGCTCGCCGACGGTTCCGAGATCAAGGCACGCGGCTACGCCATGCGCCACCCCTCCGACCCGGATCAGCTACGGGTCGGAGAAGAGATCGCTGGTGCGCGTGCGCTCATGGATCTCGCGTCGCAGCTGTTGCAGAAGGCACATTCCGAGATCGACGAGGCCTCGGGCCGACACTCCTACCCACTGACCCACTGACCCACGCCGGAGCACAGGGAGATCCAGGCGGCCACCAGCCCGCATTGTCCTTGACTTCGCCGTCGTCCGACGGCTCCCCTTGCGGCGACGGAGTTGCCTCATTCCGTACGAGCCGGTCGCCGCTGTCGGGTGCCCCGCGGCACCCCTCGCATCGATCCGTGCCGTCGCCGGCGCGGCCAGAGCGGCCCCGACGAGAGCTTCCTCCCGCAATCAGGCGGGCTCGGGCCACTGTCCACGGTGAGAGCCGTGTCGGCGTAGGGCATGAACTGCCTTCCCTGGCCTCAGTGGAGACACAGCCCGGCGCCCTCAACTCCAAAAGTCCGCTGCCTCCTCCCGGGCCTGTGAGCGCGGAAGCGATACAGGAACCGCAGAGAGGCGGCAGCTGGATCCCGGAGAGACAAAGACACTGCGTGAGTTTCCGGGAACGGTCACGGCGGCGCCGTTGACGCCCGCAGAGAATCCGAGTTGGGACTCGAGAAGCCCACGGCCGCCGCTCCATGAGGCAGTCGCGGTCCGGCCGGTGGATCCTTGCGGCGGCCCCCTCCCCTAAGCCGCGCCGCGAGGACCTCTGGGGGACTTTTCGGGGAAGTCCCCCAGGCTGAGAGGGGCCGTCGGGACATCCGCGCGGGAGTGCGGACCGTTCCTCCCGACATCCGGCGTCTGCCGGCACCGACCCCACGTGGAGGGACCGTTCCGCCCCCGCGCATGGGCCGTTCGGCCCCACCTGAGCGACGCCGGACCGTGCAGGCGGCCGGACGGGTTCACGCGATCTCGAGTACGTCACGCACTGCACGCCGCCCCGTCGTGGGCCCAGTGGGCCCGTGACCCATGCGCAACACCATCTGGACGTAGGCCATGGCCGACAGGGGATCACGCGCGTCCAGCGCAGTTCCTTGCATTCCAGGGCCTCGGTCGTGGGACAGGCGACCAGGCCGCGGCGCGTGGCCAGAAGGAGGACGCGCTCCAGGGCCTGACCCGCGTGCAGCCAGTCCACGGGCTCGTCGCCGGCGGTTCCCAACAGGGCAGGCAGCGGCGCCGCTCCGAAATCGGCGGAGCCCCTGCCCGCGACCGGGCGGTCCCCCGCGAAGTCGCGAACTGCCGCTCCACCCGTGCGTTTGCGCGGCCCGAAGGCGTACTCGGGAACGCCGTCGTCGGCGGTGTCGGCGATCTGCGGGCCCAGGCGGGTCCAGCGGGCCGGCTCTGCCTCCCTGCCAGGGTCCCGGTCGTCGCGAGGTCCATCCTCGGCCAGCGTGAGCAACGGCTGGACGTGCCGTGGACCGGGGTAGTCCAACACGGCGTCCTCGGCTTGGGCACCCCGGCACAGGTCCGCCCGCACCGCCTCCGGTACGGCGATGTCCGCGTAGGGGTAGCGGCTCGTGCGCCGCCGGCTGATGGCGGAATACAACGCGTCGAGCTCCTGGTCCGCTGACGGGCGATCCGTCGTCCGCACGGCCGCGAGCAGATCGCGTCGCGACGGATCGGGCAGGAGGTCGCCCCGGGGGTGCCTGCCTCGGCGGGCGACGGCGACCTGCAGGTTGAACAGCGCCGCTCGGCAGCCGAGATGGAGCGCCCTGTCGACAGGGTCGGCCAGCGGGGACGGCACGTAGCCGGTCGGCGTACAGCTCAAAGGTTCCGGTCTCCCGGAGGGCCCGGAATCGCCACGGCTGGGCGTTGTGGAGGGACGGCGCGGACACGGCATCCCTGACCAGCGTCTCCGCGTCCTTCGGGTCGAACGGCGGTAGCGTCAACGGACTTCCCTCCAACTCCTGCCGCAGGGGGCCGGGGGCCGGGATCGACGGCTCCGGTGGGCATCCCTTGCCTCCACACTGTCCGGGACATCGATCACCTACCCAGGGGCTCTCGGGTACGGCAAGGGGGCCGGAAAGCCCTATTCAGCGCCCCAGCACTGGCGCTCCCCCGGCACGGGCGGGAGGCTCTCCCCCGTGGGAGGTTCGAACGATGCCGGGTGACGGACGCGGCGCGCCGAAGTCTCGTCTCCGCTCCGAGGCGATCACGCTGCGGCGGGCGGTGTACGAGCGTGAGCTGTTCCGGCTCCAGACCGAGCTGGTCAAGCTGCAGGAGTGGGTCCGACTCGAAGGCGCCCGACTCGTCGTGGTCTTCGAGGGCCGGGACGCCGCGGGCAAGGGCAGCACGATCAAGCGGGTCGCGGAGCACCTCAATCCGAGGGTGGCGCGGATCGTGGCCCTGCCACGCCCCACGGAGCGCGAACGCACGCAGTGGTACTTCCAGCGCTACTGCGAGCATTTGCCCGCCGCCGGGGAGATCGTGCTGTTCGACCGGAGCTGGTACAACCGGGCCGGTGTCGAGCATGTGATGGCCTTCTGCACGCAGCAGGAGTACCAGCGCTTCCTTCGGCAGTGCCCGGTCTTCGAGCGGATGCTGGTGGAGGACGGCGTCATGCTCCGCAAGTACTGGTTCTCGGTGAGCGATGCCGTGCAGGAGCAGCGGTTCCGGCGTCGGCTCGGCGACCCGACGCGGCGCTGGAAGCTTTCCGCCATGGACCTCGAATCCATCACTCGGTGGGAAGCCTATTCGCGGGCCAAGGACGAGATGTTCGTCCACACCGACATCGCTGAGGCGCGCTGGCACGTCGTCGACAGCGACGACAAACGCCGGGCCAGGCTCAACATGATCGCCCACCTGCTGTCGACCGTGCCGTACCACGATGCGGCCCCGCCCGAACTCGCCCTTCCCGAGCGCCCGCCCACCACCGGTTACAGGCGCCCGCCGAGGGATCTCCAGTCGTACGTGCCCGACCACTCGGCGACACTCCCAGGGAGCTGAGGGATGCCCAGGAACAACGGGACGGCCCGGTGCTGTGGTGTCCCTTGCCACGCTCAGTCCGTCCAGGTCCAGTCGGCGACCTCGGGCAGGTCGGTGCCGTGTTCGCGGATCCAGGCGTGGTGGCGGGTGCGGGTGTCGGCCATGGTCTGGCGGACGGCGGCCACGCGGACGGCGAGGCCGGGGACGCGGTCGATGACGTCCATGACCAGGCGGTAGCGGTCGAGGTCGTTGCGTACGACCATGTCGAAGGGCGTGGTCGTGGTGCCGGCCTCCTTGTAGCCGCGCACGTGGAGGTGAGCGTGGCCGGAGCGGCGGTAGGCGAGGCGGTGCACCAACCAGGGGTAGCCGTGGTAGGCGAAGATCACCGGCTTGTCCGGCGTGAACAGAGCCTCGTACTCCGAGTCGCCCATGCCGTGCGGATGTTCCTCGCGAGGTAGCAGCCTCGTCATGTCGACGACGTTCACGACGCGGACGGCCACATCGGGCAGGTGACGGCGCAGCAGCGAGGCCGCCGCCAGGACTTCCTGGGTGGGAACGTCTCCCGCGCAGGCCAGCACCACATCGGGTGCCCGGCTTCCGTCGTCGGTGCCGGCCCATTCCCAGATGCCGGCGCCCCGGGCGCAGTGGACGCGTGCCTCGTCCATCGAGAGCCAGTCGAAGCAGGGCTGTTTGCCCGCGACGATCACGTTGACGTAGTCGCGGGAGGACAGGACGTGGTCGGTGACGGAGAGGAGGGTGTTGGCGTCCGGGGGCAGATAGACCCGTACGACCTCGGGGCTCTTGTTGAGCACGTGGTCGACGAAGCCGGGGTCCTGGTGCGAGAAGCCGTTGTGGTCCTGGCGCCACACATGTGAGGTGAGCAGGTAGTTGAGGGAGGGAACCGGTGCACGCCAGGGCAACCGGCGTGCTGTCTTGAGCCACTTGATGTGCTGATTGACCATTGAGTCGACGATGTGGACGAACGCCTCATAGCAGGAGAACAGGCCGTGCCTGCCGGTGAGGGTGTAGCCCTCGAGCCAGCCCTGGCAGCTGTGTTCGGAGAGGATCTCCATCACCCTGCCGTCCGGGGCCAAGTGCTCGTCGGTGGGCAGGGTGTCGGCCTGCCACGCCTTGCCGGTCACCTCGAAGAGCGCGGACAGACGGTTGGAGGCGGTCTCGTCCGGGCCCACGACGCGGAAGTCGCGGCGTTCGGCGGTGTCGGCCATGATCTGGGCGAGCAGGCCGCCCAGCACGCGGGTCGGCTCGTGCGTGGTGGCGCCCGGCTTGTCGACGGGCACGGCGAAGTGCTCCAGCGGCGGAACGGGCAGCGCGCGGGTGAGCAGTCCGCCGTTGGCGTGCGCGGTCGCACCCAGGCGGCGGTTGCCCTCCGGGATGCAGTCCAGGACCTGGGCGGTGGGGCGGCCGTCGGTATCGAAGAGTTCGTCGGGGCGGTAGGAGCGCAGCCATGCCTCCAACTGCCGCAAATGGCCCGGGTTTTCGCGCACCGAGGCGAGCGGCACCTGGTGGGCGCGCCAGGTGCCCTCGACCGGGTTGCCGTCCACGATTGCCGGGCCGGTCCAGCCCTTGGGGGTACGCAGCACGATCATGGGCCAGGGTGGGCGGCCGGTGGCCTGGCCGGTGCGGGCGGCGTGCTGGAGGGCGGCGATGCGGTCGAGGGCCTGGTCCATGGCGTGGGCCATGGCCCGGTGGACCTCTTGGGGGTCGGAGCCGGTGACGTACGCCGGCTCGTGACCGAACCCCCTGAGCAGGGAGTCGAGTTCGGCTTTCGGCAGGCGCGAGAGCACCGTCGGATTGGCGATCTTGTAGCCGTTGAGATGCAGGACCGGCAGGACCGCACCGTCGTGGACGGGGTCGAGGAACTTGTTGGAGTGCCACGAGGCGGCGAGCGGGCCGGTCTCGGCCTCGCCGTCGCCGATCACGCACGTGACCAGCAGATCCGGGTTGTCCAGGGCGGCACCGTAGGCGTGCGCGAGGGAGTAGCCGAGTTCGCCGCCCTCGTGGATCGAGCCGGGCGTCTCGGGGGCGACATGGCTGGGCACCCCGCCGGGGAAGGAGAATTGGCGGAAGAGTCTGCCCATGCCCTCGGCGTCCCGGGCGATGTCCGGGTAGATCCCTGAATAGGTGCCCTCCAGCCAGGAGTTGGCGAGAACGGCAGGACCGCCGTGGCCCGGACCCCAGATGCAGAGTGCGTCGAGGCCGCGGTTCTTGATGACGCGGTTGAGGTGGGTGTGGACGAGGTTGAGGCCGGGTGAGGTGCCCCAGTGGCCGAGCAGCCGGGGTTTGATGTGCTCGGGCCGCAGCGGTTCGGTCAGCAGCGGGTTGGCCATCAGGTAGATCTGGCCGACGGCCAGGTAGTTCGCCGCGCGCCAATGGGCGTCCAGCGCTGCCAGGTTGAGCGGGCGTTGCTCGGGCACGGTGTCTGCCTCTCGTTCCGGGCGGGATGGTCGGGCGTTCCTGTGCGTTCGCCTCCGGTCGTGCGGGACGACTGCCTCGGGCCAGACGCCCGCTGGGGACGCTTCCATCCGGGCCGTGCACGCCGTGAGAGGCGAACCGGCCCCAGTCGGAGAAATTCGGCCCATGCCCTTCCGCGCCTCGCTGTCCGCAGGGTGGGACCGGAGCCGAAGGAAGGTGGCGCGATGGCTGTCCGAATGCGGATCTCGATCATCGGGGTCGGTAACGATTTCCGGCGCGCACGTCCGACACGTGCTGGGCATCACTACCTGGACCGGCGATGACCGGTCGGGACGTCACGGCTGTGCGGCTCGTCGGGCGATTCCGTCGCCGGAGCCCGGCGTTCTACGTGCGCCCTACGTGCCTCCTACGGCCGATACCAGCGGCCACGCCGGTGAAGAGAGCGGGTTGTCCCGTCCGATTGACGTAGCGCGGAGTCCCTCTTCACCACCTCGGCCGCCGCCCATGATCCGCCCTCACGGGACGGCTCTCCCTGCGCCCCCGGCAGTAGCCGACCCAGGCATCTGCGTGCGCCGCGGCTCCAGTTGAGGCGGTCGGCCCGGGTAACGGCACCCGCCCGAACCCGGGGCCGAGCTGCCGTCTCTGTGGCTCAGCCCGACGCCACCGAGGCGAGAGCGGACACTTGCCCACTCGGTCCCGTGTCCACGGCGTCCCGCCAATGCGCGTGCCCGGCGAACGAACCCGCTGAACACAGCACGTCTCGACACCGTACCCCGGCCCAACCAAGCTCAACGCACGATCCAGCACAAAGGACCCCGCGCAAGAGATCCCCGGAACAGCGGAGACAACGTCTCTCGGAAACCGATCACCGGAAACGTCTCTCCGGCCAGTCCTCCAACAACCCAACGGGAACGCCCATGCCCATCCGACACAGACTGTTCACCCTCGTCACCGCCGTGCTGGCACTGCTCGCCCTCGCCGTGGCCGGAGCACCCGCACACGCCGACAGCATCAACAGGATCAACGTCTGGAACTCGAGCCATTGCCTCGACAATGCCACCGAGAACAACGCGAAGCTCCAGATGTGGTCGTGCGACGGCGGCTCCGACGAGAAATGGATAACCGGCTACAACTCCGGCACCGGCGTGTTCACCTTCACCAACCAGCGCACCGGCTGGTGCATCACCGCTCCGGCCTCGGGAGGCGGAGCCGTCACCATGACAGCGCCCTGCGACTGGTCCGCACTCACGCAGCAGTGGCGCGTCTATTTCGCAGACAACCCCAACGGACCGCCCTCCGGCTGGTACCAGGTGTGGCAGAACGTATCCAGCGGGCTCTGCCTGGCAACATCCACCGTCCGCAACGGCAACGTCCCACAGACCATGCCGTGTGATCCCTCCGACCTGTACTTCCGGTGGCACTTCAGCTGACCACCACTCCCGCCGGGGCCGGTCACACTCCCGGCCCCGACGTCAGCCTGCGCCCTGTCACGACTGCCCCTACTGCTTGGCAGAAAAGTAGATGTATCGGCCTGCCCAGATGGAAGACCTCGCGGTCAGCGCAACGTTGGAGGAACCGGATGTTTGCGCGTCGGCTCTTGACCTCCTTGAGGCCATCAGCAGGGCGACGGCCGCATCCGGGCCGATGCCCACCACGGCCAACAGCTACGGGCATGGCACTCCACCAGCCGGGCCACACATTGTTCCAGGTCCTGGAGCCGCTCGGTGAGCTACCCGATCCGGTGGGCCAGCAGGCACAGGGTGATACGGATGGCCCGCAGCACCGTCTCTTCACCGTCCCCGTCGTTCTCACGGTCGTCGGCGAGCCGTGCGCAGGTGCGGAAATGTTCCGCATTGCCCAGCTGGGCCAGTTCCTCCCGCAGCGCCGGGTCGGCGGTCTCGAGGACGGCCTCGAGTTGGTTGATCGGGGCACCCACCCACCCTCCGGCCCGCCACTTCAACCCCGCCCAGAATCACAGAGCATGCTCAGTCATCGACCCAGACCACGTGGACACCACAAGACGCTTCCGCCCACCTGTGCCATGAGGCGCTACGCGAAGCTCCCGCTCTCAAAACCCCGCAGCAAGATCCGGACCAAGTGCGGACCAACTCGGCTCCGCATCTGGCGATTCCCTTCGTTTCCGCAGGCCAAAGGCAGGAGGGGCCGCGTACCACCAGCAGACGAAGAACTTGCTGGTGTACTCGCCGAAGAAGCTGGGCTCCTTCCAGAGGCACAAGAAGAGACACCCGACCTGGGCTTCCGCCCGTCAGGCGCCTTCCGTCCGGCCCGATCAGCACCGGGACCGACGCAGGTTGTACCTCCCAGTTCCTCCCGCCCCATCCCGCGCCTGACCAGTGCTTCCGGACCAGACACGGACCAAGCCCCGACTCACCCCGCAGGTGCCGAGCCCTGGGTGATGCGGTCCCACTTCCGGAACAGTCGACCATCCGGTGCCACACCGAACCGTCCGATGTGCGCAAGGAGGATGCGCACGAACTGCGGCGGGATGGGCACGGGCCGGGTTGCCGTCACCTCGCAGCGCTTGACGAAAACGGCAGTCGTCCAGATCGGCGGGGCAAGCCTGCGTCCACAGCGGGTCAGGAGGATCGGGTCACCGGGCCGGATCTGGCCCGAAGCCTCCCGCTCCCTCAGGTCGCTCTACCCCTCCAACTCCGGCAGTCTCAGGGGTACCTCGCCCCTGGCTCTCGGCACCCAGGACACACGCCACTGCGAAGGCAGCATCCAGACCGCCGTCGAAGGGGCCTCGAAAGCCGGCAGGGAGGCTGCACAACCCCGCACGACAGGCGAAGCGACGGGCCGGTGTCTGTCGGGTTGTCCAGAGTGACCGTTCGCGGCAGTCGTCGTTCACCCGCATGTGAAGACGACCAATATGATCGGTGTTGTCGCCGCCGTCTGCATGACGGTGGCCGCAACGACAGCGGCGGCGCCCCCGCACACCGGCTCCGTAGCACCTGCCGCTCGTCAGGCCGCCGACGAAACCTGCACTCCGGAGACGGACACCTACAGTTCCGACCAGTGGACCTCAGTGCGTTGGCAGACCTGTCTCAGCACCTACGGCGGCCCCCACGGTTCCTTCCAGGCAAAGTGCTGGGGCGGGCAGGTCATCGGCTGGAGCCAGATGAACTGCCGTGTGAGCGGACAGTTCGAGATCCGTGACGGGAAGAAAAAACTGGTGAAGAGTGGTGGTTTCGGTCTGGTCTACAACGGGCTGAGTGACGCACCCACCCTCACCACCAGCGCGTTCCGCTTCACCTGCGACGGAAAGACTCATGGTCAGTTCACCTTCAAGACCTTCGGCACCCAGGCCAAACTGACCGGAAACCACAGCAACTACAAGGCCGCCGAAATCCCCGACACCACGGTCACCCGCACCATGTGCTGAACGAGCCACCGCCTTCCAGCTCTCCGAGTTGCCGGGCGGCCCGAGGGGCCCTGCCTGAGTCGGATGCCGGAGAAACGTGAGACGGGCAGGGCCGCCGAAGACGTCGGGGCGAGAGCCTCCGAAGCCAAGGGCGGGGCAGGTATGGGTGCCTGTACCCGCGATCGACCGCCGCTCTGGACCTACCCCATCGTCTGTCCGTCCAGGCCGGGCGGACAGACGGCATCCGGCTGGTCCATGCCCGCCCGGCCGTGCTGGGCAAGTCCCTTCTTATGAGCAGCCCTGTACCGGTTCCGCACCCACGCAACCGCATGCATCGCCACCTGCGCGCCGACAAACCGCTCTCGACCCAGCGGGCCATCCTCCTCGATCGCATGGCGGCCAGCCTGAATTTCGACGAACAGGACGGCCCGGACCCCGGCCCCCGGAGCCCTCGCTGATGCGGAGGCGGTGTGGCTCATCGACGGCGAGGAGCTGATCGGGATGGCCCGCTCCGCCACGCCCTCTCCCCCGTGCTGAAGTTCTCGGCACCGCCCTCGACGAACTGCGCACCTTCGAGACGCGAAGTCGGCCGGGCAGCGTAGCTCTCCGCATGCGTGACGGCCTGCCCTGGAGTGGTCCGAGGCAGGCCGTCACGGTGATCCGTCCGTCAGCTGGTGACGCACGGCGGTGAGGTTGGATACCCCGTCCAGGCCCCTCGCCCCCACTGGCCGTACGGGTCAGCACGACGAGTAATCACCCCAGTTCGCGCCGTTGGCGTAGGCGTGCCAGGAACCGCCGGCCGGGGAGCAGCCATAGGGAATGGTGACGATCGCCTGCCAGGTGTCGGGGTTCGCCGAGTGGATGGGCACCCACCCGGAATACACGTCCTGCGGGCCGTCGACCGTGTCACCGCCGGCGCACGCCTGACCCACGTAGTTCAGCGTCTGCACGCACGGGTGGGCCGACCAGGCAGTGCCGCTGTGGCCGAGCCAGTAGTTGTGGGAGTACTGGAAGTGGGCTCGGACGTTGCCGCAGCCGTCGTACTGCTGCTCGACCTGGCCCGCGTACATGCCGTCGGCGTTGATGTTGCGGGGTTGCCGATGTTGATGGTGGCGCAACTGGGGGCGGCAGCCTGCGCGGTGCCGCCGGCGCCGATGGCGGCACCACCGGCGAGAGCGAGGGTGGCGGCGGTGAGGGCGATAGCGCGTCGGGGCTTGGGGAGCTTGAGCATGGGTGCTGTCTCCTGCCTTGAGTGGCCCGGCCCGGGTCGGGGCCGGGCATCGGTTTGACCGTGGACGGAGCGATCGTGCCTTGCTTTCAGAGCCCCGAAGGGGGCACGAGCAGCCGGCTCTGATTGGCCCGGCGCCGAAACTGCAAGGTCATCGCAACGAGCGCGTGCCAGGGAGCCCGTTTCGGACTCGACTGCGCTGCCCTGATGACGACAGTTGATGACGCCAGTCAGGAGATCGCTTTCGTGGCTGCGAGAGAGCGGATCTCTTGCCGCATGGTGATTCGGCGCGCATCGCCCACCCCCCCTGGCCTTCGGCGAATCCGACGGTGGTGACGTTATGGGCGCGGGCCCGTCGGACGTCCTAGATTCGTCCTGGTGCCAGGTCGGGGCGCTGATGGTGAAGTGCCGTGGAGAGCTCTGGCCAGTGAATGATCTACGGCTTCACCCCGCTGCCCGGCCACCGGCTGCGCCGTTGGACGTTCTGCCGGGCCACGTTCACCCTCATCAGCCTCACCGGCACCACTCACGACGGACACGCCGAGCCCGTGAACGTCCCCGACCTCGTCCCGCCCGGCAGCCTCATCCTCAACCGGCCGCACCCGGACGAGCGTCAACTATCGCACACACAACGGTAGTTCACCCTGATGCACGTGCGCTACGAGCGCGCCTGGTCCCTGACATCTGCCGCGGATGCCTCACAGACCGCAGCAGTCATTGCACAGGGCCAGCATCGAGAAGGCGCCGAGTTGTTCGAGCGCCCCCGTGGCTCCGCACGCGAACACACTGCCGGCCGCAGCGCGTAGCGCCGTGGACACCACTCCGCCGGACCGGCACCATGCCACCTGGCGCGAGCGGATCGACGACATGACCCACGCCGCCGACCGGATCCACCGCATCCGGTCCGCGCCCGCCGGCCAACCGGAGCCCGATGCCTCCCGAGCCCGTCACCTCCAGGTGCGGCCCTTCGGCTCGTGCGCGCCAAGCGAGATGACACCCGATGCCGAGCGCAACGCCCCACCGTCGGCCTCCACACCCCTACCCCGCGCACCGCGGAGGCCCCATGGCCACGCCGCTCATCGGCGTAGACGTGAACGGGCCCTGCACGAGATCGACCAGGAACTCACCGGCCGTATCCGGACCCTGCGGGCCACGCAGGGCCGCCTGCGCCAACTCGCCACCGGGCAGGTGGCAGCGCTCCCCACCGAGGTCGACGCCCACCTGAAGCGTCTGGCCCGCTGGGGATTCACCCCTCGATGGGTGGATCTTCAACGCGGCCTGTGGATCCTCGTGTTCGCCCCCCCACCCCGACCACGCGATCACCCGTTCAACGACCAGTCCGAGACCTTGGCCGACCCAGCACCGCGGCAACTCTTCCTCGCCTACGACCGCGCACATCTCTCAGTCCCGGTCACGTGCCGCAATCAGCCCGCGTGCGCCGCAAACGACGGTGCAGCCGCTCCCCGATGCGGACTAGTTCGCCAGGTCGGCGGCCGGCAGGGACAGGACCATGGTCAGGCCGCCGCCCGGGGTGTCCTCGGGGGTGAGCGTGCCGGACATGGCCTCGGTCAGGCCGCGGGCCAGGGCCAGGCCGAGGCCCACGCCGGTGGTGTTGTCCGTGTCGCCGAGCCGCTGGAACGGTACGAACGCGCGCTCGCGGTCTTCGGCCGGCAAGCCCGGGCCGCGGTCGATGACCCGTACCTCGACCCGGTTGTCGAGGGTGCTCGCGGTGAGCAGGACAGCCCGATCCGGTGGGGTGTGGCGGGCGGCGTTGCTCAGGAGGTTGGCGACGACGCGTTCCAGGAGGGGCGGGTCGGCCAGGACTGCCGGGACGGCGTTCAGGCACGGGATGTCGACGCGCGACTGCGGGGGAAGCGACTCCAGAGCAGTGGGGAGCACCTCTTCCAGGGTGGTGGCGCGCAGGCTCAGGTCGAGTGCGCCGGCCTGGAGGCGGCTCATGTCGAGGAGGTTGTCGATGAGCCGGCCGAGCCGGGCCATCGACTCGTCCGCGGTGGCGAGGAGTTCGTCGCGGTCCTCGTCCGTGAACTCCACATCCCGGCTGCGCAGCGAGGCGATCGCGGCCCACCCGGCGGCCAGCGGGGTGCGCAGGTCATGGCTGACCGCGGCGAGCAGCGCCGTACGCATCCGGTCGGCGGCCCTGACCGGCTCGATCTCGGCGGCGGCTTCCGCCAGTCGGGCCCGCTCGACGGCCACGGTGACGTGCGCGGCGAACGCGGCCAGGACCTTGCGCTCGGAGGACGGCAGGGTGCGGCCGCGCAGCACCAGATGCGCCTCCTCGCCGATCGGCACCTGTACAGCGGCTGTGTCGGTGACCGGTGCGGAGGTGAGCTCGGCCGAGTCCATCCCGAAGGTCTCCCGGGTACGTTCGAGCAGGGCCGGGATCGCCTGGTCGCCCCGGACGATCGACCCGGCCAGCGAGGACAGGGTCTCCGCCTCCGCCGTCGCCCTGGCCGAGCGGCGCGAGAGCCGCAGCGAGCGGTCCACGACGGCCGCGACCGTCCCCGCGACCACCGCGAACACCACGGTGGCGAGGACGCTGTTCACGTCGGCGAAGGTGAACTGGCCCACCGGCGGCATGAACCAGTAGTTCAGGAGCAGCGATGCGGTGACGGAGGCGACCACGGCGGACACCACACCGCCCACACAGGCCACCGCGACGACGGCGAGCAGGAACAGCAGCGCTTCGCTGGTGAGGTTGAGGGTGCCCCGCATCCCGTCGAGCAGGAGGGTGAGGAGGAGGGGCAGGACGAGGCCGGCCACCGGGCCCGCGATGAGCCGGCGGGTCGACAGGGTGCGGCGAAGCGACGGCAACTGCCGCCCTCTGCCTGCCCGTTCATGGGTGACCATGTGGACGTCGATGTCGCCGGACAGCGCGACGATCGTCTCTCCTATGCCGCGTCCGGTCACGAACCGTTCCAGGCGGCCGCGACTGCTGGTGCCCACCACGAGCTGGGTGGCGTTCTCGGCCCGGGCGAATTCGAGGAGTGCGGTGGCGATGTCGTCGCCGACCACCGAGTGGTAGCTGCCGCCCAGGCTCTCCACCAGCGCCCGCTGGCGGACCTGCGCCACCGGCGAGGACCCGGCGGCGAGCCCGTCGCTGCGCGCCACGTGCACCGCGAGGAGATCACCGCCCACCGACCGGTCGGCGATCCGGGCCGCCCGCCGGATCAGGGTCTCCCCCTCCGGCCCGCCGGTCAGCGCCACGACCACCCGCTCCCGGGTCTCCCACACCCGGTCGATGCCGTGCTCGAAGCGGTACTTCTGGAGTGCGTCATCCACGCTGTCCGCCACCCACAACAGCGCCAACTCCCGCAGCGCGGTGAGGTTTCCGACCCGGAAGTAGTTGGCGAGAGCGGCGTCCACCTTCTCGGGCGCGTAGATGTTGCCGTGGGCCATCCGGCGGCGCAGCGCCGGGGCGGGCATGTCCACCAGCTCGATCTCATGGGCCCGCCGCACCACCTCGTCGGGTACGTTCTCCTGCTGCGGCACCCTAGTGATCTTCTCCACCACGTCCTTGAGGGACTCCAGGTGCTGGATGTTCACGGCGGTCACGACATCGATCCCGGCGGCGAGCAGCTCCTCGATGTCCTGCCACCGCTTGGCGTGCCGCCCGCCCGGAATGTTGGAGTGGGCGAGCTCGTCGACCACCGCCACCCTGGGGCGGCGACCCAGCACCGCTTCGAGGTCCATCTCCTCGAACTCCCCACCCCGGTAGGCGCGTTGAGCTCTGGGTATCACCTCCAGGCCTGCGAGTCCGGCGAGGGTGTGCGGGCGCTTGTGGCACTCGACGTACCCCACCACGACATCGGTGCCGCGATCCGCACGGCGCCGGGCCTCGTCCAGCATCCGGTACGTCTTGCCCACCCCGGGGGCCGCCCCGAGATAGACCTTCAACCGACCCGGCCGGTCAGGTGGGACGTCCCCTCGGGGCGGGACATCCGGCTCCACCACCACAGCACCTGCCTCCTCACGCCATACGCGCGCCCCGGCCGTGCGGAGCACGCACGGCCGGGGCGCGAAGTGTGTTCCCGATCATCGCTGGACAACGCCGCGGAGAGGAGCCGAGGCGGACGACATTGACACGTTCCTGACCCAGACGACCCGCAGGTCAGCGGCGGCCGGCCGGATCGGCCCGCCCTCAGAACCGGTCCGGGTGGATCAGCGCGAAAATCAGGTATCCGAGCAGGCATCCGGCCACGCACAGTCCGACGATGTTCTCGAAGCTCACGACGATCCAACTCCCCTACGCGAACAGCGACGGTGCGACACCTCCAGGGAACACGCCCGCCACCCTCCGGGCGGGCCCCTTGACGCCTCCCTGTCGCGGTCCGCCCTTTCGTTGACGTCGCCTTGATGATCCGCGTATCGATAGGGTGAAGGCGGTGTGCCGGGAAGTCTGGTCGGCGTTGCGGGCCAGTGGGGCCCGCATTCGTTCCTGGGGGCGGCATGCGCGGCGTCGGTACGGTCCTGTTCCTCGTGGTGCTCGCCACGCTGGTGGCCACGGGCGCCCGCCGATGGCGCATCCCCGCCCCCTCCCTCCTGGTCGTCGCCGGTCTCACCGTGGCCCTGCTGCCGGGCAGCCCCGCGGTCCACGTGACGCCCGAACTCATCGGTCTCGTCGTACTGCCGCCGCTCCTGTACGCGAGCGCCGAGGAGATCTCCTGGCGGGAGCTGCGTGCCGTGTGGAAGCCGGTGGGGGTCCTCGCGTTCGGCCTGGTCCTGGCCTCGGCTGCGGTGGTGGGCTTCGTCGCGTCCGTACTGACGCCGCTGCCCTGGCAGATGGCGCTGGTTCTCGGAGCGGTCCTCGCCAGCACCGACCCGGTGGCGGTCACCGCGCTCGGCCGACGCCTGGCGCTTCCCCCGAAGGTCCAGGTCCTCGTCCAGGCCGAGAGCCTGTTCAACGACGCCACCTCGCTGGTCCTGTTCAAGGTCGCGGTGAGCGTCGCGGTCGCCGCATCCGCCGTCTCGTGGCCGGGCGCGGGCGGCGAGTTCGCGCTCCTCGCGGGCGGCGGCACCCTCATCGGGGCCGCGACCGCCGGTCTCGTGGCGCTGATCCGGCGGCGCACCGAGGACCCGGTCCTGGAGACCGTGATCGCCCTCGTCACTCCGTACGCGGCCTACGTCCTGGCCGAGGCCGCCCACACGTCCGGGGTCACCTCCGTGGTGGTCGCGGGGGTGCTGCTCGGCGGCCGTTCGGACCGGCTGACCAGCTCCCGCATACGCCTCCAACTGCACGCCGTGTACGGCACGTTGGTTTTCCTGCTCGAAAGCGTCGTGTTCAGCCTGATCGGGCTCTCGCTGCCCGGCCTGATCCGCGAACTGGGCGACGGCGACCGCCTGTGGCCGCTGTACGCACTCGCCCTGGCCGGCACCCTGATCGCGATCCGGATGCTGTGGATCTTCCCACTCTCCGCGCTGATCCAGCGCAGGAGCGGCAAGGCCAAGACCAACTGGCGTGTCCCCGTGGTGCTTTCCTGGGCCGGCACCCGGGGCGTGATGCCGCTGGCCGCCGCGCTTTCCATTCCCGCCGTCACGCCCGACGGCAGCACGCTCGCCGGGCGCCCCCTGGTCCTTGTCCTCACGACGGCCGTGGTCGTGGTGACCTTGGTGGTGCAGGGCTTCTCCCTTTCGGCCGTGGTCCGCCGCTCCGGCATAGCCCTTGAACCCGACCACACCGAACGCGAGGAGGCCCAGGCCCGGCTCAGCCTCGCCGGTGCCGCGCTGCGCCGTCTGGAGGAGATCGCCGAGCTGGAAGCCGTGCCCGACGTGGTCGCCGACCGGCTCCGCCGCGCCCTGCTCGCCCGCCAGGAACACGCCCGCGAACGCCTCGACGACATGGGTGGCGCCAACGGCCACACCGAGACCGCCGACCACGTCTACCGCCAGCTGCGCCGCGATCTGATCGTGGAGGAGGCCACCGAACTCCAGCGCCTCTACGACGACCACCGCATCAGCGAGACCACCCGCCGCCGCCTCCAGCGCAGCCTCGACCTGGAGGAGGCCCGGCTCGCGGACGCCTGATCTCCGCGGCGTCAGGAATGCGTCAGTCCACCATCAAGACCGGCCGTCGCACGACGACATCTCCGCCCTGCGCGCCTACGGTCCCGGCATGGGGAGACGGACGACGCATGCCGCGCCGGAAGACCGGACGCTGCCGCTCGCGTACGACACGACCTGGGCGGGCGAGGCCCGCTCCGCCGTGGGGTACGGGGCCCTGCTGTTCGCCCTGCTGCTCACGGTCGACGGACTGGCCGGCACCCTCACCGACCTGCGCGCCGCACTGTGGCTGAGCCTGGGCGTCCTGCTGCTCCTGGTGCTGTGGCCGGCCCGGGTGTCGGTGGGCCGGGGCCGCCTCGTCTCGCGGGGCCTGTTCGGCGAGCGCACCGTACGCACCGACCGGCTGGTCTCGGTGCGCTGGTCCAACGGCGTCGCCCAGCGCCTGGTGCTGCGGGACGCCGACGGCAACCGAGCTGAGCTCGACCCGAAGGTGTTTCTCGCCAATCCCCCGCTGTGGCACGTCCTCGACACCGACGCCCGCACCAGCGTCGACCGGGGCCTGCTCCGCTGCGGAGAGACGGCGCTGCGGCAGATGGCGGCGCGTATCGACAAGGAGACAGCGCGCACGGTATTCAAGGTCTCCGGCATCGACTGAACGCTTCATCCCGGTATGTACGCACCGCCGAGAACCTTGACGGGTTCTTGAAAGCCGACCCGCCGACGCCTTTCCCACGCTCACGCCGTGTTCCACGTGACCGGCGCCCTCCAGCGCATCGTGATCGGCCGCGCCGTGCGCAGCGAGGAGCCGGGCGAGACCCTGCTCTCCAAACGGCTCGCGCTGCCGATCTTCGCCTCCGCCCCGCTGTCCTCCGTGGCGTACGCGACGCAGGAGATCCTGCTCGTGCTCACCCTGGGCGGCCTGGCCTGCCTCCACATGGTCGCGACCGGCCCGATCCGGTACGTGCTCGGGGACGCACCAGTCGCCGAGTCCGCCGCGCCCCGCAGGCGCCGCTCTTCGCCCCCGGCACAGAGGCCAACCAGCCTTGATGGCAAGGACGTTGGGCCCGATGGGCAAGGAATGTCGGCCCCTCCTCCCATCCTCGGGAGGTGCCGCCAAGGGCGACGGCGTCAGGGCGACAGCATGCAGTCAGGGGGCGGAGCCTGCGGCCATGCCCTTCCGCAGACCGTAGGCACCGGCGCCCAGGACGAGGACGGCGGCTCCGGAGACCGCAGCCGTCATGGGCAGGGCGAAGGCGAGAGCCACACAGCCCGCCAGGCCCAGGACGGGCACGAGGCGCGGCGGCCGCCCCTCACCGGGTGTCAGCGTCCACGCGGCGGCGTTGGCCACCGCATAGTAGGCAAGCACCCCGAAGGAGGAGAAGCCGATCGCGCCCCGCACGTCGACGGACGCCGCGAGGACGGCCACCACGCCGACGGCCAGTTGGGCACGGTGCGGAACCTGGAAGCGCGGGTGCACCGCGGCCAGGACATGCGGCAGATGACGGTCGCGGGCCATGGCCAACGTGGTGCGCGAGACCCCGAGGATCAGCGCGAGAAGCGACCCGAGCGCCGCGACGGCCGCCCCGCCACGCACCACGGGAACCAGCCCCGGGACCCCCGCCGCACGCACGGCATCGGCCAACGGCGCGGCACTGTGCGCCAAGCGGTCCGGCCCCAGCACCACGAGCACCCCCACAGCAACAGCCACGTAGACGACAAGCGTGATGCCCAGCGCGAGGAGGATCGCGCGGGGAATGGTCCGAGCAGGGTCACGCACCTCTTCGCCGAGAGTGGCGATCCGGGCGTAACCGGCGAAGGCGAAGAACAGCAGCCCGGCCCCCTGGAGCGTCCCCCCGAAGGCCGGGTCCGCGCCGACGTCCAGGCGTACGGTGTCGGCGCTGCCGCTGGTCAGACAGACGGTGACCACGGCAACGAGGACCGTGAGAACCAGAGCAACGATCACCCGGGTCAGCCACGCGGACTTCTGAACCCCGCCATAGTTGAGCGCGGTCAGCGCCACCACCGCGGCGACCGCGACCGTGTGCGCCTGCCCCGGCCACGCATACGTGCCGACGGTCAGGGCCATCGCCGCACAGGAAGCCGTCTTGCCGACCACGAACGCCCAGCCGGCCAAGTAGCCCCAGAAGTCACCCAGTCGCTCCCGGCCGTAGACATACGTGCCACCGGACGCCGGATAGCGGGCGGCCAGCCGCGCCGAGGACGTCGCGTTGCAGTACGCCACGAGCGCGGCCAGAGCCAGGGCCACCGGCAGCCCGGAACCGGCGGCACCGGCCGCCGGGCCGAACGCGGCGAAGATCCCGGCCCCGATCATCGACCCGAGCCCGATCATCACCGCATCGAACACCCCCAGGCGGCGCTTCAATTCACCCGAACCTGCCGAAGCCCTCACCGTGGTCACGCCTTGCTCCTTCACCACAGCCGCTGCTGATCCCGGCGCACGGTAGCGGAAGAAAGCGACGCCCAGCCTTCTGCCGAGGACGTACCGGTACCAGGTGCGCGTAATCGTGGTCACCCCCCCCCCCCCAGCACGCGACCGCACCCGGAACCGACGTGGTCCCACCGCGCGGTCGCCGCACGGGTGGCGGGCATGGTATTGCCGAAAAGGCCTCAGTTGCTGGGCGCCCCTCCTGCGTCGGGCATGAGGCGCACACGGTCGTCCCAGGGAGCGAGCTTCTGGAAGAAGACGTCGTCCCGCCAACGGCCGTCGATATGGATGTGCCCACGTGACACGCCCACAGTCCGGAACCCGCACTTCTTCAGGACACGGCACGACGCCGGGTTGTCTTCCCGCGCGAACGCGTCGACGCGGTGCAACTGCAAGTCGTGGAAGGCCACGTTCAGGGCCAGCGCCACGGCGTCGGTGGCGACCCCCCGCCCATTGTGGCCACTGGAGATCCAGTAGCCGATGAAGCAGCTGCGCAGGCGCCCGAGCAGGATGTTGTTGAGGTCGACCCGGCCGACCACGGCTCCCTCGTACAGGACCACACCGGGCCACATCGCTCCGTTGTCCCTCTGCCGCAGGGCCGCTGCCACGGAGGCGCGCTGGCCGGCCTCTGTGAAGAACTCGTCCGAACGCGGAGGATCCCACGGCCGAAGAAACTCACGGTTCTGCCGGTGGAGAACCGTCAGCGCCTCGCTGTCCTCGATACTCAGGGGGCGGATTGCGGTTGCGGACATAGTGGTTCAGTGCCTTCCGCGGCGGAGATGTGGGGGACGAGGCTGCGTGCGGCCCGATGCGCCAACGGACCCGTCGCCAGTCCCGCGAGAACGAAGACGGCTGCCAGGATCGCCCAGCCGATCCTATCCAGGCCGATGACCAGGCTGGTGCACAGATACGGCCCGACCGAGGACTGCCCGGCCATGCCCATGCTGAAGGCACCGAGATACTCGGCCTGCGCGTGCTCGGGTGCAAGAGCATAGGACAGCGCCGAACGGCTCGCCGCCTGCACGATCTCGCCCCACGTGAGCACGACCACTCCCGAGCAGGCCATGGCGATCGCGAGCCACGGGTGACGACTGTCGGCGAGGCCCATGAGCAGGCTGCTCACCGCCAGCAGTACGGCGGCTTTGCGCGCGGCCCGGGAACCATCGGCCAGGCTCTCCAGATCGCGCGCCAGACGGACCTGGAGGAATACGCACATCACGGTGTTGACCACCATGAGCACGCCGATCAGCGACGTCGGAACGACCGTTCGCTCGACGATCCAGAGCGGGAAGACGACGAGGAGCACCGAAGCGTGCAGTGTCATCACCCCCGTCACTGCCGTAATCGCCAGGAACGGCCGGTTTCTGAGCGCCGCGAGCCGCTTCGGCTTTGCGTGGTGTGCGGCAGGCTCCGGTGCGGGGAAACGCATCGCGAACAGGGCGCAGGCCAGGAACGACAACGCGTTGCCCAGGACGAAGGCGTATTCGGCGAGATGGCTGTTGAAGGAAAGCAGCAACGCGGCCAGTCCGGAACCGACGGAGCAACCACCGTTGAAGAGCGACCGCATCACGGCGCGCACGCGTACTCGTGAGTGCGCCTCCGCGATCAGTGAAACGAGGGCCTGCTTGGCCGGGCTCTTCCCGAAGTCGACGAAGCCGAGAACACTGACCAGTACGAAGAAGGCCGCAAAGGTATGAACCAGCAGGTAGGCCGCGTAGCCGATCGTCTGGACGATGCTCAGCGCGATGAACACCCGGCGGGAGCCGAACCGGTCGGCGACTCTGCCCATGACTGCGAGGGCGACCACACCGGCAAACCCGGCCGCCGAGATTCCCAGGCTGACCTGTCCTGCCGACAGTCCGGCGAACCGGGTGAAATACACGACGTTGCCAGCCAGGAAGATGCCTGTGCCCAGCGCGTCAATCAGCGTCATCCAGGCCAGCGAGCGCTGTTGCCCGGGAGGCAGCATGATCTTCGACATCGACCATCGCGGGGCGCGGTCCGACGGCGCGCCGGTATTCCGGGCAGAGCTCATCGGCCCGCCTCGTGGGGTGGTAGCTGTGCGTCGACCGGGAAGCGGGCGGGGAAACGGCCTGCCGTCGGGGTCGCGGGGCTCAGCTGTCGCAGCCCCAGACAGTGGTCGAGCGCCTCCAGCGCATCGGTGCGCTTGCGGTCCCACTCGTCCAGCCGTTCCTCGTCCAGGAAGGGCAGCAGGACCGTGGCCGCGTCCCCGGGAAGCTCCCGCGACCAGGCGCGCTCCAGGGCGGAGGGAAATCTCAGGCGGTAGTGCACACTCCGGGCGACTTCCAGCGCAAGCAGCGCATGAGCAGGCGTCAGAAGCCCTGTGCGGAGCGACTGGTCCAGCAGCCAGCGTACGTTCACCAGCGGGATGGTCACCGGCTGGTAGGTCTCCGGCTCGAAAAGCAGAGCGACGTCCGCGTCGGAGTCGGTGACACCGTCGAGGTACTGCTGCGTCACCCAGCCGTACCCGGCCATGCCCAGGACACGGCATTCGGTCGCACGCAGCGCGCCCATCGACGAGGCTCCCGACATACGACGACCGGTCTGCAGAAAGGCCCGTACCTCGGTCACCGACACGGACATGTTCTGCCCGAACTCGCCGTCCAGCAGAAGGACTTCGGCAGACGTCGGCAGCTCCCCGGTCAGCTTCTCCAGATCGCCACGGATGATGGGCGGCCGCAGTTCAAGGTCGAGGCCGCGCTCCAGCGCGTCCGAGGTGAGCCGCTCGACATCGGTGGCCCGCAGTGAAGGGCCGGCATACACAACGAGCATTTACAGGTCACCGCCGGAAGTCTCGCGGGCACGGATCTTCGCGAGCGCCCGGGTGATACGGGTGCCGACCCTTCGGTGGTCGACGTGAGTGAACTCGATCCCGGGTACCACTGCCTTCACCACGGAGAAGGGCAGGTCCGGTGGGCTCAGTTCGGTGCTGAGGACGACATCCAGACCCCCACCACGCAGCCGGTCGAGCACAGTGGCCAGATCGCCGTCGACCGAACCGGTACTGAGGTCGGGGATGTCGTCGAAGGAACGCGTCGGCCGTTCCGCGCTCCAGGCGTGCAGGATGTCCTTCATGGAGTCGTACGAGGCGTGCCGACGGTAGGCCTGTGTGTCGAGGTCTTCACGTGCGCCACCGATGACGGCGAGCCGGGACTGGGCGGTCTCGGTCAGTGCCCGGTACAGCGCCACCGTCGGGTCCAGGCTGCATCCGGCCCCGCCGTTGATCAGCATGGCGTCCTGGGCGTGGGTGTCCTCGGCCGTCACGTAGAAGGAGTACATTCCGAGCCCGCTGTCACAGGCGAAGACCGACACCTCGATTCCGGCCCTGCTGAAGCGCTCGATGAGGGCCCGGGCCTGCCCGGGCAGACTGGCCTCGGTGATCCGGAATCCGAGTCTGAGCTTTTCCGCGAACGCCGTACAGTCGTGCTCGACCAATTCGTAGAGCGCGTGCAGCAATGCTTCGTCATGGGTGTTGCCCGAGGCCAGGCCGATCGTGTTGGACCGGAACATCTCACACTCGTACGGGTACGGGGTGAACACCGCCAGGGCCGGGACGAGTACTTCGACATCGCGCAGTACTTCCCGCATCGGCCACCAGCCGATCACGCTGTCCGGACGCCATCCGTGCCCGCGGCGTGGC
Organism: Streptomyces mauvecolor; assembly: GCF_039532965.1. Taxonomy (NCBI): domain Bacteria; kingdom Bacillati; phylum Actinomycetota; class Actinomycetes; order Kitasatosporales; family Streptomycetaceae; genus Streptomyces; species Streptomyces mauvecolor. The sequence continues at coordinate 631,922 of NZ_BAAASQ010000008.1, read as the reverse complement.
ACCAGCCGACGCGGGTCGAGTGCCAGCCCTCGGCCGTCGGCCTCCTCGTACGAGGTGCGCAGTACGGTACGGCCGCGGACCTCGCAGAAGGTCCGCTCGATGGCCTCCAGCGCCGCGGAGACCCATGCGGCGGCAGCCGTGACGCCTTTGCCGCTGGTCACCGTGTTGAGACCGGCCGCGGCTTCCGGCCTGACGCTGTGGAAGACAGGGATGCCGAGGACATCGAGTTCCGTGACGTCGGCGATGCGGGAGATACCGCACCGTTCGAGGCACGCTATGGCCAGCTCGGCCGTCTCCGCGAGGGAGCGGGCTCGATAGCCGGCGGCCAGCAGAGGATCGGCCGTTGTGGTCATGTGCTTCTCCATCAGCTTTGCTCCGCGGTGCGGTGGGCGGCCGCCATGGCCCGGGCGGCGACCATGAACGGTCGAGCACGGCGGCGGAACTCCTGGACGTCGCGGAATCCGCGGTCCAGGACGGCCGACTCGATGTCCTCGACTCCCCACAGCCGAAGGAACGCCGCGTCGACGGCACTACCCACGATCTGCGCGGCCGAGTACTGGGCCACTCGCTGGTGTGCCAAGCGGTCCAGGCGCAGCGCCTTCTCGCAGTCCGCCGCCAGCCGGTCCCGTTCGCTTTCCTCGAAGAGCCGGTGCGGGAAGTCCTGGTACACGAGGTTGCCGGGGCGCAGACGAAACGACCGGACGAGCAGGAGTCCGGCGAGTTCGGGCTCCGACGCGGTGACGCGCTCCTGGTCGGAGCAGAAACGCGTCAACAGCTCAGCGCGCTCGCTCAATCTCGCGGGCCACAGCCCCACGGCAACTGCCAGCGCGCACGGACCGGCCTCGCTGTGGTCCTCGGCCGCCCGGGTCGTCTGCCGGATGGTGTCCAGCACGTAGCGGCGGTGTCGCTCGGGATAGTCGTGCAGGAACAGTCGGGCGAAGGTGAGCAGTTCGCCGAGCGTGGCCGTCCCGGCAGCATCACCGGGCGAGTAGTCGAGGCGCCACTGACATTCGTAGCTGCTGGTCGCGACCGTGTCCACGCGTCTCGTGGGCCGGTGGGCACCGGCAGTGTCCTCGGCGAGCAGCGCTCGCACCGCAGCTTCTGCGTCGCGCGCCTTCACATCGCCGGGGTCGTCGGCCGCGACGGCCCGCAGCACACGGTCCATCTCATCGGCGATGCCCCGCTCGGCGGCCACTCGCCGAAGGGCCTGCTCGGTCCGTTCGGCGAAGTGCAGCTCGTCAGCCAGCCGCAGCAGGGAATCGGCCTGCGTCTGGGTGAGTTCTCCCTGGGCGCACAGCCAGTCCGTGCTGTGGATGAGGCTGACGAGGGCCACGGAGACGGGGTGGAAGCGGCTGTCCTCGAAGGAGTGGGCCACTGCCACGTCGGCGTCCGATTCCAGGCGGCCCGACGCATACCACTCGTGGACGGTGCCGAGCCCGCGCATGCCGAATTCACCGAGTTCCGCGGCGCGCAGTGCGCCCATGCTCGCGGCGCCCGACATGTCGGCGCCGGCTCGGATCGCGCCGATGATCTCCTTGTGCCGAATCGGCGCGCGGTGCTGATACACCCCGTCGATGATCAGGATGCGGTCCCCGGGCCCGGGTGCGAGGCGGAAGAGATCGCCGTGCTGGATCGGAGGGTGCCAGTGGACTTCGGTCAGCGTGGCCGGCAGATCGGACTTCGCGAGCGAGGGGCCCACGAACACATGCAGCGGCTTCATCCGCGCGCCTCCGCATCCGTGCGGAGCGCGTCGGGGCGCTGGAACTTGTGGCGGGCCTCGAAGTCCAGGCCGGGTGCGGCTACCCGGCAGACGGCGAAGTCCTCGCCTGCAGGGGTCAGGTCGACGGAGAGCACCGGTCGGTCTGTCAGGGCCGTCACCGATCGTGCCAGCGAAGAGAATTCCTCTTCGAACGAGACGTGACGCTCCGGTCGGCTGCCGCTTGTGACGTCCTGCCAGGTGCGCGCGCAGGTGGCAGGCGTCCTGGGCGCGGTCTCGTGCCGCCGCCGGTCGCGGTACGCGCCGAGTTCGATGTCGTCACGGGTACCGGAGATGACGGACAGTCGGCTCTGGGCGGCCTCGGTCAGCGCGCGGGAGAGCGCGAGCCCGGGCATCCGGTGACAACCCGAACCGCCGTACAGGTCCGGCATGCCTGGTTCCCAGAGGTAGACCGCGAAGACCGGGATGCCGGTGAACCGGGTGAGCTCCACGATCTCGACCCAGCAGCCCGCTGCACGGAACCGGTCGATGAGCGAGGCACACAGCGTGTCGTCGACCGTGTCGGGGTCGACGTACCGCCGCTGAGTGACATCGAGGCGGGGCAGCTCGGCCACACAGTGGCGCTCGATCAACTCCAGCAGTGCGTGCACCTGAGCCTCGGCACGGGTGTTCCCGCCGGCCAGGCCGTTGCTGGAGCTGACAAAGGACTTCGGGGCCCAGCCCAGTCCGGCGCGGCCGTCCAGTGCCACCAGGTCGACGGGGAGCCAGCTCGGGGTCCCGCCGAGGGCGGTCTCGGCCTGGCACCAGGTGACGGCCGAATACGGCGTCACGATGCTGGGCCGGGCCAACGAAAGGTCGGTGACCTGGTAGGGCAGTTCCAACTCCGCAGCGGATGCGGTCACGGAGTTGGCGGGCTCGTACGTCTCGGCGACGGCGACCTCGATTCCTTCCATGACCGCGGAGAGCTTGGCCAGCAGTGGTGTCATTCCCTTGCCCTGGCTGGTCGTCAGCGTGGTGGCCGCCGGGCGCACAGCCACGTAGACCGGGATGCCGAAGTAGTCGAGGCCCGTGACATCCGCGACGCGCGTTATGCCGTAGTCCGCGAGGCGCGGTGCCAGCACACGCCAGGTCTCTTCCGGCATACGCGCGCGTACCGTACCCGGGAGCTCGAAACGGCGGCCGTCGCCCGTCATCGGCGGCGTGCCTGCAGCGCGGCGGCACGCGCTATCAGGTCCTGCAGATCGGGTTCGCCGAGGAATCGGCCCATTGCGGTGCGAATCCACTCCGTCTTCTCGGCTGTCGGCAGAAGATGATGCGAAGTGCTTCGCGGGTCCTTTCCGATCCGTTCGATGATTGCCTCGGAGATGGCCCGCACGGTTTCCTCCGCATTCGGTTCGATCACCGTGCATTCGAGGTGAAGTGAACTCTTCTCGGCAACTTCCACTTCGCAGAACATTCCTTGGGGAATGTACAGTACGGTGTCGGCGGCCAAACCGTATCTACGGACCTCCGGCGTTGCTCGTCCGCCGATCTTCCACTCGCTCGCGCCCTCCAATTGGATGACAAAAGTGTGGGTACCGGCCGGCCGTTTCCGTTGCTCCCGACTGCCTGCCGGCGCGAGGAAGGCGTACGATTCGACGATCGCGCTGAATTCCTCTGTGAATACTTCCAGCAGTCGATACACGGATTCTTGCCAGTGGTCCGGCTGGTTCAGTCGCAGTGTCGCACCATCGCAAAATGCCCGACGGGCGGCATCCGGGTCGACAAGGTCATTCAATCGGTTTCCGACGACGACCCGCGACCTCACTGTGGCCGCCGGGTTCACCAGCTTCCCGTCCTTGATGACGGAGAAGTACGGGTGGCTCAGGAGACCGCAGTCGATCATATCGGTGATCTCGCGCTCCGTCAGCATTTCCGCAGGTAGATCACTTGCCTCGAAAACCGCAGGTGTGCTGTTCCAATGAGCAGCGAAAAAGGACGCCCGGTCTTCGACCAGATTGTCCAGACAGAAAGGCACGGTAGCTCCCGCCAGGTAGATCAGTCAGTTCATCGGCACCGCGCGCCGACTGTCAGGTGACCCGCCTGCCGCGCATGGTCGCCAGAGCGTTCTGGACAACCGTGGCGTCGTCCAGAGTGCCCAGAAGGGCCGCAACCGATTCCGAGACTTCGCCGACTCGCTGCTCGGCCGTCAGTCCGGCACTCCGGGCCGCAAGGTCCTCCCCGGCGGGCGAGGACAACCACGAGTCCACGACGGCGCGGACCAACGCCTGGGGCGTGGGTTCCGTGAGCGTGTAGGTGAGGTGGAGCGACCAGCCGCCGACCGCCGTCGCAGCGTGCGGGTAGCCATGCGGCAGGTACATGACGTCCCCCGGCTCCAGCACCTCGATCCGGGGCGGAGCGGTGATGTCCACGTCCAGTCCCGAGTCACTCCTGGGAACCACTCCGGGATCGTAGAGATGCCATTCCTTCCGGCCCTCCAGTTGGATGACCAGCACATGGGAACCGTCCCGGTGCGGCAGCATCCCCGTATTGTCCTGCGGCGTCAGAAAAACGAATGCCTTTGCCTCGACAGGGAGGGCGGATTCGATCCCCCTCAGCAGGTCGCGTGTACCTCGGTGCCAGTCCTCGACCTGATTGAGCTTCAATGTCGCACCATTGTCAAGGTGCCTGGAAACCCCGGCGGAAGCATACCCGGAAGATGTGCGGCCGTTGACGCTACGGGATTCTGTCAATTCGCCGAGGGCGGGCTTGACGCCCTCCTTGAAAACGGAGAAGTAGGGCCACCTGAGCAAACTGCGATGCAGCAGGGAGTCGATCGCGTTCCGGGTGATGAAATCCTCGGGAGCAATGCAGTTCCGGATGATCGCTACCTCTGCGCCACCGAAACGTGACCGCAGCCCATCCGGTCCGTCAAGGATGTTACTCAGCGAATCACTGGCGGACATGAACTGTCACTCCCCGCTTGCGCAAATATTTCAGCAGACCACTCGGGTCCGCCAGATACATCCTGACGGACCCGACTCAACCGCGCACTATCAGGCGAAGTCGATGTTCTCGATCACCATCGGGCTGAGCGTCTCGACCTCGAAGTGCTCGTCGAGGCCGGCAGCGTTGAGCAGAGCCTCGTCGCTGTTGGCGGTGAAAGCCTCGCGAATGGTCTCCATGGGGACTCCAATCTTTGTTGGATCAAGAGAATTCACCATACACATCGAGCAAGATCACCGGCCAAGAGGAAGGGCGCGTTTTTGCGTACTCATTAATTATCGGGTTCGGGCATAATGTGCATTAGAGGGCCAAACTGCTACGAGGTGCACGCCGCCCGCGACGGCACCGACGAAGCGCCGGAACACGGCGGGGGTGGCGACACAGCCGCTGCGCCGCGAGCGGCCGATCACCTCCGATGCCGGTCATGGCAGGTCTTCCCTTTCCCGACCGCCTATCCGGAGGACATCCGGCGACCGTACGTCCCGGTCGGCCGCACCTGACCGTCCGATGGGCAGCGCCTCGACGAGACTCCCTGGAACGCGGAGGTCGATCACACGGGATTCGCTTCGCTCGAAGACGGGGCTCCACTCGCCGGGGCAGCGTCTGCACAGGTGCAGGTCCAGCGGGGGCGGTCCCAGCAGGGCGCCTTTCGGCGGGTGGTGTTTGCTGGATGCCGAGCGCCACGCGGACACCGCTTGGCGCAGTTCGGTCTGACGGCGCATCCGGGCAGGTTCAGCCCGCCGGCCGAGGACGGCACCTTCCGTGACGCCGTCTCCGCCAAGAGCCAACAGGGTGAACACAGCAACGACCAGGCCGGCTTCATGATCTCGCCCCGGCGTTCACCAAGCACCACACCGCCTCGGCGAGCGGCCCGACCTCGCCTCCGCCTCCATGGCGTCGGCCGTCGTCCCGGACTGCCCCCCACCCTCCGGCGCCCCGCTCCATGCCGCCGACACCACCTCCCACCAGGTCAACGACCTTCGGGGCAGTGCACGTCCCGAAGACACACAGCACTCCGCAAAGGCAGGCACCGCCATGCCCACCATCGGCATCATCCTCGGCAGCACCCGGCCCAACCGCGTCGGCGACCAGGTGGCGCACTGGGTCCTCGACCACGCCTCGCGCCGGACCGACGCCCGCTTCGAGCTGCTCGATCTACGCGCCCCCTGCCCCACCTCGACGAGCCGATGCCGTCGTCCCGTCGGACCCGCGTCGGGACTCGACGGCATCGGGCACCTGGGCTTCGCGTGGGGCCCCGCCGACGGCGAACCACCGGTGGTCACCGGCATGGGCATCGCCCGCAGCCGGCAGGGCCTCATCATCGAGCTCCACACGATCGTCACGGAGATCCGCCCGGCACCCTAGGCAGTCCTCTCGCCGTGAAGCACTCGCCCGTGCTGGCGCAATTCGCTCACGTGGCCCGAGCCCCGTATGAACCGGGGAAGCGTCGCCCCCGGGTCGGGCACATCCAGTTCCTCAACTGCCTGCCGATCTCGAACGAGTCGTCATCGGCCACCGGATCGGACCGCCTGCCGGACCTGACGCCATCCAGTCAGTCGAGGACCGCAGTGGCCTCGATCTCGACCAAATGCTGGGGAACATCCAGCGCCGCCACACCGATCAGCGTGGCCGGCGGCACCGGCACCAGCCCGAGCCTTCCGGCAGCCCGGGCAACCCCGTCCATGAGCAGGCGCATCTTGTCGGGCGTCCAGTCGACGACGTAGACGGTCAGTTTCGCCACGTCGCGAAAAGTCCCACCGACCGCAGCCAGGGCGGTGGCGACGTTGAGGTAGCACTGCTCCACCTGAGCGGCCAGATCGCCGACGCCGACCGTGACCCCGTCGAAGCCCCACGCGACCTGTCCGGCGATGAATACCGTCCTCGAACCCGATGCGACCGCGACCTGCCGGTAGGCGTCGACGGTGGGCAGCCCGTCGGGGTTCACCAGGGTGATGGCCATGCTCTTCCTGCCTCCTCGTGCTCTCTTGCGGTTACTCGGAAACCGTAGGAGAGTGACCGCCGACCTGGAAGAACGCACTTTTCGGTGACTGGGGAACCCCATGGTGACCAAGCAGCTCAAGGACTCGGGCCAGGCCAGGGACGAGGCCGACGTGACGCGGGCGGACTCCCTGGCGCGGGAGATCTTCTCCGACATCGCCAACAAGTGGGCACTCCTGATCATCGAAGCCGTGGGTGACCGCACGCTGCGGTTCACCGAACTCCGTGACGTGGTCGAAGGCATCAGCCACAAGATGCTCACCCAGAACCTGCGCCTGCTGGAGCGCAACGGCCTGATCGACCGGACCGTCCACCCCACCGTGCCACCACGCGTCGAATACACCCTCACCGAGCCGGGCCGTGCCCTGCGCGCGACGGTCGACGGCATGTGCGACTGGACCCACCGCTACCTCGCCGACATCGAAACCGCCCGCCAGCGCTTCGACAGTCCCTGAACCGACTGGTCCTCGTCCACCAGAGCTGCCGACGGCCCTGCTCGCGGACCTCGGGGCCCCGCGCACATGCCGACCCGCGCGATCACGTCGTCGCGGGAGAGGAGGCAGTCGGCGCTCTTCGCGCTCTCGCTCCGTCTCGCACAGCACGGACGGTGGTCCCCGGAGCGCCGCGTCCTCACCTTGCCGAGGTGGATGGAAGGCTTGAGACATGGCCCTTCGCGCATGGCTGGACGTCCGGCGTTTCTGGCAGCCGGGGCCCGCGCCCGCGCTGCTGGTGATCCCGCTCGCACTGATCGTCACCGTCTCCGTGGTGGACGTACTGGCTCCGCCGCACATCCACCTCGGCCCACTGCTGGTGGCAGCGCCCGCGATCACGGTGGCGTTCGCCGGCCCCCTCACGACGGCGGTCATGGGCGCTCTCGCGGTAGCAGCCCAGGTGCTGATCAGCGTGCTCAGGGGAGTTGCGGGCACCGCCAACATCCAGGCTCAGATCGCTGCCCTGATCGTCGTCTCGGCCGTCTGCGTCACCGTCTGCGTGGTCCGGGGCCGGCGCGAGGAGCAACTGCACCAGGTGCGGTCGGTGGCCGAGGCGGCTCAAAGAGTGCTGCTGCAGCCACTGCCCGCACACGCCGGCCCGCTGCGGATCGCCGGCCTCTACATCCCCGCCGAGGAGGAAGCCGAGCTGGGTGGAGACCTGTACGCGGCCGCACGCACCGCCCACCACAGCACCCGGCTCCTCATCGGCGACGTGCGCGGCAGCGGTCTGGGCGCCATCAGCAACACCGCCCTGCTCCTCGGCGCTTTCCGGGCGGCCGCCCACCGGCAAGCCACCCTTCCCCGCCTCGCCGTCCATCTGGACGCCGCGTTCCGCTGGGACACCAGACAGTGGCGGCCACCGACGGAGCAGGACACCGTCGAAGACTTCGCCACCGCCGTGCTGCTCGACATCCCCGACCACGAGCCGGTCGTCCACCTCATCAGCTGCGGCCACCCGCCGCCGCTGATCCTCCGCGGAAACCGCCTCATCCCACTCGTGGCCGAGGCGAGCCACCTTCCGATCGGATTCGGCGGGACCTTCGGCATCGCCGACTACACCGTCCAGACCTTCCCGTTCGAGCCCGGCGACCTGCTCCTCCTCTACACCGACGGCGTCATCGAAGCACGCAACACCGACGGACGGTTCTACCCGTTCACCGATCGCGCACCACAGTGGACCACGGACGACCCCGACGAACTCCTGCGCCACCTCCAGGCCGACCTCCTGGCCCACGTCCACGCACACCTCGACGACGACGCGGCCGTCGTCGCCATCCGCCGCACGGCATCCGCCCCTCCACCATCCAACCCGGCCCTGTGAACGAAGCCGGCGCGTCATGTGATCGAGCGTGTCATCGGGGAGCCGCACCAAGCACCGTTCCTCTGGCCATCGTTGGGTGCGGCTGCTGCCCCACCAGCAAACGAGGGTTCTGCACGCCGTCTGGAAGTCGACGCCGCCTTGGCGCCCGGAGAAGGGAAACCCGCAGGTCAAGCCCCTTTGGGCGGCGCAGTGGTCGCTTGTGGTCGGACGCTGGAAGCACCCACTCCCTGTCTCGCCTCCCGGAGGCGATCCCCATGCGTACCAGCGCCGGCCGCGGCCGCACCACCCTCTACCGCTGCCTGGCCACCCCCTCCCGCGCCCTCGGCGATGGCGTCCGACAACACCGCTTCCCCCACACCCCGCTTCTCCCCCGGTCCTGCGCCGCCCACCGGCACCGGAACGACGTATCTGGACGGCAGAGGAAGCTGCACGGTTCCTCACCTACTGCCACCAGGCCGACCCCGAGATGGCCGACCTGTTCGAGTTCCTTATCGGCACCGGCATGCGCAAGGGCGAAGCCCTCGGCCGACTCCGCGCCCCCGCACCGCCGGCCTTCACCACCACGGCCAACCAGCCACGGACTGGGCGTGCGACCACCATGGCCCCAGACACACCGAAGGCCGCCCTCTCATGGATGAGAGAACGGCCTCCGACCTGCTCAAAGCATGGTCGGGACGACAGGATTTGAACCTGCGACCCCTTGACCCCCAGTCAAGTGCGCTACCAAGCTGCGCCACGTCCCGATGCCCGTCCGACCTGGGGATTTCCCCGGCCATTCGTGCGTGAAAACCATACCAGGGTGAATCCAACGCTTGGTTCGCCGAGCCCGGCGGCCGGATCAGGGATCCCGACCGGGAACCCGCCGCGCCACCTGCACCCACCCGCAGGGGTGTCCGGCAGCGGAGGCGGGGTCAGCTGGGGGCCTTGTGCCGAGGGTTCGTGGAGGGCTTACTCGCGGACGCAGGTACAGGTGCTGGTGCTGGTGCGGTTGATGCGGCGGGAGATGTGCATCTGGGAGTGCCGAGTCCGTCGGCGATGGCGTGCTGTGCTTCGTCTTTCGGCGGACTCACCCGTCTCCGGCGCATCGCCCAGGACAGCGCCGATGAACATCGCCTTGGAGGCCCGGCCATGACTACCCTCGCCCCCACCGTCACCGCCCAAGCGGCGCTGATACGCGACCGCCAGGTACACGCCGAGGAACTCCCCCTCTACCTCCGCCCCCACCCTTGACGCCGCTTCTTCGGGCTCCCCATACTGGCGGCCAAATCGATTTGGCCGATTGCATGTGGCTCCCGTCCGGGCCGGTCCACGGCTGAATTCCGCGCTCGCGACCCGAACGGAGCTCGCACGTGTCCCGTCCCCGCCGCATCCCGCCCCCAGCGCCCGCCCACGTCACCGCCCCGGACTCCCCGACCCCCGCCGGCCCGGCGGACACGGCCCCGGCAGCAGCCCGCACCTCAGCCGATGCCGGGCGCGAAACGCCCCATCCCGTCGACGCGTCACGCCCGTTCGGGCGGATCCTGCTCTTCGGCGTTCAGCACGTACTGGTCATGGCCGCAACGCCCATCTCCGCCATCTTCCTGATGAGCGCCACGCTGCGGCTGGACGCGGGTCTTACCGTCGATCTGCTCTCGGCCGCCTTCGTCCTGTCCGGCCTGGGCTCGTTGATCCAGTCGCTCGGGCTGTGGACGTTCGGGCCCCGGCTGCCCTTCGTGATGCTGCCGGGCGGCGCGCCGCTGGTCCTGTTCCTGGCCATCGCCGACGAGCACGGCCTGCGCGTCGCGACGGGCGCGGTCATCCTCACGGCCCTCTTCACCTTCGCCGTACTGCCGGTCTTCGCACGGCTGTTGAAGTACTTCCCGCCCCTCGTCATCGGCACGATGATCGTCATCGTCGGCGTGAATCTGGTGAAGGTGGGGGCGGGCCTGGTCACGGGGCGGCCCGGCGAGCACGGCTTCGCCGATCCGGGCCGGCTCGGGCTGGGCCTCGCGACCATCGGGTTCACGGTCCTCGGCCACCTGCTCCTGCGCGGCGTCCTGCGTCAGCTCTCCGTCATGCTCGGCCTGATCGCCGGTACGGTCCTCGCGCTGCTGCTCGGGGACGTGAGCCTCGGGCACCTGAGCCAGGGCGGCTGGCTCGACGTGCCGCGGCTCGTGCCGTTCGGCTCGCCCCGGTTCGACGTACTGGCGGCCCTGCCGCTCATGCTCTACAGCCTGGCGTCCATGGCCGAGGCCACCGGCCAGACCGTCATCAACGCCGAGGCGGTGGGCAAGGAGATCGACCAGCGGGTGGCCGTGCCCAGAACGATCCGCGGCGATGCGCTCGTCTCGGCGCTCGGCGGCATGTTCGGGATGCCGTTGATGGTGACGAGCGGGGAGAACATCGGGATCGTCCGCGTCACGGGGGTGCGCAGCCGCTACGTCACGGCGGCCGCCGGAGTGTTCCTCATCGCCATCGGGTTCCTCGCGCCGGTGACCCGGGCCATCAGCGTCGTCCCGGCCGCGGTGGTCGGAGGCACCGCCATGGTCGTGTTCGCGGTGATCACCGTGCTCGGCGTGCAGATGCTCGCCCGCTGCGATCTCGACCGGCACACCAACACGTTCATCTGCGCCGTCGCCCTCGCGCTCGGGCTGCTGCCCATCCTCGTCCCCGACGTCTACCAGGGCCTCCCCTCGACCGTCCGCATCCTGCTCGAAAGCGGCGTCGCGGTCGGCGCGTTCGTCGCGGCCTTCCTCAACGTCCTGTTCCACCACGTGGGACCGGCCCTCGCCGGCCGGCTGTCCCTACGCCCCGATCTGCGCACCGAAGGCAACCGATGAACCAGCTCATCCAGGAACGGCTGCGCGCCCGCGGCCCCCTCCTCCTCATCCCCGACGCGGTCCTGCTGCCGGAAGGAGTCATGGAGCTGTACGCGGTGGTCGTCTCCGCCGGCTCCTTCGAGGCGGTGGGCCCGACCGAGGAACTGGAGCGCGCCCATCCGAACCTCCAGGCCCTGCGCCTGCCGGGCCACCTGCTCATGCCGGGCTTCGTCGACAGCCATCACCATCTGACCCAGAGCTTCGGAGCAGCCCTCGCCTTCGGCGAACCCTCCGAGATCTTCCGCCGGGTGTGGGTGCCCCTCGAAGGCGCTCTGGACGAGGAGTCGGCCTATGTGGCGGCGAAGCTCGCCGCGCTGGAGTCGCTGCGCGGCGGGTTCACCACCGTCACCGACGCCGGCACGCGTGCCGATGTGGACACCGATGTCGTCGCCTGCGCCGCGCGGGACGCGGGGATCCGCTGCGTCCTCGGGCTGATCTGCGACGACGCCCATGAAGGCGCCGATTCCGCCGCGGTGCTCGAAAGGGCCGAGAAGCACCTGGCCGCGTACGGCGACGATCCGCTCATCCACCCCTCCCTCGCGATCTCCATCCCCGAGGCCGCCACCAACGCCACCCTGCACGCGACGGGCCGCCTCGCCACCGAGGCCAGAGCGGTCGTCCAGATGCACGTCAACGAGCACCTCGCGGCGGTCGAACGCTCCCTGCTGCGCCACGGGCTGCGCCCCCTCGAACACCTCCACAGCATCGACGCGCTCGGCCCCCACCTCCTGGCCGCCCACACCACCCTGCTGTCACCGCGCGAGGTGTCGCTCCTGGCCGACACGGGAACGGCCGTCAGCTACAACCCCGTCGCCAGCGCCTGGAAGGGCAACGCGGTGGCGCCCGCGACCACCCTCGCCGAGCGGGGCGTGCGCTTCGGGATCGGCAGCGACGGCACCCGCGGTGACGGGTTCCGCCTCGCCGACGCGGCCGAGTTCGCGCAGCGCCTCACGTACGGGCTGGCCACGGGTGACTCGTCCTGCGGAGCGGGCTGGACCTGGCTGGAGCATGCCACCGCAGGAGGCGCGGACGCCGTCGGCCTCGGCGGCCGCACCGGCACCATCGGCGTCGGCATGGCGGCCGACTTCCTCCTGGTGGACGTGTCCACGCCGGAACTCGCGCTGTCCCGGGACCTGCCCTGGGAGTTGGTGCGCCGCGGCAACCGGGACCAGATCAGCGCCGTCTTCGTCGCGGGCCGACTGCGCCTGTGGCACGGCCTGCCCGTCGACTGGGACGGCCCCGCGCTCGTGCGCCGCGCCGCCGCGCTGGCGCGTACCGCCGTCGCCAGGGCGCCCATCACCCGCGCCCACCCCACCTCGACGGCTGCCCGCGCAGCGGCGACCGCCCGGCCCCCTGCCGCCCGCACGACAACAGCGCACCCCCGCACACAGGCAGGCGGCATCCCCGCACAGAACGCCCCAGCACGGAACCGGAGCACCACACAGTGACCGCGCAGACCCTGGTCGTCCTGGCCATCACCGTGGGGATCGCCTCATTCGTCCAGGGCGGCAGCGGGCTCGGCTTCGCGCTGGTCGTCGCCCCCGTGGCCGGCATCGTCGATCCCTCGCTCCTGCCCGTCTTCGTCCTCGCGTCGATGATCCCGCTCAACCTGTACGTCGCATGGCGCGAACGAGCCTCGCTCGATCTGCGCGGGGCCCGCTGGATCGCGGTGGCCCGGCTCGCCGCCACGCCGGGCGGGCTCGCCCTGCTCTGGATCATCCCGGATCGCAGCATCGGACTGTTCGTCGGCGGTGCCACGGTCGCGGCGGCGCTGGTGAGCCTGGCCGCACCGGCCTTCGCGCCCAACCGCGCGGCGTACGTCGGCGCGGGCCTGGTCACCGGCCTCACGGAGACCGCGACCGGGGTCGGCGGCCCGCCGCTCGCCCTGGTCTATCAGCACCGGCCGCCCGCCGAGCTCCGCTCCACCGTCGCCGCCTGCTTCCTGGTGGGTGAAGTGGCCTCGCTCGCCCTTCTGTTCGCCACGGGGCGAGGGCGCGTCGCGGATCTGGGCTGGGCGATCGCGCTGCTTCCGGCGATCGCCGCGGGGGCCTGGCTGAGCCGGGTGGTGCATCAGCGCATCGATGCCCGACGGATGCGGCTGTTCGTGCTGGTCTTCGCGCTGGTCTCCGGCACCGTGCTCATCGCCGGTCCCTGAGCGAGGAGGCGCGCGCGATCAGGGCCGGGGCGGGCGGTGCCGCCGCGGAGGGTGCGGTCGCGGCGCCGCGCAGCCCCGCGAGGAGCAGTTCCACCGCGTCGGACGCGGCCCGGTCCAGATGCAGGTCGACCGCCGTCAAAGGGGGTTGGCAGGTGCGGGCGCGCAGCCCGTCGTAGCGGGTGGCGACCATGACGTCGTCGGGGATGGAGCGTCCGCTGTCCCGGATGGCCCGTACCGCCCCGACGGCGAAGGCGTCCACCAGGGCGCAGACCGCGTCCGTCTCGGGGTGCGCGGCCAGCAGCGCCTTGCAGCGCTCGTACGCCTCGTCCTCGCCCCCCGCCTCGGGCCATGCCTCGACGACGGGGGCCCAGCCGTGCTCGGCGGCCAGCCGTTCGTACGCGGCGCGGGCGTCGACCGACGAATGCCGCGAGCCCGAGCCCACGACGAGCGCCGGATGCCGGGCCCCCTGCTCCCGTAGATGCGTGAGGAGCACACTCGTCACCCGGTCGCCCCACAGATCCACATAGGGCGCGTCGTCGTCCGCCGCGACCGGCCGGCCCAGGGCGACGTACGGCAGCCCCCGCTCGCGCAGTTGCGTCGCCGCCGCGTCGTCGACGTCGGGCTCGACGACGATGGCCCCGTCGATGTCGAGGGAGTAGAGCGCGGACCCGGACTGCACGGGCGGCACCAGCACCAGCGCATAGCCGTGGACGAGGGCGCTCTCCGCGGCCGCGGCAGCCACCTCCATGTAGAACCCGAGCCGCGACGGCCCGCCGGCCACCGCGAACGGCATGGACGACACCAGCGCGATGGCCTTCGCCTGGCCGGTACGCAGGCGCTGCGCACGCAAGTTGGGCCGGTAGCCGAGCTCCAGGGCGGTCTGCTTGATGCGCTCCCTGGTTCGGGGATCCACCTTGCCGAGCCCGTTGAGCGCGTGCGAGACCGTCGTACGCGACACCCCCGCGACGCGCGCGACATCGGCGATCGTCGGCGGCTTGGCACCGTGAGGCGAACCGGAAGCGGGCATCTGCGGGGGCACTCCTCTGCTGCGACGGGCGACGGGGCGTGGCCCCATCTTCGCCGAGGCCGACCGGACTGCGAAACCGGGTGCGCGAACGCGCGAGGGCCATGGGCACCGGTCGTGGCGAGCGCGCGTCAGAGCCATCCCCGGCGCCGGGCGATGCGTACCGCGTCGAGCCGGTTCCTGGATCCGGTCTTCTGCACGGTGGACAGCAGATGGTTGCGCACGGTCCCGACAGAGAGGTGGAGATGCCCGGCAGTCTCCTCGGGGCTCTCGCCCTCGGCCGCCAGCGCGAGGATCTCGGATTCCCTGTGCTCACGTACATAGCGCAGAATCTGCGCCCGGCGGTGCAGGCCCTCGTGCAGGGCATGGGCACCGTCGGCATCAGGCTGTTCGTCACCCTGGGACGGCTGCCCGGCGAGCAGCTACCACGGCCGCCGGCCGCTCCCGGCCCCCGGGCAGCCGTCGCCGTCCCGCACCCCGACGTTCCTGCCGCAAGGAAGCCGGCGGGTATCGCGGTGACCCTGGACGCGGTCGCCTTCTCCTATGCCGCGGGCTCGAACGAGGTCCTCAGCAACATCGACCTTCGCGTGGAACCCGGGGAACACATCGCCGTGGTGGGTCCCAGCGGCATCGGCAAGTCGACCCTGGCCTCGCTGCTGTCCGGCACCCACCGCCCCACGAGCGGCCGGGTCCGTTTCGACGGCGTCGACATCAGTGCGTTCACCCCCCGCCAACTGGCCGCGCACAGGGCCTACTTGCCCCAGGAGGCATACGTCTTCACCGGCACGCTCCGGGAGAATCTCCTCTACTTGAGGGACACACCCGTGGACGACGACGAGCTGGACCACACGGTCGGGGCAGTGGGCCTGGACCGTCTGGTTTCCGGGGCCGGCGGCTACGGCGGTCTCGTCCAGCCGCACCAACTGTCCTCCGGCGAACGCCAGTTGATAGCCCTGGCCCGCGCGCATCTCTCACCGGCCCGGCTGACCGTCCTGGACGAGGCGACGTGCCACCTGGACCCGGCCGCGGAAGCGCGTGCGGAGGGCGCCATGCGGGAACGCCCCGGCACCCTGGTCGTCATCGCCCACCGGATCAGCTCGGCACGGACCGCCGACCGGGTCCTGGTGCTGGACGGCGGAACTCCTCGGCTGGGCACCCACGCCCGGTTGCTCACCGAATCCGACCTCTACCGGGATCTGGTCGGCCTGTGGTCCCCGGGCGGCGCGACCCCGTGAGGGTGGTCGGGCTCGCTCCGGCCGCTCACGGCGCCAACCGGACGGGCCGTACGTTCACCGGCGACGCATCGGGAGACGTCCTCTTCGCGCTTCAGCCCCCTGCGCCGCCGAACACTCCAAGGATGCGCTCCGCGGCGAGGGTGGCCGTCAACTCGCCGTCGCGGACCTGTTGTTCGAGGGTGGGTGCCAGGGACCGTACCTCGGGATCCGCGTGGAGGCGGCCGAGGAGCTCGTCGCGGACCATCGTCCAGGTCCAGTCGACCTGCTGCTCGCGGCGCTTCGCGGCGAGCCGGCCGGTCGAGTCGAGCAGGGCGCGGTGCGCTTCGACGCGTTCCCAGACCGTGTCGAGGCCGGTCGATTCGCGGGCGCTGCAGGACAGGACGGGGGGTGTCCAGGCCGCGTCCACGGGGTGCATCAGACGCAGGGCGCCCGCCAGTTCACGGCCCGCGGCCTTGGCGTCGCGCTCGTGCGGGCCGTCCGCCTTGTTCACGGCGATCACGTCGGCCAGCTCCAGGACGCCCTTCTTGATGCCCTGGAGCTGGTCGCCGGTACGGGCCAGGGTGAGCAGCAGGAAGGTGTCGACCATGTTCGCGACCGCGGTCTCCGACTGGCCGACGCCGACCGTCTCCACCAGGATCACGTCGTAGCCCGCCGCCTCCATCACCACGATGGACTCCCGCGTCGCCTTGGCGACCCCGCCGAGCGTGCCGGCGGTGGGCGAGGGGCGCACGAAGGCGGCCGGGTCCACGGCGAGGCGTTCCATGCGGGTCTTGTCGCCCAGGATGGAGCCGCCGGTCCGGGTCGAGGACGGGTCGACGGCCAGGACCGCGACCCGGTGCCCGAGCGAGGTCAGCATCGTGCCGAGCGCGTCGATGAACGTCGACTTGCCGACGCCGGGTACGCCGCTGATGCCCACCCGCCGGGCCTTCCCGCTGTGCGGGAGGAGTTGGGTGAGCAGGGACTGCGCCAGGGTCCGGTGGTCGGGCCGGGTGGACTCGACGAGGGTGATGGCGCGGGCGATGTGCGCCCGCTTCCCGTCGAGTACGCCCTTCACATAGGTGTCGAGGTCGATGGCCATGGGGCTCAGAGGTCGTGCCCGAGTTCGGCGGCGAGCTTGTCGACCAGGTCGTACGCCGCGTCCGGGATGACCGTGCCCGGCGGGAAGACCGCCGTCGCACCCATCTCCAGAAGGGTCGGCACGTCCTGCGGAGGGATCACCCCGCCCACCACGATCATGATGTCCTCGCGCCCCTCCTCGGCCAGTTGCTCGCGCAGCGCCGGTACGAGAGTGAGGTGCCCGGCGGCCAGCGAGGACACGCCGACGATGTGCACGTCGGCCTCGACGGCCTGCCGCGCCACTTCGGCCGGCGTCTGGAACAGCGGGCCGACGTCCACGTCGAAGCCGAGGTCGGCGAAGGCGGTGGCGATGACCTTCTGGCCACGGTCGTGGCCGTCCTGGCCCATCTTGGCGACCAGGATGCGCGGACGCCGCCCCTCGGCCTCCTCGAAGGCGTCCACCCGGGTGCGGGTGCGCTCCACGGACGGCGACTCCCCTGCTTCGTTGCGGTACACACCGGAGATCGTACGGATCTGGCTGGAGTGGCGGCCGTACACCTTCTCCAGGGCGTCGGAGATCTCGCCGACGGTGGCCTTGGCGCGGGCCGCGCGCACGGCGAGTTCGAGGAGGTTGCCCTCGCCGCCCGCCGCCCGGGTGAGGGCGTCGAGGGCGTCCCGGCACGCGGTCTCGTCGCGCTCGGCGCGCAGCCGGCGCAGCTTCTCGATCTGCTGGACGCGGACCGAGGAGTTGTCGACCTTGAGGACGTCGATCTGCTCGTCGCTGTCGACGCGGTACTTGTTCACGCCGATGACGGGCTGGCGGCCGGAGTCGATCCGGGCCTGGGTGCGGGCCGCGGCCTCCTCGACGCGTAGCTTCGGGATGCCCGCGTCGATGGCCTGCGCCATACCGCCGGCCGCCTCGACCTCCTCGATGTGCTGCCAGGCCCGCCGTGCCAGGTCGTAGGTCAGCTTCTCCACGTACGCGCTGCCGCCCCACGGGTCGATGACCCGGGTGGTGCCCGACTCCTGCTGGATGAGCAGCTGGGTGTTGCGGGCGATGCGCGCCGAGAAGTCGGTGGGCAGGGCGAGCGCCTCGTCGAGGGCGTTGGTGTGCAGCGACTGGGTGTGGCCCTGGGTGGCGGCCATCGCCTCCACACACGTACGGGTCACGTTGTTGAAGACGTCCTGTGCGGTCAGCGACCACCCCGAGGTCTGCGAATGGGTGCGCAGCGAAAGGGACTTGGTGTTCTTCGGGTCGAACTGCTTGACCAGCCTGGCCCACAGCAGGCGCGCGGCCCGCATCTTGGCGATCTCCATGAAGAAGTTCATGCCGATCGCCCAGAAGAAGCTGAGCCGCGGCGCGAACGCGTCGACGTCGAGACCCGCCTCCTGCCCGGCCCGCAGGTACTCCACGCCGTCGGCCAGCGTGTAGGCCAGCTCCAGGTCGGCCGTCGCCCCGGCCTCCTGGATGTGGTAGCCGGAGATGGAGATGGAGTTGTAGCGCGGCATCCGCTGGGAGGTGAAGGCGAAGATGTCGGAGATGATCCGCATCGACGGCTTCGGCGGGTAGATGTAGGTGTTGCGGACCATGAACTCCTTGAGGATGTCGTTCTGAATGGTCCCGGCCAGCTTCTCCGGCGGTACGCCCTGCTCCTCGGCCGCCACGATGTACAGCGCGAGGACGGGAAGCACCGCGCCGTTCATCGTCATCGACACGGTCATCCTGTCGAGCGGGATGCCGTCGAAGAGCTGCCGCATGTCATAGATCGAGTCGATCGCCACGCCCGCCATGCCGACGTCGCCGGTCACCCTCGGGTGGTCGCTGTCGTAGCCGCGGTGGGTGGGCAGGTCGAAGGCGACGGACAGGCCCTTCTGGCCGGCCGCGAGGTTGCGCCGGTAGAAGGCGTTGGACTCCTCGGCCGTGGAGAAACCGGCGTACTGCCGGATCGTCCAGGGCTGATTGACATACATCGTCGGGTAGGGCCCGCGCAGATAGGGCGCGATGCCCGGGTATGTGCCGAGGAAGTCGAGGCCTTCCAGGTCGGTGCCGGTGTAGAGCGGCTTGACCGCGATGCCCTCGGGGGTCTCCCACAGCGGCTCGCTGCCGGCCGCCCCGGTGAGGGCGGCGCGCCAGGCGTCGGCGGAGCCTTCGGCGCGGGGCGCCCCGAGGTCGACCCCGGAGAAGTCGGGGATTCCCATCAGGACACTCCCATGCGGTCGAGGGTGGTGGAGAGCAGGGCGACGGCGTCGCAGCCCGCGTAGACGTACGCGTCGACATCGCTGTACGGTCCGCGGCCGGCGAGGAACACCTGTGTGGCGCCTGCCGACTTGAGGGTGCCGGCGGCGGCCGCCGCCTGTTCCTCGTACAGCGCGTCGCTGGAGCAGAGACAGGATTCGGCGGCGCCGGAGGCGCGGAACGCTTCGGCGGTGGCGTCACCGGTGACCGGTTCGATGCCGCCCGCCTGGAACAGGTTGGCGGCGAAGGTCGCCCGCGCGGTGTGGGCGGCGGCCGGTCCCAGGGTGGCCAGGAAGATCCGCGGCCGGGACCCGGTGGCCGCGAGGTGCGCGTCGGAGCGGGCGCGCAGCGCCTCGAACGCCTCGTCGCGCCGCACCCGGGGCAGCCCTCCGGACGGCGTCGGCGGTGCGGGCGCCCGTTCGACCGGGGGCTCGGCGAGGTTGGGGAACTCGCTGACGCCGGTGATGGGTTCGCGGCGCTTGGCGAGCTTCGCGGAGCGTACGGCCCAGGTGTTCGCCAGGTCGTCACCGATGCGGCCCGAGCGCAGGGCGGCGGCCTGGCCACCCGCCCGCTCGATCTCCTGGAAGTAATCCCAGCCCGCGTGGGCGAGTTCGTCGGTGAGCCGCTCGACGTACCAGGAGCCGCCCGCAGGGTCGATCACCCGGGCCAGATGCGACTCCTCGACCAGGATCGACGACGTGTTGCGGGCGATGCGCCGCGCGAACGCGTCCGGCAGCCCCAGCGCGTGGTCGAAGGGCAGCACGGTGACGGCATCCGCGCCGCCGACTCCGGCGGCCAGCGTGGCGACCGTGGTGCGCAGCATGTTCACCCACGGGTCGCGGCGCGACATCATCACCGGAGAGGTGACGGCGTGCTGGAGCTGGGGTGCCGGGGCGCCGCAGACCTCGGTGACGCGCGCCCAGAGCCTGCGGGCGGCCCGCAGCTTGGCGATCGTCAGGAACTGGTCGGAGGTGGCCGCGTACCGGAACTCCAGCTGGGCGGCGGCCTGTTCGGCCGTGAGCCCCGCCTCGGTCAGCTCCCGCAGATAGGCGACGCCGGTCGCGAGCGAGCAGCCCAGCTCCTGCGCGGCAGAGCCGCCGGCCTCGTGGTACGGCAGGGCGTCCACGGTCAGCGCGCGCAGCCCCGGGTACGCGTCGGCGCACTGCCGCGCGAGCCCGGCCACGGGTGCAAAGCCGAACGCCTCTCCGGTACGCGCCTCGTGACCCAGCGGATCGGCCCCGAGGCTGCCGCGCGCCGCCTCCTCGGCGACCCCGCGCTCCTCGTACAGGCGGAGCAACTCCCGTGCGGCGGGCTCTACTTGAGACCCCGCATCCAGGACGACGGCCGCGAGATCGAGGTACACACCGTCCAGGACCTGGGGCAGGCGCTCCACCGGGAACCCGCCGTCGCCGGCGACGAGCCACAGCGAGGTGACCCCGTTCTCCAGGTCGGCGAGCACCGCACCGTCCGCGACCGCGGTGTGCCGCTGTCGCACATCCCAGCCGCCGTTGGTGCTCCCCTCGGCGCGGCCACCGCGCACAAAGGGGGCAAAACCGGGGAAACCAGGATCGGGCACGGAGTCGTCCGCCGTGTAGAGGGGACGCGTACCGAGCCCGTCCTCCAACGTGGTGGACAGGGCGTCTTCGGTTGCCGCACCCGAGAATTCCTTGCCGGACTTGCGCAGTACGCCTTCCACAAGGCGCTGCCACTGCTCATGTGTCGCATCAGGAAACTCGGCTGCCAGCGAAAGCCCGTCGTCAGGCAGGACCGTCATGCTCGAATGCTAGGCCAGTCCCACAAAGGAGCAGCAGTGCACAGGGCTGTGACCTTGCACTCTCCCGATCACCCTTGATCCTTCGACTGTTTCCCCGCTAAGGAAGTGCGCAGGTGTCGACCAGAGCCGGGTGGCGCCCTGCCCAGCCCCGGCCCCCCGGGCGGGGACTCGCTCCCGCGCCCGCCGCCAAGCCGCCGTGATCAAGAAAAAGCAATCACTGAATCAGGTGACCAGACCCCCAGGAGTGGATCGAACTCAAGATCACGAGGCTCCGGCCCGGCAGCACGGACCTCCGGGCCGGGCTGGAACATCCGAGCGAGAGTTCGCCCGGTCATCACCGTTACGCATGAGCCGGCAGGCAAGTTTTCCGAGCACCTGTCCGCACTGATGCCTATCGGAGGAGCTCCATGCGAACCCAGCCCAACATCATCGGCGTTCACCTTGTGTTCGAACAGTCGGGACAGGTACTCCTCCAACAGCGCTCCCCCGGCGCCCACTTCGCGGCACGGGAATGGCACGTACCGGCCGGGCATCTCGAAGCGGAGTCGGCCGCGGAGTGCGCCGTCCGGGAAGCGGGCGAGGAGCTCGGCGTGCTCGTCGACCGCCAGGACCTCCGCCTGGTCCACCTGCTCCACTACCGCGGCAGCGGCTCCGCCGTCACCCCGCGCATGCACGTGTTCTTCCGCGTCCTCGACTACCGGGGCACGCCGAAGATCTGCGAGCCCGACCGCTGCGTCGCTCTGGGGTGGTATCCGACCTCCTCGCTGCCCAGCCCGCTCGTCGACTACACCGCCGTGGCACTCACCTCCATCGCCGCCAACCGCCTCTACTCCTCCATGGGGTGGGGCGCATGAGCCACACACAGCCGCTGACGCATGCGGCAGGCAGGGCCACGGCGACGAGGGGGCGGGCATGACCGGCACGGACGGACGTGACAGCACCGGCAGCGGCGCGGCCGACATCCCGCGCCCTCGGGAGGAACTGCTGGAGCTCCCTCCCGCCGCCCCTGCCCCGGCCACGGACGGCGACGACATCGTGGACGGCATGAAAGAGGCGTACTGGGCGGTCTACGACGGTGCCGCCGCGAAGGCGTCGGTCGGGCAGATCCTCAGGCGCCTCCCGGTGATCCTGCAGCAGATCGGGCGGCTCGCCTGGCAGGCCGACCGCGGCGCGACGGTACGGCTGGCCGTGCTGCAGATGGCCGCGGCGGCGATGACGGCGTTCGGCCTGGTGGCCACCGTGGGGGTGGCCCAGCATCTGTTCGCGGCCGGGCCGACTCCCGAGCGGGTACGGGCAGCGGTCCCCCAACTCATCCTCGTGGTGGGCCTGTTGTCGCTGCGCGCGCTGCTGGAGTACGGCGTCTCGGTCGCCCAGGCCCGGCTCACGCCGAAGATCCGTACCGCCCTGGAGACCGAGCTCCTGGAGCTGACCGCGCACGTCCGCCTCGACGTCGTCGACGACGCCGACTGGCACGACGAGGCGTACCGGGCCAGGGACCGGGGCCTGTTCTACTCACGGCAGATCGTCGGGCAGGCCGTCGGTCTCGCCGCCGCGCTGCTCGGCCTCGTGGGCACCGCCGGGGTCATCACCGTGCTCCACCCCCTGTTGATCCTGCTGTTGCCGTTGTCCGTCGTGCCCGTCGGTGTCGCCGCGGTCCGCGCGGCACGGGCCCGGTTCTACAGTTTCCGCCGGTGGAACGCCCTGCAACGGCGCATCCAGCTGTTCTCGTGGCTGCTCTTCGACCGGGACGCCGCCGCCGAGTTGCGCTCCAACACCGCCCAGCGGGCCCTGTTGGACGAGCACCTCCGCCTCACCCGGCACGTCGCCGCCGAGGACACCCGCCTCGACCTTCGCTCCGCCCGCCTCTCGCTGCTCGGCCGGACCACCGGCGGCCTCGGCACCACCGTCACCTACATCGTCCTGGGCGCCATGCTCATGCACGGATGGCTGCCGCTCGGCGTCGGCGCGGGCGCCGTCCTGGCGATCCAGAACAGCAGGTCCGCCCTGGTCAGAGTGGTCGACGTGGCTCACCTGGTGTACGAGCACGCCCTGTGGGTCGATGATCTGCTCGCCTTCCAGGCGCGGTGCCGCACCATGCTGCCGCGACGTACCGGCGTCGAGGCGCCGACCAGCGTCAAGGAGATCCGTCTGGACAACGTCTCCTACACCTACCCCGGCAAGGAGAGCCCCGCGCTCGACCAGGTCTCGATGACGCTCCGCGCAGGCCAGACCGTCGCCTTCGTGGGCGTCAACGGCAGCGGCAAGTCGACGGCATCCCGGGTGCTCGCGGGACTGTACGACGTGAGCGACGGCGCGATCCGCTGGGACGGCGTGGACGTGACCGCCATGAACAGCGAGTCGCTGCAGTCCCGCGTGGCGATGGTTCTCCAGGATCCGGTCCACTTCCCGTTCAGCGCCCTCGCCAACATCACCGTATCCCGCGGCACCCTGACCGAGGCCGACCCGCACCGGGCCCTCGCGGCGGTGCGGGCCAGCGGCGCCGAGACGGTCATCGCCGCACTGCGGGACCGCTGGAGCGCGGTCCTGTCCAAACGGTTCAAGGACGGCGAGGAGTTGTCGGAGGGCCAGTGGGCGAAGGTCGCGGTGGCTCGCGGCCTGTACAAGGACGCCCCCGTCCTGCTCCTCGACGAGCCCACCGCCAGCATGGACCCCCGCGCCGAACACGCCGTCTACCAGGCCGTGTTGCGGGGCAACCGGTGCGGCGACCAGATCACCGTGCTCATCTCGCACCGGCTCGCCTCGGTCGTCGAGTGCGACACGATCTACGTCTTCGAGCGCGGCCGGATCATCGAATCCGGCTCGCACCAGGACCTGATGGAACTCGGCGGCGAATACGCGGAGATGTTCACCCTGCAGGCCTCCGGCTACGGGTCCGCGACCGCCCGGGGAACGGAGCCGGCATGACCACGCCGAAGCCGGCCCGCGCTGTGCCGTGCCGGAATGCCGCGGGCGGTGTTCCCCCCGGGGCTGGGCCATCCCGGGGAACCTGATGGCAACCGCGAGTGGGGGGACCAGGAGCGGGCACTGTCCGGGCAGCGCCACATCCGTGCGCCACTCACACTGGAGACATCACATCGTGCGATCCATCAGACGAACCGTCACCGTCGCTGTTCTGACAGCCGCAGTACTGTGCACCACCTCGCTGACGTCGGCCTTCGCCGAGGACGCCAGCCCCGCCGGGGGTCTCGGCACCCTGGCCACCGGTGCCGACTTTCTGGCGAAGACCCTCGTGTCGGTCGCCGGCCTACGTTAGCCACGAGCGCCTTCCCCCTCACGGCCTCGCAGCATGAAGTCCGGTCGCGTACTGGTGCGTTGGCCCCAGCAGTCCGACTTTATGCATGATGTACCCACCGCCCGGGCCCGGGCGCCGCTTCGGTGCGGTGCCCGGGCCCGGGCGCACGATTGCGGTTGGGTTGCGGTCCGCGTTCACGTCGTTGCCCGGACCGGGCAGTGGACGTTGAGGGATCGTGGACCAACTGTCTGAGTCGAAGCCCGTCCATGCCGGGCTGCCGGACGTGTACTGGCTGAAGAGTTCGCGGCGCGAGCAGGAGAACCACTGCCCGAGCGGGCCCGAGCGGACGGACATCCGGCTGGAGATGCTGCACTCCGTCATGACCGGGTTCGCCGCGGGGACGGTCGTGGTCGCGACGATGGTGTCGGTCTGCGGCAAATGAGCCCCGGCGGCCGACCCGCACTCGACCCGCGCTTGCCCGAAGCGAGCGGCATCGCAGCCAACTCGCGTCACATATAAGGGCGTTGGTATACCGAGCCGGACATTGATCAGCCCCTCATCCCCCACGGCACCCCCCCTGCGCCTCCTGGGGATCACGGTCCGTGTTTACGATCAAGGTGCTTCCGGGAGGCGTGCAAAGTGGCCTCGCGGAGCAGGTTGATGCACTGGAGACCCTGGAATGCCCGGATATCAACCGGGCGGTGCGGGGCCCCACACAGAGCAAGGAGCGCGGGCATGGACAAGCGGTACGAGCCGG
Source organism: Streptomyces mauvecolor (assembly GCF_039532965.1). Taxonomy (NCBI): domain Bacteria; kingdom Bacillati; phylum Actinomycetota; class Actinomycetes; order Kitasatosporales; family Streptomycetaceae; genus Streptomyces; species Streptomyces mauvecolor. Next base: position 607,062 of record NZ_BAAASQ010000008.1, on the reverse strand, counting down.
GGCGGCGGACGGTACTGGGAGCTGCGGCCCTGGGGGCCGGGGCTGCAGTACTGGCCGGAGCGGGACAGGCGAACGCGGCGGGCACGGGGCCGGCGGACCGGTCGACGCCCGCGGGGCCGCTCGCGAAGCTGCCCGTGCCGTTCGTCATCGGCCACCGTGGTGCCAGCGGCTACCGCCCGGAGCACACCTTCGGCTCCTACCAACTCGCCCTCGACATGGGAGCGGACGTCATTGAAGCCGGCGACCTCGTCCCCACCAAGGACGGGCACCTGGTCTGCCGGCACGAGCCCGACATCTCCGCCACCACCGACGTCGCGGACCACCACGAGTTCGCCGGACGCAAGACCACCAAGACCGTGGACGGCACGAAGATCACCGGGTGGTTCACCGAGGACTTCACGCTCGCCGAGCTGAAGACCCTGCGCGCCAAGGAGCGCATCCCCGGCATCCGGCAGCACAACACCCTGTACAACGGGCGCTGGGAGGTGCCCACCTTCGAAGAGGTCCTCCAGTGGGCCGAGCGCGAGGGGCGCCGCCGCGGCCGCCCCATTTGGATCTACCCCGAGACCAAGCACCCCACCTACTTCCGCAAGCTGGGTCTGGGCGTCGAGGAGCCGCTGGCCAGGCTGCTGCGCCGCTACGGCCGGCACACCGAGCACGCCCCGAACATCCTGCAGTCCTTCGAGCCCAGCAGCCTCAGGCGGCTCGGCGAACTCGGGGTGCGGTGCCCCAAGACCGTCCTGCTCGACGAGCCGTCCGTCAGGCCCGCGGACTTCGTCGAGTCCGGCGACCCGCGCACCACCGCCGACCTCCTCAAGCCCGAGGGGCTCCGGTGGATCGCCGGCTTCGCCCAGGGCATCGGCCCCTGGCTGCCGCAGATCATCGCGCAGGACGACCAGGGCAAACTCGGCAGGCCCACCACGCTCGTCCGCGACGCGCACGCCGCGGGACTGTTCCTCACCCCGTACACCGTGCGGAACGAGAACAGCTTCCTGCCGCTCGACTTCCGGGTCGGCAACAACCCCGGGGACTACGGCAACTCACTGGCGTACTTCAAGGCGCTCTTCGCGACCGGCATCGACGGCCTGTTCTCCGACGACCCGGACACCGCACTGCTGGCCGCCGAGGAATTCCGCCGCCGCTGACCCTCCCCAGCACCGGCCCCGAGCTCCCACCCACCCGCGTACTCACGCGAGTTGGAAACGTATCCGCGGAGCTCGGCGCCGGCCCGTTCCGCTCTGCCGGCCACCGGGCCTCGACGCGGTGTACGCCAGTGCCGTCCTTCAGGAATGGCTGAGTACGTTGACGACCCGGCCGTTCGGGTCACGGACGAAGAAGCGGCGGACGCCCCACTCCTCGTCCGTCAGCGGGTGGACGATCTCGGCGCCACGCTCCACCATCGCCCGGTGCACCGCGTCGACGTCCTCGACCTCGATGCTCACGTCCGGCGTGACCGGGGCCGTCTGGTCCTTGGTCATCAGACTCAGCTGCACGGCGGGGTTGTCCGTGGAGGCGAGCGTGACGATCCAGCCGTGGTTCATCACTTCCTCGAACCCGAGCACACCGTAGAAGTCGCAACTCTCGGCGAGGGCCTGCCCCTCGGACCGGAAGTTGGGAACGATCCGGCGAACGTACATGAGCCACTCCGTGGAACGCAGGAACGTACGGAACCCCCACGCTACCCAAACCCCGGTGACCCCACCGGCTGAGCGGCACGGGCCCTTTCGTACTCTGGCGTCCTGCAAGCACAGGGAGCCACCATGCCACGTGACAACCAGGGCGAGCCCTTGCCGGCGTTCCGGTTCGGCTGGCGCGGCAGGCATCACCCGGGCACCCCCGTGGACGACCTCTGGGTGACCATCGGCGCCGCGCCGGACGAAAGTTGGTGGTTCGCCGCCCACTTCATCGGGCGGGTCGCCATGCCCGGCGGAGCCTCCACGGCCGCCGCTTTCGCTCGCTGGGTACTCTCGGCACCGCCCGAGGGCCGGTACGAGAACGAGTTCCTGCTGATCGACGGCGAACAGCAGACCGGAGCAGGGCCTCTCGCGCACGGATCGTGGTTGACGGTCGAGGTCCTGATGGGCCGCCAAGAGCACGGAGAGCCCGAGTACCTTCACCTACTGCTGACCGGCGAGACCTCAGTGCAGCGCATCCCCTTCGAGGTGTGCGCACCACTGCACTGCGAGCCCCTGCCCCGTGCCGAGTTCCGATGCGCCGCTGCCCGACTCCTCGCGTTCTGCACGGCCGAGTAGCGACGCTGCTTCGCTGCTTCCGACAACTCAGGCCATTTGACTGCCATGTGATGCTACGTCAGGAGAACTGCCTCCGCCGGCCAGCCCCGTCACATGGAGCGCTCGCAGCATGGCCGGGAGATCCCAGTGGTCGTGTGCGGACGCGGCGACCAAGGACTGCAGCGCTTCCGGGGTCAGCTCGTACCGTTCGGCTCGGTCCAGGACCGTTTCCGGGGTGTCTCCTTCGCCCTCGCCGAGGTCGATGGCCTGCACGACGTCGTTCCTGTCGGCGAAAGGGCTCATCCCGCAGTCCAGGCCGTCGTCGTCGAGGTCGTCCGGGTACGGGGCGCGCGACCAGGCGCCGTGTTCGTACCAGTAGACACAGCCGAGTTCATACCCTTCGAGCAGGTCGCGGAGCTTCTCGTGGGGGAGCCAGTCGGGGGCGCCGGCCAGCATGTCGATGGCGGGCTTGTGCCACTTGACGTCGCTCGACTCGTCCTCCCCATAGAGCACGAACCGGCCCTCGCCCATCCTGGCCAGCGTCCACCACGTACAGCCGCAGTCGTCGAGGTGGAGGCCGCCGGTGTCGATCCAGCAGCCCGTGCGGTGCACCGACGGCGTCTCCTCGCCCTCGGTCGTCGCCTCCAGAACCGCGAGCAGGCCCCATCGCGCCCAGAGGGTCTCGGGCCGCGGCAGGTCGCCGGGCATGCCCGGACGCCGAATCGTCATGTCGTTCCCCCGTGGGAAGGTGTCGTCGCCAAGTGCGCGATCGAGCCTAGCGGGCTTGCGGGCCAGGCCGGACAGGGCGTCAGCCGATCCGAACCGGCGGCTCGGCCGTGCACGGAGGTCCCCCGTTCGGCGCAACCCGGCGCGACCCCGATGCCCCGGGCACCTTGACTGAGGGAGTGGACACTGTTGCGAAGCCCTCCGCCGCCACGCACAGCGATCTGAAGCCGTCGGCCGCCGCGTACCGCAATCTGGCGATGGCGACGGTCGGGTTCACGCTGACGTTCTGGGCGTGGGATCTGATCGCGCCCTTGGCCGGTGATTACAAGGACCGGCTGCACCTCAGTTCGCTGCAGCAGTCGCTGCTCGTGGCCGTCCCGGTACTCGTCGGTTCGCTCGGGCGGATTCCGGTGGGTGCGCTGACCGACCGCTACGGCGCGAAGCTGATGTTCCCGTTGATGTCCGCGCTGACCATCGTGCCGGTCCTCCTGCTGATCCCGGCGCGCGACAGCTACGGCCTGATGCTCGTGGTCGGCTTTCTGCTCGGCCTGGGCGGCACGACCTTCGCGATCGGCATTCCCCTGGTCAACTCCTGGTTCCCGCCCAGCAGACGAGGCTTCGCACTCGGCGTGTTCGGCATGGGCATGGGCGGCGTGGCCCTGTCCGGGTATCTCACGCCCCGGATCGCCAAGCACGGCTATCACATGCCCTTCCTGGTCGTTGCGATCGCCCTCGCCGCGTACGCCGCCCTTGCGGCGCTGCTGATCACGGACCGGCCGGACCGGCCCGTGCCCACCGCGTCGCTCGGTTCGCGGCTGGGGCAGGCGGGGCGGCTGCGCGTGACGTGGGAGCTGTCCGCGCTGTACGCGATCGGGTTCGGCGGGATCGTCGCGTTCGGCGTGTACCTGCCGACGTATCTCAAGACCTGGTATGCACTGTCGCCGACGGACGCGGGCTCCAAGGCGGCGGGGTTCGCCCTGGCCACGGTCGTCTTCCGGCCCATCGGCGGCTGGCTGTCGGACCGCATCCACCCCGCGCTGGTCACGGCCGCCGCGCTCGGCTTCGTGGCGCTGCTGGCGATCGTGCAGGCCTTCGACCCCACGCTGTACCCCGGCGGCACGATCGCCCTGCTGTGCATGGGCGCCGGGCTGGGTACGGCCAGCGGCAGCGTCTTCGCCCTGGTCTCCCAGGTGACACCACAGCGCCGAGTGGGCAGCGTGACCGGCATCGTCGGAGCGATGGGCGGCCTCGGCGGCTTCGTACCGCCCCTGGTCATGGGCGCGATCTACAGCGCGAAGGATTCGTACTCGATCGGCTTCATGCTCCTGTCCGACCTGGCCCTGGCGGGCTGCGTGTACGCATACGCGCGCATGAGGACGAGCCGGCCTGTGACCGATTGATCAAATCCCCGGTCCCTGGCGTCAGTTGAACCAGGTCGGCCGGCGACCGCCGCGGTGAGCACGTCGTCCGCGCCGGAGAGGGAGCAGTCCTGGGCGGTCGTGGACGAAACCCTGCCGAGGGAATGGAACGTGGCCGCGGCACCGGTCTTCGTCAGACGCGAGGACTCCTCGAGCCCGCATGGGCGCGGTCGTTCCGGAACGAGTGGTGGAGTGTGTACTGCTTGACGTCGAGGCCATGGGTGACGGCCGCCTCTTGCGCGGCGGCGTCGGTCCATTCGGTGACGACGATCGCGCGCTCGCCGTCCGTCGTCAGGTGGATGTGTTCGCCGAGCAGGCCCGGCGCCGCCACACCTGCGTTCTCCGCATCGTCCGCCGCCATCGTGGTCACCGCGAACACGCCCGGCCGGCGCTTCGCGTCGTGCACCACGCTGCGGTGGAGGCGGGTCCGGTCGAGTCCGGGACGTTCGATTCCGGGCACCAGCGTGTCGACACGGTTCACCATCTCCAGACGGCGGGCGCGGGCCCACGCGAGGTGGTCCTCGTCGCTGGTCCACTGCGCGTAGAAGAGGAGCCCGGTGCCGGCGGTGGAGATGAACAAGTGCTGGGCCAGGAGCGCGGAGGGCGTCTCGGCCGCCGCCCACTGGTCGATCATCGCGTCGGCGGCCGCGTGCGAGCGCTCGGGCGTGCCGGTGAGCCATTCACTGATCAAAGCTGTTCCGGCGGCAGGGTGGACGAGGTCCGTGAAGTGCGTCATGGTCATCAACTCTCATACATCAACCGCACTTGAGGTCAAGGCGAGCGCCGACGCGCGAGTCCCCCACACCCCGCCACCCCTCCGCATCCCTCAGCCGTCGGTCGTACGTCGGCGCCGGGATCGCACCACCGCCACGGCCGTCAACGCGGCCACGCCGGTCAGGCAGAGCCAGGCGAAGGTGTCTCCGATCCGGTCGTAGATCGTGGTGGTGCCGTGCGTGGGCACGTAGGCCACCATCGTCTGCTGAGCCGTCGTGAAGTAGTCGGCGGTGGCGAGGACATGGCCTTTGTTGTCGTAGGCGGTCGAAACCCCCTGCGCGTCCTGCCGGACCACCGAGTAGCCGCCCTCGATGGCCCGCAGGCCCGCCTTCGCGGTGTGCGGTCCGCCGTACTCCTTCCAGTCGGCGGAGGGGACCAGCATGATGTCGGCCCGCGTGCGCATCATCGCGGGGAAGTCGGCGTCGTAGCAGATGACATTGGCGATGCGGCCGTACGGAGTGTCGGCGACGGGCACGCGGCCGTCGCCCGGCGTGTACTTCTCCGAGCCGGGGATGGGGTGCGCCTTCTGGTAGGTCCACAGGACCTTGCCGTGCGGGTCGATGAGCAGCGCCTCGTCGCGGCCGAAGGCGGGGGCGGTCGTGCTGTAGACGCGGACGCCGATCTCCAGGTAAATCCCGGACCGGCGGGCCTGTTCCTGCGCCGCCGCGATGGCGGCGGGTGCGTGGGACTCCTGGGTCCTCACGGCCTCCTCCGGCCACGTCACGATCTTCGCTCCGGCCGCCGCCTCGCGCCGGGTGGCTTCCAGCAGGTCGTTCTCGACGGCGGTCATCGCGGGCTCCACCTCCGAGGCGGGCGCGGCAGCGATGTCGGCCGGCCCGCCGTCGATTCGCCCGAGCGCGGTCCGAAGAGCGTCGGTGGCGGTCCGGCTGGGGCTCACCCCGGCGATCCGCACGGTCGTACTCACCGGCGGACCGAAGGCGAGCCGGGCTCCGCCGGCGAGCACGACGGTCAGCAGCACCGTCCCGTAGACCACGGCGCTGCGCCACGCGGGCCGCTCCCAGATCCGGTTGGCGGTACTCGCGAAGTAGCCGATCAGGAACCCGATCCCCCACGGCCCGGTGACCGAGACGATCTGCAGGAGCGGGAGGTCGCCGTACTGCGTGACGGCCAGGCAGCCGTACGCCGTACCGAGCGGGGTCACCATGGTGATCAGGAACTCGGTGGCGGCGAACGCCGCGGGGAAGGCCAGGGCCGCCACCGCCGGGCGCAACCGGCCGGCCAGCAGCCTGTCGGCCAGGAACGGCAGCGTCTGCAGGGCGGCGAGTGCGATCGCGCCCACGACGGTGACGGGGTTGACGCCGAGCTCCGACTCCTGGATCCAGAAGAGGGCGGCAGCGATGTGTGCCGGCCAGATCCACAGCGTTCCTGACCACACTCGGCTCAGGCGGGCGAAGCGCAGCAGGAGCACGGGGAAGATCCAGGCCGCGGCCGCGATGTCCCACCGCCCGCCCACCGCGAAGAGCATCGTGCCCGTGCCGAGCACCAGCAGCCCGTACCGGAGGAGTGCGGACGACGTCCCTTGTTTTTCACAGGAGTTGGTCTTTGCCGTTTCGCTGTGCAGAGGCGGCGACGTCGGGGCGGCGAGGGGGTTGGCCGGCGAGAGGTTCGTCATGGCCAAGACGCTAGGCGGGCCTCTCCACATGGCACGTCCGTCTCCACGGCGATCTCCCGCACGCCCACGCAACTATCGATGCACGACCAGGGGACGATCCGCCGGGTACCCCGGTTCGTCTAGCCTGACGGACCGAGATGGTCATCGACATGAAAGCCGCGCCGCGAGCCGCGCGGCAGTGGACAGCCGACCGGCCGCGTCTGACGGACGTCGCGCTGGGCGGCGGTCTGACGTTGCTCGACGTGGTCACCGTGCTGGACCGCACACCGGAGCCGGCGGGCTGGGGAGTGGCCCTGTGGGGAGCGCAGACCGTTCCGCTGCTGTGCAGGCGGACGCGTCCGCTTGCCGTCCTGGCGGCGATGACCTGCCTGTACGTGGCCTTCCAGGTGCTCAGTCCGATTCAGGGCCGCATACCCGGCCCGTTCCTGCTCATGATCGGCGTGTATGCCGCGGCCCGCTACGCACCGGTCCCGGCAAGCCTGCTGGGAACGCTGCTGTGCCTGGCGACCACCGCCGCCGCCGATGCGCTCACCGGGCACTGGGAAGTCCCTCGCCTGGGATCACTGGAGCCGATCAGCACCACGACCTTCGTCTTCTTCTTCGGCCTCGCCTGGCTTCTGGGGTACGGCCGCCGCAGGATCGGCGCCGACGCGGAGCGCCTGCGTGAGCTCAATGGGCGCCTCAAGGCCGAGCAGGAACGCAACGCCCGGCAGGCGGTGGTCACCGAGCGCGCCCGCATCGCCCGGGACCTGCACGATGTGGTGGCCCACCACGTCAGTGCCATCGCCGTCCAGGCACGCGCCGCCGAGGACGTCATGACACCGGAATCCGTCCCCGCCGAGGCCGTGCAGTGCGCCGGTCTCATCGCGCGGACCGCCGACACCGCGCTCATCGAGATGCGGCGCGTCCTCGGGCTGCTGTCGTTCCACGAACGGGAGCTCGCGCCCGAACCGTCCCTCGACCATCTCGAACCGCTCATCGACGCGGCGACGGCGGCGGGCTGCCGCGTGACGTATGTGTCGGAGGTCCGGGCGCGGACCGCGCTCTCCGCGGGTCTGCGGATCTCGGCCTACCGGATCGTCCAGGAGGCGCTGACGAACGTCATCAAGCACGCCGGTCCCGTCGGCGTGCGGGTCGGCGTGGGCGGTGACGACTCCCGTCTCACCATCGAGGTCGCGAACGACCCGGCGCCACCGGGCCACTCACCTGTGCGCGGGACCGGGCGCGGGCTCGTCGGCATGCGGGAACGTGTCGCGGCCTTCGACGGCGTGCTGGAGGCCGGGCCGCGCGAGGACGGCGGCTGGCGGCTGTACGCGGTTCTCGTCGCGAAGGCGCCCCAATCGGCGGAGGCGGACGCATGACCGTCCGCGTGCTGCTCGTCGACGACCAGGAGATGGTCCGCACCGGGCTCCGCCTGGTCATCGACCGCCGCGAGGATCTGTCGGTCGTCGGCGAGGCGGCCGACGGGGAGCAGGCTGTCGCCCGCGCCGTCGAGCTCCGCCCCGATGTCGTACTGATGGACGTCCGTATGCCCGGCACGACCGGCGTGGAGGCCACACGGCGCATCACCGCGTGCTGGCCCGGGCCGGGCCCGGCACCGCGTGTCCTGGTGCTCACCACGTTCGACCTGGACGAGTACGTGCATGCCGCGCTGCGGGCGGGGGCCGTCGGCTTCCTGCTGAAGAACAGCCCTCCCGAGCAGCTCGCCCAGGCCATCCGCTCGACTGCCGACGGGGAGGCGGTACTTGCTCCCAGCGTCACGCGCCGCCTGATCGACACCGTCACCGCTCTGCCGGCCGCGCTGCTGCCCAACTCCCCGGTCCCCGTCCCCGCGCTGCGCGAGGGCGAGCCGGCGGATCTGCTCACCGAGCGCGAACTCCAGGTTCTCGTACTGGTCGCCCGGGGCCTGTCCAACGCCCGGATCGCCGAGGCCCTCGACCTCACCGAGGGGAACGTGAAGAGCCGCGTCAACCGCATCCTCACCCGGCTCGGCCTGGAGAACCGGGTTCAGGCCGCAGTGCTCGCCCACCGGAAAGGCCTGGTCTGATCCGTCCAACTGGCGCCCATCTTCATGGACGCGCCATGGAAGGCGAGATCCTCGACCGTCGGGCCGAGCCAGTGCTCGACCCCGGCCGCCAGGTCGAGCAAGCAAGGAAAGTCCTGCTCGCGGGCGAGTCCGACGATCACCGGAGCACTGTGACAGACGGCGCGGCCCGGTCCGATGCGGCAGCGTGCACGCCGATACACAACACGGGCTCCGCCCCCGGAGCAGGACCGCGCCGCCCAGCGCCCGCCGCCTGCGAACTCAACCCACCCGCCGCAACTCCCGCGGCAGTGGCCTGCTGTGGACGATCTCCAGGCCCGAGACGGCCCGCGTCAGGACCACGTACAGCCGGTGCAGGCCGCGCTCCTCCGCGGCTGCGATCTCGGCCGGTTCGACGGCGACGACGTGGTCGTATTCGAGGCCCTTGGCGAGGGTGGCGGGCAGCAGCGTGACCCGCGCAGCGGCCGCCGCGTCCAGGCCGGCCGACTCCAGGGCCGCGCCCAGTGCGGGCACGTCGCGGTCGGCCGCGATCACGCCCACCGAGCCCTCCCTGCCCAGCGCAGCCCGCACCGCATCGACCGCCACCTCGGCCAGCTCCTTCGGCATCGCAGCACTCCGATACCTCAACTCGCCATCCCTGCGCAGGGATTGACCGGACGGTACGTCCACGTCGAGCGCGGGGAGCAGCCGGTTGGCCAGTTCCACGATCGCGGCCGGCACCCGGAACCCCGTCGTCAGCGGCACCACCTGGGCGCCCGGCTTGCCCAGGTGGGCGAGCTGCGCGGACCAGCCGCGGGCCGCCCACGGAGTGGTGCCCTGAGCCAGGTCGCCGAGCACCGTCAGCGAGCCGAACACCGCGCGTCGGGCGATCGCCCGGCACTGCATCGGGGACAGGTCCTGCGCCTCGTCGACGACGATGTGCCCGTACCCCTCGGGGTGCTCGATCAGGCCCGCCACCTCGTCGAGCAGCACCAGATCGGCCGCCGACCACGTCGCGGACTTCCACGAGCGGGGCGGCTTCACCCACAGAAGCGCCTTCTGTTCCTCCGGATCGAGGCTGCCGTCGGCCGCCGCGGCCAGCGCGTCGGGGTCCGCGAACAGCTCGGCCAGCACCTCTTCCGGCTTCGCCTTCGGCCACACCGCGTCGACGAACTCGGTCACCGGACGCGCCCTGGTGATCTTCTGGAGCCAGGTGTTGTTCATGGGCCCGGCCCGCCGTTCCGCCTGGAGCTGGATCGCCCGGACCGCCCGGCTGCGCACCCGCTCCCGCCCGATGGCGTACGGCGGCGCCTCGGCCCGTACCGCCGCGACGATCGACGCGAGCTCCCCCCGGGAGACCCGCCAGGTGTACGAACCCTCGCGCAGCGCAAGGGAGTTGGCGGGCTGCGCGACACGGCCGTACAGGGCACGGCGGAGCACCTCGGCCATCCGCACGTCGTGCTTGACGACCGCCGCCTCCGGTGCGTCGACGGCTCGCACGTCGCGGCCGCGCGTCCCGCGCACGACCTCCTCGTCGACGGTCGACTGGCGGATGTCGTACTCGCCGAGCGCGGGGAGGACTTCGCGGACGTACGAGAGGAACGTGCGGTTGGGGCCGAGCACCAGGAGGCCCCGGCGCTGGATGCGCTGTGGATACGTGTAGAGGAGGTACGCCGCTCGGTGCAGGCCGACGGCCGTCTTGCCCGTGCCCGGGGCGCCCTGCACGCAGACGGATTCGGCCAGTTCCGAGCGTACGAGGTCGTCCTGCTCGGGCTGGATGGTCGCCGCGATGTCCCGCATGGGGCCGACGCGGGGGCGCTCGATCTCCCCGGCGAGGATCGCGCTGGCGCCGCGCACCTCCCCCGCCACCAGGCGCTCGTCCTCAAGCCCGGTCAGGTCCTGGGCGGCGCCGGAGCTCCCCTGCGCCCAGCCGAACCGCCGGCGGACCGCGACACCCTGGGGGTCTCGGGCGCTCGCCTGGTAGAAGCGGCGCGAGACGGGTGCACGCCAGTCGACGACGAGGGGTGGGGCGGAAGGGTGCTCGCTGATGCGGCGGCGGCCGATGTGATAGCTCTGGCCGGCGTGGTCACCTTCGGCCGCGGCGTCGAAGTCGAGCCGCCCGAAGAACAGCGGACCCTCCGGCATCTCCCTCAACTCCTTGGCCCAGCTGCGGAGTTGATAGCCGAGCACCTCGGCGTCGGCGCCGGAGGCGAATGCGTTCTCGCCGATGACGACGCGGTGCCCGGCACCCTCGGTCATGGCGGTCAGGGCCGCTCGGCAGGTGTCGTGGTAGGTCCGCTCGTGGTCGAGTTCCCGGTCGAGTGGCTTCATGCCGACCAGGATAACGCAACCGGGTTACATTTTTTACTCAGTAACGAATGAGGGGTGGCCAGGCGGCACGACAGGGACGGCGAGAGGGGGGTCCGGGGTACCAGGAGGGATTCCGGGGGTGTCGGGGCGAGTCATGCCTCCCCGTACTCGGCCCCCAGCCCTTCCGCCAGCTGCGCGAACGCCCGGTCCGCCGCCCGTACCGCCTCCGGGTACAGTGCCCGCTCGCTCTCCCCCGCCACGATCCGGCGCCAGTTCTCCTCCGCGAGGATCCGCCGCACTGCGATGATCTGGCCGGCCGCGATCCGCGCGCCGAGCCCTCCGCCGAGTTCGGCGGCCAGCGCCTGCTCCGACCTCTCCTGGTACCCGTACAGCCGGGCCACCAGGCTCGGCGTGCCGTACAGCAGGCCGTAGTAGGCGCGCACGTGGGGGTTGTCGCACAGCCCGGTCACCGGGTCGCGGCGTTCCAGTCCCTCGCGGAAGTGGGTGTGCAGGGCGGGCAGCGGTGCGGTCCCCTCGGCCCGGCCGGCCGCGACGACGCGGGCCGCCTCGTCCTCGTGGTCGGCGAACCGATGCAGTACGAGGTCCTCCTTAGCGGGGAAGTACCGGAACAGGGTCGGCTTGGAGATCCCGGCGGCCGCGGCGACCTCGGCGACGGACACCTTGTCGAAGCCGCGCTCCAGGAACAGCGCGATGGCCGTTTCCGAGACCGCCTCGTACGTCTGCTGCCTCTTGCGCTCACGCAAACCCATCTCGCTACCCATGGGACGAGCGTACGTGGCCCGGTCCGCGGGGTTCGCCTCCCTGCCGGAGGGGCGCCTCAACGGGCGGGCGGGGTGCGCTGGGGCTCCGCCCCGGGCCCCGTTCGCACCCGCAAGGCACTCGTCCTCAAACGCCGGACGGGCCGGAGTTGGCGGACAGGAAGAAGCCCTCGTTGAGGACGGGGTAGAAGATGGGCTGCTCCGGCAGCCGAGGAGGCCATCCGCGCCAGTCCAGCTCTCGGACCAGGTCCAGCTCCGCGGGCCCGGTGGGGCGCCACAAAGTCGTCGTAGCTTGCCGGCTGGTCATGGGAGCTGCTTTCTCGACGCGGCAGACCTCGGATGCGACTGCCCGGGTGACCGGACGGTACCGGCAGTCCGGCCGCAGGGACCACGGAGTTTCCGTTCCCGCCCACGAGCCGACCGCAGGCCTCGCCCTCAACGCCGATGCAGTGTTTCGAGCGCCTCGACCAGGACCCTGGGGTTGTGCTGGCCCTTGTAGACCGGCGGCGGCTGCCTGTCCGGGTTCAGGAGGTTGGCGACCGCGGTCCAGGCCGTGCGTACCGAGTATTCGACCGTGAACACCACGTCGTCGGGGATCTCGGCGTACTGGCCGATGAAGGCCAGGTTGGTGGACTTCTCGGGTACGACCTCGGGACGGTCGCCCTTGCTGCGTACGAGGAACTGACTGGTGATGTACGGCATCAGGGCCGGGATGACGATCGAGTTGTCCAGGATCTGCGGGCCCTGCTCGAAGCGCAGGTGCTGGAGTACCTCGTCCAGGATCTCGGCGCCGGTGCACTGCGCCATCGTCTTCTTGACGAAGTCGCCCTCCCTGTCGGGGAACAGGGCGTAGCCCCACCAGACGAACGTGTCGTCGGGCTGCTCGCGGAAGTGCGGCTGGTGGTTGAGGACGATGGTCAGCAGCCAGTTGGAGTCCTTGAAGGTGATCAGGCCGCCCTTGCCCGCCTCGCTGCCGCTGAACTCCTCCATCAGCTTGAAGAAGGTGGGGTCCTTGGTGGTGACGGTGAAGGACTCCCAAGTCGATTCCCTGATGGACGTGTTGAACGTCGATGGGTTGCCGAGTCGGCCGGGGCGTTTGGCGGCGAGGGTTTCCCACAGCTTCCAGGATCCGCTGGAGCCGGAGGTGTCCAGGGCGGGGACGGTGTCGGTGGAACCCAGCGTGGAGTTCGCCGTCATCGAGCCGTTGGTGACCATGACCAGGTCGTCCGGGCCCAGGGCGATGTCCTCACTCTTCCCGCCCCTGGTCCAGGTGAGACCGGTCGCGGTGAGCGCGTCACCTTCGGCAAGGCGCACATCGGTGACCCGGGTGCCGAGTTGGAGGGTCACACCCTGGCCGGTCAGCCACGTCAGCAGGGGCCGGACGATCGAGTCGAACTGGTTGAACCGGGTCCGGTAGATGCCCGACATGCTGTCGAACGTCTTGAAGAGGTGCACGAAGCGGTTCAGGTAGCGGCGGAACTCGATGGCGCTGTGCCACGGTTCGAAGGCGAAGGTGGTGCACCACATCCACCAGAAGTTGGTGGTGAAGAACTCGGGGCTGAAGCAGTCGGTGATGCGCTTGCCGTCCAGGTGGCTCTCGGGGGTGGCCACGCACCTGACCAGCTCCAGGCGGTCGCGCTCGGAGAAGCCCATGGAGTGCGAGGCCACCACCTTGCCCGCCGCGTCGACCAGCCGGGCGTGGTCGTTCCACGCGAAGTCGTCGTGGAAGGCGAACGTGTCCTGCGTGACCGACTTCGACGGGTCGTCCAGGGAGGGGATCGAGCTGAGCAGGTCGTAGGTGCAGTCGAAGTGGATCTCGAACATGCGGCCGCCGCGCATGGTGTAGCCGGTCTCGGGCGAACCCGCCGCATCCAGGCTCCCGCCCTCCCGGTCCTGCTCCTCCAGCAGGAGGATGTCCGACCCGGCGAACCCGCCGTCCCGCATCAGGAACGCCGCCGCCGACAGCGCCGCGATTCCACTCCCCACCAGGTACGCCTTCGCCACGATCCGCTCTCCTTCGTCAGCTCCCTGAACCCCCGGACCCGGGCGGCGCCGGGTTCTCGACGATAGGCGATATGCAGAAAACGCGCCTTGTTGTGCAACATGGCCGATATGTGGCTTCGTTCCTACGCCCTGTCGCCGACGAGTCCTGATGCACCAGCGAACTCCTCCCCACCACCGCCCGAGCCGGCCTCGGGCCACAGTCGACGATCAGCTCACGCCGAGTTGCCGCCCCGCCGCCTCCACCGTTTGAGCGAGGAGCACGGCGATGGTCATCGGCCCCACCCCGCCCGGTACCGGGGTGATCAAGGCAGCCCGGTCCCGCGCGGAGGCGTGGTCCACGTCGCCGACGTTGCCCGGGTGGTAGCCCGCGTCCACCACCACCGCGCCCGGTTTGATGTCCGCACCGGTGATGAAGTGCGGCCGGCCCACCGCGGCCACCAGGATGTCGGCCTGCCGGACGATGTCGGAGAGGCCGGATGTGCGTGAGTGGCAGTACGTGACCGTCGCGTTCCTGCTGAGGAGGAGCATGCCGGCGGGCTTGCCCAGGATGGGGCTGCGGCCCACCACGACCGCGTGCTTGCCGGCCGTCTCCACGTCGTACTCGTCGAGCAGCCGCATGATTCCTCCCGGCGTGCACGACACGAAGCCCGGCAGGCCGAAGCTCATCGCCGCGAAGGAGTGCGTGGTCACGCCGTCGACGTCCTTGTCCGGGGCGATGGCCTCGAAGGCGGCGCGCTCGTCGATGTGGCGGCCGACGGGGTGCTGCAGCAGAATGCCGTGCACCGCGGGGTCGTCCGAGAGCTCGGTGATCTTCTCGGTCAGGCCCCTGGTGCTGATCGAGGCAGGCAGGGCCACATGCCGCGAGCGGATGCCCGCCTTCTCGCACCGGGCGCGCTTCATCCGTACGTAGGTCACCGAGGCCGGGTCTTCCCCCACCAGCACGGTGGCCAGGCAGGGGGCCGTACCCGTACGCCCATGAATGTCCGCGGCGGCCGCAGCGCTGGTGTCGATGATGCGGCGGGCCAGGCCCGCGCCGTCCATCAGTCGTGCTGTCCGTGTCCGAGCCATGTGCCGGTCACTCCTGAGCCTCGCAGTGAGTAGCCCAGGCGCGCGGCATCGGCGGAAGTGCCGGGCCGCTCCCCGGTGGTACTCCACCCAAGCGCCAGTCACGGACCAACTCCAGCCTAGCGGACGGAAGTTCGATGCGCTCCGTCAGATGCGCCACGCCCGGATGCGCTCGGCGGCCTGGTACACGCTCACCTTCCCCGCCTGGATGTCCCGTACGAGGTCGACCATCGCACCGTACGGCGGGTCGATGCCCTCGCCCGACGCGTACATGTAGGCGGCCGTCACCTGGCACGCGTAGAGGCTGTTGCGGTGCGGCAGGGGTTGCAGACGTACCAGGGTATGCAGCAACGCCGCGGCCCGCCAGGAGGGTTCGGGGTCGGCGGTGGCCGGGCGGGGGATGCGGGTCTTGTGGCGGGCTACCGCGGCGACCAGGGCCGAGTAGTCGGCGACGCTCACGTCTTCCGGGACAGCCTGCTCCTGGACGTCGAGGAGCCAGGGCACGTCGATGTAGAGGACCATCAGGCGGCATCCACCCCCTCGCTGCGCGAGCTTGGCGGCGCCTCGTCGGGAAAGGCCTCGTCGAACTCGGCGCGCTGCTGCTCTCCCCACGAGAGCGCGTACCGGACGAACTGCAGGCGCTGCTGTTCGCGCAGGGGAAGGTCGTGGACGTACTGCTTGAGCGATTTCCCGTCGGCGGCCGCGGCGGCCCGGACCGCTTCCAGTTCCTCGTCGGTGAAGGTGATGTTCAAGGACGGCATACCCCGATGGTACCTAGTTGGTACCTGCCCGGGCTACGGGGAAGGGAGGAGTGCTTGTTCTCCCAGGTCACAGGCTCGTGCGCCGACAGGCGCGGGAGAAGTCACCACCCGTCGGCCTGCCCCCTTCCGCCCCCCGGTCACATTTCTTGGTCGCGATACGTCAGAGCGGTGACAGCAGGCAGCGCACGACAGCGATGCGCGACAGCCATGCGAAAGACTTGAGGAGATGGTCATGGAGACTCGCCCGATCACCGCGGAAGTACCGATGGTTCCCCGTATGTCCGAAGACCCCGCACAGCTCGTCCCGGAGCTGGCTCAGGTGTCGGCGGCGCTGTTCAAGGTCACCGGCAACGGCTCGGTGCCGCGCGCCACCATCAGCCTGATCCAGCTGCGTGCGGGGCAGATCGTCGGCAGCACCTACCTGACCGTGCTGCACACCGGGTTCCTGCGCAAGGCCGGGGAGTCGGAGGAGCGGATCACGTCGGTGGCGTCCTGGCAGGACTCGCCCTACTTCACCGGTGCCGAACGTGCCGCGCTGGCGCTCGTGGAGGCCGCCCTCCAGCCGGCCGCACACGGCGAACGCGTCCCGGACGAGCTCTACGCGCAGGCCGCCGAGCACTACGAGCCCAAGGCGCTGGCCACCTTGATGTTCGCCATCGGGCAGGTCAACTTCTTCATCGCCGTGGCCCTCATCGCCAAGCCGGTGCCCGGACGGTCCTTCACCGACCCCTGGAACTGACCGCCGCCTCAGCGCAACTCCCGAGGCCCGTACGGGGCGAACGGCTCCCCCGATGCCAGCGCCCAGTAGCGGTCTCCGAACGACCAGTGCCACCACTCGGTGGGGTAGTTCACCAGGCCCGCGGACGTCAGGGCGGATCCCAGGATCCCCCGGTGCCCGCGGGCCTCGGCACCGATGGTGCGGGCCTCGGTGTAGCAGGCACCCGCGCTCTCCTCCGGGGACGCGTTCATGCGGGTGCCCAGGTCCAGCTCGCGTCCCTGCGCATCGGCGAGGGTCAGATCGACGGCCGCGCCCGCACTGTGCGGCGCGATCCCGGGCGGGGACACGTAGCGGCTCGCCGCCGCGTGGACCTGCTCGGCGGGCAACTCCGGGTGCAGCGCCCGCAGTTCTTCCACGTACTCCTCGAAGTACGTCCGCTGCAGCGACAGCGGGCGGTACCCCTCGACGAACAGCAGCCGCAGCCCCCCGGGGAGCAACTCCTGTGCGTACAGCAGCCGTTCATGGACGCCCTTCCGTACGTGCGCGAACGCGCCCTCGGCGTCCTGGAGGCGCACGTCGACGATGAGGGCGCCCCCGCGGCGGACGTCCACGAGCGGCTCGCCGCACTCCTGCAGCGGGACGGCCGCGACCCGCGGATCCGACATCAGGACGACCTGGCTCATTGAGTCACTCATGCGGAGATCATCGCCCGGCACGCGATCCCCCGGGGCGGGCAGGGGGTGAACCGATCCCGCGTGCGCGGTCGCAGGGGGCCGTTGAAATACTCCGGACATGGAGACGAGTACGGGGGCGGGCGGCATATCGCCCGGTCAGGCGCTGCGCGGGGCCAGGTCGGGCGGGCCGGTGGAATGGGCGCTGCGTGCGGCGGTACCGATGGATGTCGAGCCGATCGTCGAGCTGCGGGCTGTGGTGATGCGGCCGGATCTGGAGCGGCTCGGACGGTTCGACGAGCATCGGGTCCGGCAGCGGTTCCGCGACGCGTTCGTCCCGGAACACATGTCGATCGTCCTGGCCGACGGCGCGTTCGCGGGCTGTGTCGCGCTGCGCCCGGCCGAGGACTGCCGGTGGCTGGAGCACTTCTTTCTCTCGCCGGACCTTCAGGGCCGGGGGCTCGGCTCGGCCGTCCTGCGCACCGTGCTGAACCGGGCCGATGCCGATGGCCTGGACGTCCGCCTGAACGTGCTGCGGGGCAGCGCCGCGCGGCGCCTGTACGAGCGGCACGGGTTCACCGTGGAGAGTGAGGATCCCGTCGACGTGTTCATGCTGCGACGGCCGGGCGCGGAGTCCGCCGCCTCGGGAAGGGCGTCCGGCTGAGAGCGGATCCTCAGTTCGCGCGGGGCCTGAGCAGACCGTCCACCAGCGTGTCCACCAGACCGCGGGGGATGCTCGCCCCTGTCAGCGCGCGGTAGACGATCGGGCCGACCAGGGCGTCCATCGTGGCGTCGGGACCGAGCTCGGGCGAGATCTCACCCGCCTCGATCGCGCGGGCCAGCATGTCGCGTTCCTGGGTGCGGCGTGGGCCGAGATAACGCTTGTGGAAACTCTTGGCCGTGTCGGGATCGTGCTGCGCCTGCGCGATGAGCGCGAGCAGGACCTTGCCGGCGGGGTCGCGGGTGAGGAACCGTGCGAAGCCCCGCAGGTAGCCACGGATGCTCTCCGCCGTGGCCTTCTCCGTCGGGACGGGAAGGCTTTTGCCACTGTCCTCGATGAGGGTGTCGAGAAGGATCTCGACCTTCGAGGGCCACCAGCGGTAGATCGTCTGCTTGGCGACCCCGGCGCGCTTCGCGATGGCCTCGACAGTCAGACCGCCGAAGCCGTGCTCGACGAGCAGGTCGTCCGCGGCGTGAAGCACCGCCAGACGTGCGGTCTCGTCCCGCCGGGGGCCGGAGCGGGGCCTGCGGGGCTGGGGGCTCGTGGCGGGCATGCGGAACACATTACCCGGCAGTGGCCCCGATGCCGTTGTCTAGACGCACCGTCTCGTCTAGGTTTAGTGCACACCCGCTGCGAACCCACCATGAAGGAGTACGTGTGTCCACCACACCCAACCGCCGGGCCCTGGTCGTCGGAGCCTCGCGAGGATTAGGGCTCGTCCTCGTCGACGAGCTCGCCCGGCGCGGCTGGCGAGTCGTCGCCACGACCCGTGAGAGCGGCGGCGAGCTGCTGGCGTGCGCCGATACCCGCAAGGGACAGGTCGAGGTCGAATCACTTGAGATGACCAGTCCCCGGCAACTGGCCGCACTGCGCGAGCGCCTGGAACGCCGCCCGGACGGCGGCCGGCTCGATCTGCTCTTCGTCAACGCCGCGATCGACCGGGGCGACCTGCCCATCGGCGAGGTACCGACCGAGATGTTCACCGAGGTGATGGTCACCAACGCGCTGAGCCCCCTGCGTGCGCTGGAGGCCCTGCACGGGCTCGTCGCACCCGGCGGAACCGTCGCGGTCATGTCCTCCGAGCAGGGCAGCATCTCGCTCAACACCGAGGACGGCTACGAGCTCTACAAGGCCAGCAAGGCCGCGCTCAACCAGCTGATGCGCAGTTACGCCACCCGCCATGCCGACGACGGCCACACCAAGCTGCTCATCGATCCGGGCCACAACCGCACCCGACTCGGCGGGCCCGACGCGCCGCTGAGCCCGAAGGAGAGCATCCCGGCCGTCGTCGACGTCCTCGAAGCCCAGGCCGGCGCTCCCGGCCTGCAGTTCCTTGACCGTCATGGCGAGACGGTCCCGTGGTAGCGCTTCGGGCCACGGCGACTTCCGTCTGAGGATGGCCGACGGTCCGGCGGAGGGCTGGCCGACGTTTCGGCGAAGAGATGCCGATGCCCCTCCGTCGCCGTCGCATAGGTTTCCGTCATGACGAGCGAATGGCGCCACGACCGGATCGGAAGTGCCCTGCGGGGCGAAAACCCCACCGTGCTGCGGCGGTTGAGAGCAGGATTCGCGGCCATCGGGGATGTGCAGTTCCTGCCGGGCTACTCCGTTCTCCTGGTGGACGATCCCCAGGTGGAGCGGCTGTCCGAGCTTCCGCGGACCAAGCGGTCGGATTTCCTGTCCGACATGGACGCGCTCGGCGAAGCCGTCGAGCACGCCTGCCGTCGGCTCGACCCGGCGTTTCGTCGGGTGAACCTGGAGATCCTCGGCAACACCGACGGGTTCCTTCACGCCCATGTGTGGCCGCGCTTCGACTGGGAACCGGCCGACCTCGTCCGCATGCCGGTCTGGCTCTATCCCCACGAGAACTGGCGGGACGCGCAGCATGCCCTGGCTCCCCGGCACGACCCCCTGCGGGAGGAGATCGCCCGGGAGCTGGACCGGCTGACCGCGCGCGGGTGACGGAGACGGCTGTACGGTCCGTCACCGGGGCAATGAGCAGTTCCCGTCCCTGAGGCATGTGCGCGGGCCACATGGGCGGGTCCGTACCCGCACGCCCCGCCGTCAGGGGCGAGCTTCCGCCCGCGCGCACCGTCTCCCTACACTTGTCCGGTCTCCCCACGCCGCACTACCTTGCCGGTGTGGATCTCTTCTCGCGCTCCTGGGCGGCCTTGCGCGCCGCGGTCGCCGGGCTCCGGGACCAGGACTTCGGGCGGCCGTCCGGCTGTAGCGGCTGGCTCGTGCGGGACCTCGTGTGTCACCTCGTCATCGACGCCCAGGACGTCCTGATCACCCTCGTCACCCCCGCCGACGGCGAACCGACCGTCGACGCGGTGACGTACTGGAGCGTCGGGGACCAGGCACCGAGCGGCGACGACCCGCTCGACGCACTGATCGTCCGGCTGGCTGCCGCCTACCAGGAACCGGGGCTGCTCAAGTTCCACCTGGACGACGTCGGCTCCGCCGCCGGGCGTGCCGCCGAACTCGCCGACCCCGCCGCCCGGGTCGGCACCCAGGACCAGGTCCTCACCGTGGGCGACTATCTCACCGCGTACGTCCTGGAATGGACGCTGCACCACCTGGACCTGATCGCCCATCTCCCGGACGCCGCGGAGCCGCCCGCCGAAGGACTGGCCCGATCCCGCGCGATGCTGGAGGCGGTCGCCGGAGCTCCGTTCCCCGCGTCGTTCACCGACATGGACGCGCTGCTGATCGGCACCGGCCGCCGAGCACCCACCGATGACGAGGAGTCCGAACTCGGCAGCCTGGTCGAGAAGTTGCCGCTCGTACTCGGCTGACAGGCCACGGGGTGAGTGACGGCGCGCGGTACCGGCAACGCGCTCACACTGCGCCAAGTACACGGCATGGGTCACGGCCAGGACCTGCTCCTGCGGATGCGGTGGACGCTCGGCCTCGCCGCCGTGCACGGCGAAATGTGCAGGATAGGCACCTGCCGGGTATTTCGCGGC
The DNA here is from genome assembly GCF_039532965.1 of Streptomyces mauvecolor. Taxonomy (NCBI): domain Bacteria; kingdom Bacillati; phylum Actinomycetota; class Actinomycetes; order Kitasatosporales; family Streptomycetaceae; genus Streptomyces; species Streptomyces mauvecolor. Next base: position 586,259 of record NZ_BAAASQ010000008.1, on the reverse strand, counting down.
CCAATTGCCCACTCCCGTCCGGAATTTCGCGACAGACGGGGTACGAATGTCAACGACACGGGACCGCCATCCCTTCGTCCGAGCCGGCACCCCCAGGGGATCTGAGCCATTCCCGCATGGCGTGAATACCCCCTGTCACCCGCGGGCCCCGTGTGCGGCCCTGTTCACTGGTAAATGACCAAAGGCCCCGGAAGCATGTGAGCCTTCGGGCCGGAACCTGATGGCGGCTGTGCCGAGGGAAGATCGGGGAGCGGACATTGCCATGATCGAAGAAAGTGCAGCACGCGCCGACAACGTGGTCGACGCGCTGGAACAGCATCTTGTCCACGAGGTGCCCCCACTCCGTCTGCAACGGGCCCGGCGCGAATTCCTCACCCAGGGTTTCGTGAAGACCGGATTCCTCGCTCCGTACGACGTCAAGAAGCTCGTCGCGGAGGAGACGGAGTCGCTGATCAGCCGTCATGCCGTGCGGCGGGACAGCGAGTTCGCCGAGACCGGCGGAACACCGCGCCGGATGCACAACGTGCGCCGTGCGGAGATAGCCCGGTACGGCCGGATCCTTCCACGGCTCTATTCCTCCCCCGGACTCAGGGAAGCCCTGACCGTCGTGGCGGGAGAGGACGTTCTTGAATGCCCTTATCCACCCGAGCAATTCGTCATTACCGAGCTCACACAGAGCGGCGACACCCACGGCTGGCATTGGGACGACTACAGTTTCGCCCTCGTGTGGGTGATCGACTGCCCGCCGGTGGAACGGGGCGGGTTCGTGCAGTGCGTACCGCGTACGGAGTGGGACAAGGAAAACCCCCAGCTGCACCGGCACTTCGTTTCGCGGCCCATTCACTCCGTCGAGCTCCGGCCCGGCGATCTCTATTTCCTGCGCTCCGACACCACCCTGCACCGGGTGTACCCGGTGACCGGCGGCAGGCGCCTCATCGTGAACATGGGATATGCCGCGCGCCGTGATCTGGCCAAGCCCCTGTCCCACGAGACCATGGACGCGCTGTGGGCGGACCCGGCGGATTCCGGGCCCGCGGCTTGCGAACCGGCAGCTCGGGACACAGCCTCCCGCGGAACGGAACAGGAGAGTTCCCAGTGGCGGCCAACGTCCTGCGGCGGCACATCGGCGTCCCCGGGCTCGTCGTCCACTACCTGACCTCCGTTCTCGGTGTCGGCCTCCTGGTCATTCCGGTGCTCGCCTGGACCACGGCCGGGCCGCTGTCGCTCCTTGCCTGGGGCATCCTGATCGTCTACAGCTACCCGTTCGCGCTCGTCTTCGCCAAGCTGTCGACGCTGCACCCGACGAGCAAGGGTGTCGCGCGGTTCGTCGAGGTGGCCTTCGGCAGACGGGCCGGCCGCGTCGCCGCGCTCTACCTCCTGATGACGCTGCTCCTGGCCAACCCCGTACTGGGCCTGATCGCCGGCCGCTATCTCCTGGCCGCACTGGCTCCGGGCGCCTCCAACCGGGCCTCGCTCGCGGCCGGGGCGGCGGTCATCCTCGGCTGCATCGCGCTGAACCTGCTCGGCGTCAGGGTCAGCGGGCGCGTGCAGCTCGCCGTGCTCGTGGTCGTGACCGGGGTGCTGTGCGCGATCATCGTCCTGGCGCTCCCCCAAGGGAATCCGGCCCAGCTCCACCCGGTCGCCCCGCACGGCTGGGGCGTGCTCGGCGACTGCCTGCTGATCTGCTTCTTCGGCTTCATCGGATGGGAGAACGCGGCCCCCATCGCGGAAGAGGTCCGCGATCCGGGGCGCACTTTCCCGCGCGGCATCCTGTGTGCCGTCTGTGTCGTGGGGGTCCTCTACTTCGCCATGGCGCTGACGGTGGCGCTCACCATGCCCTCGGACCAGAACATGGTCGAGGGACTCACGGGATTCACCCGCCTGTTGAGGATCGCTACGGGCGCCGACCACACCACCATCGGCTATCTTGTGGCGGCCGTCCTGCTCGTGCTCACCACCAACGCATGGTGCCTGGGCACATCCAGGGTCGTGTTCGCGCTGGCCCGTGAAGGGATCATCCCCCGCGGTCTGAGCCGGATCTCGCCCCGCACGGGCGCGCCGTCGAGGGCCGTGCTGGCCCTCGTCCCGGGCTACAGCCTCACCCTCGGCCTGCTCGCGGCGACCGACTCCAACGAGTCCGTCCTCATCAAGGCGTCCTCGGCCGCCTACCTCCTGGTCTTCCTCCTCGCCTTCCTGTCCGCCATGCGTCTCGTACGGACCGGGCCGATGCGCTGGACGAACTGCCTGGTCACCGCCGTGACCGTGCTGATGCTGCCCTTCATGGGCGTCAGCATCGGCTACGCGGCCGCCATGTTCAGCGCGGCGGCGCTCGCCGAGTGGTGGCCGGCACGGCGCGAGCGGACCCGGCTGCGACGCGCGGCGACCGCGCTCACGCTTCCCCCGTCGCCCGAACTCCCCACCACCGCACCGCACCACCACCATCCGGAGCACGACCGACGAGAGAGGTGACGCCTTGCCCGGCCGCCACATACTCGGAATGACCGACTTCTCCGCCGACGAGTTGCACACCCTGCTCGACCTCGCCGCCCGCATGAAGCGCGGCGAGGACACCCACCCCTATCTCACCGGCACGGACCTGGGGCTCCTCTTCCATGTGCCGTCCACCCGGACCCGGGTCTCCTTCCAGGTGGCCGCCGCCCAACTCGGCGGACGCAGCTACACGTACGGCCCGGAAGAGCTGCGCCTCGCCAACAACGAGACCGTCGAGGACACGGCCGGAGTCCTCAGCCGGTATCTGAGCGCCCTGGTGGTCCGCTGGTACGACATGGCGGACTACGGAGCGGGGCACCGCCGGCTGCACACCATGGCCGAGCACTCCTCCGTCCCGGTCATCAACGCCCTGGACGACGAGGAGCACCCCTGTCAGGTCCTCGCCGATCTGCTGACCCTGCGCGAACGGTTCGGCGACGGCCTTCCGCAGCGGCGGATCGTCTACACCTGGGCGTACTCCTCCCGCCAGAAGACGCCGGGTGTTCTGCACTCCTCGCTCCTTGCAGGGGCCCTGCTCGGCCACCACGTCACGTTCGCGCACCCACCCGGCTTCGACCTCGACGAGCGGTACGTGAAGGAGGCGCACGCCCTCGCGGCCTCGTCCGGGGCGCGGCTCGACTTCTGCCAGGACATCGAGGAGGCGGTGCGGGGCGCCGACGCGGTGTACGTGCAGAGCTGGAAGTCCCTCCAGTTGACCGGGCAGCACGAGTGGCAGGCACGGACCCGGCTCGCCGACCGGTGGCGGGTGACCGAGCCGCTCATGGCGCTCGCCGCGCCGGGCGCGCCGTTCCTCGACTGCATGCCGAGCAACCGCGGCGAGGAGATGGACGCCGAGGTCAAGGACGGGCCCCGCTCGCTGATCTTCGACCAGGCCGAGAACCGGCTGCACGCGCAGAAGGCGCTGCTCGCGATGGTGCTCGGCTCTTCCGGGCGTACTGCCGGCTCATCCGGTGCGGGGAGCGCGCGATGAACGGCCCGGAGGCGGACCGGGTGGTGCTCGTCACCGGGGGCGCCGGCGGGATCGGCTCTGCCGTGTGCCGACGGCTCGCCGACCATCGCACGACGCTCGCCGTGGCGGACCGGGACGTCGAATCCGCCCGGGAGATCGCCCTGGAAGTGCGGTCGGCGGGCGGCCGGGCCGAACCGTTCGGCTGCGACCTGTCCCGGCCCGAGGAGGTCGAGGCCCTGGTCGCTTGCGTCGTGGAGCGCTTCGGCGCGCTGCACGGACTGTGTACGGTCGCGGGCAGCATCCGGCGGGGCGACATCACGGAGTTGACCCCCGCCGACTGGCGGGCCACCTTCGAGGACAACCTGGACTCGGTGTTCCTGACCTGCCGGGCCGCGATTCCCCAGCTGGCGAAGGAGGGCGGGGGCTCGATCGTCACCATCGCCTCGGGCTGGGGCCTGCGGGCGGGGCGGCGCGCCGCCGCCTACTGTGCGGCGAAGGCGGGTGTGGTCATGCTGACGCAGGCCATGGCCCTGGACCACGCGTCGGCGGGCATCCGCGCCAACTGTGTGGCGCCCGGAGACGTACGGACCTCCATGCTCGAACGCGAGGCACATCAACTCGGCCGCCCGGTGGCCGAGTTCTACGAGGAGGCGGCCGACCGTCCGCTGGGGCGGGTCGGTGAGCCGCGGGAGATCGCCGACGCCGTGAGCTTCCTGCTCGGCGAGAAGTCGTCCTTCGTGACCGGCGCGGTCCTGACGGTGGACGGCGGGGGGACGCTGTAGCCGTCAGCCCCGCGCACGAACGGGCGGCGGCCCCGCCGGCACCTGTCCCCGGGCTTGGCCGCCGCCCTAACGCGATATAACGTAAGTTCATCCGCAGGCGTCGAGGCGCCGCCCACAAGATCGGGATGGGGACATGTCGGGACAGACGCCGCCCACTGGCCAGCCGCACGGCCCCGGCGCACCACCGCCCACCAGGGCTTCGCACGCCGACCGGGACCGGACCGTGGACCTGCTGCGCATCGCGGCCGGGGACGGGCTGCTGGACGCCGCCGAACTGGACCAGCGCCTCGAAGTCGCCCTGACCGCGCGCACCCTCGACGAGCTAGCCGGGCTCACGGCCGATCTGCCGCCGACGGCTGCTTCCGGCGGTGCCGCGGTGGAGGTGAAGGATGTCGTCCGGATCGACCAGCAGGCCGGTTCGGTCCGCCGCGAGGGCCGATGGGTGGTGCCCCGGCGGATCGACCTGAGGCCGTCCTGGTGCGATGTGACGCTCGACTTCACCGAGGCCGTGATCACCCAGGACACCCTGCGCATCGACATGAACATGCGGGGCGGAACGCTGCTTGTGGTGACCGGGCCGGGCATCGTGGTGAACACCGAGTCCCTCTCGATGAGCTTCTGCCATGGCAAGACCCCCGGGACCGTGGATCCCGGGGCGGAGCACACCCTGCGCGTGGAGCTGACCGGCCGCTTCGCCTACGGCCGGATCAAGGTCCGGACACCACGGCGGACCTTCGGGCAGTGGCTGCTCCGCAAACCGGCGCAGCGAAGCGGTGGCTGAAGCACAGCCGGGACAAACCCTTGCGGCGGTCGAGAGTTCAGGTCAGCTTGGGCAGAAGGAGTGCGATGTCCGCGGCCGGCAGTTCGATGCCGAAGACGTCGGTGAGAACCTTGGGCACCTCGTTCGGCTCCAGCTCCCGGGTCTCCGGCGGGCCCGGCACCCCCGGCCTGACCGTGGTCAGTTGACGGTTGTCCAGGAGGTGCACCCGGTCCGGGTACAGGCGCTGGAGGAAGACCCGGTCGCTGAAGGCCGAGCGCGGGCTGGAGGCGCCGAAGTGGTTGGCGACCAGGAGGTCGACGGGGTACTGCCGGTGGAGGGTGAAGGTGTGCCGGATCATCCATCCGTCGCTGGTCGTCTCGACCCCCTCGCGCCCGGCCGCGGGCTGGTAGAGCGCCCACCCCTCTTCGCCCGGTGAGACCTCCTGGCGCCGCAGCCGGTACTCCCACACCCCGTCCGACACATCCGTCGCGTCGGTCAGTTCGATGAGTTCGAGCGGGCTCGTCCCGAAGCCGACGTCGCTCAGCCAGCGCTTGCCCTCCAGCTCGACGATCGCCATGGCGTGCGACTCGGGTCTGATCCTGCCCGAACCCAGCTCCACCCGGCCCTGGACGACGAAGAACTCGAAGCCGAGGCGTTCCAGGGCCGCCGCGTACAGGGTGACGTGCTCGAAGCAGGTGCCGCCGCGCGGGTTGCCGATCATCTTGACCTGGACGGAGGGGACGTCGAGCGGGCGGCTCTTGCGGAGCACGGCCTCCAGGTTCTCCCAGCGCACGGAGAGCACATGGGCCCGGTGCAGCGCGCGCAGCGTCGCCAGGGTGGGGGTGCGGTCCCCCTCGTAGCCGAGGTGTGCCAGATAGGCATCGAGATCGAGGGCGTCGCCGTTCCACATAGGGAGCGTCTCCTTGTGTGTCGTCACGTCAATGGGCTGGTCACGTATGCCATTTCAAGCGATCTTCCTCGCGGAGCTATTCCGTCGTGGCCCTCGGTCCTTGGTCCTGGTCCTGTGGTCCTGGGCACCCAGGACGCCTCCCACGGGCCGGGCCTGATGCGGTCACAGCAGCGTATGCGAGACTTCCGGCCACTTCGTGAAGGGGCGGGGCGATGAGCGGCACAAACAGGAGTGGCGGGAAGAAGGGCGGCCGCAGGCAGCCGGCCGCGGCGGTCCGCGGGCTCGGCCCGCGCGGCATGGCCGTGGCATGGGCCGTGATCATCGCCGTGGCCCTGGTGAGCACAGTCGGCCCGGCGCTGCTCGATTTCGGTGTGGGGGTCGTTTTCGGCCTCATCGTTCTGATCACGCTCTACGCGTGGGTGCTGCGCCGGATCGTCTTCGGCAGCCGGGCGATACCGCGCTGGGCGCGTCTGACCTACTGGGTCGGCGGCGCCCTGATGGTGGTCGGCGGAGTGCACGCGCCGGACGCCTTCCTGGCCCTCGTCGGTGAGCAGGGCACGGCCACCATCGCGTACGCCTCCACGGAGACGGGCTCGCACGGCATGAAGTACAAGCAGTGCTGGGTCGATCTGCCGGACGGCAACACCGAGCAACTCCCCCGCACCGGGCCCTGCCCGGCCCCCAACGGCACCCACCGCACGGTCGTCTACGCGCCGGGCGGCGTCGTCGCCCCGATCCTCGCGGCCAAGGGCGACCTGATGTGGTGGTGGGCGGCGGGGTTCCAGCTCGCGGGCGTCGGCCTGCTGACCACCACCGCGGTGCTGACCGTCCGCGATCCCGTCCTGGAGCGGTGGCCGTGGCGCCGGTGACCGAGCGAGCCGGCCACACCAGGGAGGGGAAGCCCGGCGCGACCGGGGCTCGCACGTTCAGCGTGCACCTCAATTGCCTTACTGCCAAGGGGTGTTGACGACAATGCGTAGTTGAATTCCTTCGATTCGTGACCTCGGTAAAGCACTCTGAAGGGTGGGGTGCGTGTGACCACGTTCCGTGACCGGCCCGATGTGCCCGAGCGGCCCACTACTCATGATCATTTATCAAAACGCCTGGTCCGGAAGCTTGGCCGCGGGGTCATGGCGGAGGAGCGGAGCGGTTGACAGGCTCCCGGATATGAAGGTCCTTCCGCGGCTGCATAAAGCCGTCCTGTTGAATTCGGCGCTCGGTGCAGTGCTCATCGCGGCCGTGGGCGGTGCTTACGCGGTGGTGGTGAGCTCCGACGCCTCCTCGGCCAAGCACACGGACACCCGCACGGCCGCCGTCTCCACGGGCAAAGTGCAGGCCACCGTGACCGGGGCCGGCCTGCTGACCTCACCGAGCGATGCCGGGGTCAACTTCACCACCGGTGGGCAGCTGACCAAGGTCGAGGTCGCGCCGGGTGACAAGGTCACCAAGGGCCAGGAGCTCGCGAAGGTCGACGACACCGCGGCGCGCCAGGCGCTCGCCCAGGCGAAGACGTCGCTGGTGGCCGCCAAGGCGAACCTCTCCAAGGTCCAGGAGGGGCAGCCGGCGAGCCCGCCGGCCGGTTCCGGCTCCAACCCGTCGGGGGCTCCCAGCCACTCCGCGTCGCCGGCGCCCAGCACTTCGGCCAGCCCCAGCACGAAGCCCTCACCGTCCCCGAGCGCTTCGGCTTCCACTCCCCCCGGGCCGATCGGCGGGCTCGGCGATCTGTCGGTCCACAACGTCTCCTACGCGGTCCCGGTCGCGAACCCCTCCGTGGACCCCAACCTGCTCGTCCAGGCCCAGGCGCAGGTGTCCCAGGCGCAGACCGCGCTGGACACGGCGCAGCGCACGCTCGACGGGACCGTGCTGACCGCTCCGGTCGACGGCACGGTCGCCTCGGTGGGCGCCTCGGTCGGGCAGACGGTGATCGGCACGACGTACACCTCGGGTGCGGGCGCCGTTCCGGGTGCTCCGCCGGCTCCCGGCACCACGGGCGGCGCCGCGGCGGGCGGCACGCCGGCCGCGCCGAGCGGCTTCATCGTCCTGACCAACCCCACCGGGATGCAGGTGAAGGCCAACGTCTCGGAGGCCGACGCGCTCCGGCTGAAGCCGGGCCAGGCGGCCACGGTCACCCTGACCGCCCAGTCCACCACCGTGCTCAACGCGAGGGTCCTGTCGGTCGGCACGCTCGCCGTGAACGGTGGCACCGGCGCCGCCGCCCAGTACCCGGTGACCCTCGACATCATGGGTCCCACCAAGGACCTCCACACCGGGCAGGGAGTCAGCGTCCAGATCGTCGCGGGCGAGGCGTCCGACGCCCTGTTCGTGCCGACGGCGGCCTTGAGCGGCACCGGCAACCAGCGCACGGTCACCGTGGTCGCAGCGGACGGGACCGCACATTCCGCACGGGTGACGGTGGGCGTCGAGAGCGACACCAACACCCAGATCACCAGCGGTCTGACGCAGGGTCAGAAGGTCCGGATCACCACCGTCGCTCCGTAGGGCCGGGGCGAGTCGACGAGCGGGCCGCACCAGGCCCGCTCGTGGCGTTCCCACACGATCGCACCCACATCAGGAACAAGGGAGTACCCAAGACATGGTCCGAGACGGTGACGCGTTCACCAAGACCGGCGGCCAGGACCCCGAGCCGGCGACGGCCGCCGCGCCCGCCCTCACCGCGGTGCAGCCCGCGGTCGAGGAAGAGCGCGCGGCGGCTCCCGCGACGGGCAGCGCCGTGCAGGCGGCGCCGGCTCCGGGCGGGGCGAAGGAGCGCCCCGCCGTGCCGTTGCGCGAACTGCCGTGGCTGACCCTGCTCCTGGCCGTCGGCATCGTGGCGGCGCTGGCCTTCATCGCCGGCGTACTGGTGGAGCAGCACCACCTTCAGTAGGGCACCGGTCAGGGGGCGATCGGCAGCCGGCGCTTGTGGTCGGTGAGGCGGTAGCGGTCGACGATCGTCTCGAAGGCCCGCGCGTCGACCGGCTTGCCCTCCAGGAAGTCGTCGATGTCGTCGTACGTGACGCCGAGCGCGTCCTCGTCGGCCTTGCCCGGGTCGAGGGTCTCCAGGTCCGCGGTCGGGGTCTTCCACACCAGTTCGGCCGGCGCGCCCAGGGTGTCCGCGACGGCGCGCACCCTGCGCTTGGTGAGGCCGGTCAGCGGGACCAGGTCGGCGGCGCCGTCGCCGAACTTGGTGAAGAAGCCGGAAACCGCCTCGGCGGCGTGGTCGGTGCCGACGACCAGGCCGCCCTGCGCACCAGCCACTGCATACTGGGCGATCATGCGCTGGCGGGCCTTGATGTTGCCGTGCACGAAGTCCTGGTGGGCCTCGTCGCGGAAGCCGACACCGGCGGTCAGCGAGGCCTGGAGCGCGGCGTCGCTGGCGGGCTTGATGTCCACGGTCAGGACGTGGTCGGCCTGGATGAAGGAGAGCGCGACCTGGGCGTCGTGCTCGTCGGCCTGGACGCCGTAGGGCAGCCGCATCGCATAGAAGCGGGCCTCGTGCCCGGCGGCCCGGGCCCGCTCGACGGCGAGCTGGCACAGCCGGCCCGCCGTGGTGGAGTCGACGCCGCCGCTGATGCCGAGGACGAGGGAGCGCAGACCGGTGGCGGTCAGCCGCTCGGCGAGGAAGGCCACCCGGCGCTCGATCTCCCGCTCGGCGTCGAAGGTCTCGGCGACCTCCAGCTCCCGGGCGATCTCCTGCTGCAGGGCGATGGACGCCGGCTCGCTCACGTCTGCTCCTTGTTCCGGTTCATCATGCTCATGAAGTGCTGCGGCACCCACCCTAACCAAGCCGGGATCCGGCAGGTCGGGCGCGGTTGGCGGCGGCGTACGTACTCACCGCTCGGCCTTGATGGTCAGCCGCTTCTTCAGGACGGCCGCGATCCGCCGGCACCAGTCGCGGTGCTCCTCCTCGAAGGCCAGACCGCGCAGGCACGTCAGATACGGGCCGATGCGCTCGCCGTGCAGCAGGAACTCCTCCTCGTCCGCGTCACCCCTCAGCTGCCGCAGCAGCGCACCGAGCAGTTCGATCTTGGCGTCGGCGGCCGAGGCCCGCTCTTCGAGCTGTTCGATCACCGACGCGGTGCCGATGCGGTCGGCGGTCTGGACCTTGACGAGCAGGTCGTCGCGGATGAACGAGGGCTTGGAAGCCGCCGCGGCGAAGTTCTCCAGCTCGTCGCAGCCGGCGGCGGTGACCCGGAAGAGGCGCTTGTTGGGCCGGGTCTCCTGGACCACCTGGCGCCCCGCGACGAGCCCGTCCTTCTCCAGCTTGGTGAGCTCGGCGTACAGCTGCTGGGGAAGGGCGTGCCAGAAGTTCGCGACGCCGATGTCGAACGCCTTGGCCAGCTGGTAGCCGCTGTACTCGCCGTCCAGCAGTGCCGCGAGGACGGCATGTCGCAAGGCCATCGGAGCACCCCTTCCCTTTCCTCGTCCGTCGCTGCATCATACTCAAGAAACTGACTAGTCAGATTGTTGAGTATCGGGAGAGGGCATGGAGATACCCGTCATGGACATGCAGACCGCCGAACGCTTCCGCGCCGCCGTGGAGAAGCGCGATCTCACGGTGCTGGACGACCTGTTCACCGACGACGTGCGGCTCTACAGCCCGGTGAAGTTCGTCCCCTTCGAGGGCAAGGCGATGGTGCTCGGGCTCTTCGGGGTCCTGGTGCGCACCTTCGAGGACCTGCGCTACATCGGGCACTTCGAGGGCACGGCCGAGACCGGCGCCGACGGAGAAGAGGCCCCGTCGGTGATCCTGCCGTTCCGGGCCACCGTGGACGGCAAGCAGATCCACGGCATCGACCTGCTCCAGTTCGACGAGGAGGGCCGCATCAAGGAGTTCACCGTGATGGTCCGCCCCCAGTCCGCCGTGCACACCCTGGGCCAGGCGGTGCTGGCCGGCCTGGTCGCCGACGGCCTCGTACCGGCGCCCTCCGGGCAATAGGCGCCGGTACCGCCTTCCGCGAGAAGGTCACGGGCACTCGGGCACCCCCGGCATCCATGCCGGGCCCTTCAGGAAGATGTTGCTGATCCAGCCCTGCTGCTGCGGAAGGTAGGACCAGGCGTCGTTGGTGATCCCGCCGTAGGTCACCGACTCCGCGTGCTTCTGGCACTTCACGTACACGGTGGTCGGCGCCGGGATCACAGTGACGATTCGGGCCGACGTCGACGGCGTGGCACGGACGTTGATGTTGGTGGCCCACACCTGCTCCGGTGTGTCCGGCGGCGGGTGCACCACATTGCGCTGGGCCACGGCCGCGGTGACCGCACGCTGGGCGGTGCGGGCCGCCACGCGATCGGCGTCGGCCTTGTCACCGGGGCTCTGCGCGATCCCGTTGTCCCGGTACATCACGTGCGGGGCGTTGTCGCCGATCGCGCTGTCGGCGAAGTCCTGCAGCCAGCGGTTCTTCCACTCGTCGGAGCCCGGCACCGCCTGCTCGTTGCAGACCAGGTCGTCGGTGCGGCACACGTCGAAATAGCGTCCGTCACCGATGAACCCGGCGAACACCCCGGGAACGTCGAGGCGTTGCATGAGCCCGCCGCGCGAGACGGAGGCGGTGCCGTCCGTGTAGTCGGGGTTCAGGGTGACCATCTGGCCGTCCTGTTCCATGCCGATCTGGGCATTGCTGCGGGAGGCGTCGCCGACGTTGACGATGGCGCCGATCTCGTCGGAGTTGCGCTGGTTGCCCTGGATCGCGCCCTGCGCGATGGCGTTCTTGACGACCTGCGCGCCCTGCGAGTAGCCGAGCAGGATCAGTGTCGGCCGGTTCGGGCAGGAGGCGTAGAAGCCGACCTCCTGGACGAGCCTGTCCCGGCCCTTGCCCATCGAGGTCCAGTAGTCGTCGGGGCCCCAGTTGCCGGGCAGCCAGGAGGGCCAGTCCACGGCGGACGCCGGGTAGTACAGGTTGCGTACGGTGATGTCACCGGCGGGAACATGGGCGTCGGACAGCGCGTTCGTCAGTGCCCGGATGTAGGTGTCGTTGACGCCCACGGTGCCGTACGGGTGGCCGTCGTCGGTGGATTCCGAGGTCCCGTACGCCGAGAGGATCACCCAGGGTCTGTTGCAGTCGGCCGGTGCCTGGGGCGGGTTGGGGCCCGGGTATTCGGCGTGCGCCGCCGTGGCGTTGCCGAGGTTCAGGGCCAGTACGAAGGCGGACAGGACGGCGAGGGTCAGCACCCAGACCTGCCGTCTCGCCCCTCTGCCCTCTCCGGTCACGGGCGCGGTCGTCATCCGGATCCCCCTCCGTCATGCGCGGCCGAGGGTCCCCACTGATCCCCCGTAGCATCGGTGAACTCACAGTGCAACGCCGCCAGTTGAGCCACCGCAAGGCCCTGACCGTGCGATCCGGCCACGGCTCGACCTGTACATACGCGGAGAGTCGTACAGACGCCGCCCCGGCCGCCTGCGCGGATCGCGCCACGGTGATCGCCCTCGCTGCCGGGAACGTCGACGCGAACTCGCCGACGGGCCGCTCGGGCGGCGCCTACCCGACGAGGGTCTGGGTGCCCAGGACCGCGAGGAGTTCGAGGCGTTCGGCGTCCTGGCTGCCCGGTTCGGCCGTGTAGATCATGATGCGCAGGTCGCTCCCGGCGACGAACAGCACATCGCAGTCCAGGGTCACGGGGCCCACCTGCGGGTGGTCGACGGTCTTGCGGGACGCCTCGTGGTGGCCCACGGTCCCGGCGTCCCACAGCTCGGCGAACCGTTCACTGGTGGCGCGCAGGTCGGCGACCAGCTGCCGCAGCCGCTGGTCGGCGGGATAGCGCCGGACCGCCGCGCGCAGGTCGGCGACGACCGCGCTCTCCAGGGCGGTCCGGGACTGTGTGGTGTGCCGGACGCGGCCGTCCGAGCCGGTGAAGGCGCGCCACGCGCCGTTGCGGTCGCGCCCGTGCCGCTCCCCCATCAGCGCCGTGTACAGCGGGTTGGCGAGCAGCAGCGTCCAGGACGCGTCGGAGACCGCGACGGGCGTGCCGCTCAGCCGGTCCAGCATGCGGTGCACGCTCGGCGTGATGTAGGCGGGCACGGTGCCCTGCCCGGGCGGCACGAGTCCGGCGGCGTGGAAGAGGTGCTCGCGTTCGGCGGCGGACAGCCGCAGCGCCCGGCCGAGTGCCTCGACGACCTGCTCCGACGGGTTGGCCGCGCGGCCCTGTTCGAGCCGGGTCACGTAGTCGACGGAGATCCCGGCGAGCATCGCCAGTTCCTCGCGGCGCAGCCCGGCGGCGCGCCGGTGACCGCCCGAGGGCAGCCCCGCCGCCTCGGGCGGGACCCGGTCGCGAAAGTGCCGCACCATCCGTCCGAACTCCGTGCTCGCCATGCCCCCACTGTGCACCGCCGGCCGGGGATCGTCCTGGTACTGGCAGTCCCAGGAAGAGGGGACGCCTGGCCGGCGCCGGGCCCCGCGCGCAGCCTGGAGCCATGACCACCACACTGATCACCGGAGCGAACAAGGGTCTCGGCTTCGAGACCGCCCGGCGGCTCGTCGCCGCGGGACACACCGTCTACATCGGCAGCCGGGACGAGGAGCGCGGCCGGCTCGCCGCCGAACGCCTCGGCGCGCGGACCGTCCGGCTCGACGTCACCGACGAGGCGTCCGTGCAGGCCGCGGCCAGGACCGTCGAGGCCGACGGCGGTCTCGACGTCCTGGTCAACAACGCGGGCATCGAGGTCCGCGGCGCGGGCAACACCGTGGTGGGTGCGGCGGACGTGACAGCCGACCACATGCGGGAGCTCTTCGAGACGAACGTCTTCGGCACGGTCCGCGTCACCCACGCGTTCCTCCCGCTCCTTCGCCGCTCCGCCGCCCCCGTCATCGTCAACGTCAGCAGCGGCCTGGCCTCGCTCACCCGTCTGTCCGACGCGTCGTCACCGGCGTACGGCTATCCGGGCGTCGCCTATCCGGCGTCCAAGAGCGCGGTCAACATGCTCACCGTGCAGTACGCGAAGGCGTTCCCGGCCATGCGGATCAACGCGGTGGAGCCCGGGTTCACCAGGACCGACCTGAACGGCAACACGGGTATCCAGACCGTCGAACAGGGCGCCGACATCATCGTCCGCATGGCCCTGACGGGCCCCGGGGGGCCGACCGGCGGCTACTTCGACGCCCAGGGCCCGCTCCCCTGGTAGACCACCCGTGCGCCGGTCGCCGAGATGCCGGGGGAGGTGAGCTGTACGAGGGTGGGTACGCGGTCAGGCTGCTGGCCGTCTCCGGACCGAGGAGCCCGTGAACCATGGATGCACTGCACGGCAGAAGTGACGGCGGCCAGGTGCCCGGCGCCCAGGCCGCCCGCCCGGGCGCGACCGACTCACGTGTGACGCTGCGGGTCAACGACGCCACGCACACGGTCGAGCTGGAGCACTGCGCCACCCTCCAGGAGGTGCTGCGCGACAGCCTGGGTCTGACCGGCTCGAAGAAGAGGTGTGACGACGGCCGGTGCGGGGCGTGCACGGTGCTGCTCGACGGGCGCCGGGTCGTCAGCTGTCTGCTCCTCGCCGTCGCGCAGGAAGGCCGCGAGGTCGTCACCGTGGAGGGACTCGCGGGCACGCCGGGCGCGCACGACAGCCTCCATCCGCTGCGGCGCCCCTCCGCCGACCGGGATGCGTACCAGTGCGGCTACTGCGCGCCGGACCAGAACGGTTCACCCGGAGAGAAGCAGAAAGGGGCGGCGGGGCAGCCCCTGGTCGTCACCGACATGGAACTGCCGGAGAACGTGCCCGTAGAGCTGACCGCCGCCGAGGTCCAGGAGCAGCTGAGCGGCAATCTGTGCCGCTGCGGTGCCTACCCGAGCACAGCCGCAGCCGGACAGGACGTGATCGCGTGAAGCCGCTCTCCTATGTCTGTGCCCGGAACGTGGCGGAGGCGGCCGCCTTCCACGGAGGGCGTCCGGAGGCCCGCTATCTGGGCGGTGGCACCAACCTCATCGACCTGATGAGGACGGGCGTCGAGCGGCCCGACATCCTAGTCGACATCACCCGGCTGCCCTTCGACCGGATCGAGGAGCGGGCGGACGGTTCGGTACGGGTCGGAGCGACCGCGCGCAACAGCGATCTCGCCACCCATCCGGCCGTCCTGGAGCGGTACCCCGTGCTGTCGCAGGCTTTGCTCAGCGGCGCTTCGGGTCAGCTGCGCAACATGGCGACCACAGCCGGAAATCTCCTCCAGCGCACGCGGTGCGGCTACTTCCAGGACCTGTCGAGGCCCTGCAACAAGAGGGTGCCGGGGAGCGGGTGCGCCGCAGTGGACGGCGTCAACCGCGATCACGCGGTCTTCGGCCACTCACCGCACTGCGTGGCGACCCACCCGTCCGACCTGGCCGTGGCGCTCGCGTCGCTCGACGCGCTGGTCGAACTGGTGGGGCCGGCCGGGGTACGGACCGTGCCGGTGACCGAGTTCTACCGGCTGCCGCACGACCGGCCCGAGCAGGACACCGTGATCCGGCCCGGCGAACTCATCACGGGCGTGTTGCTGCCACCGGTTCCCCCGGGTGCCGCCTCCCGCTACCGCAAGGCACGGGACCGGGCGTCGGACACCTACATGCTGGCCTCGGTCGCGGCCATGGTGCACGTGGAGAACGGCGTGGTGAAGCACATCGCCGTCGCCCTCGGCGGCCTGGCCCACCGCCCGTGGCGCGCCCGTCACACGGAGGCCGCGCTGCTCGGCACCAAGCCGACCACGGTGACCGTCGAGCAGGCGGTGGAGGAGGAGTTGACCACCGCGGTGCCGCTGCGGCACAACGCGTACAAGGTGGAACTCGCCCGGGCGATGGCCCGGGAGGTGCTGGGTTCGATGACCGTCGGCCACCGCAAGACGTGAGTCCCTGCTCTCCGTACGCGCCGACGACCATGACGGCCGCCTCGCGGAAAGCCAGGGGAAGGCGTCAACTGCTGTTCCTCGACGCGGAGTTGGCGGGCCGCTGAGGTGTGATCGCCTTGACCCACTCCTCCACGGTGACCACATCCGCCCACTGCGGGAACAGCTTCCCGGTGAGGAACCGGTGCACCTCGGGGTCGAGGTCGAGGCAGGCGTCGGGCAGCACGGTGAGGTGGAGGTCCACGTCGTTGGCATGGCACACGGTGTGAAGGACCACCCCGCTGGTGGCGATGCCGGCGAGCACGAGGCTGTCGATGCCGCGCACCCTCAGGACCAGGTCGAGGTCGCTGCCCGAGAACGCGCTCCCCCGCCTCTTGGTCACCACGATGTCGCCCTGCTGGGGCGCGATGTCGGGGTGGATCTCCGTGCCCGGCTCGCCGAGGGTGAAGAGTCCGGACCGGACGACGGTGGTGAGCACCTTGTTGCGCGGGCTGACCTCGGGATCGCCCGGCCGCAGTCCCATCACCACGTAGATGACGGGAATGCCGGCCGCGTGCGCACCGTCGATGGCCCTGCGAAGGCGCGGCAGGTATCCGGAACCGTCGTCGGCCAGGTCCACGACGTCACGCTGGACATCCATCACGAGCAGAGCGCTGTTTCCCATGTATGCCGCCTCCCTTTTTCGCACGTTCATCGGCGTCCGGGCCAAGTCACCCAGTACATCACGGGAGTTGGGCCAGGCAGCGGGGGGTCCGGGCGCCCGCCCCCTGCGCTCAGTGCCCGCCGCTGGGCTGGTCGCAGCCGAAGTGATCGGGGTAGCCGCCGAAGGCGTCCGCCTCGGTGGTGCGGCTGTTCATCGTGCCCTCCAGGCACATCGGCGAGGCGTCGACGAGGAAGCCGACCCCGGTGGGACCGTCCTGGTACGACTGCACCTTTGCCGTGGCGTATCCGAGGTGGGTGAGCGCGCTACGGGTGCTCGCGGGGTCGAAGTCGCCCCGCTTGCGCAGCGGTTCGAGTGCGTGCCGGATGCGCGTGACGGCCGCGAGCCCGTCACACCGCTGCCGGCCGTGCAGGGGGACGGGAACCATGAAGCCGTGGTTCTCGGCATAGTGGTCGCCGGGCTGTGCGGCCGGCTTCGAAGGGCCGGCGGGCTTGGACGGCGCAGGGGTGGGGCTCTCGCCGGGACACGGAAGGTCCACCGGCGTGCTCGGCGTCGCCACGGCGCTCGCGCTCCGTGAGGGAGTGCCCGGAGCGGCTGCCTCCCCTGCCCGCTGCGTCCCGCACCCCGCCACCAGCGTGCCGAGCACCGCCATGGGCAGTATCCCGAACCGGACTGCTCTCGCCTCGACCATCGCCGTTCCCCCGATCCTCCCCGCGCCGCGGCGGGGGCCATGCGTCTTCCCCGAGTGAGCCGAACCCCGCCGGTCAGTGACGGTATTGATCCGTCATCGTCGGCGGCGCGTTGTGCACCGCGAACGTACCGAACGAGACCCGGTCACCATGTGCCTGGGTCCGGCTCTGCTGCTCGATGAGGAGGCCCTCCGCGTTCTCGGTACGGGAGTTCCCGCGCCGCAGCAGCGTCACGACGAGGAGTACCGCTGCCCCGGCGAGCAGGGCGAGGAATACGTAAGCAGTGACCACAGGTGTTCGTCCCTCCGTCGGCCACGGCAGTGGAGTGCTGGTGCCTGGCCGTAGCGGTCGCATGGTGAGTCCGGCCCGCATGACTCCGTGTCGTGCCGGCTTCGCCGGATCCTACGCGCGCACCCCGGCCCTCCACCATCGATCGGCACCGCACCCCAGGCCCGCCGGCCGGCGGAACAGCAGGTTCTCGGCCAACCAGGCTCATCAGCCGTCGGTCGCACCCACCACATCGCGGCAGTACGCCCACGCCGGCTCCGAGAGCAGCGGGCGCCAGGGGGTGAACAGGGCGCGCAGGTCCTGGCCCTGGCCGAGGTGGAACCCCGGGCTGACCACGGCGATGTCCAACTCGTTGGCGACGGTGAGTTCGGCGAAGTCGCGACGTGCGTCGAGATCCGGACACATGGGTACGCCGGTGTACCGGTCGACGAACACACCGTTGTCGTCGGCCAGTGCCGGATAGGACGCCTTGCGATCGCAGGAGGCATAGAAGTACACGAGCGCCTCGGCCTCCGCGCCGATCGCCTCAGTCAGCTCGGCCCGCCGGCCGCGGTCGAGGAGCGCCACCCGGAACCCATCGGTCCCGTAGAACGCATGACACAGCCCGGCCGACACCAGGGCCGGGCGTGCGCCCCACGAGGCCAGAAGCTCACTGGTCCGCCGCAGGTGCGCCAGCAAGGTGCCACCCGGGTGTTCGATCTCCTCGGCCCCGGCCGCCGCCAGCATCTCCAACGCCTTGGCAGTCACCTCGATACACCTGCCCGCGTTTCCCTGCGAGGAATCCCCCGAAACGGCCGCATCGAGGCGGCTTTTCAGACTTTCACCGGCACACCCGCGCTGTTCCGCCGGCGGTGAACACCGGCCCGACCGCCCTCGGCGATCATTACCGTCCAGCCCTATGACGACTATCACCACGCGCACGGTCGAGTACCCGGCCGACGGTCTGACGATGACCGGGCACCTCGCGCTCCCGGCCGGTGTCGGCCGCCGGCCCGCGGTGCTGGTCGGGCCCGAGGGGCCGGGGCTCAGCGATGTCGAGCGCCGCCGGGCCGATGCGCTCGCCGAGCTGGGATACGTGGCGCTGGCCTTCGACGTCCACGGCGGGCGCTATCTGGACGACATCGAGGAGATGCTGGCCCGCTGCATGCCGCTGCTCGCCGACCCCGACCGGATGCGCGGCATCGGCCACGCGGCACTCGACGTGCTGTGCACCGAACCGCGGACCGACCCCGGCCGGATCGCCGCCATCGGCTACGGCACCGGGGGCGCGATCGCGCTGGAACTGGGGCGCGACGGCGTCGACCTGCGCGCGATCGGGACGGTCAACGCGCTGACCACGGGCCGGGCGGGCGAGGCGGCGCGCATCCGCTGCCCGGTGTGGGCC
The DNA here is from genome assembly GCF_039532965.1 of Streptomyces mauvecolor. Lineage (NCBI taxonomy): Bacteria > Bacillati > Actinomycetota > Actinomycetes > Kitasatosporales > Streptomycetaceae > Streptomyces > Streptomyces mauvecolor. The sequence continues at coordinate 567,525 of NZ_BAAASQ010000008.1, read as the reverse complement.
GGGGTCGGGTCCGAAGACCCGATCATGCCGCCCGCGCAACGGGACGCGTTCACCGCCGAGATGCAGGCCGCGGGCGTCGACTGGCGCCTCGTGGTCTACGGCGGCGCCTTGCACGCCTTCCACCATCCGCCGGTCGACCAGGCCGTGCGCCCCGGGGTCGGCCACCACCCGGAGCACGCACGGCGGGCCTGGCGCGACGTCGTCGGCCTGCTCGCCGAGTGCCTGCCCGTGACCCAGTGATCCGGCCGGCAGCCGCGACGCAACTGCCGGGTGTTACACGACGGGTGGCGGCAGGTGTACGAGAACCCGGCCACCGCACACCCATAGGTGACTCGCCCCGGCATACGGCCCCCTCCCGTGCGTAGGGTGCCGGAATGCGCCTGATGGGGGTGCGGCTTCGGAGAGAGGGCACAACCGGTGGAGTCGACGGCTTTCGATGCGAGCGAGCGGCGGATCTGGGCGGGGCGGGCCAAGGCGTACGCGGGCAGCTTCGGCAAGCTGTGTGCCCACCCGGTCCCCCAGCTGCTCGACGCGGCTCGGGTGAGGGACGGGGTGCGGGTCCTTGATGTGGGGACAGGGACGGGCACGGTCGCCGCGGCCGCCTGCGCGCGGGGCGCGCGGGTGACGGGGGTCGACGCCGAGATCAGCATGGTGGAGCTGGCGGCACGGGCCGCGCCATCGGCCGACATGCACCTGGCCGTACTGCCTCAACTCCCTTTCTCCGACGGTCTGTTCGACGCCGTGACGGGCAACTTCGTCCTCAACCACGTGGGTCGGCCGAGGGCCGCACTGGCCGAACTCCGTCGTGTGGTGCGCCCGGGCGGGCGGATCGCGGTGACCATCTGGTCCGTACCCGCCGCGGCCGGGCAGGCCCTGCTCGGCCGGGCCGTCGAGGCCGCGGGCGCGGTCCGGCCGTCCCACATCCCGGCGCTCGCCACCGAGGACGACTTTCCCCGTACCGAGGCCGGACTGGCCGGACTCCTCACATCGGCAGGCCTGAAGGATGTGGTGTGTGAGTCGGTCCGGTGGGACCACCACACGGAAGCCGAGGAATGGTGGGGTGGGGCCGCCGATGGTGTGGGTGCCATCGGGCAGACCGTGGTGAGCCAGCCGGACCACACCCTCGGTGGGATAAAGCGCCACTTCGACCTCCTCAGCGCCGAATTCGCCGGGCCCCCGGGGCGCCTGGTCCTGCCGCACACCGCCCTCCTCGCCCACGCCCGCCGCTGACGAGAACCGGACGAGCCCCACGGGTCGCCGACCGGAGGAAACCGACCCGAACTCGACCACCCGCGCGGGAGGTGTGTCCGGTTCGTGGCCGAGATCGTGCTCGTCCCACGCGCGGCCGCCACGGTGGCGCGGGAACAGGCCCACCACCGTCCGGCACGGTGGGCGGGTGGCCGGCCAGGGGGTCCGGCCGTCGGTCGGGATCACGCCGGCGTCGGGCGGGGCTGCGCCCGCACTGCCCTGGCGAACCCCTCCCGCAGATCCGTACCGCCGCCGCCCATCAGCGGAATCCCTTCGCCGCGGCACAGGTCGGCCACGCGATGCCCTTGATCGACTGGTCACGCCCCATACCGAGGCATAAGGTCGATGAGTGGGCGCCAGCGTCCACGGCCCCTCGCACGAGGGCAAGGTCCGCCATGACGAGTTCGCAGCCGATACCCACGACCGAGACCGCAGCCCCGGGCAAGCGAGGCGGCGGCAAGGGGATCGCGCTCCTGGTCATCGCCTCGTGCCAGTTGATGGTGGTGCTCGACGTCACCATTGTGAACATCGCGCTTCCGCACATCCAGAGCGCGTTGCACTTCTCGACCACGGGCCTGGCCTGGGTGGTCAGCGCCTACACCCTCACCTTCGGCGGGCTGCTCCTGCTCGGCGGGCGCACCGGTGACATCGTCGGCAGGCGCAGGGTCTTCATGTGCGGCGTGCTGCTCTTCGCTATCGCCTCCCTGCTCGGCGGGCTGTCGCAGAACTCCGGCCAGCTGCTCGCCGCGCGGGCGGTCCAGGGGGTCGGCGGCGCCATCGCCTCGCCGACCGCGCTCGCGCTGATCACCACCACGTTCACCGAAGGCCTCGAACGCAACAGGGCGTTCGGTGTCTTCGCGGCGGTCTCCGCGGGCGGCGGCGCGATCGGTCTGCTCGCGGGCGGCGTACTCGTCGAATGGCTCAACTGGCGCTGGGTCCTGTTCGTCAACGTACCGATCGCCGTGCTGATCCTGCTGGCCACCCCTCGGCACATCAAGGAGTCCGAACGCCATTCGGGCCACTTCGACCTGGCCGGAGCGCTGACCTCCACGCTCGGCATGGTCGCGCTGGTCTACGGGTTCATCCGGGCTGCCCAGGAAGGCTGGCGCGACCCGTTCACGCTGGGGTCGTTCGGCGCCGCAGTGGTGCTCCTGTTCACCTTCGTCATGGTGGAGCGGCGCTCGCAGCAGCCGATCACCCCGCTGCACATGTTCGCCGACCGCAACCGCGCGGGCACGTACGGCATCATGCTGAGCCTGGCCGCCGCGATCTTCGGCATGTTCTTCTTCCTCACCCTGTTCGTGCAGGACGTCCTCGGCTTCACCCCGCTCCGGGCCGGTCTCGCCTTCCTTCCGGTCAGCGCGATCATCGCCGTGGGCGCGGGCCTGGCGTCCCAACTGCTGCCGAAATACGGGCCCAAGCCCTTCATGGTGACGGGCGCGATCCTGGCCGCGGCCGGGTTGTCCTGGCTCACGCAGACGGACATCCACTCCACCTATCCGGGCAGCATCCTGGGCCCGATCCTCGTCTTCGGCCTGGGCATGGGCCTCAACTTCGTCTCTCTGACGCTCATGGCCGTCTCCGGTGTCCCGCCGCACGAGGCGGGCGCCGCCTCCGGCATGCTCAACGCCACACAGCAGGTGGGCGGTTCCCTGGGCCTGTCCATCCTGGTCACGGTGTTCGGCACGGCCAGCCGGAACGAGGCGACCGACCAGGTTCCGAAATTCCTGAGCCAGGCCGATCCGGCGCAGCGCCTGATGTTCCGGCGCACCGGCCAGCTGCCGCGCCCGTGGAGCGACCAGGTGCTCACGTCCGGGGTGTCCACGGCCTTCGTCGTGGCCGCGATCTTCGCGGTGGTGGCCGCGCTGATCGCCCTCCTGTGCATTCAGGTACGCCCCTCGGACCTCGAACGCCTGCAGGGTGCAAGGCCGGCCGGCCCCTGAACTGCCCTCCGCCCACCCCCAACTCGTCTGAAGGCACCGGCACTTCACAACACGAAGCACACGTGGCACAGCGGCACGACAGGGCGCCGGGGAGCGGACCGGCGCTCCCTCCGTGCTGCTTCGCGCCGGGTTCCGCGCCGCGCGGGTGGGGAGGATATTCGGGATCCGGGGACGATCCGAGTCCCGGTCGGCGGATTCCTTCCGGAGGTGCCCCACCGTGAGCACGACGACTCCCTCGCGTACGGGAAAGGCCCCAGGCGGCTGGCCGCTGCTGGGCCACGCATGGCAACTCCATTCACGTCCGCTGGAGTTCCTGTCCTCGCTCCCCGCACACGGGGACCTCGTACGCATCGGGATGGGCCCCTGGCCGGCGTACGTCGTGTGTGAACCGGACGCGGCCCATCGCATGCTCACCGACTCCCGCACGTTCGACAAGGGCGGCCCGTTCTTCGACAAGGCGCGCGTGCTCTTCGGCAGCAGTCTGCCCATGGCGGGCTGGCAGGAGCACCGATGGCAGCGCCGTCAGATGCAGCCCGCCTTCCAGAGCGACCGGATCGAGAAGTACGCCGTGGTCATGGGCGAGGAGGTCGACCGCATGACCTCGCGCTGGCAACCCGGCCGGCGCCTGGACGTCACCGACGCGCTGACCACCCTGACCCTGCGCATCGTCACCCGCAGTGTGCTCGGCGCCGAAGCCCAGGACGAGGCCGTCGCCGAGGTACAGGAGAGCCTGCACACCGTGATCGACGGCATCTACCAGCGGGTGATGCTGCCGCTCGGCCCGCTCTACCGGCTGCCCACCCCCGCCAACCGCCGCTACCGCCGCGCCTGCGAGCGACTGCACCGCGCCATCGACGGCATCATCGCCGAGCGCCGGGCGTCCCCGGGCGGCGACGATCTGGTCTCCATGCTGCTGGCCGCGCGCAACGACGACACCGGCGAGCCGATGACCGACGTGGACATCCGCGATCAGCTCATGGTCATGATCGGCGCCGGGTTCGAAACCACCGCCAACAGCCTGGCGTTCGCCCTGTGGCTGCTCAGCCAGCACCCGGAGGCCGAGGCGCAGGTGCACGGCGAGGTCGACCGGACCCTGGCCGGCCGTACGGCCACCACGAAGGATCTCGACGGCCTGACCTACACCCGGCGCGTCATCGACGAGGTGCTGCGCATGTATCCGGCGGGCTGGTTCTTCACCCGCGTCACCACCAGGGACACCACCCTCGCCGGTCGCCACCTGCCGAAGGGGACGGCACTCCTCTACAGCGCCTATCTGCTCCAGCACCGCCCGGAGCTGTTCCCCGACCCCGACCGGTTCGACCCCGACCGCTGGATCAGCCAGAACACCGACAGCCTGCCCCGGGGCACCTTCGTCTCGTTCGGCGGCGGGAACCGCAAGTGCATCGGCGACCAGTTCGCCCTCATCGAGATGACCCTGGCCCTGGCCACGGTCTGCACCCGCTGGAGCCTGCACCCCGACCCCGGCAGCACCATGACCGTCCAGGTCCGAGGCACCCTCGGCCCAGGCAGGCTGATCATGACCTGCCGGCCCCGGAGCAAACCCGAGGAAGGCCGACCCCGCTGACGTACCGGCGGGCCCGGCCGCGAACCGGAATCGGAACCGCCTCGCGCCTCGCGCCGTCCTCCAGCGCGTGATCGTCGCGAGCGGCGGCGGCGCGAGGATCCCGGGCCTGCGGCTCTCCGGGTGGAGGTGGTGCGTGTGCGGGGACTGACCAACGCGGCCCGGTCACGGTCCGGCGCGTCCGAGGAGGACGCTTTCGGGCACACGATGTCGTTCGCGGCGCTGGCCCAGGCGCCGAACCGGCGGCGTACCGAAGCATGGCTACTGGCCTTCGTCGTCGTGATCACGCTCGGCGGCTACGCCTGCACCGGTCTGTCGATGCAGGGACGGCTGCCCGCGGGATTCACCGGGTTCGCCGTCGCCGTCCTCCTGCTCGCCCTGGTCCCGCACCTGGCCGTACGGCGCTGGGCGGCGCGGGCCGATCCGCTGCTCCTGCCGCTCGCCCTGCTGCTCACGGGCCTCGGCCTGGTCCTGCTGCACCGCCTGGACATCACGTATGTGGCCGAGCCCCGTCTGAAGATCGCCCCGGCGGGCAGTGGACAGCTGGTGTGGACGGTCATCGGCGTGGCGGTGTGTGTCGGCCTGCTGATCGTTCTGCGCGATCACCGCCGGCTTCAGCGCTACCTCTACCTGATGATGGCCGTCGCCCTGGTGCTTCTGATGGCTCCCGCGTTCTCCAGCGCCGACCAGTTCGGCGCCAAGCGCTGGATCATGATGGGGCCGCTGTCCGTGCAGCCCGGCGAGTTCGTGAAGATCATGATCGCGGTGTTCTTCGCGGGCTACCTCACCGTCAACCGCGACGCGCTGGCCCTGTCCGGCCGCCGTCTCCTCGGCATGCGGCTGCCGCCCGGCCGCCAGCTCGGCCCGATCGTGGCGATCTGGGTGCTCAGCCTCCTGGTGCTGATCTTCGAGCGCGACCTCGGCACGTCCCTGATCTTCTTCGGCCTCTTCGTGATCATGCTGTACATGGCTACCGAGCGGACCAGTTGGGTGGTGTGCGGTCTGCTGATGGCGGTGGTCGGCGCGGCAGTGGTCGGTTCTCTGGAGCCACACGTGCACGGCCGGGTCGAAGCCTGGCTGAACCCGATGGAGGCCTTCACTCCGGAGGGCATCAAGGCAGGCCTCTCCAACCAGTTGGGGCAGGCCCTGTTCAGCTTCGGCAGCGGCGGCATCACCGGGACGGGCCTGGGCCAGGGGCATCCGGAGCTCGTCGGCTTCGCCGGGAACAGCGACTTCATCCTCACCACCGTCGGCGAGGAGCTGGGCCTGGCCGGGGTGATGGCGGTCCTGCTCCTGTACGGGCTGCTCGCCCAGCGCGGCCTCCACATCGGGCTGCTCGCCCGCGACCCGTTCGGCAAACTGCTCGCCACCGGCATGGCCGGCGCCCTGGTGCTCCAGGTGTTCGTGGTGACGGGTGGTGTCATGGGGCTGATCCCCCTCACCGGAAAGGCGCTGCCGTTCCTCGCGAAGGGCGGCTCCTCGATGGTGGCCAACTGGCTGATGGTGGCCCTGCTGATCCGCATCAGCGACAGCGCGCAGCGCCGTCACGAACCGGCTTCCGGCGCCAACGCCGCGTCCGGGCGTGCGCATTCCGGTGCGCGCGGAGCGGTGGCGGGGGTGGGGTGAGCTGCCGGGCGAACGGCCGGAACCATGAGGTGTCCATGCCGCGTCCACGTCTGTGGTCACGTCATCCACCAGTCCCAGGAGGGGAAACACCATGGTCGACCCGGGCAACACGCTCCCGCCCAACCAGCGCCGCAGGAATGGGGGATGCCTCCCCGCCCTGGTGGTTCTCGTGGTGATCCTGGGCCTCGGGTTCGGCGCGTCCAAGCTCTTCGGGGACGACCACAAGAAGTCCTCGTCGTCCTCGTCCGGCTCCCACGACAGCGGTGAGTGGAAGGTGGGTGATTGCGGCGGCCCCGACCCCGATGACAAGCCGAACGGCTACAAGGCGTTCGGCTGCGGCGATTCGGGCGCGACCTTCAAGGCTCTCGACATCCAGCCTGCCAGTTTCATGCCGGACTCCATCCAGTGCCCGGCCGGTACGGATCTGATCATCCAGGTGAGCGTCAGCTACGGCTCTTCCAAGAGCAAGGGCGGCGGCATCCCCTCCAAGACGGTGTGCGGGCGCAACATCTCCGCCGACCACCCCGGGGACGCGGGCGCCGGCGGCGGCCAGTTGGTCAAGGGTGACTGCGTCACGTCCACGGCGAAGGAAGTCCCCTGCGCCTCGGGGGGTTCGGACACGTACAAGGTGCTCGACCTCACGAAGGAGACCGCACAGTGCCCGACGGGCACCACCGAGCCGATGCGGTTGACCATGGCGATCGGCCGCCCCTACGACGTCATCTGCACCGCGAAGCAGTAGCCGTCCGGTGACTGCGTTCTGAGGTACCGGGACCGCCCGAGCGGGCGAGGCAGCCGTCTCAGCCCGCTCCTCTGCGCGGTGATCGCCCTGCCCTGGCCGTCCTCGTCCTCTGCCCCTGCCCCTGCCCCTGCCCCTGCCCCTGCCTGCGGTGAGGCATCCCCGTAGCGAGTCCACCAGCCCTCCGGGCGCATGGCCGCAGGTCGGACGCTCTATCGTCGAGGCGAAACAATGCCCGCGGCTGCCGGACGATCACCAGGGTCCGGCAGCCCAATAGCCAGGAGTGTGCGACGAGATGGCGAGCAACAGAGCAGACGTGACGGTGGCCGAACGATTCCTCGGCGCCTTCGGCGCGCACGACTGGGAAGCCATGCGCACGGTCCTGGCCCCCGACCTGGCCTGGAGCATGCCCGGCACGGGCACCATCTCCGGCACGATCCACGGCGTCGACGCGGCCGTCAACCGGCTCCAGGAGATCGTCGGCCGGGGCCTCGACACCGAGCTGCTCCACATCCTGACCGGTGAGAACGGCGTCACCCTGTCCCTGCACAACACGGGAGAGACGCCCGACGGCCGCAAGCTCGACGAGTACCTGGCGACCGTACTCACCATCCGCGACGGCAGGGTCGCCGCGATCGACAGCTACCTGTCCGACGTGGACGGCATGAGCGCCTTCTTCAACTAGACGGTACGCACCCATCGACTTGGCGCGGACGTCCTCGGGGGAATCATGAACGTCAGCACTGAACAGCCGGGCCTCATAAGGAGATTGAACGCCGGCCACGTGGTGGCGATCGGGTGGGTGCTGTGTGCCGCCGCTCTCGCCGAACGTGTTCCGAGGTTCGCCTCCGGACACCGGTACCTCCTGTGTCATTCCTCATCCGCCCTCGACCATCTGACGCTCACGGCCCTGGGGCTGGTGACGGCAGCGGGGGTGGCCGCTCTGGTCGGCGCGATCATGATGCAGTCGAAGGAGTCCCACCGGCCTGTGCTTCCCGTGGTGTGGCTCGTCGTCGTGGTCGCCCTCCTCGTCGCCGCGGACGGGGTCGACGCCCATGGGGAGGCGCTGGCCACACAGTTGTCCGCCACACCGTTCACGGAAGGTGCGTGCGACTACGCGCCGCAGGACTACGTCGCCACACCGGGCTGGTTCTTCTGGTAGGCCGCCACCACAGGGGCTTGGGCCACACCATCGGAGTCCGTCCACGGGTCGGCGTCAGGCGCCCAGCGCGGCCAGCAGCATCGGCAGGGATCGGTGCAACTCCCTCTGCCAGTACGGCCATTCATGGATGCCGGGTCCGTAGAAGTCGGTGACGGCCGGGCTGCCGAGGGCGCGCAGCCGGTCGGCGAGGGCCAGGTTCTGCTGCTCGAAGTAGGCCTCGTTCGGGTCCTTGGTCCCCGGCGGATCGTACGGTCCGCCGGGCTCGCCGTTCCCGCACGACAGGAAGATGGGCAGCCCGCGCAGTGAGCTCGCCCGGAGCGTGGGGTCGTGCTCGGCCCACACTGCCCGCTGGCGTACCGGATCGCCCCAGATCGCGTACGGGTCGACGCCCACCTGCCGGTCGAGGTTCAGGAACCAGTCGGGGCCGAACCCGCCGGGCACCTGGAGCAGCGGGTGCACGGTACCGCTGTACGACGCGACGGCGCGGAAGAACCCCGGGCGGCGGGCGGCGTACGACAGCGCACCCAAGCCCCCCATCGACAGGCCCGCGGCGACACGCCGGCTGCCCGCGCCGTAGCCGCGTTCGAGGATCTGCCTGACCTCGGTGAGGTGGAAGGTCTCCCAGCGGGGCGCACCGCCCTTGCCGTAGTTCCACCAGTTGCTGTACCAGCCCGCGGCGCCGGCCTCCGGCATCACGACCAACACCCGCTGAAGTTCCGGGAGTTGGGCCACATCGGTGTACTTCGTCCAGTCGGTGTAGCCCCCGCAGCAGCCGTGCAGCAGCCACAGCGCGGGCCAGCCGTGTCTCCCGGGCGACCAGTCGTCCGGGGTGAGCAGCCGTACGTGGGCGGTCGTGCCCAGGGCCGGGGAGTCGATGGTGAGATCCAGCAGGCGGGGCCCGACGCGCTGCTCGGCGACGACCCGCGCTCCGTCGTCGGCACGTACCGACCGTTCCTGCGCGGTGCCCGTGCCCACCGTGAAGGCGCTGGCCAGCAGGGCGAGCAGAACCGTGACGACAACTGTGATGACCGGTACGCGACGCATCCCGACCCCTTTGTGTGAGCCCCAGGCTCCCGTGGAAGCACCGAGCCGTCCGGCGACCGACGGCTCCAACGGTTTACCAGCCGCACCCCACCCGGCGCGAGAGGCGCTCCCGGCCCACATATGGGTTCACCACGTGTGGGCCGAACCCGTGGAGCGCCCTGCCGCAGGTGGATGCGCCGACGAAGCTCTCTCGGGACTCAGAGCGACAGGCGGGTTGCGTCGCTGCTCAGCCTGGGCGCCGGAAGCGCGTGCTCGCCTCGCGGCCTCGGGGGCGCGGGCCGCGTCGGAGCGTTGCGGGCGACCGAAGTGATGAGTTCCCGGAGTTGTTCCACATAGCGATGGATGTTCTTGTGTGCGATCGCCGTGTCCGGATAGCGGATGGCCAGTTGAAGCCCGCCGTGCAGGCGGGTGAACCACGCGCACACCTGGTCGCCGTAGGACACCCGGAGCATGGCGTACGCCTTCTGCTCGTCCCATTGGCGGGCCCCCGGGATGTCCCTGGCGTCGACGAACGACACGATCGAGTAGAGGTCGGGGGACGTGGGGCGGAAGTCCGAGCCGAGGAGCCGGAGCACGCGGGCGATCGGCAGGTGGGCCAGGGACTTGTTGGCCCGCAGCGCGGCATGGACCATCGTCAGCGCGTCGTCGAAGCCCAGCGCCTGCGCGACCGGAATCTCGATCGGCGCACCGCCGACGTACCACCCCACGGAGTCCGCCCACCGCGACTTCGCCCGGGTGTGGAGCGGCACCACCGTGCGGTAGACGGGTTCGCCGCCGATGTCGTGGACGATGAGGCCGGTGGCCGCCAGAATGCCGACCTGGCCGCCGCCGAACGGCCGGCAGTACGCCGAGAAGGCGGCGGCGTCCGCGTCGTCCACGAGCATCTCGTACAGGAGCTTCTGCTCGGGCAGCCTGCCGCCGGGTTCGAGGCCGAGGTCCACCGGGAAGGCGGGCAGCCTGCCGTCGCAGCGGCCGATGAACTCGCGCCAGCGCGCGATGATCGCGTGAGTGTCGTCGACCTGGTCCGCGCTGGCCCGCTCGATCTCGCAGAAGTCGACATAGCTGCCGGCCGGGGCCGCCTCCTGGCCGCGTCCTTCGGCCCGCGCCGCGTAGAGCTCGTGGACCTCGGAGGGAATGCGCTGGATCGAGTACGCGTCGACGTTGCTGTGGTCGAAAGCCAGGTAAACGCTGGTCGACTCGTCCCTGACCACCGCCGTGTACAGGAAGTTCGGCCAGCCCAGCGCGTCCGCCGCCACATCGAAGCGGTCCTGGAGGTGGTGGCTCAGCTCCTCCCCGTCGCCGAAGTCACCCACGACCTCCCGCCGGAGTGCCACGACGTCGGGCGCCGCGGTGAACCGGCGCATCTCGTCGCCGACCCAGCGGAAGCCGCTGCGCAGCGTCTCGTGCCGGAGCGTCCAGGTCCGCAGTGCCTCTTCGAGGACGTCGAGATCGACGGGCCCCGGGATGTCGAACGCGGCCCCCAGCCAGGTCGGCACGAACAGGCCGTCCCGGCGCACCGACCGGGCCGTGCGGATATGTGATTCCTGCACATAGGCGGGAGGCCGGGCGTCATCGGGCTGGCTGGTCGCCGCCTCGACCATGCCGGGGTCCAGACTCCACTCGACCAGCCGTCCGGGACGGACTTCGCAGCCGTGAATGTCGGTAATTCGCACGCAGTCTTCCATTCACACGCTGTCGGGGAACACGGGCGGGCAGCAGGCCGAAGGAGCCGGAGGCCCCTCCCGCGCCCACGTGGCCAACTCCCTTATCGGGCACGGAGGATCGACGAAATCGAGTGGCTTCCCCTTGCGTAGGCCCGCCCCCACACCCGGGACCACGTTGCGTACGTCCGCCCCAACACCCGGGGCCAGGGCGCCCGTTCGCGGCGCTCCCGGACGGAGAGCGGGAGCCGCGCACCGCAGCTCAGCAAATACGGTCATGCGGTGACCAACGGGCGACGAGCGCCCCCGGGCACGCAGAACCACCCCATCGAGTCGCATGCGCCGACCTGCGCGCCATCACGCCCCGGACGACGACTCGGCCTGCCGCATGGTGCCCTTGACCAGGGAGGCGATGCCCTTCAGCAGCTCCCCCGCCTCCTCCTTGGCATCGGCGACGTCCTTCGCGGCTTCGTTCTTCGTGTCCGCCGTGTCCCTCTTCGCGTCGGCTGCGTCCTTCTTCGCGTCCACCGCGTCCTTGTTCGCGTCCTTCTTCGCGTCCGCGACGAGCTGATCGAGCTCCTTCTTCATCTCCGCCAGCTCGGTCTTGATGTCGTCCTTGGGATCGTCAGCGGGGCGGCGGTCCACCGTTTCGCGCGCCGCACCCGATGTGGACCCAACAGGCGTGTCGGCGGCGGCGAAAGCAGGGGCTGCGGAACTGACGGCGAGAGCGCCGCACAGGGCGATCGCGGCGATGGTGGCACAACGGCGCATGACACGCTCCTCAACAGGTCGACGGCACAGATGCCTCCCCCTCTCTCGATGCACTGATCCACTCTTCGACACCCTCGCCCGGAGAGCCAGCCCGGCCTGGCCGAAAGAGTGAGCACCACCGGCCCCCACATGTGGGGGCGCCCCATGTGGCTGGGAGCCGATCATGGAGGATCTACCCATGGGTGAACGGGTGGAGCGTGTGGACGAGCAGGACCGCGTCATCGGCGTGGTCGAGCGGGGCGAGGCGGTACGGCAGGGATGGCTGTACCGGATGGCCATGGTGCTGTGCCGCGATGCGAGCGGCCGCTATCTGGTGCACCGGCGCCCCGAGAACAGCTCGCGGTTCCCGGGCGAGTACAGCTGGCTGGTGGCCGGCGCCGTGGGTGTGGGCGAGCCCTACGAGGACGCGGCGCGCCGCGAGCTCCGGGAGGAGCTGGGCGTCGAGGCCGTGGTGCGCCCCCTGTTCAAGTTCCTGTGCGACGGCGAACTCAGCCCCTACTGGTTCTCGGTGTACGAGACCGTCGTGGAAGAGGAGGACGTCGCACCGGACGCATCGGAAGTCTCCTGGCACGGCTGGCTGACCGGCGACGAATTGAGGACGGCCATGGCGAACTGGACGTTCGTCTCGGACAGCCGGGACGCCTACGACCGCTATCTGGCCATGGGCATGGGCTAGCCATGGGTTTGGGCCGGGAGCCGGGCCGTCCTCTTTACGTCGTTCCGCCGGCCCATCAGACAGACAGGCAGTCAGGAGCGGTTGACCCGGCCTGCCACCGCGTGGCCGATCAGCAGATAGACCGCGGCGGGCAGACCGTAGTTGACCACCGTGCGCCACGTGTCGGACTTGATGTTGAACATGTCGCGCGACCAGCCCGAGAGCCAGTCGGCCGCGTTCCTGACCCACGAGACGACGTCGTTCGCCGTATTGGCGTTGACCAGGAAGAAGGCGATCCAGAGGATCAGTATCAGTGCCGTGATGTCCGCGATGACGAGGATGCCGGTCGCCGCGGGATTGCCGCCATAGCGCCTGGGCATGTCCAACTCCTTGTCTCTACAGGTGGGTTGACCGGATGGCCCGTCTGGCCGCGTGCCGCCGTTTCGGTGGGCCGGCGGAGACCGGGACTGCGTCGGGATTCATAGGCTCAGCAGGCGCTCCGCGAGCCGGCGGTACGCACGCAGGGCCAGGCGCAGGTCCTCCGTGGCCGCTCCGCCGGACGCGTCCTGCCAGGAAGCGCGCAGGGTGCCGCGCCGCTGCGCGAGGGTCTCGACGACCCGCTCGGTGAGCGCATCGACCGCCGCGGCAGCCTCCTCGACCGCCGCACGAGGCTCGTCGACAAAACCGCCGACCGCGTGCTGAACCCTGAGCTGGAGCTTGTCCCGCTCCTCCGACGGCAACACGGCGTCGGCCTCCGCGGAAACATTGGGCGCGGCCTCCCGTACGGGACGATCAGCACCGCGCCGGCCTGGAACCGCCTGACCGGGCGCCGGGCGCGCGGCCATGGACTGCCCGGCCTCGGCCTGACCAGGGACGGCGCCCCCGGTGGTCACGGACCGGCTCGGCTCTGCTCCGGCCTGCCGGTCCGGCACGGACGGGTCGGCTACGGACCGATCGGGCACAGCCGGGTCAGACACCGACTGGCCGCGACCGGACTGGTCGCGTACCGACTGATCGGGGATGGACTGGTCCGGCACGGACTGGTCCGGCACAGGGCCTTCGGCCTTGGTCATGACTGGCTCCCCCGGGCGATGTCGTGGTGCCGCATGCCGCCTTGGGACGCATGCCGGCCGCTCCGGGCCGCCGGGCGCCCGGGCTTCTGCCCGCGCCGCTCCCCCGCCAGAACCACGAAGAACTCATGGGCCTGTACGAGGGTCTCGCGCAGCTCCTCCGTACTGGCACGCCGCCCGTCGACTCCCTCGGCCACGCACCGGATCCGGCGGTAGCTGTCGAGGTGCCGGGGGTGGTGCACGGAGAGAGCGGCCAACTGCTCCTCGGACGAGCCGTCCGGGAAGCCGCGCTCCTGCGCGAGGCGGCCGAGCAGCGCCTCGGCGTCGGCGACCGCGCGCGTCGGCGAGTCGACGAACTCCTCCTGGATTCGGGCCCATTCGGCGGAGTAACGGCCTCGCGCCTCGGCCGTCGGAGGCACAACCTTCAGGTTGCCGTACCGGCGGACCCGCTCGTCGAGGTCCTTCTCGGCGGCCTTCACATCGCCGTTGTGCTCGGCCACGGTCCGCTCGTACTCGGGCCCGAAGCGACGGCGCAGGCCGTGGCCGCCCCGGCGTACGACGAACATGCCGAGAACCACCGCCACGACAACGATCACCGCGACCGCTGTCAGGATGATGACGACACCACTGGACATGGATTGCTGCCTTCCCGTCGGTGAACGGCCCCGCACTCCGGGCTGTCCCCGTGCGAGTAGGCGCGAGGCGGCCGAATAAACGCGGCCTGCGGTGTGCGTCCCGCAGTACGGGCAGGCGCCGTGGCACAGATGGGTCGAGCCGCCACACGCTCGGAGCCGAGCACTCACGGGTCCATGCCCTGGGATCCCAGCATTCACCCGATCGGACCACGCGGCTTTCCCGCGAGCCCAAGCGCGGAGAGGCTGGCGGGAGAGTACTCCCTCACCTGTAGGAGGAAACGTGCGCATCCGTATCGCACTCACAGCAACCGCCCTGGCCGCCACCGCCGTGATGGGCACGGCGGGCGCCGCTGCCGCCAACGACCCGCCGCCGGTCTCGCAAACTACTAACGACTCCCCCGGCATCCTGTCCGGCGACAACATCCTGATCCCCATCCACATCCCGATCAACGTGTGTGGCGACAGCATCAACGTCATCGGGCTGCTCAACCCGGCTTCCGACAACACCTGCACGAACCACTGATCTGCCGGACCCTCCAGACGACTTCGCCCCGGAACCGCACTGCGCGGCTTCCGGGGCGAATCGTTCGCCCGACCCGCGTCAGACGTGCATCCGTGCCCCGTCCGGAGCAGACTCGCCCTCGCGGGGGGACAGCGAAGATCAGAGCGAAAAGGATTGCCACGTCATGTCGACTGCCACCCACACCGAGCACGCCGAGCACACCCATGAACACGGCACCGGCTGCGGCCATGTGTCCGTGCCCCATGCCGACCATGTCGACTATGTGCACGACGGACATCTCCATCGGGACCACGACGGCCACACCGACGAGTGCGAGCCGGCCGTGCACACCGTGCACGAGAACCACAGCCACCACCACGATGTGGGCTGCGGACACGTAGCCGTGCCGCACGGCGACCATGTCGACTACATCCACGACGGCCACCGCCATGCCGACCACGACGGCCACTGGGACGACCACTGAGCACCCTCGACGTCTCTGTGACGCCTGCCAGAGCGGGCCTGCGGCCGGACGACGCCCACGAAGCTCGCGCGACCCCGTACGACTAGCGCCCTTCCCGCAGGTCACAACCGGTTGCCCTGGCAGCACCCCACTGCCAGGGTCTGGGGCCCCTCCCGCAGACCCCACACCAGCGGTCCGCTACCCGCTACCCGCTACCCGAGGAGCAACGCCGCGTCCCAGGGGAGGAGTCGGGGATCCGAAGAGCCGCCACCCTCCGCCGGCATCCCGCCCTCCACATACGTATGGAGCGCCAGCGCCGCTCCCGCCTCCCCTTCCAGGAAGCCGAAGCCGCCCGCCGCCTCCATCCCGTGCATCCCTTCCCTCTCCTCCACCAACTGCCCGGCCAGAACCGGAAGTTGAGAAGCCAGCTCCGCGTCATCCATCTCGTACGCCATCCGCGCAGCGATCTGCAGCAGCCCGCCGGTGCCGTGGCACAGGCCCGGCCCCTCCAGGGCCCGCGAGCCGACCGGCCGCGCCAGCACGGCGCGCATCGAGCGGGCCGCCTGCTCACACCACTCCTTCTCGGCCAGCGCGCGTCCCGCCAGGAACAGGGCGCGGGCGACGCCCGGGGTTCCGTAGCACCAGGCGGCCCGGGTCGGCGGGTTCGGGGGCCTCTCCCCGCTGAGCTCGTCCTCGGCGCGTACGGTCAGCGGCCAGTACGGTCCGCACCCGTCCTCGTCCCCTCGCCCGGCCAGCCACCTGGCGAACCGGCCGATCGCCTCCGCGTGGCCCCGCACGCGCACGCCCTGCTCATGCGCGAGGGCAAGGACCGCGAGCGGGCCCGGGATCCCGTGCGCCAGGCCCAGGTTGAGGTGGCCGCGGGGGAAGTCCGGGTTGGGCCCCTGGGCCCCGGGGCCGTCCGCCGTCCACCAGCCGGGCAGGGTTCCGTGCGGGGTGACGGCGGGTTCGGCGAGATCGGCCAGGGCCTCCAGGCACTCCCGCAGTGCCGGACCGTGCGGGTCCAGAGCCAGGAGCAGCCGCGCCAGGCCCGATGCGCCGGAAACAGCGTCATACAGGTGTGACGGCGTGCCGGTGCCCGCGGCCCGTGCCGCGCGCAGGGCGCGCGCCCGCTCGACCGCCGCTCGGGCCACGCGCGGGGTGACGGTGTCGAGGAGCGAGCGGTACGTGTCGGGGCCGGTCGCGGCGGCGCGGGCGGCGAAGGCGACGGCCGCCGTCCCGCCGAACAGCCCGGAGGCGCGCAGCCCGCCCGCCGGCCGGATCGCGGCGGCGAGGTGGGCGTGAGCGACCGACCGGGCCTCGGCGTCGCCGTCCGCCGCCAGCGTGGTGAAGAGCAGGGCGATGCCCGGGTGCCCGACGGCGAGTGAGTCGACCCGGGCCGCCTTGAGCGCCTCCGGTGTACGGAGCCGGGCGGCCACGGAGTCGAGGACCTCGCGGGCACGCTCCTTGGAGAGACCTTCTCTCACCTGGACTCCTGTGCTCGGGCGCGGGCGCCGTGCGCTTCGAAGGCGCCCCTGGCCAGGGCGTGGGCGCGACGTTCCGCGTCGGGGTCGATGCCCATGAGCCGGTTGTGGCTCATGTGGATCAGGCTGGCGGCGACGGAGGCGGGCGGGCGCCGGTCCGGGTCACGCGCGTACAGGTCGGCGAGGAGCTGCCCGTACTCGGCGAGGCGCGCGGCCCGCTCCTTCCACGCCTGCCGCAGGGCGGGGTCGACAGCGTCCTGCGCGGGGCCGTCCGGGCCGATCGCGCGCAGGACGGCGGCGCGGTGGTCGCGGAAGGCGCGGTGGTCGCGTTCGGACTTGGCGAAGGCGGCCGGGAACCAGACGCCGGGCGGAGGTCCGCCGACGCCGTCGAGGAAGTGCCGTGCCAGGTCGGCCGAGTTGACGGCGGCGAGCAGGTCGCGTCCGGGGCCGGTGAGCCCGCGCAGTGCCCCGATACCGGCGAGCGCGGCGAGGCTGTCCGCCTCGAAGACGCGCTCGGCGGCGGCCATCGCCTCGGGGCCGCCGTACCGCTCCAGTTCCGGGTCGTACGTCTCCAGGCTCAGCCCGGCCGCGAGGTTCGCCCGGCACAGGTCGGCGGCCCAGTCGCGGACGAGCGGCAGCAGCGCCGCGACCGGCCCGGGTTCGTGGCCGTGGAAGCGGATCCTGACGTGGGGCGCGGGGTCGCGGTAGCGGATGAAGAACCAGCGGTCCACATAGCCGGGGAGTACGGCGAGCAGTTGGGGCAGATGCTCTTCGAGGAGGGTGTCGTGGCGGATCTCGGCCGCCTCCAGGCGGGCGTACAGCCAGTTGCCGCCGGGCAGGACGGCTCGCCCCTGCGGCCGGTGGACCGGCCTCGGCAGCGGAGCCGGGCGTCGGCTGTCCGGCTGTGGGGCGGCGTGCAGGGCGACGACGAGTTCGGCGGTGCGGGACCCGTCGGGCCCGCGCAGCCGGCCGTCCGCTCCGGCGGCCGGCTCCTCCTGGAGGATCGCGTGCTCGGCGCTGCGCGCATGCGCGTACAACAGCCGTTGATGCCAGGGGAGTTCGAGGTCGAGGCTGATGCGCTGGTCTCCGGTGACGAGCCGGACCAGGCCCGGGACGCTCCAGCGCCGCCGCCAGCTCGCCAGCCCGGCGCACCACTGGTCGAAGTCGTCCGCCGGTACGGCCAGCCGCCATGTCGCGGGCGCCAGGACCGTGCGCCCGCACCGCACTCGGGGCAGCGCGGGCAGCGCGTTGGCCGTGCCCCAGTCCCAGGGCTGCCAGGGCCGGTGCCCGGTCAGCGACACCTCGTGGAGGAAGCGGGCGGCGTTCGGTGCGCCGGTGCGCTGGTTGAGTACGTGATGGGCCCTGACCTCGACCGGCCGGCCGAGACTGCGGGAGTGCACCGTCAGCCGCTCCAGGTCGGCGGTGACCAGCAGGTCGTCCAGCGACAGGACTTGAGGGCCGTCCGCGTCCGGGAACGCGCTGACGACGACGCGGTGGTCGAGCCAGCGCGGGGTGCGCGTGATATTGGCGTACCGGGGCCGCGCCGGGCCGAACTCCAGATGCACCGGCACGGGCCCACCGCCCTCTGCCCCGGACACTTCCGGCACCGGGCCGCCGCCCCCGGTCCCGGCCACCTCCGACATGAGCCCGGCCCCGCCGAGCAGCCCGGCGAACCGGCCGAACGTCGCCCCGGCCACATCGCTGCCCACGACGGGGGACAGAACCACCCTCAACTCATCGCCCTGGCCCACGAGTTCGCCGTACAGCTCGAAGGAGGCGGGAACGCGGTGGGCTGCACCTTCACCGTCCGCGTCCGCTGACGGATCCGGTCCGGCCAGCCGGTCGAGCAGCGCGTCGTCGAGCACCACTTCGGGCATCGGCTGCCCGGGCTCGCGGTCGGCGAGAGCCCCGGCCGCCAGCTCGGCGAGCAGCCTGCCGCGCCCCGCGTCGTCGCCCGCGGACCCGGCCGAGGGTGACAGGGCCGCGCCGCCCCTCGGGTACTCGTACCCCTCCGGCGGCCCCAACCCCGTTTCCACGTCGAGCAGTTCGGCGACGGGCACGGCGCGCTCGGTGCCGTAGCGCTCCACGAACGCCTGGTGGTAGGCGCGCAGATGCGCGGGCGCGGTACGGGGCGGCGAGAGGCGCCACAGCACGGTGGCCGCCCGCTCGAACTCCTCGCGCACCTCCGGCGGCAGCACCACGTCCGCATCCAGCGCGAGATCGACCTGGAGGACGTGGTCGGCGGGGCACACGCCGGTCATGCGCTCCCGCACCGAGCGCAGGGCCTTCAGCCTCTCTCCGCCCGCATCCAGTTCCTGGCACTCCAGCAAGTCACCGCGTACGGAGTCGAGTTCGGCCCGCAGCGGCAAGTCACCGGGCAGGCGTGCGGTGACGTGACCGAGCGGATCACCGGCGTCCGGGGGCGGCATCAGGTCGGTGTGCAGGAAGCCCCGCAGCACGAGGGTGTGGACGAGCTGGGTCACGGCCTCGGCGGGTGCGGCCGGGAAGGCGGCACGCACCCGACGGATCAGCTCGGGGAAGGAGACGGGATCCGACGACTGCTTCAACGCCTCTGCCACCGCCGGTGTATGACGGAGGCTCACCTCGCGTCTGACGTCGCCCGAGTTCGTGGGAACGTACGGCAGTGTCACGCGCGAGCCGCGGACGACGTGCTGCTGGTCGGCGACGAGGTGCAGGCCGGTCAGGACCGCGGAATCCTGGTGCAGACGGTCCACGACCGAGGCGAGCCAGCCGAGGTCGGGGCGTACGGCGGTGCGGTGCCGTTCGCCCCAGCGGACCGAGGCGCTGTCGCCGAACCGGGCGAGCGCGACCCCGGCGAGCAGTCCGAAGGGGGTCGGCCGGGTCGTCATGCGCAGCCGGTAGCGGCCGACGGCGGTGGCTGCGCGGCGCAGCGCGTCTCCGGTCGGCGGCGCGTCCCGGGCGAGGACCTGGGCCAGCGAGGGGCTGGACACCTCGATCGCCTCCCGGAACAGCGGGTCGGCCGCGGCCTCGGCGACATAGGCCGCGAGATCGGCCTCCGCCGGGCCGGCCGGGGTGTCGGGGCGCTCGGGTACGGGCCGGGCGGGGGCCCGCAGAAGTACCGGTTCAGCGGCCGTGAACAGCCTTTCCTGTCGTGCCGCACGCTGTCCGCCCACAGTTCCCCTTCGCCGTACGAATGCCGTAATCCGCCCCTGTCTAGCGGAGGTTCGGGGAATTGTGACCAGGTCGCGCAGGCAATGTGCCCGATGATGCAGAACCCCTTTCCCTTTTGTTCACAGTCGTTGACGCGGCCAGTCGACCCCGGCCTACCGTCCATTCGTTCGCTGCGAGATCCGCAGCCGAAACGAGAGGAGTTCCTCATGACCAACGAGACGACCCAGGACCTGTTCGACCTCGACGTCCGCGAGGTACTGGCCGAGGGTGAGGCCCAGAACAGCGCGGGCATCAGCATCTCCTGCGAGGGGTCCTGCCACCGCCCTTACTGCATCTGATTTCTGACACTGCATCTATTTCTGACACTGCGCCTCTTCCTGATGGTGTGTCAGTGGCGGCTGCGGGGAACTGTGGTTCTCCGCAGCCGCGGTGTTCCCGGACTCCGGTCAATCGGCCGTCGGCCAGTCGACCGGCGCGGCGCGCGGCGCCGAGGGCAGCGGTCCCCGCGCCCGCGCGAGCAGTTCCTCGGGGGTGACCGCTTCCAGTCTCTTTCGCGCCGCGTCGATCAACTCGCTTATGGAATCCATGAGTTGAAGCTGCGTCAGAGGCCGGGGCGCGAGGCCGTCACCCGGCTCGGTCAAGAGGTCGGCGAGTGTCTGGCGCAGGCGGTTCGTGGTCGCTTCGCGGATGGTGAGGGCGAGGTGGACGGAGAGGCCTTCGTTGCCGGTCGCGGTGTGCGGGGCACCGCGCGGCACGTACAGGACGTCGCCCGCGCCGATGACGGTACGCAGGGCGGGTTCGCCCGGCTGCGGCACCGGGCCCGGGTGCCAGTGGCCGTCGGCCGGGGCCTCGTACACCGTCCACTCCTTGCGGCCCGCGAGCTGGACGACGAGCACGTCGGCGTCGTCCCGGTGCACGTCGAGGCCGCGCCGCCCCGCCATGGTGGCGAAGCAGAACGCCTCCGTCGTGCGGCCCAGGTCCTGGGAGAGCAGGGCGGTCAGGGCGCCCACCGAGGCGTTCCACTGGTCGAGTTGGGGCAGCAGCAGGGTCGCCCCCTCGGCGAGCAGGCGCATGATCCGTTCCGGGTCGGCGAAGCCCTCCTCGGCCCGGCCGGCGACGACCCTGGGGATGCTGAACTCCGAGGCCGGTACGACCTCGCCCTCCCGCACCATCTCGACGTACGGCGTGCGCATCAGGCCGCCGCTCAGCGCCTGAGTCAACTCCCGGATCCGGGGGGCCTCTTGGGGCAGGCTCGGCGGCGTGAACACATGCGGGCGGCCGCGGCGGCACCGGTCGAAGAACAGCTCGGGCTCCCCCACCAACCGGTCAAGCACTCCCCAGCTCATCGTCTCTCCCCAGGTACGCGGGCGGTCCGGCGCGCCGCCCGAAGCCGAACCTACGGGACGCCCCCGGGAGTGCGTCCCCGGACGGCCGGGCACCGCGGGTGCCGACGAAGCTGCCCGGGAGACCATTGACCCGCCGGCGGCCCCGGTCGGACCCGGACCGTCCACCTGTTGATCTCCGGCTCGCGAATCATTGACCTCAAGTTCGGTAGAGGTCGTACGTTCCTCGCATGAGTATGGAAGCCACCGCGTGGACGCAGCTCCACAACGTCATGAACGCCCAGCAGGACAAGCGGCCCTTCAACCGGGCCACGCTGCGCCGCATCGGCGCCTTCGCCCGCCCGCACCGGCGGCGGATCGCCCTCTTTCTGGTCCTGAGCGTCGCCACGGCGCTGCTCGCGGTGGCCACGCCCCTGCTCGCCGGGCGGGTCGTGGACGCGATCGTCGGCGGCAAGGAGAGCGGCGCCGTCACCCGGCTCGCGCTGCTCATCGCCGCGATCGCCGTCGCCGAGGCGGCGCTCGGCATCGTGAGCCGGTGGCTGTCGTCGACGCTGGGCGAGGGGCTGATCCTCGATCTGCGCACGGCCGTCTTCGACCATGTGCAGCGGATGCCGGTCGCGTTCTTCACGCGGACCCGCACCGGCGCGCTGGTCAGCCGCCTCAACAACGACGTCATCGGCGCGCAGCGGGCCTTCAGCAACACGCTGTCCGGCGTGGTCAGCAACCTGGTCACACTGCTGCTCACGCTCGCCGTGATGCTCAGCATCTCCTGGCAGATCACCCTGCTCGCCCTGGTCCTGCTGCCCGTGTTCGTGCTGCCCGCGCGCCGCATGGGCACCCGGATGGCGCGGCTCCAGCGGGAGGCCGCCGAGCACAACGCGGCGATGGGCACCCGGATGACCGAGCGGTTCTCGGCCCCCGGCGCGACCTTGATCAAGCTGTTCGGGCGGCCCGCCGACGAGTCCGCCGAGTTCGCCGCGCGGGCCGGCCGGGTGCGTGACATCGGGGTGCGTACGGCGATGGCGCAGTCCGCGTTCATCACCGCCCTCACCCTCGTGTCGGCCCTCGCGCTCGCCCTCGTCTACGGGCTCGGCGGCTACTACGCGCTGCGCGGCACCCTCGAAGCGGGCTCGGTCGTCTCCCTCGCCCTGCTCCTGACCAGGCTGTACGCGCCACTCACCTCGCTGGCCGGGGCACGCGTGGAGGTGATGAGCGCGCTGGTCAGCTTCGAGCGGGTCTTCGAGGTGCTCGACCTGAAGCCGCTCATCGCGGAGAAGCCCGGAGCCCGGGAGGTCCCGCCGGGCCCGGTGTCGGTCGAGTTCCACGACGTGCGGTTCGGCTACCCGTCCGCCGACAAGGTCTCCCTCGCCTCGCTCGAAGAGGTCTCCAGCCTGGACACCCGGGGCGGCACCGAGGTGCTGCACAGCGTCTCCTTCCGCGCCGAGCCGGGGCAGATGGTGGCCCTGGTCGGGTCGTCCGGCGCCGGCAAGTCGACGGTCGCCCAGCTGCTCCCCCGGCTGTACGACGCGGACGAGGGCACGGTGCGGCTGGGCGGCATCGACGTACGGGATCTGACCGCCGACTCGATCCGGGACACCATCGGCATGGTCACCCAGGACGGCCATCTCTTCCACGAGTCGGTCCGCGCCAATCTGCTGCTCGCCCGGCCGGACGCCGACGAGGAGCACCTGTGGGACGCGCTGCGCCGGGCCCGCCTGGACGGCCTGGTCGCCTCGCTGCCCGACGGGCTCGACACGGTGGTCGGCGAGCGCGGCTACCGGCTCTCCGGCGGCGAGCGCCAGCGTCTGACGATCGCCCGGCTGCTGCTCGCCCGTCAGCGTGTGGTCATTCTCGACGAGGCCACCGCCCACCTCGACAACACGTCCGAAGCCGCGGTGCAGGAGGCGCTCGCCGAGGCACTGGAGGGCCGCACCGCGGTGGTGATCGCGCACCGGCTCTCCACGGTGCGCTCCGCCGATCTGATCCTGGTCGTCGAGGACGGCCGGATCGTGGAGCGCGGCACGCACGACGAACTCCTCGAACTCGGCGGCCGCTACGAGGAGTTGTACCGCACGCAGTTCGAGCGCCCGGGCGGCGCGCCCGCGCTCGGCTGACCGCCGGTACGGGTTGGTCGGCGCCGTCAGCCCTCGGCGCCGAGGAACCGGTCGACATCGGTGACGGCGCCCAGGGCTCCGAGCAGGGCGCCCACCGACATGTCGTGCAGCTCGGTCCGCGAGAACGCCTCGTTGGTCAGCCAGTCCACGCACAGCGCGCGGACGAACACCAGCCAGCTCATGAGGACGGCGGAGACCGTGTCCCTGGCGGGGCCTTCGAGTCCGGTCGCGTCGAGGACGCGCCGGCTCAGTTCGGCCAGCTCGTCGTTGATGATCGCCTGGATCACCGGGTCGCCCGCGAGCACCCTGTTCGCCGCGAGCACCGTGTGCCTGTTGGCCGCGAAGTAGTCGAAGTGGACGTCGAGCCCGGCGGAGAGCTGTTCGAGCAGCGACTCCGCGGGGTCGATCGGTGTGCCGTCGAGCAGCCGGTCGGCCGCCTGGCGGTAGATGGCGGCGAACAGGGCGCTCTTGTTGGGGAAGTAGCGGTAGAGCAGGGCCCGGGAGACTCCGGCCTGGTCGGCCACGTCCTCCATCAGCACGTCGTCGTAGGGCTTCGCCGCGAACAGGTGGGCTCCGACGTCGAGCAACTCCTTGCGGCGGTCGTCGGGGCTCAGCCTGCGGCGCGCGGTCATGACGCCCAGGTTACTTGACGCGTGTCTACTAGTGAACCTATCCTCGCCTTAGTAGACATGTGCCTACTAAGGCGAAGGGGGGACCACACCATGGCCAGGCTCCTCAAGTGGCTTGCGTGGGCGATGGGCATCGCCGATGTGCTGATCGGCGCCGTACACCTCGCCACCGGGATGGACTCGGTGCCCGGCGCGGGCTCACCGGGGCCGACCGTCGACAGCCTCATGCGGTTCTTCGGCGCGATCTTCCTCGGATACGGGCTCGCCTGGATCTGGGTGGCGCGGCAGTCGCCGATCCCGTCGAGAGCCGTGCGCCTGCTCGCCGGGATCTTCTTCCTGGGCGGCGCCGGCCGGCTCCTGTCGTGGGCCGCGCTCGGCCGCCCCAACTGGTTCCAGCTGGTCCTGATGGGAATCGAACTCGCCCTGCCCCCGCTCTACTTCTGGCTGTCGGCCGCCGACGAACGAGAGGTGTCGGCCCGCCGCTGGAAGGCCGAGGAGTCGTCCCGCGCGGAGGCCCGCTCCACGTCCCAGTGAACTGCACGGGGAGGACCAGATGGCTGAATGGCGGACCAATTTCGCCACATACCGTACGCGTCCGAAAGGTTGGTGATCACGAGGCAACGGATCACGCCGGATACCGGTCTAGTTCCGTGCGCACCCCCGAGTCGGTGCGGCTGGACGGTGGCCGCCGGGCGCCGCGTCCAGGACGATCTCGTGCAGAGAGTGTTCTTGATCCATGGGCCTGACAAGTACCACCGTTCTGGCATTGGCCGTGCTCTGCACGGTTCTCCTGTCCCTCGTCGTCGTGTGGCTGTGGCCCCGGCTGGCGCGGCAGGGGTGGCGGCCGGTCGTGGCACGGGTGGGCCTGATGTGCGCGGTCCAGCTGCTGCTCTTCTCCTCCGTGGGGCTCGCGGCCAACAAGTCGTTCCTGTTCTACGGCTCGTGGGCCGACCTGTTCGGCCGGCAGGACGGCGTGGGGGTCATGGACGCGAAGGCGGCCGCAAGTCCCGGTGTGAAGGTCGACGGGAAGCAGAAGGTCGACGTTCCGGGCGCCGGAAAGCCGAGCATCGGCGGCGAGGTGCAGCGGGTCACGGTGCAGGGGGCGAAGTCCCGGATAGTCACCCCGGCCTATGTGTATCTGCCGCCGGAGTACTTCCAGAAGGGGTACGAGAAGAAGTCCTTCCCCGTCACGGTGGTGCTGACCGGCTTCCCGGGGACCGCCGAGAACCTCATCAAGGGGCTGCACTACCCGAAGACGGCGTGGACGCTGTCCAAGGAGAAGAAGACGCAGCCGATGATCCTGGTGATGATGCGGCCCACCGTCGCCCCGCCGCGCAACACCCAGTGCATCGACATCCCGGGCGGCCCGCAGACGGAAACGTTTTTCGCCGACGACGTGCGCAAGGCGATCTCCGGTACGTATCGCGTCGGTACGAAGCCGAAGAACTGGGGGTTCATCGGCGACTCGACGGGCGGCTACTGCGCGCTGAAGATCGCCCTGCACCACCCGGAGGCGTACGCCGCCGGGGCCGGCCTGTCCGCGGACTACCAGCCGGAGGTGGACTCGGACTCGGGTGACCTCTTCCACGGGAACAAGCACGAGGAGAAGCGGTCCGATCTCCTGTGGAGCCTCGACCATCTGCCCCAGGGCAACTCCTCGTTCCTGGTCACCACGTCCAAGCAGGGCGAGAGCAACCTCAAGGAGACCCAGAAGTTCATCGCGAAGGTCAAGCGGCCCGCGCACGTCTCCTCGATCACACTCGATTCCGGCGGCCACAACTTCAACACCTGGCTCCGGGAGATCCCGCCCTCCCTGGAATGGCTGAGCGCCCGACTCGCCGCCGACTGAGCCGCCTGAGGAACAACCACCTCGTCAGCGGTACGGGTGAACCGGGTGGCAGACGGCAAGGAACCGCCTGCCGCCCGGCCCGTACGCGATGGGGCGGGTCAGACCAGGTCGACGTGGTACTGACCGGCCTTGTAGTCGGCGAACAAGGTGTACTCGACTTCGGTCCCGGCCTCCGCGTCCTCGCCGAAGTCCTTCTCGACGGGCTCGAGGTCGACGAGGGCGTACTCGCTGTAGCCCTCGAAGTCTCCGGGGCCGTCGGCGACGGCGATGTGGATGGGAGTGTCGTCGGACAGGCCGGCGAGAGCTTCTCGCAAGCGGCCTGCGGTCCATACCTGCGGGGTGTGGTCATAGGTGTCCGTCATGGGCGGAGAGTAGCCGCGCCCCCGCCTCGCCCCGCGCTCCCTCGCCAGCGAAAACGCAACGGCAATCGCTTGGCCTACTGGGCGGGGGTCCCGGTCAGTGGCCGCCCCGCTTGATGTCGACGCGTTTGATGTTCACCGGCAGCGTGGGGTACCCGTCGCCCGGTCCGTTCTGGTCGTCCTCGCCGCCCGCCGCGATCTTCTCCAGGACGTCGAGCCCGGAGGTGACCTGGCCGAACGGTGTGTAGGCGGGCGAGAGCTTGGTGTCCTTCCAGACGAAGAAGAACTGGCTGCCGTTGGTGTTGGGCCCGGCATTCGCCATCGCCACCGTGCCCGCCGGATAGGTGGCGCCCGTGAGGTTCTCGTCCGGGAAGGAGTATCCGGGGCCGCCGCTTCCCGTGCCGGTCGGGTCGCCGCACTGCAGCACGTACAGCCGCGCGGTGGTGAGCCGGTGGCAGTGGGAGCCGTTGAAGTACCGCTTCTCGGCGAGGAACCGGAAGGAGTTGGTGGTGCACGGGGCCTTGTCGGTCAGCGCCTTGAAGGTGATGGCGCCCTGGCTGGTGCGCAGGGTGGCGTTGAAGGGCCGGGCGGCCTTGACCGGGTCGAAGTCCGGAATTCCCTTGTAGTTGTCGGCGGGGACGGCCGGGGTGTAAGTGCACGCGGCAGCCCGCTGCGCCGGGGCGGCCGGGCCGGCCTGCGTTCCCGTGGCGGCACCGGCCTGCGTTGCCGTGGCGAGCGGAATCAGTACGACTGCGGCGAGCAACGCGCCTTGTCTGCGGAGCACTGGAGGGCTTCCTTCCGGAGGGATGAGCGTGACATGGCCGCATCATCCCTTCCACCCCAGGAGACCACGGGAAACTCCGATTGGCACATCAACTGACTTACACATTAGGGAAGTTCTTCGGTCCCAGTGGAACGGGTCGCCACCATTGACCGCCTGATGAGGAGTAACATCCACAAAAGGAAAGAAAGGGGCAAAGCGTGTACGTATCTGGAATGCGCAGGATCGTCACCGCAAGCGCGGTGGCGGCACTCGCCGGATCGGGAATCCTGCTCGGCGCAGGCGGAGCTTCGGCGGCGAATCCGACGCCGCAGCCCGTCAGCGGTTCGGCCCAGCAGGGGCCCGCCGCCGCTCCGGCGGCCCAGCCCATGAGTAAGGTCGTCGCCAACGGCGGGGTATGGATCCGCCAGGAAGCGAGCACCAACTCCAAGCGGATCGGCCTGCTGCCCAAGGGCATGGCCGCCGCGCCGGAGTGCAAGAAGATCGGCCAGAGCGTGGACGGCAACAGGTTCTGGTACAAGCTCGGAGCAGGAAAGCAGGGCTGGGTCTCGGCACGCTATGTGCAGAACCTCGGCCGCGTGCCGTACTGCAAGTGAGCTGAGACGGGGCGTCAACAGCCGTATGTCCAGCGGCTGTTGGCGCTCCCGCCTTTCAGGGCCCGGGCAGGAGGCGGCTACCTCAGGAGCCATTCCCGGGTCAGCTCCATGACCTCTGCGCGACTGCGCCCCGCATGATCGGCAGCGATGAAGTGTTCGCCGATGCGGAGCGAGAAGGCGAGCATCGAGCGGGCCTCGACCTCGCCCTCGTCGGAACAGATGCCACCGAACAGCGCGCGCAGGTACTCCATCCGGCGGTTGTCGACCCGCCGGAGCCGCCGGGCGACGTCGTCGTCGCGCCGGGCCCAGTCCCGGATCGCGAGTTCGGCCACGACCCCCGTCGTCGGACCTTGACCCGCCGTGGCAATGACGAACAGCCGCTCCAGTCTGGCCCTGGCGTCTCCCCCGCCGCTCTCGACCCGCTCGATCACCGCTTCGGCCACCTCGCGCTCCCAGGTGTCGAGCATCTCGGCGAGCAGCGCGTCCCGGTTCTTGAAGTAGCCGTAGAAGCCGCCCTTGCTGACGCCGAGGGCCTGCGCGAGCAACTCGATCCTGACCGCCTCCGGGCCGCCGGCGGACAGCGCCCGCAGCCCTTCTTCGATCCACTTCCCACGCGGCGTGCGAGTCGCCCCCATACTGTGTCTCCTCTCACGCCGGCCGCCATCTATACGGTGCCGTATAACCAGTGCTAACATTTATCTATACGGCATCGTATAGATAGGGGCCCGTTCATGAAACTCCCCGCAACCGCGCACACGTCCCGCCCCTGGCGGATCCATGAGATCGCGGCCGACTTCACACTTGAGGACGTGTGGGCGCTGCCGACACCGGGCGGCCCGGACGAACTCGACCGCCTGGTACGCCAGTTCACGAGCGGCAATGACGCACGCGCCGCCTCCCCCATGGAGCGCTTCCTCTTCGCGGCCCGCTGGAAGCTGGGCAAGCTGTTCGGCTGGGACAAGCCCGGCGAAGGCGTGGGCACGCGGGTACGCACGCTGCGCGACCGGCTTCCGGCCGACCTCCGGGAGGGGCCGCGGGGACCCGCGTTCCGGTCGCATCCGTTCACTTCCGTCTACCAGACGCACGACGAGTGGGCGGCCGAGATCGCCAACAAGACGGTGCACGCGGTGCTGCACATCGGCTGGGTCCCGGACGGATCCGGCGGCTACCACGGCCAGATGGCCGTCCTGGTGAAGCCGAACGGACTCTTCGGCACCCTGTACATGGCAGCCATCAAGCCCTTCCGGTACGTGTGGGTGTACCCGGCGCTGATCCGGTCGATCGGAGCCGACTGGGAGGTCAACTCACGTAAAGACAGGTCTAGTTGACGGCCAAGCGGCCGCCGCCCCGGCGGCGCCTCGTCGCCGGCCTGGCCGAGCAGGCGGCACGCCGGGCCCGATCCGAGCAGGAACTCGGTCGCGTCCTCGGCATCGCGGCCCCACATCCCGTACGACTCCGAGGGTGCCACCTCGACGTTTCGCATCCGGCGGCCGAGAGCAGCGCGGCACGCTCCACCACCTGGTGATGACCGGCCGGACCGGCGCACCGGACCCCCCGCGACCAGGCGTTGCGACTGATCGGCCTGCTCGTCGGGGAGCGCCCTGGTGACGGAGCCGGATCAGAGGATTCCGAGCAGCTGGCCCAGGGTGCCGCCGAGGACGAGGTCGCGTAGCTCCCCGGGCGGGGTCACGCGCTCGACGGTGGTACGGGCGAGCAGGGGGTCACCGTAGGGCGCGTCCGAGCCGAAGAGGGTGCGCTCGGGGAGTTCCCGGATGGCCAGCTTCACCGCGAGGACGATGTTGGCGGTGGAGAGTTCCAGGTACATGTTCGGCGTGTCCCGGGCCAGTTCGATGGCGGACATCCAGTTGAGCCCGCCCAGCTGGCTCACGATCAGCGGCACCTTCGGGCAGCGCGCGGCGAGTTCGGCCAGGGTGTGGAGGTCCCCGGCCGTGGTCGGCGCGAAGCCGTGCACCACGACGGGCAGCCCTCCGTGGTCGTGCGCGGCCTCCAGCACCGGGGCGAGCCGGCCGGCCTGTCCGGGCGGCGGGGTGAGTTCCCCGATGCCGTGCAGCCCTCGTCCGACGACGTCACGCTCGACCGCCGCCGCGATCTCCTCCGCGGGCAGGTCCAGGCGCACGGAACCGAACCCGATGAAGCGTTCCGGGTGGGCGGCGAGCGCCTCGTCCAGCTCCCGCCGCGCGGTGCGGTATCCGTCGTCGAGGTCGCCCTTCCCGCTCAGGGCCCGGTCCAGCGCGCTCATCTCGTGGCGCAGGGAAGGCAGGTCGGTGGCCCGCTCGGGGTGGGGCCGGGTGCCGAAGAGCACCGTGCGGTCCACGCCTGCCTCGTCCAGGAGCCTCAGATGGGTCTCCACCGGGTCGTGGACATGGCCATGGGCATCGATGATCACTGTTCGTCCTCTCGGTGACGCGGTGCAGCGGTGGTGCGGGCCGTGGGAATGCGGCCGGCCGGCCCACTGTTGCTCCTTGACACTGTGGGAAGGTCAAACGCGGAAGGACGAGCGGGCGTGCTCATCGGTGAGTTGGCCGAACGGACCGGGACCAGCGAGCGCCTGCTGCGCTACTACGAGCGAGTAGGTCTGCTCAGGCCGCAGCGCCGGCCCAACGGCTACCGGTTCTACGACGGCGCCGCCGAGGAATCCGTGCTGCGGATCCGGGCCCTCCTCGCCGCGGGACTGCCGACCCGCGTCATTCGCCAGGTCCTTCCCTGTACGGCCGCGGACGCCGCGGTGCTGCCGTGTCCCGGCGTACTGGACGCCCTGCGCGGGCAGTTGAGCGCGCTGGAGGAGCGGTCGGCCCGGATCGCATCGGCGCGAGAGACCCTGGTGCGGACCATCGCCGCCACGGAGGGGGCCCTGGCCCCGGTGGATCCCGAGCCGGCCCCCGCGCGGGAGCGGGCTCAGAAGTCGGCGCAGGGCTCGCTGTCAGACCCCGCCTCTACGGTGGAGCCATGACGAATTTCGTGTTGGTCGCCGGAGCGTGGCTCGGGTCGTGGGCGTGGGACGACGTGGTGCCGCCGCTGCGTGCGGGCGGCCATGGCGTCCACCCGCTGACGCTGTCGGGCCTCGCCGAGAAGCAGGGTGTGCCGGCTGGGCAGCAGACCCACGTCCAGGACATCGTCGGCGAGGTCGAGCGTCTTTCTCTGCGCGATGTCGTGCTGGTCGGGCACAGCTATTCGGGCATCCCGGTCGGTCAGGCCGCCGAGCGCATGGGCGACCGCTTGGCGCGGGTCGTCTTCGTCGACTCCAATGTCCCGGCCGACGGCCGCTCGTTCGTGTCCGGCGGTCTGGACTGGCAGGCCGCGGTGGAGGCATCCATAGCCGAGAACGGCGGCTTCTGGGCGCCGCCCACCGCTCCGGACTTCGAGGGCCAGGGGCTGAGCGCGGAGCAGATCGCCCGGATCGTCGACGGCTCGACGCCGCACCCGGGGGCCACGCTGACCGAACCCGCCGTGCTGGCCCGCCCCCTCGGCGAACTCCCGGCGACGTACATCAAGTGCCTGCTCGACGGAGCGAAGCCCAGCGACGACGTGGCCGCGCTGCTCACCGGCGGGCATTGGCGGTTGGCCGAAATGGACACCGGCCACTGGCCCATGTTCTCCCGGCCGGCCGAGCTGGCACGCATACTCCTCGACGAAGCAGGGAGGTGACCGCGGCGGGCGGCACCCCTGGTCGGCGCTGGTCTACGCCCGTAGCCGGCACGGGCTGCGCGGCGTAGCGCGGGCCACGTGGTGAGCTCCGGGATGCGGCCCGTGCGCCTCGCCAGACGCACGCTCCCCGATTTGTTTCCCTCAAGTTTCCTCCCAGCACCTGTACATACAGCTACCCGCCAGTAGTGTGTGGCCGCACGGTCGTGGCCGAAAGCTGCCGTGCCCTCAACTGTCAGTGCCATCAGGGGGATACCCATGCGCGGGATGAACCGCCGTCAGTTCGTTTCCAGGATGTCCGCCGTTGCCGCAGGGGCCGCTCTGTGGTCGGCGACGGCGCAGGACCGGGCGCTGGCAGCCACGGCCGCGCGGGCGGTACGCGTCGGCGGAACCACGCTGGAACAGGCCGCGATGCCGGTGGGCAGCGGCTCGTACAAGCGCCTCGTGGCCGGCCCGGGCTGGCCGCTGGTGGTCCGTGGTGAGCTGGCCGCGGCAGGTTCGGGCCGGGACGACCGGCGGACCGGGCTCGCCTCCTTCGTCCAGTTCACCGACCTGCACCTGGCGGACACCGAGTCGCCGGTGCGGTTCGAGTACCTGGCCCAGTACAACGACAGCGCGCACCGCCCGCAGGAAGCCCTGACGGTGCGGGGTGCCTCGTCGCTGGTCGAGCGGGTCAACTCGGTGCGCCAAGGTCCGTACACGGGGATGCCGTTCGGGATGGTGATGGCCACCGGCGACAACACCGACAACCACGAACTCGTCGAGCTCGACTGGTACTTGTCCGTGATGAGCGGCGGCCGGATCACCCCGAGCAGCGGCGACCCCTCGCGCTACGAGGGCGTGCAGAACTCGGGCAGCGCGGCCTACTGGAACCCGGAGTCGTCCTTCCAGGACACCTACAAGGCCAAGGGGCTCCCGCAGATCCCCGGCTTCCTGTCGGGCGCGGGCCGCCCCTTCGACGCGCCGGGCCTGAGCGTGCCCTGGTACACGACCGTCGGCAACCACGACGACAGCATCGAGGGCAGCCTGCCCGATCTCGGCCTGCTCAACGACCTGTACACCGGGGACCGGAAGATCGAGGGTATCGACGACGCCACCGCGGCCAAGCTCGCCTACGCCCTGCAGCACGACCCGGCCCAGGCCGTGATCCTGCTGGGGAAGCTGCTGGGCAACGGCGGTGCGATACGCAAGGTCACCCCCGACGAGCGCCGTCGCCCCTTCACCCCGGCCGAGTTCGCCAAGGCGCACCTGAACCCGGCGTACACCGGTGCCGGGCCGGTCGGCCACGGCTTCACCTCGGACGCGGCGAGCAGCGGGCACCTGTACTACACGTTCCCGCTCGCGAGCGGCGTGCTCGGCATCAGCCTGGACACCACCAACAGGGCCGGTTTCGCGGACGGTTCGCTCGGCACGGCGCAGCTCAACTGGCTGGAGTCGGTGCTGAAGTCGCACAGCAGCCGCTGGTACGACAGCGACGGGCACGTGGTGCGCGGCGGATCGAACGACTCGCTCGTCGTCCTGTTCAGCCACCACACCAGCACCACGATGGGCAACCTGCTGCCCGACCCGTACCACCCCTTCGAGGGGCGCCACGACGGCAATGCCCTGGTCTCGCTGCTCCAGCGCTATCCGAACGTGGTGGCCTGGGTCAACGGCCACACCCACGAGAACCGCATCACCCCGCACGGCCACGCGGTCCCCGAGCGCGCCTTCTGGGAGATCAACACCGCGTCCCACGTCGACTACCCGCAGCACGCCCGGATCATCGAGATAGCCGACAACGGCGACGGCACCCTGTCGCTGTTCACCACCCTCATCGAGTCCGCCGCGCCCTATACGACGGACTTCGCGGACACCTCCGACCGGGGTCTGGCGGCCCTGTACCGCGAGCTGTCGTACAACGACCCGTACGCCACCCCGGCCGCCAGGCTCGGTTCCTCCGCCGATCACAACACCGAGCTGATCCTGGCCCACCCGGGCAAGTAGCGGCACGGCGAGACTGCTCGACGGCCCCGCGGTGGGCGGCCCGGTACTCCGACGGCCGTGCCCGCCTGGCGGGGCCGTCGGGCGGGCGTTCCACTGGGAGTGCCGACAGCCGCGCGTCACACGACGAGGGAGCACACCCGCCATGGCGGACACCCACCATGTTCTGCTGGTCTCGTTCACCGATCCGGCGCGCTGCCGGTCGGCCTTCGCGGAAGCCGTGTCGCTGCCGGGCCTGCGCCAGGCGGCCATTCTGGAGCGCTCGGCCGATGGGCTGCTCGACGTGCCGGACAACCATGTGCGCGGCGCCGGGGTGCCCACGGTGGGCGGCGGTCTGGTCGGCGGCCTGGTGGGGCTGCTCGGCGGCCCGATCGGCGTGCTGTTGGGCAGCGCGGCAGGGGCCACACTGGCCAACGCGGCGGAGAACCGTCAGCTCCTGGAGGACGGCGCCGGCCTCATCGTGCTCAGCAGCAGGGTCGAGGACGGCATGTCCATGCTGGTCGTCGATCTGCACGAGTCCTCGCGGCAGCCCGCCGACGAGCTGGCCCGGCGCCACGACGGCACCCTGCAACGCTTGTCCGCCAAGGAGTTCGCCGCCCAGGTCGAGGCGGCCGAGCGGGCCGCGCAGGACACCGAGAAGGCTTGACCCGCCGAGGAGGCTTCGCACGTCCGCGCCGCGAACACGCCTCGTACGATCGGCTCAACAGCCTTACTGCCGACGTTAGTTGACGCATCTCGGACACACGGGAGCACGGCCCATCCCCGTCCAGAATCGACCTGTACAGGGCCCCTGCCCGCTGCGATGGTGAGGGCAGGATCGAGAGACCGGTCTTCCTGGCGGCAAGAGCGGTCCCGGCCGATCGGCCCCCAACACACCACCACCTCTCCCGGTGCGCACCATCACTGGCAGGGCAGCCGTCGCGGGAGTTGCAGGCAGCCTGTGCCGCCACCGGGAAGGCGCCCGGCGAGTGGGACGGCGGTTCCCTGGTACTCCCCCCACCAGGTGAGCCCCCTCACTCGCCGGGCCCGCCTTGCCGCCGCTGACGGATCAGGCCGTGCTCACCTGCTTGCGGTACCGGCCGGGCGCCACGCCGTACTCCCGCTTGAAGGCTTTCGCGAAGGCGAACTCGGAGGCATAACCGGCCTGTTCGGCCACCGCTCCCAGTGGGGCGTCGCTCGTCCGCAGCAGTCGGCCCGCCGTCGTCATGCGCCACCAGGTCAGATAGGCGAGCGGGGGCCGGCCGACGAGCGCCGTGAACCGGCGGGCGAAGGCGGCGCGCGAGAGCGAGGCCCGTGCGCCGAGTTCCTCGACCGTCCAGGGCCTGGACGGGTCACTGTGCATGGCTTGCAGCGCGGCCGTGATGGCCGGGTCGCTGAGGGCGGCCGCCCACCCGGTCGGCCCCTCGGGACGCTCGGCCAGCCACCAACTGCGCAGCAAATACAGCAGCAGGGTGTCGAGGAGTGCGAGCACGATGGCGTCGGATCCGGGCTGGGGGTCGGCCAGTTCGGCTCCGAGCAGGTCGACGGCCGCACGCAGCCGGTCGTGGGCGCCGAGGCGGGCCGGGAGGTGGATGCAGGGCGGAAGGTCGGTGAGCAGCGGGTGGGCCCGCGCCTTGTTCAACTGGTAGGCGCCGCACAGCATGAGCGTGTCGTCACCCCGGACCGGCCCGCGGTGGCGCAACTTCGGCCAAGAGCCGTCCGGATCCAACTCGGCTTCCTCCAAAGGCGTTTCTGGATGGTCGGCGAGACCGTGGCCGTATCCGTGAGCGAGGAAGACGACATCGCCGACCCCGAGCCGCACGGGTTCACCGCCGTCGGGCGGCAGCAGCCAGGCCGAGCCCTGGAGCACCACATGGAATCCGGCACCGTCGGAGGCGGGGAACCGCACACCCCAGGGTCCGCGCTTGACGGTGCGCGACGAATGCGGGCGCCCAGTGCGCATGGCGGCGATCGCATCACTCAGTACGTCCATCACGGCACCCTAGCGCAGCGGCCGGGGGCGAGTGGAAGACGATCGGACATGAATGGGAGGTTCTGGGATATGGATCGTCCCTCGCCGCGTCCGTACGGTCGTTCCCATGGATACCACCAACGCAGTGAGCAACTCAGAAACCAATACTTCAACTCCCGATGCACATACGCCATTTGACGAGAAGGCGTTCACCCGAGCCGTGCTGTTCCATGAGACGGGAGGGCCCGAGGTGCTGAGTGTCGAGGACGTGCCGCTGGCACAGCCCGGACCCGGCGAGGTCCTCATCCGGGTGGAGGCGATCGGCCTGAACCGGGCCGAAGCCCTGTTCCGCGCGGGCGCCTACTACTACCCGCCGACGCTGCCCGGCTCGCGGCTCGGCTATGAGGCGGCCGGGGTGGTCGAGTCGGTCGGCGAGAACGTGACCGCGTTCGCGCCGGGCGACGCGGTGATGTCCGCGGCCAACTTCGACTTCGGCGTCCACGGGGTGTATGCCGAACACATCGTCCTGCCCGAGGAGTCCGTGGTGCGCGGCCCGGACGGTGCGGACGCGGTGACCTCCGCTGCCATGTGGCTGGCCTACACAACCGCGTACGGCGGCATGGTGGAGACCGGCGGGCTCGCCCCCGGTGACCATGTGGTGATCACGGGTGCGTCCAGTGGTGTCGGTACGGCCGCTGTCCAAACGGCCCTGCGGCTGGGCGCGATCCCCATCGCCACCACGCGCGGCGAGGCCAAGCGCCCCGGGCTGCTGGAGCTCGGCGCGGCCCATGTGATCACTACGGACACCGAGGACCTGGTGAAGGAGGTCAGGCGGGTCACGGGCGGCGCGGGCGCCCGGATGGTCTTCGACGCGGTGGGCGGCCCTGGCTTCGCGGCCCTCGGCGACGCCCTGGCGCCGGGCGGAACCGCGATCCTGTACGGCTGGCTGGACCGGCGCCCGGCCGAGCTGTCGATGAACTGGCCGCTCACCGTCCACACGTACGCCAACGGCACGCTCACCCGTGACCCGGAGTTCCGCCGCCGTGCCGCCGCCTTCATCGGCTCGGGCCTGACGAGCGGCGCGCTGGATCCCGTGATCGCCGAGACCTTCGACAGCCTGGAGCGCATCGGCGACGCGCACCGGCTGATGGAGTCCAACACCCACACCGGGAAGATTGTGGTGCGGGTAGGAGAGGGGCGGTAGAGGCCAAAGTCCGGGTGGTCAGGGGGTTCGGAAAATCCGAACCCCCGAAGCGGGGGCTCCACGGCCCTCCGTCCGCTTCCCCGGGGTGCGGTTCGTGAAGTAGGTGCTGCGAGCCGCCCGGCCATCCGCGCACCCGGCCCCGCGGCGGGGCCGGGTGCGGCCGAGCGCCGCTGACCACCGGCTTCGACCACTACAGCGACCGCTCCACCGCCCCGAAAGGAATTCGTGTGCACGTCGGCCGCCCGCCCGTTACCGTGGACGGCATGAAGGTCATCAGCCGTATCGACAGCGCCACCGCGCGAGCGACCAGCTCGCCGGTTGCCGCCGCCTGACCTCATTCCCCACTCCCCCCGGCGACCGGAAACGGCCCGCCGGTGGATCGTCGGATTCATGGTCCGGAATCCCAGTCCTGGATTCCTCCTTCTGGATCTCTGTCGCGTCCCGTGTCCGCGGTCCTTTTCCGGCTGCCCCACAGCCAAGGAACCGCAGCCATGAACACCATGAACACCGAGCGTGTCGTCCGCACCTTCGTCGAGTACTTCGAGGACCGGGGCCACCGGCGCATCACAGGGTCGTCCCTGCTGCCGCCGCCCGGTGACCCCGTGCTGTTCACCACCTCCGGCATGCATCCGCTCACCCCCTATCTGGAGGGCCGGCCCCACCCGCTCGGCCGGCGCCTGGTCAACGTCCAGCGCTGTCTTCGCACCACCGACCTGGAGGAGGTCGGCGACGACACCCACCTGACGGTCTTCGAGATGCTCGGCACCTGGTCCCTCGGCGACTACGGAAGCTCCCAGAGCCTCACCTGGGGCCACGACCTGCTGGTCAACGGCTTCGGCGTCGATCCGGGCCTGTTGTACGCCACGGTCTTCGGCGGCGACGAGCACTCGGGCCCCGACACCGAATCGCTGCGCATGTGGCAGGAGCTCGGGGTGCCGGTCGAGCTGACCACCGAGGAGAACTGGTGGTCCAACGGCCCCACCGGCCCCTGCGGTCCGGACTCGGAGATCTTCATCTGGACGGGCGACACACCGCCGCGCTCCACACCGACCGGAGACGGGCGATGGGTGGAGGTGTGGAACCACGTGATGATGCGCTACCGCCGCCGCGGCGACGGCACCCTCGACGTGTTGCCCCGGCCGACCGTCGACACCGGGCTCGGTCTCGAACGGCTCGTCTCCGTCCTCCAGGGCAAGGGATCGGTCTTCGAGACCGACCTGTTCGAGCCGTGGCTGGGCTCGGTGCCGTCGCTCTGGCGGCTGGAAGGGCAGTCGGTGCGGCTGGTCTGCGACCATCTGCGGTCGAGCATCGCCGTGATCGGCGACGGCGTCCTGCCGTCCAACACCGGGCGCGGATACGTCCTGCGGCGGCTGATCCGGCGGGTGCTCACCACACTGTGGCGCATCGATCCGTCCCGCACGCTCGGCGACCTGCCCGAAGACCTGGTCCGTCACACGCTGGACCACTTCGGGCAGCGCGGGCACAGCGGCCCGGTCCGCGACGTACTGCTCGACGAGGAACGGCGCTTCACCCGGCTCCTCGAACGAGGCCGCCGCGTCCTGTCCCGGCCCCGCTACTCCGGTCCGCTCACCGACGGCGACTACAGCTACCTCCACGACACCCACGGCCTGCCCCACGACCTCGTACTCGGCCTCCGGGGCGGCACACTGGGATGACCCTTGGCGCGGGGCCGTTGGGGGCGGCCCCGCGCCGACACCTCGAAACCGCCGGAACCGGGCGCCCGGGGACCCAGGCGCCCGGACCGTAGACTCGGCGGATGGCAAAGTACTTCGACGTGCACCCCGAGAACCCTCAGCGGCGCACCATCAGCAGTGTGGCGGACAGCATCCGTTCCGGCGCGCTCGTCGCGTACCCGACGGATTCGTGCTACGCGCTGGGGTGCCAGCTGGGCAGTCGTGACGGCATCAACCGGATCCGGTCGATCCGCGAGCTGGACGACCGCCATCACTTCACCCTGGTGTGCCAGAACTTTGCGCAGCTGGGTCAGTTCGTACAGATCGACAACGACGTGTTCCGTGCCATCAAGGCCGCGACGCCCGGCAGTTACACCTTCATCCTGCCCGCGACGAGGGAGGTGCCGCGCCAGCTGCTGCACCCGAAGAAGAAGACGGTCGGTGTGCGGATCCCCGACCACGCCGTCGCTCAGGCCCTGCTCGCCGACCTCGGCGAACCGCTGCTTTCCAGCACGCTGCTCCTGCCCGACGAGGACGAGCCGATGACGCAGGGCTGGGAGATCAAGGAGCGCCTCGACCATGTGGTGGACGCGGTCCTCGACTCCGGGGACTGCGGTACCGAGCCGACGACCGTCATCGACTTCTCGGGCGGGGAGATGGAGATCGTGCGCCGGGGAGCGGGCGACACCTCGCGCTTCGAGTAGTCGCCCGCGCCCACGCGGCCCCGTCGCTGCGGCGTCGGTCAGTCGCAACGGGGTCCGACGACGGCGCTCCCGTCGTGCACCGTGATCGCCTGGGCGGGGCAGGCGTCGGCGACGTCGAGGATGCGTTCGTCCGGCTCGATGCCGTCCGGCAGCACACGCGCGTGCTCGCCGTCCAGTGCGAACACGTCGGGGGCCGCTCCCGCGCACATGCCCGAGGCCAGGCAGAGCTGCGGGTCCACGCGTACGGTCCAAGGCATGGCGGTCACCACGCGACCGGCATGACGCGCGGGCCACGAACCAGCATCTCGGACTTCCAGGTCACGTCGCCGGCCAGTTTCAGCCCGGGGAAGCGGGTGATGAGGGCGCCGAGGGCTTCCTGGAGTTCGAGGCGGGCCAGCGGGGCGCCCAGGCAGTGGTGGACTCCGTGGCCGAAACCGAGGTGCTGGTTGCCCTCGCGGGCGATGTCGAGCACACCGGGCGCGGTGAAGCGGAGCGCGTCGCGGTTGGCGGCGCCCATCGCGACCAGGACCGGGGTGCCGGCCCGCACCAGGGTGCCGCCCACCTCGACGTCCTCGGTGGCGTACCGGGCCTGGCCGGCCCCGCTGCCCAGCGGTACGAAGCGCAGCAGTTCCTCCACCGCGCCCACGACGAGTTCGGGCCGGTCCCTGAGCCGTGCCAGCTGGTCGGGGTGGTCCAGCAGCGTCAGGGTGAAGTTGGGGATCTGGGACGCGGTGGTCTCGTGGCCCGCCACCAGGACCGCCACGCACAGGTCGACGAGTTCGAGTTCGGTCAGGCGGTCACCGCCGTCGCGGGCCTCGATGAGCGCGGTCATCAGATCGTCCTGCGGATCCCGGCGGTGCCGCTCGATCAACTCGCGCATGTAGGCGCGGAGTTCCTCTCGGTTGGCCTCGAACTCGGCGGCGGTGAGGGAGCTGGTGGACAGGGCCGCGTCGCTCCACACGCGGAAGCGCGGGCGGTCCTCGGTGGGCACGCCGAGCATGCGGCAGATCACCGCGACCGGCAGCGGCAGCGCATAGGCGTCCACCAGGTCGGCGGGCGCTCCGGCCGCCTCCATGTCGTCGAGCAGGCTCGCGGTGAGTTCGCGGACCTGCGGGCGGAGCTTCTCGACCTGGCGGACGGTGAACGCCCGCGCCACCAGGGAGCGAAGCCGGGTGTGGTCCGGCGGGTCCATGCCGAGAATGCCGCTGTCGTTCTGCCCCTCGGACTGCCGGGGCTCGTCGTGCGAGGCTCCTTCGGCCCGGCTGAAGCGCTGGTCGCCGAGGACGAGCCGGGCGTCCGCATAGCGGGTGACGAGCCAGGCGGACTCGCCGTACGGCAGCTGCACGCGTAACAGACCCGGCAGTTCGCGTACGCGCTCGTACTCCTCGGCGAGCTGGAGTCCGTCGGAGGTGTTGAAGGGATAGGCGAGGGGGGTGGTGTCGGCTGTCGTCACTGCGGCCTCCCGGATGTAAGCAGCTGCTTACAACGGTAGGGGTGGCTCTTGGGGGCGGTCAACGGCGCATTGTGGCCGTTATCCTGACGGGCCGTCTGAGAGGACCTGCCCCATGCGCGAAGCCCCCGACCCGGCTTCCCCTGAATCGACTGCTCCCGACTCGGCTTCCCCGAAATGGCCTGCTCCCGGTTCCGCTGCTGCCGAATCGGTTGCCCCCGAACCGACTGCTCCCGGCTCGGCGGCCACCGACTCCACCACCCCCGAGGTGGCTGTTCCCGGCTCGGCTGCTCCCGACTCGGCTGCCGGCGAGCGCCGTCGTGATGCCGGGGCCACCCGCCGCCGGCTGCTCGACGCCGCCCGGGACCTGTTCGCGGAACGGGGCTACGAAGGGGCAACGGTCCGCGAGATCGCCGAGCGGGCCGGCGCCAACCAGGCGTTGCTGTTCCGGTACTTCGGTTCCAAGCAGGGGCTGCTCACGGAGGTCGTCGCGCAGGGGGGCCTGGAACAGTTGCGGGCCACCCCGCCCGAGGAGCTCTTCGAGACCGCGCTGCGTTCGATGCTGACGAGCAGCGCGTCGGGGACGGCCGACCGGTCCCTGGAGGTCTATCTGCGCTCCATAGGGCGCGGCGACGAGGCGACCGGGACGCTGCGGGAGCTGGGCGAGCAGTACCAGAGCGCACTGGCCGCACTCTCCGGTGCCAAGGACGGTGCCCTGCGGGCGGATCTGGCCATGGCCTGGCTGCTCGGCATCGGGCTCATGCGGACGGTCGTGGCGCGCGAGCCACTGGCCAGCGCGGATCCGGACACCGTCTGCCGCATGGTGGTCGACACTCTCGACCACCTCTGGTCAACGCCGGGCGACAAGACGCCGTAGCCCGCCGACTGGCCATCAACTGGTCATGTCCCAACGGCAGATGACGTCGGTGAGCTCTGCGGGGCGGCTCAGCGCGAGGAGGTGTCCGCCGGAGATGGGCTCGATGTCGATGCCCAGCCGTTCTTTGGCGATGCGGCGCTGGAAGTCGAGCGGGAAGAAACGGTCGTCGCGTCCCTGCAGGAAGCGGGTCGGGACATCCGGCCAGGCGCTCAGCGGCCAGGGCTGGGTGAAGAGGGCCGCCGCCGGCCCGGCCGGACCCGCCGCCATTGCCTCTTCGGTCACCGCGGGCGGCACGTCGTGGAAGAAGTCGGTCAGCAGGTCGAACTCCGCCGCTGGGTCGCGACCTTGCTGCGCGGCGAACGCCGAACGCGCCTCGGCCTGCCCGGTGTCGGCCCACCAGTCGCCCGCGGTCTCACCGGGCGCCGGAATCATGGCATTGACCAGGATCAGCCCGTCGACGGGGACGCGTTCGCAGACGAGCGGTGCGAAGAACCCGGCCAGCGACTGGGCGACGAGGATCAGCTCGCGCGGCGTCCCGGAGCGGTTCTGGTCGTGCTCGTGGTCACCGATCGCCCGTACGACGGCGTCGACGTGCTCGGCGAGACCGGCCGCGGGATCGTGCGGCAGATCCATCGTGACCACCTCATGGCCGCGACCGCGCAGCTCCGGCACGACCAAGTGCCAGTACCAGGCCCGGCCGTCCGCGCCGGGGATGAGTACGTACGTCGTCATGGGCCGCTCCTCACGGACTGGAAAGCCCCCAGCCGGCGCTCCCGGGGGCCGGGAAGCCCATCGTCGCCCCGGCCGTCCCGACGGGCCACCACCGACACCGCGGGATCCGCGCGCGTACCGCGCGTCGGGGGCGGAAGCGGGCAGCGTGAGAAGAAGACGCTCGTCCGGACCGGAGCCGCTTGGGCGGCCCGGTCCGGACGGAGCCGGGACCTATTCGCTGATCCGGACGGCGCCGGACGGACAGAGGTTGCCGGCCTGGCGGGCGGCGGGCTGCTGGGCGTGATCGGGGTCCGGCGTGATCACAGCCACGAGACCGTCGTCGTCCTGGTCGAAGACGCCGGGCGCGGTCAGCGCGCACAGTCCGGCGCCGACGCAGACGTCCCGGTCGGCGGACACCCGCATGGGGCCTCCCTTCTTCCCGGTCACCAGGTGACCGGGAGTTCGTTGACGCCCTGGATCGTCGTGCCCGGGCGCAGCGTCAGCCGATCCACGGGCACGGCCAGGCGCAGGGTGGGAATGCGCTCGAAGAGCGCGGTGAGGATGACTTCGAGTTCGAGGCGGGCCAGGTTCTGCCCGAGGCACTGGTGCACCCCGTACCCGAAGGACAGGTGATGGCGGGCCGAGCGGTGCACATCGAAGACGTCCGGGTTCTCGAACACCGAACTGTCGCGATTGGCAATGGAGTTGGTGACGATCACGCCCTCTCCGGCGCGGATGAGCTGGCCGTCGATCTCGATGTCGGCCGTGGCGACGCGACCGCCCGCGATGTCGGCGATGGCGAGGTAGCGCAGCAGTTCCTCGACCGCGCCGGGCAGCAGCGTGGGGTCGGCGCGCAGGGCGGCGTGCTGGTCGGGGTGTTCGAGCAGAGTGATCACGCTGAGGGAGGTCATCGAGGCCGTGGTCTCGTGGCCGGCGACGAGCAGCAGCAGCGCGGTCGAGATCAGCTCCTCGCGGTCGATCTCACCCGCCGCCAACTGGCGTGTCACCAGGTTGTTCAGCAGG
Source organism: Streptomyces mauvecolor (assembly GCF_039532965.1). Taxonomy (NCBI): domain Bacteria; kingdom Bacillati; phylum Actinomycetota; class Actinomycetes; order Kitasatosporales; family Streptomycetaceae; genus Streptomyces; species Streptomyces mauvecolor. Next base: position 524,859 of record NZ_BAAASQ010000008.1, on the reverse strand, counting down.
CCGGGGCCGGGCTTGGCCTGCATGGTGGTGATCAGCCCGTCCAGGTAGTGCTGGAAGTCGTCGCGGGCGGCGATCGCACCGGCCGCGTCCGTCGCCTGCACGAGGCGCCTGCTCGCGTCCTGGAAGAAGTCGTGGTCGGCGTAGGGAACGCCGAGCAACTCGCAGATCACCATGGACGGTACGGGCAGCGCGAACTGGCTGACCAGGTCGGCGGGCGGACCTTCGGCGAGCATCCGGTCGAGGAAGCCGTGCACGATGCGCTCGACGTCCGGGCGCATCCCCTTGATGCGCTTGACGGTGAACTCGCTGATCGTCATCCGCCGGCGCGGCCCGTGTTCGGGCGGATCCAGGCCGATGAAGGCCGGGCGGACCTCCCGGATGGCCTGGAAGCGCGGCGACGTGGCGGGGAATTCGTCGCGGGTGCGGTCCGAGGAGAGGCGCGGGTCGGCGAGCAGCTTGCGCGCCGTCTCGTGCCGGGTGACCACCCAGGCCCGTCGGCCGTCGAAGAGGGTCACGGCGTTCAGCGCATCGGGCGCGTCGCGTAACTGGCGGTAGGTCTCGGGAAGTTGGTAGGGGCACGTGCGGTCGGCCGGGAAAGCGGGAGCCTCACGCGTCTGGATCGCTGCGGCGGTCTCGGTCATGTCGGTCATCGAATCCCTCGAAACCTCAGACATTAAAGAACGGACAGTTCTCTAACTGCGAGGCTAAGCTGTCCCCCTTAGAGAACGCAACGGCCCCTATCGGACACACCCGGGAGGCATGGGTGCCCAGCAGCACCGGCCCGGTCACCGAACCGCCCGCTGACCACCGCAAAGGGCCGCGCCGCCGCGGCGAGGAACTGGAAAGCGCCATTTTGCGGGCCACCTTGGACGAGCTCACCGAGGTGGGCTACTCGGCGCTGACCATGGAGCGGGTCGCCGCACGAGCCCGCACGGGCAAGGCAGCCGTCTACCGCCGCTGGCCGAGCCGGGCCCAACTGGTCCTGGACGCCTGCAAGTTGGGCAAGATCTCCGAGGTCGACCTGCCCGACACCGGCGGAGTCCGCGGTGACGCCCTGGCCCTGCTGCGGCAGATGGCGGCCACGATGTCCAGCCCGCTCGGCGGGATCATGCGCGGGCTCCTCGGAGAGATGACCCGCGATCCCGAGCTGGCCGAACTGATCCGGGAGCGGATCCACACCGTCCGCCCGCTCGCGGTCCACGTCGTCCTGGAACGGGCCGTCGAGCGCGGCGAGGTCGAGCCGTGGGTCCTCACCTCCCGGCGGGCCACGGTCGCGACGGATCTGCTGCGCAACCAGTTCCTGCTGTTCGGCGCGCCCGTGGAGGACGAGGTCATCGTGGACATCGTCGACGACATCTACCTGCCGCTGATCCTGAGCCCGGCCCCGCACCCGCCGGACAAGGCCGACTAGTCGCCGGGCGCCCCACCCATCATCCTGAGCATCCTCATGCCCCCGGTCCGGAAGAAACGTACGACCAGGGCTGCTGCCGGCACGAGGAACACCATGTTGAGCCAGGTCGTGTAGTTCCAGGCCACACCCGCCATGGGGATGGTGGCCGAGCTCCGGTCGGGTACGAGGCCGAGGCCTCCGAAGGCGAACTCCACGACATACCCGGCGACGACCATCGCCACATAGAACGTGCCGAGCAGGAAGGCGGCCATGCGGGCGCCGTAGTACTTCCGGTAGATGGTGAGGATCGGCAGGATCAACAGGTCCGCGAAGATGAACGCGACCACCCCGCCGAAGCTGATCCCGCCCTTCCAGAGGACCACCGCCAGCGGCACGTTGCCGATGGAGCAGACGAACGAGGCGACGGCGACGAGCGGGCCGATCAGCGGCCCCCAGAGCTTGGCAGCCAGCGGATGCCCGTCGAAGAAGAAGGTGCGCCAGAAGGCGTCCGGCACCCAAGCGGCGATCGCGCCGGCGACGAGGAGACCGATGATGAGATCGCGCAGGATGGCGGCCCACTCCATGACGAAGACGTGTGCGGTGGAGGTGAAGCCGTCGGCCGAGAACAGCCGCCGGACGAACGAGCCCTCCTTCTGTACGGACATGTCCATCGCGGCATGCCCCTCCATCGAGCCGGCCAGACCGCGCTCGGCCTGTTCGCGGGCCCGGCTCAGCAGCCCCTCGCGGAGGAAGAGCCGGAACAGCACCGCGAGCAGCACGATCATGAGGGGGCCGCCGACGAACTCGGCCGCCGTGAACTGCCAGCCCATCAACAGGGCCAGAATCACGCCGAGTTCGACGACGAGGTTGGTCGAGGCGATCTCGAAAGCCATCGCCGCGGTGAAGTGCGCGCCCTTGCGGAACAGCGAGCGGGCGAGCGCAACGGCGGCGTACGAGCAGGAGGACGAGGCGGCGCCGAGCCCGGCCGCGAGAGCCAGGGTGCGCGGCCGGTCGTCGCCGAGCAGCGCCACGACGGTGGACCTGCGCACCACCGCCTGCACGACGGCGGACAGGGCGAACCCGAGGACCAGGGCCCAGGTGATCTCCCAGGTCATGGAGCCGGTGATACGCAGGGCGTGCAGTACGGCATCCATGGGCGTGCCTTCCGCGAGGAGGGGCGGATGGAGAGAGAAGGAGAGAGAGGGGGTGGGTTCCGGGCTTTCGCTTCGGCGAGGGCCCGGAACCCACTTCCTGTCGCTTGTCGGCTGCCATCCGTCGGCCGATATCTGTTATCCGGTATCTGTCAGCCGACAGCTGATGAGGGAAAGCCGACGACCTGCGGCTGACAACCCGCGGCCGACGACCGCTACTTGAGCCGGTTGACGATCTTGTTCATCTGCTCGATCTCCGCATTCTGGGCCGCGATGACATTGCCCGCGAGCCGCTTCGCGTCGGGGTTGCTGCCGTCCTTCTGCTCGTCCTTGGCCATGGTGACCGCGCCCTGGTGGTGGCCGATCATCAGCTGGGCGAACCTCTTGTCGAAGTCCTTGCCCTTGGCGGACTTGAGGTCGCTCATGTCCTGGTCGGACATCATCCCGGCCGTGCCGGACGGGCCGTGGTTCATCCCCGGCATGTCTCCCATGGACGACGCGGCCGAGGCCGAAGGGAGCGGCTTGCCCCACGACTTCAGCCAGCCCTTCATCGTGTTGATCTCGGGGTCCTGGGCCTTCTCGATCGCGGAGGCCAGGCTCTTGACCTCGGAGTCGACGGCGCGGCCGTCGGCGAGCCGGGCCATCTCGATGGCCTGCTGGTGGTGCGGGATCATCTGCTGGGCGAACGTCACATCCGCGTCGTTGAAGGCGCCGCCCGGGGACGAGGCGCTGGAGGACGGGGCGCTGTGGGCCCCGTGATTCATGCCGGGCGTGGCCGAACCGTCGGACTTGGAGCTGTCCGAGGAACCGCAGGCCGCCACCGTCAGGGCGAGGGCGGCGACGGTGCCTGCGGCCGCGAGGGTGCGGCGACGGGCAGTGGAAGAGAGGCACATGGACATCAAAGGGTTCTTTCCAGGTGGGCGACCCCGTGCTGGGGCACGCGTGAACGGGCAGGGCAGTTCGCCGGTCCGACCGGGGGCCGGGCCGGGCAGCGCCTGTCACGTCCGCGCGACGCACACCTGAAGGAGCAGACCTCTGCCGCCGAGCGGCGGTCCACGCCGCGCCGCGGCGAACAGGCCCGTACGGCGCAGTCCCCATGCGACGGGGACCACCAGGCCGAGCACGGCGAGGAGACCGGCCGCGGCCGGCGACAGCCGCTCCCGAGCAGGGGTGGACACGCAGAGCTCGCCGCCCGTCCCCGTGGTGACGGGGGCCGCGTGATGCTGCCCCCGCATGCTCGTCTGTGTGTCTGCCCGCATGTCCGCATGGGCCGTACTCATGGGCGCGGCCATGCGCGCGGTCGCGGGCGCCGGCATGGCCGTCTCGCCGTGGCAGCCCGCTGCGGCATTCGCCGGAGCGCCATGCATGGCGAAGAGGCCGAACAGGACGGCACACAGCACGAGCAGCCGAGGAAGCCCCGCCCTGCGCGTCCGTTCGCGGTCCACGGCTTCCTCGCCCTTCTCTCGCTCGTACGGGTCGTACGACTCTGCGCTCCAGCCCGACGATACCCCCACCGGGTTTACCCGGGGCACTCCCCACCCTGGTGTGCGCCCACACCGTGCGCCACATTCGCTCAGGCCCCCAAGACTGTGTGCCTCACCGAAGTAGCCAGGTCAGTGGTGGAATTTGGGGTGGTCCGCCACAAGGGTGAGCTATGTTTTGAGCACACATGGCACGAGAAGGAGGCCCGCCGGTGTCATCGGGGCAGCAGGTACGCGCCCAGTCGGCCGCGATCACGCCGAGCGGGGAGCCCTCAAACCATGAGCGCGCCCCGGCGGACCGGGTCCGCGCGCTGTTCGACGGCCACCGGCTCTCCCCCGGGCAGCGGCGCATCGCGCAGTACCTCATCGACCACCTCACCGACGCGGCCTTCCTCTCGATCACCGAGCTCGCGGAACGGGTCGGCGTGAGCCAGCCGTCCGTGACCCGCTTCGCCTCGTCCCTCGGCTACAGCGGTTATCCCGCGCTGCGGGAGGTACTCCAGCCGATCGCCCTGAGCGCGGTCGCGGGCATTCCGGAGGGCCGCGAGGAGAGCCGTCACAACGAACTCCAGGCGGCGGTGGACGCCGAGATCGAGAACCTGGAGCACGTGCGCCGCCTGGTCGCGAACACCACCCAGGTCCTGGAGATCGGCCGCGAGCTGGCCTTCTCCGTGCCGCTGACCGTCCTCGGCCTCAGGATCTCCGTGTCCCTCGCGGAGTACTTCGCGTACGCGGCCCGGCGCATCCACCCCGATGTGCGGGTGGTGACGCGCGGCGGCAGTGTCGCCTATGACGCGCTGCTGCAGTCCCGCTCGGCGGGCGGGACCTGGGTACTGGCCTTCGCGATGCCCCGGCACGCCAAGGAGACCCTCTCCGCGATGCGGGCGGCCCGCAGCGCCGGGCTTCGGATCGCGCTGGTCACGGACACCACGCTCGGCCCGCTCGTCGACGAGGCCGACGTGGCGCTGACCGCGGGCACCGGCTCGCGGCTGGTGTTCGACTCGTACGCGGCTCCGAGCGTGCTCGCCGCGGCCCTCCTCCAGGCGATGGCCGACGCCGATCCCGAGCGGACGCAGGCGCGGCTCGAAGAGTACGAGCAGGCCGCCGACAAGCACGGCTTCTTCCTCTAGGGCCATGACGGTGCTCTAGGGGTATGACGGCCTTCTGAGGCGGCGCCCGGTCCGCCAGGGCCGGGCACAGCCGGCCCTTTCCGTTTCTTCCCTCCGGGCCCGATTCGCCCAGGTCACTGCGCAAGATCTTCACACCATCGAGGCGCATGAATTTTTTCATACCCTTGTGTACTCAACGGTATATATGTTTACTGAGCCGTGGCGACCACCGATCTCTTCCTGCCGAAGGAGCGCGACCCCAGTCCCTCTGAGAACGAACAGCCGGCGTGACGCTCTCCCCCTCCTCCTCACGTCGCGCCGACTGTCCGATCCAGGCTGTCGGATCCGGTGGAACGCCCATGGCGGCCTCGGCTAACCCCTGAGCCGGGGCCGCCCCCCTCTCTCGATCAGAGTTCGACAATCTTCGGAAGCGACGAGAATGTCCCCTACGGCCCCCACCACCACGCTCAGCCCGGACTGGCCCTGCCAGGTCAAATCGCCGGGGAGTCGTGACTGGGAACGCACCGCCACCCGTTGGCTGCGCGACCTGCTGCCGGCCCGCTACGCCGGCTACTCACCCCTCATCCGCCACCACGTCCTGCTCGCGCGGCACGCCCAGATCCAGGTGCAGCACGAGATACGCGCGGTGCGCGTCGCCCTCCAGACCAGCCGCGCGGAACTGCCCACCCTGGGCGTGGCCCCGGCCGTCATCGAGAACACCATCCGGATGTACGCGATGGAGCTCGAACAGCTGGGCCGCCTGGCCCGGGGCGTCCGCCTCGTCATGGAGGCCCTCATGGACGACGGCGCGCCGTCGCGCAGGACACACGTACCGCGCAGGTGACTCCGGCGCCTCCGGGGTCTACACCGGCCCCGGCAGGTCGAGCCGCGTGAAGTGTTCGGGCGTGAGCGCGCGCAGGAAGTCCGCCGCGTCGAAGGCCTCCCCGGCGGCGACCGCACCCGTCGCGCGGGAGCGGCCGTCGAGGATGCGTTCGAGAGCCTCGACGACGAGCGGCGCCGTGACCGCGTAGATGTCACGGCCGCCCGCGACCGCCCGGCGCGTCTCATCGCCCCTGCGAACGACTGCCTCGACGAGGAACGTCTGGGCCGAGCGCCCGCTGCTGTCGGCGGGCACGGGCTCGGGGGTCGTGGCATCGCGTACGTCACGCAGCGGCGCCAGGTTCATGACGGCACGCACCTCGGGTGTGCGCACATGGCGCGAGACGGTCACCTGGTCGGCCGTCGCGAACGGAGCGGCCCCCTGCCTGCCGAACGGCTCGGGAAAGTCCCACGGAAATTCCTGCGGCGTGTAGTCGAAGGGCCTCAACTTGCCTGCGGTGTACGTGAGTTGCTGCCCGGCGTTGCTCTTTCCGGTGAGCCGGCTGCCGAGTGTGGGCAGCCAGCTGTCGAGGGCGTACGCGAGGACCACCTCGTCCGCCTCCATCCAGTCACCCAGGGCCGCGGTGGCCAGCAGGTCGCCGACCGCGCCGTAGAAGGCGACCGAGGGTGCGAGGACGATGCCCGCCTCCCTGGCCCGCTCGTCGTAGGTGTCGAACAGCGCGGCCGTGACGGCCTGTTCGGCGGCCACGTCCAGGTACGGAACGCGGGCGCGCAGCGCTGCCTGGGCCACGGGGAGCGCGGTCGCCAGGAACGGCCCCGCACAGTTGACGACCGCCGACGTGCCCTCCAGGGCGCGGTCCAAGGAGGCCGCGTCCCCGGTCGACGCGACGCGCACCGAGGCGTCGGGGGCGAGTTCGCCGAGCCCGTCGAGCCTGGCCCGGTCACGGCCGACGAGTACGACTCGCGCACCCCGGTGCAGGAGCTCCTTCACGGCGAAGCGACCCGTGTGGCCGGCGGCCCCCACAACGGCGACGGGCCGATCGTCGGGCCACGTAGCAGTGTGCGGTACAGACATGGGGGAAAGGGCGGAACTCATCGCTGGCTCCCGAATTTCTGCAGGTGGTATGTGGTGTGACGCCATAGTGCGGGCCCGGGGCCCACACCCACCAGCGGCCGGAATGACGAGGGGCGTACAGTTTCGGACATGACTGCTTCGGGCGTGACTGCTTCGGACACGGCCGCTTCGACCACTGGTGCTTCGGACACGACTGCACCGGCGACTTCGGGTGGCCGGTCCGTGGCGCTCGCCGTCGCCGAGGGGAGCATGCTCTTCGAGGCAGCGGCGGCCTGCGAGGTGTTCGGCACCGACCACTCCGAGCTGGTCGACCCCTGGTACTCGTTCCGCGTCTGCGGCTCGCGCCGGGCCCGCGTCGGGGGCTGGCTGCGCGCCGACACCACCCACGGCCTGGACGCCCTGGTCTCCGCACACACGGTGATCGTCCCGGCCCAGGACGACATCGAGGGCGACCCTCCGGGCGAGCTGATCGATGCCGTCCGCGCCGCGCACGCCGCCGGCGCCCGCATCGTCTCGCTGTGCACCGGGGCGTTCGTCCTGGCCGCGGCGGGGCTCCTGGACGGCCGCCGCGCCACCACGCACTGGGCTCACGCCGACCTGCTCGCCGCGCGGTATCCGAAGGTGACGGTCGACGCCGGGGTGCTCTTCACCGATGAGGACGGCGTTCTCACCTCGGCGGGCAAGGCCGCCGGGATGGATTTGTGTCTGCACATCGTCCGTACCGACCACGGCGCGACGGTGGCCAACGCGCTGGCCCGCCACCTGGTCGTGCCCCCGCACCGGGACGGCGGCCAGGCACAGTTCATTCCCGCGCCGGTCACCCACGGGCGCGACCACCCGCTCGCCGACCTGCTGCCGTGGGCTCTCGACCGTCTCGACCAGCCGCTCACGGTCGAGGATCTGGCCCGGCAGGCGGCCATGAGCAGCCGCAATCTGGCCCGGCACTTCCATGCCGTCACCGGGACCTCGCCCCTGCGCTGGCTGCTGAGTCAGCGTGTACGGCTTGCCCAGGAACTCCTGGAGTCGGGCGACGACAGTGTCGAGCACATCGCAGCGCGCACGGGCATGGGGACGTCCGCCACTCTGCGCCGCCATTTCGCCCGCGTCACGGGACTGCCGCCCGAGGCGTACCGGCGCACTTTCGGCACGCGCTGACATCCCCTCGGGCCGAGCACCGGTCCGAGGGGACGCCGGGTTCAGAGGACGAACACGCTCCGGCTTCCGTTGGGGCGGTAGGTCTCACCGGGATAGATCAACCACGTGACCTGCCCGGTGCAGTCGGGCCCGGAGTGCACCTCGGCGATCGCGTCCGTGTGGTTGCTCACCACGGGCGGCACGAAGTCCCCGAGCGGGAAGCAACCGCTCGGATCCCGGTGGGCCACCCCGTCGACGACCAGGGACCCATGAGCCGCGTACGCCGCGTTCGGCGCCCCCAGCGCGAGTGCCGCGGCCGCGGTGAACACACCGAGCGCCGTCGCCATGCGTCGCACCATGCACATACCCCTTCCGTCACCACAGGCCACACTCACAAGCAGCCCGCTGATGCAACTCACCGTATGCGTGCCGCTACCTGACGTCACAGGCGTACGGAGGTGAAGCCCGTCCGCGCCAACGCGCCCCGAGCCGACGGACCGGCCGCACGGTGTCGGCCCACACCCGACATGCGATCTACCGGGGTGCGTGCGAGCGTGGAGGTGGCTCTACCTCCGACCTGCCCAGCAGGGGGCGACCACCATGAGCAAGAAGCAGACCCGCCAGAACCGGGGAGCACGCACCGGCGGCCATGACCGGAGCACCACCTCCGAGGTCAAGGAGCAGGTGAAGACCCCCACCGCGCCGGAAACGACGCACTCGACGCCAGAGGCCTCCCACAAGCAGCCGCGGAAGTTCGGCCACAACTAGCCGTACCTGGCTGCTCCCACGGCTGTATCTGGCCGCCGGATCCGCCTTGGTTCCTCGACCGGGCGACGGATCCGGCGGCGTTCATACGCTGTCGCCCCATCCGGTGCGCCGCGCAACCAGGTTTCTGTGTGCGCGAGTTGGCGGCACGTGCGGCTGCTCGGTGGTCAGGACGCGCGCCCGGCCGCCCGCCACTCCGGCGCCAGCACGGACCAGATCTCTTCGTCGTGCCGCATGCCCCGGTACAAGTAGCTCTCCCGCAGCACGCCTTCTTTTGTCATGCCGAGGCGTCGGGCCACCGCGATGCTGGGTTCGTTGGCTGCCGAGACCCACCACTCCACGCGGTGGATGCCACGCTCCTCGATGGCCCAGTCGATGATCGCGCGCACGGCCCGGGTCACCAGGCCCCTGCCCACCGCCGACGGCTCCAGCCAGCAGCCCGCCTCGGCGATGCCCTGCGTGGTGTCCAGCCTCCGGAACAGCACGGCGCCGACCAGCTTGCCGTCGGTCCGGATGCCCCAGAGGCGCCCGGTGTCGGCGGCCGTCCTGTCCGCGTACGTCTGAAGGAATGCCCGGCTCGACTCCAGGTCCGTCACGACGTCGGGCAGGCCGTTGTACCGCCCGATGAACTCCCGCCCGCGCTCCACGTGGTTCAGGAACTCCTCGGCCTGCCAGGGTTCGAGCGGGCGCAGCTCGGCGCCGTCCTCGCCCAGGGATATCGCGTACATCCACACCCTCCACGGTCTCGTCGTGCGCCCACGGCGCCGTCGATCCGACCCTACGGTCCACGGTTGCCGGGTGGCTGCCCGGACCTCGCGAGAACACGACATCACCCTGCGCCCCTGCTGGTGGCGTCGCGGATCCGCCAGAACCAGCCTTCCCTTCCTGCTGGAGTAGTGGCCACACCCACCCCCGGCCACGCCACGTGGTGCGCCTCCACACACAGGACGGGAGCCATGTCCTCCACAGCGATCGCCACTTCCGACGAAGCCTCCGCACCACCGGCCCGTTCCGCGCTCCTGTCCTGGCTTGCCGTGCTGTCGGTGATGTTGGGGATCTTCTCGATCGTCACCACCGAGATCCTGCCCATCGGCCTGCTGACGTCGATCGGGTCGAGCTTCACCATCTCGGACGGCATGGCCGGCCTGACGATGACCATGCCGGGTTTCCTGGCCGCCCTTTCGGCGCCGCTGGTCACGGTCGCGACCGGGCGCATCGACCGCCGGCTGATGCTGGGCGCGTTCGTCCTCCTGCTGGCGCTGGCCAACTTCCTTGCCGCAGTGGCGTCGAGCTACTGGATGGTCCTGGTCTCACGCGTCATGGTCGGGGTCACCATCGGTGGGTTCTGGTCCATCGGTGCCGGCCTGGCCGGCCGTCTGGTGCCTGCGGAGTCGGTGGCCCGGGCGACCTCGGTGATCTTCGCGGCGGTGCCCCTCGGCTCGGTCGTAGGGGTGCCGCTGGGCACGTTGATCGGCGATCTCGCGGGCTGGCGGACGGCGTTCCTCGTCATGGGCCTCTTCGCCGTCGGGGTACTTGTGCTGCTGCTCCTGGTGCTTCCTCCGCTCCCTGCCACCCGCACGACCCGGTTGGATGTGCTCGGCGGCATGGTCCGGAGCGTCAACACTTGGTTCGCGCTGGGGATGACGTTCCTCGTCGTCCTCGCACACTTCGGCACCTACACCTATGTGGCGCCGTTTCTGGAGCGCGTGACACATGTGGGCTCCGACCACATCACAGTCTTCCTGCTCATCTACGGAGTGGCGGGCATCGCCGGCAACTTCCTCGGCGGGTCGTCCGTCGCGCGCCATCCCCGGGCCACTGTCGCGGCAGCCGCCGCGCTGATCGCCGCCGCCACCCTGCTGCTCCCGGTACTCGGCCGGTGGGAGCCGGGCGCGGTGGCTCTGCTGATCGTGTGGGGCGTCGGCTACGGGGCCGTGCCGGTCTGCTCGCAGACCTGGTTCTCGAAGGCCTCCCCCGAGGCGCCGGAGGCGTCCACCGTGCTGTTCACCGCGTCGTTCCAGGCCACGTTGTCCACCGGCGCGCTGGTCGGCGGCGTCGTGGTCGACCACGCATCGCCTTCGACGGTCATGACGACGGGGGGTGTGGCGGCCGTCCTGATGGTGCTCGTGGTGTGGGTCCACCACATGAGGAGGGTTACGTGGCCCGAGCCCCGGCAGGGGGCGCCGATGACGCCCAATTCCCTTGAATGAGAGCCGAGTTGACCAGTGACAAGCGGGGCATCGGGTCGGGTCATCAGGTCGAGCCGTCAAGTCATCGGTCAGGGCAGATCCGAGCGGCCCAGCCATGCGGGCTTCACCGGGACGCCGTCCGCGTACCGCGCCGGCGGAGCGGACGGCAGCGGGGGTGTCCGGGGCGGCACCGCGTCGGCGGGTTCCGGTTGCGGCTCAGGTTGCGGTTGCGGTTGCGGTTCTGGCTCACGCCTCGGCGTCGGCGCGGCGGAGTCCTCCAGCAGCTCGGCGACGGTGAACCGGGCGCTGTAGGACTGCCAGGAGCCGTCGATGACGAGCACGAAGCCGTCGCCGTCCCGGAAGAGCCGGCGCCGCTTCGGATTCCGTGGGTGCTCGGGCGTGAAGCGCCGGGCTCGGCCCTCCAACTCCGCGAGGGCTTCGTCGCGCGAGCCCTCCACATGTGTCAGCACGTACGCCTCCACATGCTTGCGATCCCCCGTACCCACCGTCATCTCGGCGATCAGCCCCCATGTCGGCACGAGCCACTCCTTTCCACTCCCGTAGGGTCGAGCACCGCAACCAGTGAAACCGGACGTCCCCCGTCGGCGCCCTCAGAACTCGGAGTTGGCGACCCAGCGCGCGAGCAGGTCCTCGTTCCCGGAGGTCTCGAAGGCGTCCGAAGTCCGGTCGAGGCGTCCGTACATGAGCAGCAGCAGATCCGCGGCGGCCCCTTCGACAGTGGCATCCGCCGGGTGGACGGCCTCGGGGTTCGTGGCCCCTGGGCCAGTGGCCCCGGCGTCCGCGGCAGGCACGAGCCCGAAGCCGTCGGGGCGCAGCCGGATCAGCCAGTCGCCGGCCCGGTCGGTGCAGCGGAAGCGCACGGTCTCGTCCTGGCCGCGCAGGTGCGCGGTCTTGGGCGCGAAGGACGCGGCGAACGGCAGGTTGACGAGGAATTCGTCGACCCCGTCGGCCGCGAGAGCGGGATCGACGACGGGTCGCAGGCCGACGGCGAGTTCCGCGTCGACGCGGTGCATCAGCGTCTCGAACAGCATCCGCCGCATCCAGAACCGGGCATGGGGATCGGCGCCCCACACCCACATCGGGGCGTCCGGGTCGGTGTCGGCGAAGGCTCGGGCCGCCACGTGCGAGCTGGCCGTCAGCCAGCCGGGGTAGCCGGCGTCGTCGGTCGGCAGGTCCAGTTCCGCGTCGCGGGTGAGAGGCCGTTCCTGGACGCGCTGACGCAGCAGCCAGGAGAACATGCGCTGCACGCTTCCGGTGTGCCTGATCAGGTCGACGAGCGTCCAGCCGGGGCAGCTCGGCACCGGCGCCGCCAGGTCCGCTCCCTCGACGACCGCCACGAACCCGGCGGTCTCCGTCATCACCGCCTCGCGGTGGATCTCCGGGGCGGAAACCCAGCGCGAGTCATGTGACCCGTCCATGCCCATGCCCACACCCATACCCGTGCCGCTGTCCATATGGCTGCACCTTTCCCTCTGCGGTTCTACGGTCAGACAGCCCGGGTCGGTGCGCGTCTCGGGCGCTCCTCCACGGTCTGTCCGGGATCAGTCTGCTCCGGGGGCGGTCTCCACGCGGACTCGGGGCACCTCTGCGGCACCTCTGCGGCACCTCCGCGGCACCTCTGCGGCAGTGTGCTCGGAGCACACTCGGCCAGGCGTGCTGTGTGGGGGTGGCGGTGCAGTGTATTCAGGAGTGATGGATCTTCAGGCGCTGCGCGCGGCCGGCCGACCCTCCCTGGCGAAGCGCCACGCACTGCTTGCCGTGCCGTTCGCGATGATCGCGCTCGTCACGGTGGGCGACGTGCTCGCCCCGCCCGACGTGCACCTCGGCCCGTTCCTGGCGGCGGCCCCCGCCGTCACGGCTTCCTTCCGGGGCCCCCGGGCCACGGGGTTCATCGGCGCGGTGGCCGTTCTGGCGCAGGTGGTCGTCGCGGCGGTGCGCAGCACGGTCACCGACCTCAACCACACCTTCCAGATCATCACGCTGGTCCTGATCTCGGTGTTCGTGACGCTGTTCGCCCATCTGCGGGAGGTGCACGAGAGGGAGCTGGTCCAGTTGCGTTCGGTCGCCGAGGCCGCGCAGCAGGTCGTGCTGCGGCCCCTGCGCGAGCGCCTCGGCCCGCTGCGCGTCGCGAGCGTGTACCTGGCCGCGGCGGCGGACGCGCAGATCGGCGGCGACCTGTACGCGGCCGCCCGGACCGCCCATGGCACGCGGCTCATCATCGGTGACGTACGCGGCAAGGGGCTTGAGGCGGTCGGGGACGCGGCTCTCGTCCTGGGCGCGTTCCGGGCCGCCGCCCACCAGGAGGCCGACCTCCCGGGTCTTGTCGACTACCTCGAACGGGCGGTCGCGCCGGACTTGGACCAGGGCCCCGGAGTGGGCCCCGACGACACTTCCAGCCGTGCCCCCGGCCCGGACCATGACGCCGCCCCACACTCCCGCTCGCTCTCCCCCTCCAACGACCCCAGCGAGGCGTTCATCACCGCGGCCGTGCTCGACATCCCCGACCTCGGCCAGGCCCTCCAGCTCGTGAACTGCGGCCATCCCCCGCCGCTCCTCCTGCGCGGCAACCGCGTGATCCCCCTGGAGGTGGACGAGCCGGCGCCGCCGCTCGGCCTGTCCGGCCTCGTGGAGTCCCAACTCGCCGTGCAGGGCTTCCCGTTCGAGCCCGGCGACATCCTGCTCCTCTACACCGACGGCGTTCTCGAAGCCCGCGACGAGGCGGGCGCGTTCTACCCGCTCGCGGAACGCGCCGCGGCCTGGAACGGCACCGGACCCCGCGCGCTGCTGAACCACCTGCGCGGCGACCTCCTCGCCCACACTCCCACCGGGACCCTGGACGACGACGCCGCGATGGTGGCCATCGAACGGCTCCGTCCACCCGCGCAGCAGGGTGCGGCCCACCCGTAGGGGCCCGATGATGGGGAAACCTGTGCAGCGTATGTATCCGAGAGGCGGGACCAGGCCATGCCGCAGGAACCAGCAGGCGAGCGGGCCTGGGCCGGGCGCGAGGGCGCGAGGGCTTTCGCGGCGGTGGACGCGGCCACCGACTGGCTGGTCGGCTATCCCTTCGTGTTCCGGGCGCTGGCCGAGAACAGCCCGGCGGGCGGGGCGCTCCTCGACTTCGGTTGCGGGCCCGGGCGCGTCGCCGACCATGCCGCCCGGCGGCTCGGCATGCGGATCATCGGCGTGGACGCCTCTCCGGAGATGCTCGTCCTGGCCCGCCAACAGGACACCCCGGGGGCCGAGTACCACCTGGTCACGGACGGCAGGGCGGACGAGTTGCCCGATGCCTGCGCGGACGCCGCGATGTGCAACCACGTCCTCGCGTCGCTGCCGGACGAGCAGACCGTCCTCGGCGTGTTCGGCGAGATCCACCGGCTGCTGCGGCCCGGAGCCCCGCTTGTCCTGCTGACGACGGACCCAGCGGGCAGCGGAATCGAGTACGCGTCCTTGCGGGTCGGCGATCCCGGCGTCACCTACCACCCCGGGCAGCCCATGACCGTACGTCTGCGTCGCACCGACGGCACCTGGCAGACCATGCCGAACCATGCCTGGCCCCCCGCCGCGATCTCCGGCCTCCTGGAACGCGCGGGGTTCACCACCACCGCACAGCACCACCCGACGCCGGACGAGGCGGAAGGCGTCGCCGACCCGGAGCACGCGCACAGCCGCGACTGGGCGGCCGAGCGCAGGCTGCCCCCGCTCGTGGTGACGGTCGCCACCAAGGCCTGAGCCGGGCCGCCCCGGGCTTCTCAGAGATTGCCGTCCAGGAATTCCATCAATGCGGGCCCGTCCATCGGACCGGCCTTCGTGGCCACCGCCTCCCCGCCCTTGATCAGGACGACGGTGGGCGCCCCGGTGACTCCGTAGCGCTGTACGGGGCCGGGGCACCGCGTCATGTCGACCTTGACGACGGTCAGGCGCCCCGCGTACGCCTCCGCGGCCTCCCCCACAACCCCGTCCGTCTCCTTGCACGCCTTGACGGCTTTCGGCCAGGTCCCGCAGAAGTACGCGAGCACCGGGCTGTCGGCCATGCCGAGGATGAAGTCGAACTCCTGGTTCTCCAGCGGTTGGTGGACCCTGCGGGCCATGGCACTCCTCGTGTTCCGAGCAGTACTCCGGTCGGTACTGCGATCAGCACGGTCACCTGTGCTACGGCTCCCATCATGACCCGCGCGGCCGGCACAGCCCGCCAGGACCCCGTTGTCAGGCGGCGTTCCGGGGGATCGGCCCACCGGCACAGGTCCGGTCGATCGACCGGCGAGGCGCACCGCCCGAGGGGCGCGCGGGGGGCGGATACTGGCGGCATTTCCGTACGCCGCGCGCCCGAGGAGCCGGTCATGGTCCTGCCTCCCCCGCCCTGCCGGCATCCGCCCGGCATCTTCGCCCGTCGTTCGGTGCTGCTCGGCACGGCGGCCTGGTGTGTGAGTGCCGTCGCGTGCTCGGGCGGGGCGAAGACGTCGTCGGCCGCCGCCACCTCTTCACCTGCCACGGGCTCGCGCACGCCGTCCGCCGCCGCGCCCGCGACCATGTCTCCGTCTGCCTCCGGGAGCCCTGGCTCCGGGCTGCCCCGGGCCGTGCCGTGGAGGCCGGGGGCCGGTGAGATCGAGCCGGCGGCCAAACTCGCCGCCGTCGAGCTCGTCGAGGCACTGGGTACGTGGCCTGCCGGGCAGGGCGGCGAGCAAGCGGCGGCGGACCGGGCCGCGGCCCTGGGCATCCCCGCTTCCTCGGCGTCTCGGCTGGCGGCCCAGGCAGGGGCGTTGATGCCGACGGCGGATGCGGCCGTCGTCCGGGTGATCGACGCCCAGTACGGCGGGATCCTGTCCGACACAGCGAGCGTTCTGGTGGTGTGCGACCAGCCCACCCTGACGGGTACGACCGTGGGGCCCGGCGGGACCACGGTCGACGTACGGCTCAGCCGCGGCTCGGCCGGCTGGCGTGTCACCGCCCTCCACCCCGCGGCACCCGGCCCGGCGAAACCACTGGAGCCGCCGGCACGGGAGGTGCTCGGCCAGTCCCGGATCGAGCTGCCGCCCGCCTCCGCCGCCGACATCCACAGCGGCGCCGTGCACGACAGCGTGCTGCGCGCGATGCTCCAACTGGCGGGCACCTACCGGCTGTCGGTCAGCGTCGTACGCTCCGGGCATCCGCTGGATGTGTTCGGCACCGATCGCCCCAGCGACCATCCACTCGGCCGGGCTTTCGACGTATGGCGCATCGACGGCCACCCCGTCGTCGATCCGGCGACCTCCCGCAGCCTGATCACCGCCTTCATGCGGGCCGCGGCGGCAGCCGGTTCGTACAACGTCGGCGGCCCCGTGCAGGTGACGGGCGGCGCCACGGCGAACCAGTTCTTCTCCGACAACACCCACCACGACCACGTTCATGTGGGGTTCACCCTCTGACGCCGCCGCTTCACTCGATCAGGGCCGTGGTTCCGGTCATGGGCCGGGGGGCCATGTGGCGGTCCTGTCATCGGCCGTTCGACCATGTGGCCACTGGGGCGGCGGCATGGCTGACGGAGACGGTGTGGGTGACCCACATGGGTCCGGCACCCATATGGAGCAGGAAAGAGGTGGGTTCGGCCAGGTAGTTGGGGATCTCGCCGCGCAGGGCGAGGCCACTCTGGAGGTATGTGCTGGGGGCAACGGCCAGGGTGCTGCCCGCGAAGGCGGCGGTGACGGACCGGTGGACATGGCCCGCGAGGACCCGCGCGACGTGCGGATGCCTCCCGACCACCTCGGCCAGGCCGTCGCCGTCGGCCAGCCGCATCGCGTCCAGGAAAGGGATCCCGACGGGGATCGGCGGATGGTGCAGGCAGACGAGCGCGGGCATGTCGGGTCGGCGGGCAAGTGCCGCATCGAGCCAGGCCAGTTGGGCTGTCCCCACGTGGCCACCGGGTGATCCCGGCACCTTCGTGTCCAGAACGACGACGGTGAAGGCGGGGTGGTCCACCACATAGTGCGTCTCGTGTGTGTGGCCCAGGAATGTGGTGCCACCGAAGGCGTCCCGGAGGGCTTCTGGGCCGTCGTGGTTGCCCGCGACAAGATGCAGCGGCAACGGGAACCCGCCGATGACTTCCCGCAGTACCGCGTACTCCTCGGGGCGGCCGCGGTCGACGAGATCGCCCGTGATGATCACAGCGTCCGGCTGCGGATCGAGCGCGAGGACACGGCCGAGCGTACGGCTCAGGGCCTCGGCCGGGGCGCCGGCCAGCGCGCCGGATGCGATGTGCGGATCACTGAGGTGAGCGATGGCCAGGGTCATCCCCGCACGCTTCACCATCGCCTCCCTGGGCCACAACCGATCACGCTCAGGGCGAAAGCCCGCGCCCCATGCAGCCGTACGCCGTCGCCCAGTTGGCCCTATGTGCCTCTCGTGCACCGTGGCCGCTCGCCGCCGGCCCACTTCACCAAACCTGCTACGCGGCGAACAACGATCGGAGGTGCTTGCCATTGACCAGGGCCGCGACGGCGATCAACAGGACGCCGCAGAGAGCCTGTTCGGCCTTCATCCACACGGGGAACGCACCTGGCAGCGCGATGATCGCGGCGATGGCCACGGCCATCACGCCGGTGATGACCCGGAGCCGGCGATACGCCGAACGCGAGCCGCGAGCCGCACGGATGGCGCACAGGTACGTGACCAACGCACTGGCGACGACGATGGTTCCGCGCACCCATACGGCCGAGTTCACGTCCGCGGAGTCGTTACGGAGGAGCACGATGGCCACCAGGGTGAGCACGCTGATGCCGAGGTATCCCCCGACAAGAAGCTTCGTACCGCGGAAGGCCGCCAGGCTGCGCGGATGGTTCAGACGTTCCGGGGAAACGGGGACGGGCGCGGCTGCGGCCGCTGAGGCAGAGGCGGAGTGCGTGCTTTGGGCGGCGTTCATGATGGTCCCTTCTCGGTGACTGTCCGGTCCTGGCGATGAGTGGCGGCCGGGGCCTTGGGGCACCGCACCATTGCACCCCCGGGTACGCCCCCTCATCCGGCCAGACCCAGTGTCCACCCCGCCCGCCGCCCATCCATCGCCCCCGCGGACGAAGCCCGGTCGACGCGGCCTCGGGGAGCGGTGAGGGAGGTCCCGTAATGGAGCCCGGACTCGAACCCCTACGGCCGGGGGCGGGCAGGGTCGCGCGGGACCGGTACGACAGTTTCCTCCGTGGGGGTGACCACTGGCCCATTCCCCCCGCTTCATGATCCGCGCCCGCTACAAAGGGACCTGTCCTGTTCATCAACAGATGGGCTGTTCCTGCATGTTGAGCACCGCTCTGCGCGTCCTCGCCGCCACGTCCCTGGCCGCCGCCTCGCTGACCGTCGCCGCTCCCGCCGACGCGACCGTCCGGGAGGCCACGACGGCACGGGCGCAAGCCCCCGACACCGGGCCCTGCGGGCCAGTCGACCGGTTCCACCCGTCGGACTGGTGGCGCACCACCACATCCCCGTCCATCGCACCGGCCGTCCGGCACGCGGCGCAGGACGAGAACTGGCAGTGGCGCGACGACGCCAACACGCTCTGGCGGGGTGACACGCGGGACAATGTGCAGCAGCTTTTCGACGACGGCTTCACCCCGCGAGGCGGGACGGTCACTCCTCTGGCCGAGTACATCGTCAAGGGCGGCGGCCAGAACACCGCGCATGTCAGCACGAGTTGTGAGAAGTGGGTGGCGGAGAAGTTCGCCACATACGGTGCGGCGAAGACGGGATGGGTCTACGAGATCGAGGCTCCGGGTGGCATCGACGTGAACGCCACGGCCCACCTCAACGGGTATCAGTCCCCGTACCTGTGGAACAAGGAGATCGACTTCCCCGGCGGGATCAAGGGGAGTTACATCAAGCAGGCCTGCAAGTACCGCCTCCTCAAAACCGATCCGGACTCCAAGGTCAACACGTACGAGAACCTGGGCTGCAGGACCAACGACCACTTCGAGCCCGCCTTGGCTGCTGCCGCGCGCTGAACAGGGGGAGGGGGCGGCGGGTAGCACCCGAAGGAGCTCCTGAATGCCCTGGCGGGGTGGCCGGGCGAGAACCTCGCCGCCCGGCCACCCCGCGCCACCCTCAAGAACTACGCTTCCGCCTTGCGGGCCAAAAGGCAGGCGTGGCGTCGCTTCACCGGACCGTCCGGCTCCTGCTCCATGCGGACGGCGACGACGAAACCGGCCTCCCGCAACAGCTCGGCCGTGCGGTCCAGCGGCAGGAAGTAGGACTCGTACGACACCGGGCGGTCGAAGGCCTGCGTCCGGCACACATGCTCATAGTCGCCCATGTAGTCCCCCCACATGAGGTGACCACCGGGGGCGAGGGTGCGGTGGAACTCGGCGAACACTGACGGCAACCGCTCGGGCGGTGTGTGGTGTGTGGAGTAGTAGGCGAGGATCCCCGCGAGCTCATGGTCGGGGATGTCCAGCGCGGTCATCGAACCCTCCATGAACCGCAGCTCCGGATGGGCCTCCCGGGCCAGCTCGACCATCCTCGGCGACAGGTCCACGCCGAACGCGGAAAGCCCGAGCAGGGTCAGATGTGCCGTCACCCGGCCGGGCCCGCACCCGACGTCCGCGACCGGTCCCCCGCCGGTGCCCCGTACGAGCTCGGCGAAGGTGTTCAGCATCCCGCGTGACAGCGGGTCCAGCTCCGCCGGGGTGATGACGCGCTCGGCATAGACGTCGGCGATGTTGTCGTACGACTCCCGGATGGCGGCCAGGTAGGCGGGCTCGGTCATGCGGCGACTCCAGACGAGAGCGATGCGGCACCGGTACCGACCAGCGCCTGGACGCACCCTTCGGCGAGGGCGTGGACGGCCTGCACGCGTGGATGTTCGCCGCGATGCGGGACCTCGTCGAAGGCAGGACCGGCATCGACGTCGACTTCGTCGCGCGCAGCGAGGAGAGTATCGGGGCCACCATCATGAGCCGCAACATGTTCGGCCCTGACCAGCTCCGCGACCCGTCACCCATGCGTTCTGGTACGCCGCTGACACGCATGAGGGCGCGTATCGGGACCTGGATCGGGATATATGTGGGAGGCGCACATAGGGAGCGGATTGCGTTGGGTCAGGTCATCGCCACGGTCAGCAGGAACGCCGAGTCCTCCAGCGCCTCCACGGTGTGCGCCGTGCCGGGCACGGCCAGCAGGTCGCCGTCCCGGCCCTCCCAGGCGTCGTCCCCGGCGACGAGACGGATCCGGCCGGACCACACGAGGAGCGTGGCCTCTCCCCCGAGCCCGTGTTCGCCGAGCGTGTTCCCCGCGGTCAGCGCCATGACCGTCTGCCGCAGTACCCGCTCGTGCCCGCCGATCACCGTGGACGCGCTGCGCCCGGCCCCGGCGTCCCGGGCCGCCTTCAGCTGAGCGCGGGCGATTGCTTCCAGGGAGAACTTCTCCATGCCTTGCTCTCACTTCCTTGTGCGAAGGGTGCCGCGTGTGAGGGGCACCGCGCCACGGGGGGTACGTACCAGGCCGACCTTGGCAGAACCGTGCGTCGGCGGCACGCCGGGACGCGCCGGGAGGCGGTTCGGGCTGCGGCCACCGGCGGGAGCCACGCTCGCCGCCCCGCCGCACACAAGCCCCCGTGCGATCATCGGCCGGGTGACGAAGGGGGAGGGCCGGGTGCGACCGGCCGTCGCGACGAGCGGGGAGAGTGGGATGCTCCTGACATTGACCGGAGGCGCGGGCGCGGGCAAGACGACGCTGGCCGCGGCACTGGTGGAGACCGCGCCCCACGCCCCCGTACGGGTCCTGCATGGCGACGACTACTACTTCTCCACCCCGGATCGCGGGACATGGACGCCCGACGAAGCGGGGACTCCACGCCTGGACGTCGGCGATCCCCGTTCGATGGACACCGAGCGCCTCGGCCGCGACGCGGAAGCCGCCCTGGCAGCCGCCGCATACGTCATCGTCGACGGCATGTTTGCCCACCACATAGCCCCGGGGCTTCCGCACGCCCGCTTCGATGTGTTCGTCGACCTGCCGGCCGACCTGCGTCTGGCGCGCAAGATCCGGCGTACATGCCTGAGCGAGGGATTCCCCCTCGACGTGCTCCTGCGGAACTACGTCGAGCACCGCCGGGACGCCCACACGCGCCACGTCGAGCCGGTGCGCCACGTCTGCGACCTGGTGGTCGATGCCACCCTGGATCCACATGTCTTGGCTCGGGAAGTGTGGGCGGCCATCATCAACAGGGCTGCCACACACAGCAGTTGATCCCTCAGCCGGTCTGCTCCACACCGAGGCCACGCACCAGCGTCGAAGCCGTGCTCGCGACCACCGCGTCCTCCGCGGCGGCGTGGGGGGTCGTGTGGTTGGTGTAGATCGCGATGATCACCGGCTGACCGGACTTCGGCCAGGCCACGGCGACGTCGTTGGCGGATCCGTAGGCGTCGCTGGTGCCCGTCTTGTCGCCGACGGTCCAGTCCTTGGGCAGCCCGGCCCGGATGCGCGCGTCGCCCGTGACGGTGGCGCGGAGCCAGCCGTTCAACCGGTCCCGGTCAGCGGGGACCAGGCCGCTGCCGAGGGAAGTCCTGGCGAGGTTGCGGCCCATGGCGGCGGGGGTCGTGGTGTCACGCCGCTCACCGGGCTTCCAGTCGTTCAACTCGGGCTCCCAGCGGTCCAGTCGGGAGACGGGGTCACCGAGGGAGCGGTAGTAGCGGGTCAGCCCCTGGGGGCCGCCGATCCGGCCGAGCAGCAGGTTGCCCGCCGTGTTGTCGCTCCGGGTGACGGCCGCACGGCAGAGTTCGGCCACCGTCATGCCCTTGTCCCCCTTGCCCTCGGTGGCAGGGGAGTTCGGGACCTCGTCGCTCTTCTTCCAGTGGAGGACCTTGTCCATCAGTCCCGGCTCCGAGCGCCGCGCCTTGTCGAGGACGGCGGCACACACCATGGCCTTGAAGGTGGACAGGGACGGGAACTTCTCGTTGGCCCGGTAGCTGACGGTCCGCCCGGTGGCGGTGTCGAGGGCGTACGCGCCGATCCGTATGTGGTGTGTCGTCTCAAGGCGGCTCAGCTCGTCCGCGACGTCATGTGTGCCGCCCAGATGAAACGGCGCCGGCGCCGACGGGGTTTGCGTGGTGGTCCGGTCCTGCGCCTCGGCCGCCTGCACCGTGGACGCGGTGCCGGTGGTGAAGACCGCGAGGGCGAGCAGCGCGGCGGGCCACTTGGTACGGGAAGGCACAGGTGACCGGCGGATGGAGGCAAAGCGTGTCGTGTTGTCTCGCATGGCTCCAGCAGAACAGGAGCGGGCCGCCTCCGTCCAAGAGCCGTCCCGGGAATGCGGCCATAGCGATCTGCCTATGGCACCTGGTGCGGGTGGTTACCTGGCAGATACCCAGGGTCCCGAACACGGTGCGGAATCGCCACCCGGCGAGAGGCTCGCAAGAGGGCCGAACGGGACAGCCGAGATGCCGTATTGGCCAATGATCACTCGAATTCATCAATGATCCGTTGGATTTACTGACAAGTTGGCGAACGTTCACCCTGCGGCCTCCTAGAGTCTTGGTTCTCTTCCCGTCCACACACGTACGGACTCGTACGCACTCAGGAAGCGGAGCCATGGATTCACTACGCCATCTCGCTGCCCATCTGGGGCTCGACCTCAGTGCCATCTGCCTGCTCACCTTCGCGATCTACTATCCGAGGCACCGGCGGCGCGACCTGGTACCGGCGTATCTCGCCCTGAACGTCGCCCTGTTCACCATCGTCGCGGCGCTCGCCGAAGTGGGCGGCAGCGGCGGGATGGCACTCGGCTTCGGTCTTTTCGGAGTCCTCTCGATCATCCGGCTGCGCTCCGACGCGGTCCAGCACGAGGAAGTGGCCTACTACTTCACCACCCTGGTCCTCGGCCTCATCTGCGGTCTGCCGCACCTCGGATTCGCTCTGGCCGCGGCGCTCAGCGCCGTTCTGCTCCTTGTCGTCTACGCGGCGGACCATCCGCGCCTGTTCGCCCGCGCCCGGCGCACCGTCATAACGCTCGACACCGTGCACACCGACCCCGCCGCCCTGCGGGCCGACCTCGCTCGTCGCCTGGGCGAGCCCCTGCACTGGACGGTCATGGAGATCGACTTCGTACGGGACCTGATGGTCGTCGACGTCCGCTATCGCGAGCCCGAGCCTAGGCCGGCCGGGCAGCAGACCGGTTCTGCCGAGGCCCTGCGTCCGGCCGCACCCGCGCTGGACTCCGTATGACCATCGAGACAGCGGCTCCGCCGGCCGCGGAAGCCGTACGGGCCATCAACGAGGCCGCGTACGCAGCCGACCCGATCTCGCTGGGCGAGCTGAACGAGCGGTCCTCGCTGCTCACACGGTTCGACCGCAGCTATCTCGTGCCTGCCGACACCTTCCTGCGGGTGGTCGGCCGGCTCACCGAGCCCCGCCGTCCCGGCGGGGCGTTCCGGGCGCTGGCCATCGACGGCCGCCGCGCCTTCCGCTACCACTCGGTCTACTACGACACCCCGGGGCTGCGCTCCTTCCACGACCACCGCCAGGGCCGCCGCCTGCGCTTCAAGATCCGCGAACGCGTCTACGAGGACAGCGGAGAGCGGCAATTCGAGATCAAGCTCAAGGGCGCCCGCGGCGACACCGTCAAACACCGCTGCCCCCTGACCGGCGAGGACACCCCGCTCGGCACCGCGCAGCAGGCGTTCCTCGCCGACACTCTGAGACACGCCTACGCGATCGACGCGCCCACCGTGCTGCGGCCCTCGCTGTCCACCGACTATCTCCGGTCGACCTTCGTGGCCGACGGGCAGCGCATCACGTGTGATGCCGGGCTCGTGTGCGTCGATCTGCGGACGGACCGCATGGTGCGCTGCGACAGTGGTCTCGTACTCGTCGAGACGAAGTCCGCGGAGCATCTCACCGAGGCGGACCGGCTGTTGCACGCCCACCGGGTGCGGCCCGCCGTGTTCACCAAGTACTGCGGCGCGTTCGCCGTGCTGCGTCCCACGCTGCCCGCCAATCGGTGGCGGCGCGCCGCACGGCAGGCGTTCGGCCCGCTGCCCGATTGACGGCCCATATGGCTGAAAGCCATACCGACCGTTGGCAATGGGTGGGGGCACCACGTCACCGACGCGCCGCGCCCGGGCAACTTGGGGCACTTCTGCCCGCAACCGCGCCAGCCGTATGGTGAGCCGTCATATGTGTCCGGACCGAGGGGTACTGATGGTGCGTAAGGACAGGATCATCCGACAGGCCACCGCGATCACGGCCGCCCTGCTGTTGTCCGCCGGGGCCGGCCCGGCAGCGTTCGCCGCGGACGCCCCGACCCCGCCCAACCCGGACGCGGCCGAGCTGAGCGCCTACTGGACGCCGGCCCGCATGACGGCCGCGCTGCCCGACGCCACGGACCGGGGTGGTGCCCTGGGGGCCGGCACCAACTCGCCCGCCGTGGACGGGCCCCGGCCCGGCGAGTTCATCCCGCCGAGCAGGAGCTTCGACGGCATCCCGCAGGCCGGCACGTTCTTCTGGACCGACGCCTCGGGTACGGGGCGTACGTGCAGCGGATCGGTGGTGCGCAGCCCCGGCCGCAATCTGGTCCTCAGCGCCGGGCACTGCCTGAAGGGGTACTCCGGCACCTCCCCCAAGCGCCACCTGGCATTCGTGCCGCAGTACCACGACGGGCTCACACCCTTCGGCATCTTCCCCGTCAAGGACAACGGTGTGTACGTCCCCCAGGAGTACTACGACCGGGGCGAACACGCCGGCGCCGCCTACGACTTCGGGTTCGCCGTCACCGAGCCCAACCAGGACGGGAAGCCTCTCCAGGATGCGGCCGGCGCGGTCCAGTTGATCGTCGAGTCGGGGTATGCGCACGCCCCGGTGCGGATGATCGGCTACCCCGGGGGCGCGCAGAAGCCGATCGAGTGTCTGAGCTGGACCACCAAGTGGGTCAGTGACGACCCGGCCGACCCGGGCACCTTCGATCGCATCGCGTGTGACGCCTTCGTGGGCGGGACCAGCGGCGGCCCGATGCTGGTGGCGCGGCCCGGCGGGTGGGCGGTGATCGGGGTCATCGGCGGCTACCACACCGGCGGCAATACCCCGCAGGTCTCCTATAGCGCGTACTTCGGTGCCGCCACCAAGGCTCTGTACCAGGCCGCGACCACGGGTGCTCCGCCGGCCGGACCCTCCTCCTGATGACGGTCGCCCCGCGCGATGTGCGGGACAGCGACCTGCCCGCCTTCTGGGAACAGCTCTCCGACCCGGAGGCAGCGTCGGCCCGGACCAGTGGGTTGCGACGCCATGTCTTCACGGCACATCAACCACCTTGATGTGTGGGCGAGTTGTCGTGTCGGGCGGCGGGAAAGTGGTCGCTCTCCCACACCGTGCCCGCCGTGGTCACCAGCAACGTCTCGTACCCGCTGTGGGCCCGGGTCCAGGTCCGGGTCGGGGCGTCCCCCATGGCGAAGAGGGCGGTGGCGTATGCATCGACCTCGGTGAGGTGGCGCCCGGTCACGGTGACCGATGCGAGGCTGGTGGCAGGCAGCCCGGTGTGTGGGTCGAGGATGTGGTGGCCGCGTTCGGCGGTACCGGAGGTGGCGACGGCGAGGTCTCGGCCGACGACGACGGTCAGGAGATGGCCGGGGCGCAAGGGGTGCGCGATGCCGATGCGCCATGCGCTGCCGGGGGTCGGTTCGCCCCTGAGCTGAAGGTCGCCGCCGCCGTTGACGCATGTGTTCCGGGCCCCGGCGTCGTACAGGATCTGTGAGGCATGTTCGGTGGCCCAGCCCTTGACCAGCCCGGAGGGGTCGAGTCGGCCGCCGGGGGTGTGGCTGAACCAGCCGTCTGTCGTGACGGCGGCCCTCTCGCAGAGGGTGAGCACTTCGGCCACTTCGGGCGGGCAGTCGCTCACGCCCATGTAGCCCCGCGCCATACGGCTGATGGCGCTGTCGGGCCGGTAGGTGGAGAAGACGGCGTCCACGTGGTGCAGCCAGGCGACGGCCTCGGCCAGGGCGTCGCGGACCTCGGGGGTGGGCCGGTCACGTATGTCGAAGGAGAAGACGGTGCCCATGACGTGTTCGGCATGGCGAAGGCTGCCGGCCGCGCGGGGCGGGTGCAACCCTTCGGCCGGACCGGTCGAGTGCGGCGCCTCTGCCGCCCTGGTCATGTCACTCACCGCCCTTGTCCAATGCGCTCTGCAGGGACTGGATGTAGCCCTCGCTGGTGTAGCTCGCGCCCGATACGGCGTCGATCCGGGCGTTCTGCGCGCCGAGCGCCTCCTCGTTCAGGCGGGGCACGGCGCGTGCGGCGATCTCCTGATCGCGCCCCCGCTCGCTGGGCACCTGGAGGACGTGGACGGCGGTGAGTCGCCCCTTGTCGAGGGTGACCGACACCTGGACCGGCCCGTACCGGGTGTCGATGGCGTCCCCGGTGAAGTCGCCGGTACGGGTGCCGGTGGCCGCCGTCGCCGGTGTCGAGGTGGTCGGCCGGGGTGCGGACACGGCGGGCGGATGGCTCTGGTGGGGCTTGAGGGAAAGCAACAGGACCACACCCGCGGCGGTCGACAGGGTGGTGACGGCGACTCGGCGCACGGCGGGTCTCCTCTGGTTTCGGGTCGCGCATCAGAACGCGAAGGACTCGTGGTGGATGCGGCGGCGCTGCACTCCCGCGTCGCGCAGGGCTCCCAGCGCCGCGTCGGTCATGCCGGGCGGGCCGCAGAGGTACACGTCCCGGTCCCTCAGGTCGGGCACGTACCGGAGCAGGGCCGCAGCCGTCAGCGGCAGGCAGTGGGCGGCCGGTTCGTCGACCGAGTAGAGGATCCGTGCGCCGCGGGCCGCCGCGAGGGCGTCGAGTTCGCCGCGCAGCGCGAGGTCCTCGGGGCGGCGGGCCCGGTAGATGAGGGTGATGTCGCCGGGCAGGGTCTCCAGGAGCGTGCGCAGCGGGGTGATGCCGACGCCGCCGCCCAGGAGCAGCGTCCTGGTCGTGGTGCGGCGGGCCGCGGTGAAGCCGCCGTAGGGGCCTTCGGCCCACACACGGGTGCCGGGGGCCAGTGTGGCGAGGGCGGCGCTGTGGGTACCGACGGCCTTCACGGTGATGCGCAGGTGGCGGTGGTGAGCGGGGGCGGAGAGCGAGTACGGGTTGGCGGCCCACCACAGGCCGGGAGCGAGGAAGCGCCAGCGGAAGAACTGCCCGGGTTCCGCGCCGAGTTCGTCGAGGTGCTCGCCGGCGAGGTGGACGGACACGACGCCGGGGGCTTCGCCGCGGACCTCGGCGACGCGCAGACGGTGGCGCATTCCGCGGCGGACGGGGACGACGAAGCGGTACCACAGGAGCAGTGCGGCGATGCCGAGGTACATCGCGTACCAGGCGAGCTGGGCAGGCCGGTTGCCGACGAAGTCGGCGCCGTTGGAGAGCTGGTGCCCGAAGACGAGGAAGACCGCGAGGTACGTCGCGAAGTGGAGATAGTGCCAGGTCTCGTAGCGCATCCTGCGGCGGGCGGCGCGCGCGGAGACGATGCCGGTGCCCACGAGGAGCAGGAATCCGGCGGTGCCCTTCAGCAGGTCGGGGTAGTGCAGCACGAGGGTGGTGGTCTGGTTCACCACGTTCGCGTGCGAGGTGACCGCGTAGCCCCAGATGATCAGCAGGGTGTGGGTGAGGGCGAGCGAGAGGGTGTAGCGGCCGCCCATGGCGTGCCAGCGGGCCAGGCGGTCGGTGCCCACACCCCTGTCCAGTACGGGGATGCGGGCCATGAGGGCGAGCAGGACCGCGCAGGCGTATCCGGCGAGGAGGCCGGTGATGCGGCCCCCGTCGGTCAGCCATCCACCCATGCCGACGACCGATGTGGTGTCGCTCCACCACAGACCGAGGACCCCTGCGGCGCCGCTCCAGATGAGGGTCTGGGCGGCGACGGGTATCCAGGCGGTGCCGCGCGGTGCGGCGTACGGGACGCGCGCGCCGGGTCGGCTGTCGTAGAGGCTGGCGGCCATCCGGCCCCCTTTCCGGGCTCGGACCATGTGGTCCGGCACCATGTGGGCGGTGCGCGGCCAGCCTCACCCCGGCACTTCTGAGTTCCCTCTGAAAGGGGGGCCCGGAGTCGGATCCACAGGTGATTCAGAGGAAACTCAGAGGTGTCCGCCACCCCGTCCTCGGGCGTCCCGGGGGATGCTGGAAGCACCATGGAAAACCCTTCACCACCTGCTGTGCTCCGCAGGTCCGACGGCAGTCCCGTCCGGATCCTCGTCGTGGACGACGAGCCCGATCTGACGGAGGTCCTGTCCGGCGCCCTGCGCTCGGAGGGCTGGGACGTCCGCTCGGCCGCCGACGGTTCGAGCGCTCTCAGCACCGCGGCCGCCTTCCGTCCCGACGCGGTGGTCCTGGACTGGATGCTGCCGGACCTGGACGGGCTGCACGTGCTGCGCGAGATGCGGGCCGGCCTGCCGGACGTCTGTGTCCTGTTCCTGACGGCGCGCGACTCCGTCGAGGACCGCATCGCGGGCATCACCGCGGGCGGCGACGACTATGTCACCAAGCCGTTCAGCCTGGAGGAGGTACTGGCCCGGCTGCGCGGGCTGCTGCGCCGGGCGGGCATGGCACGCGAGCCGGGCGGGAACCGCCTGGTGGTCGGCGATCTCGTGATGGACGAGGACGCGATGGAGGTCAGCCGGGCGGGCCGGCTCGTGGACCTGTCCCGCACCGAGTTCGAGCTGCTGCGCTTCCTCATGCGCAATCCGCGCCGGGTGCTGTCCAAGGACCAGATCCTGGACCGGGTCTGGTCGTACGACTTCGGCGGCCGCGCTCACATCGTCGAGCTGTACATCAGCTATCTGCGCAAGAAGATCGACGCGGGCCGGGTGCCGCTGATCCACACGGTGCGCGGCGTCGGCTACGTGCTGAAGCCCGACCCCTCATGAAACGGCCTGATCTCCCCCGCCTGATCAAACAGCGACGCCTCGCGCGGCGGCCCGGTCTCCCCCGCACGTTGCGGGCCCGCCTCACGGCCGGGCTCCTCCTGCTCCTTGCCCTGGCGTGTCTCGCGGTCGGGGTGACGTCCGTGCTCGCCCTCGAGGGGTTCCTGGTCAGCCGCCTGGACCAGCAGCTCAGCGCGTCCGGCGGCCGGTTCGCGGCCAGTCTCGAACACGACGAGAAGCCCGACGCCGACAACCAGCCGGACACCCGCGGCCAGTCGAACGGCACGTTCGGCGCCCGGCTGCTGCGCGGCGAGACCACCCAGGCCGCCGTGGTGCGCGCCCAGACCGACTCCGCCGTGGCGCTCACCGACGCGGACCGCGCCGCGCTCGCGGCGGTGCCGGTCGACGGGCGGGGCCACGGCATCCGGCTGTCGACGCTGCGCCGCTACCGCGTTGTCGCGGTGCCGGGCGACGACGGCGATGTGCTGATCACGGGGCTCCCGCTGGAGGTGGTGGAGGAGACCCTGCACCGCCTGGAGGTCGTCGAAGCCGTCGTGTTCGGTGCCACCCTCACGGCCACCGGATTCGCCGGAGCGCTGTGGGTACGGCTCTCGCTGCGGCCCCTGCGCAGGATGGCGGCCACCGCGACCGAGGTCACCCGACTCCCCCTGGCCAGCGGGGAGATCGCGATGCCCGCCCCGGTTCCCGACACCGATCCGCGTACGGAGGTCGGCCAGGTGGGCGCTGCGCTCAACCACATGCTGGGCCACGTCGGGGACGCGCTGGCCCAGCGGCAGGCCGGCGAGGAGCGGCTGCGTCACTTCGCCGCCGACGCCAGCCATGAGCTCCGCACCCCGGTCGCCACCGTGCGCGCCCACGCCGAACTGGCCCTGCGCCACCGCGGCCCCGTGCCCGGCGAGGTACGGCACGCGCTGGAGCGGATCCAGTCCGAGACGCAGCGCATGACCGGCCTGGTCGACGACCTGCTGCTGCTCGCGCGCCTGGACGCGGGCCGCCCCCTCGCGCGCGAGCCGGTCGACCTGACCCGGCTCGCCCTTGACGCGATCGGCGACGCGCGGGCCGCGGCGCCCGGTCACCGCTGGCTGCTCGACCTGCCGGAGGAGCCCGTCACGGTGACCGGCGACGAACACCGCCTCCACCAGGTCATCGCCAACCTCCTCACCAACGCCCGCACCCACACCCCTCCAGGCACCGAGATCACCCTCGGTCTCGGTGAAACCGGCACGGGAGCACGCGAGTTGAGCGTGGCGGACACCGGCCCGGGCATCCCGAAGGATCTGCTGCCCGAGGTGTTCCAGCGCTTCACGCGGGCCGGCCACAACCGCGCCGTATCGGCGGGCTCCGGTCTCGGCCTGGCCATCGTGCTCGCGGTCGTCCAGGCCCACGGGGGAACCGTCGACGTCACCAGCCGCCCGGGCCACACCGCCTTCCGGGTGACTCTGCCGCGGTGATGCAGAACGGACCTGCATGACGTGGCGTCAAATAACTGCTGCACGAGCCCACTTGGGGACTGCCGCACCCGCCTCAGCCGTACGAGAGGTTGGAGCAGACGTCGTCGTCGGCCGAGCGGGCGGTTCCGGCCACGCCGGTGGGCAGGGCGGTGGGTGCGGGCGATGCGGTGGTGGCGGACGATGCGGAGGGCTGTGGGGCGTCGGCGTAGGTCCGGCCGAGGATGACGTTGATTCCGGGCGCCGCGGCCGAGGTCACTTCCGCGCCGGGGAAGACCTGGGCTGCCTTCTCGGCCTGGTCCCGCTGGCCGGGTCCGTATTCGATGACCGTCTTGGTCTGCGTACGGACCATGGCCGGGGTGGTTCCGGTGACGGTGAAGCCGTGCTGCTTGAGTGCGTCCGCGGCGCGGGCGGCGAGACCGGTGACGGTGGTGCCGTCGTAGACCGCGACGGAGATGCCCGTGCCCATGGCTGCCGCGCCGCCGCTCGGCGAGGGAGAGGTCGCGCCGACCTGCTCGCTCTGGTGATTGCCCGCGTCCTGACCGTCGAGAGTGCGGTCGGCCTTGAGCGCGGCCCACAGCGCTTCGGCGTCGGGGTGGACGATGGCGACCCGCTCGCCCTGGTAGCGCCACGGCAGGGTGATGAACTTCGTGTTGTGCAGATCCATGTCGCGCAGCGACATGGCGAATGAGATCAGCTTGTCGGCGGAGCCGAGGCCGGGGTCCACGGTGAGGGACTGCGTGGCGGCGTCCGCGAGCGGAAACAGCTTGGTGGGGGTCAGGCCGTCGCTCTTGACCTTCTTGATGAGCGAGGCGACGAAGGCCTGCTGGCGTTGTATCCGGCCTATGTCGGAGCCGTCGCCCATGCCGTGCCGGATGCGTACGTAGTCCAGGGCCTTCTGGCCGGAGACGGTCTGCGGGCCCTTGGCGAAGATCTGGTCCCCACGGGTGGTGCGGTTGGGGTTGAGGTCCCGCTGGTAGATGTCCTGGGGCAGACAGACCTGGACGCCGCCGACGGCCTCGGTCATCCTCGCGAACCCCTTGAAGTCGACGACCATGGTGTGGTCCACGCGAAGCCCGGTCAGCTTCTCCACGGTGTTCTGGGTACAGGCGGGGTTGCCCTTGGCGCTCTCGCCCACCGAGTAGGCCGCGTTGAACATGGTGTTGGTCCGCGGCCTGGTCCAACTGCCGTCGGGCAGTTTGCAGGGCGGGATCTCGACCAGGGTGTCGCGCGGTATGGAGACGGCGACGGCGTGCTTGTGGTCGGCGTACACATGCAGCAGGAAGGCTGTGTCGGAGCGCCCTATGTCGCTCTTGTCGCCGCCGCCGAGTTCGTCGTTGCCGCCGATGCGCGCGTCCGTGCCGATGACCAGGACGTTCGTGCCCTGGGTCGAGGCCGGCGGGCGGTCGCCGGAGATCCCGTCCGCGTTGAATGTGTCGATGTTCCCGTCGAGCCGCATATAGGCCCAGCCCACACCTGCCGCCACCAGGACGAGCAGGGCCAGCGTGATGCTCAGGCCCAGCCGTACCCCTCTGTGCTTGCGCTGCCGCCGTCTCACCTCGGACCCACCGCGTGCCCCCGACCCCTCTTGACCGCCCCGACCGCCTGCCATGCGCGCGCTCCCCAGTGCTTCCGGCACACCCCGAAGGGGATGAACCGCCCCCACCCAATAGTACTGGCGTGCCCCCTCAGGGGCTGGCGCCGTCGAATCCGTAACGCAAGGGCTCTTCATGGCTGCGGTGGTCGCGGCGGTACACATACACCGCCTCGGCACGCACCCCCGGCGCCGGCGACTCCCATGCGCAGGAGTACGTCACCTGCACCACCGGCGGGCGACCCCTGACGTACATGCGCAGCCCGTCCGCGGGGCCACCCGCCAGCACGGCGACTTCCCTGCGCATCTCCGTCCCCGCGTCCACGGCACCCGTCCCCACATCCATGCAGTCACTTTAAAGCTTGCGCAACCATTGAACTATGGTGAGGTCCGTCACGCGACGAGCGCAACACCTCGCATCGGGCGCCATCGGGTACGCACGGCATCCGGGCGGCTTCCACGCCCACTTGGCACGGGGCGTTGCACAACGCGGCCGGATGTTCGCGCACCTCGCCGCGCTCGGCGCACCGCCTGGCCTCCCGGCTTCGCGGGCACATGGCCGGCACGCATCGCCGGCAGTGATCCACATTTCAGGGATTGCGCAATCATGGAACCGTAGCCGCGTTCCGGGCGTTGTAATCGGAGGACGGAACCGGCAGCACAACCACGGAGGAAGAACATGGGCGTGAGCCTGGCCAAGGGCGGCAATGTCTCGCTGAGCAAGGAAGCCCCCGGGCTGACGGCCGTCACGGTCGGCCTGGGCTGGGACGTGCGGACGACCACCGGCACGGACCACGACCTCGACGCGAGCGCACTGCTGTGCAACGAGAGCGGCAAGGTGCTCTCCGACAGCCACTTCGTCTTCTACAACAACCTGACCAGCCCGGACGGTTCGGTCCAGCACACCGGCGACAACCTCACCGGCGAGGGCGAGGGGGACGACGAGACGATCAACATCGACCTCACCGCGGTCCCCGGCCCGGTCTCGAAGATCGTCTTCCCGGTCTCGATCCACGACGCACAGGCGCGCGGCCAGAGTTTCGGCCAGGTGCGCAACGCCTACATCCGCGTGATCAACCAGGCGGGCGGTGCCGAACTGGCCCGCTACGACCTGAGCGAGGACGCCTCGACCGAGACCGCGATGGTCTTCGGCGAGCTCTACCGGCACGGCGCCGAGTGGAAGTTCCGCGCCGTCGGCCAGGGTTACGCATCCGGACTCGCGGGCATCGCCTCCGACTACGGCGTCAACGTCTGACCACTCGGCCTCACACCCCACCCGGCCACAAACCCCGCCCCGCCGACACCCCTTGCCCTGGGGAGCGGCGGGGCGCTCTTGGTGATTCCTTTACCACGCAGCCCGTTGTACCCGGCGGTAACAGCACTCCATGCTGCTGTCGGCCGGCCACATCCGATGTCCGCCGACCGCCCCAACCCGGCTTCCAGGGCGGTCACTTGAGACGGAGTACGGATGTTCCGGCTACTGCCGCGCTGCACCCTGGCCCTGGCCGCGCTTGTCAGTCTGCTCGTCGGCACTCCCGCGGGCGCGGCCCCGCAGGGGAGCCCCGGGACGGCGACCGCCGCGGGCCCGGCTCAGCAGAGGACCGAGCCGCTCGCCGAGTCCTGGACCGGGCCGCTCTCCACCCGGGGCCGCTACATCGTCGACGCGACCGGCGCCCGCTTCAAACTCAGGTCCGCCAACTGGGGTGGTGCACAAGGCAGTTGGACCGGCTCCGGTGCGATCGACGACCCCGCCAACCATCATGCGGGCGAGGACTCGTACAACATGCCCGTGGGCATCGACCGGGTGCCGATCGCCGCCCTCCTTGCCGACTTCCACCGCCTGGGCATCAACAGTGTGCGGCTCCCCTTCTCCAACGCGCTCATCCACAACACCACCCCCGTCCCGGACGCAGCGGTCGCCGCCAACCCACAGCTCCGCGGCAGCACCCCGCTCCAGGTGTACGACGCCGTCGTGTCCGCCCTCACCGGGGACGGCTTCGCCGTCATCCTCAACAACCACACCAACACGGCGCGTTGGTGTTGCGGCCTCGACGGCAACGAACGCTGGAACACCTCGCAGTCGACCGCCCAGTGGGTGGATGACTGGGCGTTCATGGCGGGCCGCTACCGGGACAACAAGCGGGTGGTCGGGGCCGACCTGTACAACGAGGTGCGGCGCAACATATGGGACGACCCCAACTGGGGCAACGGCGACGACCATGACTGGTTCACCGCCGCACAGCAGGCGGCCGACCGCATCCTGACCACGGCGGATCCGGATCTGCTGGTCGTCATCGAGGGAATCAACTGGACCGGCATCCCGGCCGACGGTCTCCCCCACGGCCGCCCCACCCTCACCCCCGCCCGCACCCTCTCGCACACCCTGCTGCGGTCCGGGAAACTGGTGTATTCGGCGCACTTCTACGGCTTCACCGGCCCCAACCACTCGGGCGCGTACGGCACCGGAGAGACCCACGACCCGCGCTACCAGGACCTGTCCCGTGACGACCTGTACGACGCACTGCGCCAGGAGGCGTTCTTCGTCACCGACGAGGGCCGGCACTACACGGCGCCGCTGTGGGTCAGCGAGTTCGGCACCGGCGCATCGGAGACGGACCCCAAGGCGCGCGCCTGGTTCGCCCATTTCACGGACTACCTCACCGCGAACGACACGGACTTCGGGTACTGGCCGCTGGTCGGCCTGCGCGGACCGGCCGGCCAGGGCGACGACTTCGCCCTGCTGCGATACGACAGCGACGGGCACCGATCCGGACTCCTCGACGGGACGGACTGGCGTGCGGCGGGCTGGGCGAACCTGCTCAACTCCCCTTCCCGAACCGGCCGGATCGCGACACCGGCCCGCTGGAACATGCTGGACCTCGACCATGCGGACGCCGTACGTTCGCTGCGCGTCGCGGCCCTCGGCGACTGGGATCCGGGGGCCCGCAAGGGTGTCTGCCCCGATGGCCAGCGGCTCATCGGCCTGGCGCACGGGGGCGGCCGCGGGCTGTGCACCGACGCGGGTGCGGGCGACCTGCGCGCGGCGGGTGACACCTACACCGTCGTGCGCGACGAGCGGTACGTGACCCACGGCGACTGGGCCGGCGGTTTCACGAAGCTGGAGTGCCCGGCAGGCCAGTTCCTGACCGGCTACAGCGTGCGCGGCGAGGCGACGGCTTCGGCCCTGTGCGTTCCCGCCCGCGGCTCTCTCGGGACAGCCGGGCGCACCGTCTGGTTCGACCGGGGCGACAACCGCCCGGCCGGTTCCCCCGGCGGGGAATTCGCGTACGGCCAATACAAGGGGCAGTGCGGCCAGGGGGAATACGCTGCCGGAATCGCCTTCACCGGGCGCGTCGGAGCCTCCCCGGCGCCGGCCGCCCTGCTGTGCCGCGCCCTGTAGGCACCCGCTTTGGTCCGATGATCACGGTTCTGGCGCGAGCGGGTGAAGCGGTCGTGCACCGCCTCGACGTGGCACCTCGATCCCCGCTACGAAGAGGGCACATACTCTCCCCGCTGCCCACTCGCACCAGGAGGCGCCCCCACCGTGGAGTGGTTCTCGTCGTCGGCATACTGGCTCGGCCGGCTCGTCTTCCAGCGCTCCCTCGCGGCCGTCTACGGGGTGGCGTTCCTGGCGGCGGCCCTGCAGTTCCGGGCGCTCATCGGGGAACGCGGAATGCTCCCCGTGCCCGACTTCGTCCGGCGCGTGCCGTTCCGCAGCGCGCCGAGCCTGTTCCAACTGCGTTACTCGGACCGGCTGTTCGCCTCGTGTGCGTGGACGGGTGCGCTGCTTGCCGGGGCCGTGGTGGCGGGGGCGGCCGATGCCGTGCCGCTCTGGGCGGCGATGGTGTGCTGGGCGGTGCTGTGGGCGCTGTATCTGTCGATCGTCAACGTCGGCCAGACCTGGTACGGCTTCGGCTGGGAGTCACTGCTCCTGGAGGCCGGATTCCTCGCGGTCTTTCTGGGCAACGACGAGGTCGCGCCGCCGGTGGTGCTGCTGTGGCTGCTGCGCTGGGTGCTGTTCCGCGTCGAGTTCGGCGCCGGGCTGATCAAAATGCGCGGCGATCCGTGCTGGCGCGATCTGACCTGCCTGTACTACCACCACGAGACCCAGCCGATGCCCGGCCCGCTCAGCTGGTTCTTCCACCATCTGCCGGGGCCGCTCCACCGCGCCGAGGTGGCGGCCAACCACTTCGTCCAACTCGTCGTCCCCGTCGCCCTGTTCACCCCGCAGCCGGTGGCGAGCATCGCCGCGTGCCTCATCATCTGCACCCAGCTGTGGCTGGTCCTCTCCGGCAATTTCGCCTGGCTGAACTGGCTGACCATCGTCCTCGCCGCCTCCGCCCTCGACGGCTCCCCCATCGCCGAGCCGCCCTCGCTGCCCGGCCCCCCGCGCTGGTACGAAATCCTGGTCGTCCTGGTCGCCGTACTCGTCCTGGTGCTCAGCTATCGGCCCGCCCGCAATCTCCTCTCGCATCAGCAGCGGATGAACACGACGTACGAGCCGCTGCATCTGGTGAACTCCTACGGGGCGTTCGGCAGCATCACGCGGATCCGGCACGAGGTCGTCATCGAAGGGACGACGGACGTCGAGATCACCCCGGAAACGGTGTGGCGGGAATACGAGTTCCATGGGAAGCCGGGTGATGTGCGGCGCCTTCCACGTCAGTTCGCGCCCTACCATCTGCGGCTCGACTGGCTTCTCTGGTTCCTCGCGCTTTCGCCGTCCTACGGATACTCCTGGTTCGGCGGATTCGTCGAGCGGCTCCTGGTCAACGACCGCGACACGCTGCGCCTGCTGCGGCACAACCCTTTTCCCGATGACCCGCCGGTGTTCATCCGTGCCCATATGTGGCGCTACCGCTACACCACCTGGCAGGAACTCCGTACGACCGGGGCGTGGTGGCACCGTGAGGCGCCCCGCGAGTTCCTGCCCCCGACGACACTGCGCTGAACGAGCCGTCCCGGGGTGTTCGGGCGCGCTCGGCCGACCGGCCCGGAACCTGCCGTGGCGGCCCGCTGCTATGCGGCGGGCTCGATGTTCTGGTTGGCGTGGAACAGGTTGTGCGGGTCGTACAGCCGCTTGATCGAGGCCAGGCGGTCGTAGTGGTCGCGGTAGGTGGCCTTCACCCGGTCCCCGCCCTCGCCGGCGCCGATGAAGTTCACATAGGAACCGCCCATCGAGTGTGGGTGCAGCTCACCCCAGTAGTCGACACACCACTGCCGGACGACTTCGGCGTTGGCCGGGTCGGGGTCGATGCCGCCGATGACTCCGGACCACATGGCGTCCCGGTAGGCCCAGGCGGTGTCCTTCTGGGCGACGCGGTGGGCGGCCCCGTCGACCGGGTACAGGTGCATCGTCGACAGGTCGGTGGGCAGGCCTTCCGCGTACTTGGCGTGCACGTCGATGGCGCCGTCCGTGATCCGGTCGAAGAAGTCCCCTCGCCAGTACCACTGCAGCCCCTTGGGGATCAGCTCGTCGAACATGGACTGCAGCATGGGGTACGGCATCGGGCTCGTGAAGTGGAAGGTCGGCGGACCCGCCTCGTTCACCGGCTCGAAGGTCTTGTCGGAGGCGTCCGGGTCGCCCGTCCAGCACCACACCACGCCGCACATCTTGTGGCCGTGGATCTCCTCGGGGAACGGCGGCCCCGGCGGGACGACGAGCGCGGCGAAGAAGCCGTTCAGGTCGTTGGGCGCCTGTGGCAGGAAGTCGCGGTACCAGCGCAGCACGTCACCGATCCGGTCCAGCGTCCACAGGGTCACCCCGAGCACCACCGTGTGCACCGGGTGCAGCCGGAAGGTGAAGGAGGTGACGACGCCGAAGTTGCCTCCGCCGCCGCGCAGTGCCCAGAACAGATCGGGGTTGTCCCGCTCGGTGGCGGTGACGAAGGTCCCGTCGGCGAGCACCACGTCCGCGGCGAGCAGGTTGTCCACGGTCAGGCCGTACTTGCGGGTCAGGTGGCCGTGGCCGCCGCCGAGGGTGAGGCCCGCGATGCCCGTGGTCGACATGATCCCGGCGGGGGTGGCGAGGCCGAACCCATGGGCCGCGTGGTCGAGGTCGCCGAGCACGCTGCCCCCGCCGACCTGCGCGGTCTCCGTCACGGGGTCGACACGCGCCCAGCGCATCGGCGACAGGTCGAGGGTGACGCCGTCGTCCACCAGGCAAAGTCCCGCGCCGCTGTGTCCGCCCCCGCGTACCGCGAGTTCGAGACCGTGGTCCCGCACGAAGTCGACCGCGTCGATGACATCCGCGGCGTCCGTGCAGCGCACGAAGGCGGCCGGTCTACGATCGATCATCGCGTTGTAGATCGAGCGGGACTCGTCGTACTCCGGGTCGTTCGGTCCGATGACCGGGCCGCGCAGCACGGTCCGCATCGCCTCCAGCGTCGTGCCGTCCATGGCGTTCTCCTTGCAGAGGGCACGGTAGGGGCCGTGTCCGCCCGGCATTCCCCTGCTGGGCTGCCGGTGGTGACACGCGCGCGCCGGTGGCCCCGGCACCTTCTCGGGCCGCACGCGCGGTCGGACGCCACAGGGCTGACCCTTCAAGCGTCCCGCCGGACGCGCGGACCCGCAATCGGTGGCTCACCGACCCGATCCGTTGCCCGCGGTCGGGCGGGATGCCGGGATCCGGTGCCCGGGGGCACCATGGATGCATGGACGGTCGCATGGGTGCCATCAGTCCACCGGGGCGTCTCGCCGAGCCGGCCGAGGGCATCAGCCCCGAGGAACTGGCGCTCGCGACCCGCAATCACGGCATGCCCCTGGAGTCCCTGCGGTACGACCTCACACCGCCGGGGCTGCACTATGTGCTGGTCCACTACGACATCCCGGCCGCGGACGCCGACACATGGGCGCTCACCCTGGGTGGCCGGGTCCGTACCCCTCTCTCACTCGACATGGCGGCGCTGCGGTCCTTCCCTGCTGTCACACACCGAGTGACGATGGAATGTGCGGGCAACGGCCGGGCCCGGCTCACGCCGAGGCCGGTGAGCCAGCCCTGGCTCGTCGAGGGGATCGGCACCGCCGAGTGGACGGGCGTACCACTGCGCACCCTCCTCGCCGCATGCGGTGTGGCACCGGGCTCCGTCGATGTGGTCTTCACCGGCGCCGACCACGGCGTGGAGCGCGGCGTCGAACAGGACTACCAGCGCAGCCTGCCGCTGGAGGTGGCCACGGGCCGCGATCGAGAGGTGATGGTGGCCTACGCGATGAACGGTGCTCCCCTGCCGCCGCAGCACGGCTGTCCGCTGCGGCTGGTGGTTCCCGGGTGGTACGGCATGGCGCACGTGAAGTGGCTGCGCGACATCACCGTCATCGACACGGAGTTCGCGGGCTTCCAGCAGCAAGTGGCCTACCGATACCGGCAGTCCGCGGACGATCCGGGCGAGCCGGTGACCCGCATCGCCCCGCGCGCGCTGATGGTCCCGCCGGGCTTCCCGGACTTCATGTCCCGTACGCGGGTGGTGCGGCCGGGGCCGCAGTTCCTGGAGGGCCGCGCCTGGTCCGGCCTGGCCCCGATCGTACGGGTCGAGGTGAGCACGGACGGCGGACGCGACTGGTACGACGCCGAACTCGACGGGTCGCCGCACCGCCGCGACTGGGCCTGGCGGCACTGGCAGGCACCCTGGACGGCGGCACCCGGCACCCATGTCCTCGTCGTCCGGGCCACCGACGCCGAGGGCAACTCCCAGCCGGTGACGCAGATTTGGAACCGCGGCGGCTTCGGCAACAACCTCGTACAGCGGGTGCTGGTGCTGTGCGAGGCGGCGGCCTGCCCCGACGACGGCGCCCCGGGCACGGACGTGGCCGCCGGCCACGCCACCCGCTCCCGCTCCCGCACCGGCTCCAGCTCCAGCTCCAGCTCCAGCTCCAGCTCCAGCTCCTGACGAGGGCTACGCAGAGCCGGTCGGCAGCACGCGTCAGCGTACGATCTGGTCGCCGTCCGGCACGTCCTGGACCGTCACGATGTGGCGGGCACGGCCGAGCCCGTCGGCCACGGCGCGGGCGATCCCGGCGACGTCCTGGCCGCTCGGGACCGGTACCTGCTCCCCGTCGCCGTAACTCTCGATCGCCTTCGTGAAGTAGCTCGGATGCCAGGCGCCGACCGCCCCCCTGACCTCGATCGCGGCCACCGGCCTGCCTGCGACGAGGGCCTTGAGGGCGGGCAGTATCCCGTCGGAGCGCAGTTCCCCCGGTACCTGGAACAGGCTGGCGTGCGCACCCACCAGGCCGCCGCCGCGCAGCCGTACCGTCACCGTGAGGCAGCTGGTGACGCTCGGGTATGTGAGGACACCGCCCGGGGCGACTTCCTTGACCTGCCCCTCCGAGACGGTTGCCGCGAGCGGGGCCTCGGGGCCGTGTGCGACGGCCTCGGCCGCGATGCCCTGCCCGCTGTTCACCGGCTCCTGCGTCTGCGCCTGGGCCGTCGAGCCGGCCCGGATCTCCAGCGCGAGCAGCGCCAGCGGAAGCACCAGGG
This sequence comes from Streptomyces mauvecolor, assembly GCF_039532965.1. NCBI lineage: Bacteria > Bacillati > Actinomycetota > Actinomycetes > Kitasatosporales > Streptomycetaceae > Streptomyces > Streptomyces mauvecolor. Next base: position 484,328 of record NZ_BAAASQ010000008.1, on the reverse strand, counting down.
CGCCGGCTGTGGCGGCCCTCCATGCCGTGGGCCGGCCGGCGCCATGGGTGGACTGACGGGCGCGCGGGAAAAACACGTGAACTCCTGGCGGGTGGAACAGGGTCGGTCACACATGTGCGGCGGCCGACCTACGGTCGGCGGACAACTGTACGCAGCCGAATGCCTGGCGGCGTACGCGAGCCATGTGCGCGGCCCACACGTGCTCGATCGCCATGTGGCCGCGGGCCACGGTCGCCCCACTCATGTGATCGCGCCACATGGCTCGGCGCGTCGGCCGGTGCATCTCAACGCCCCCGCTGAGTGGCCGAATTGGCCCTGCTGATGTCCGCGGAAGGTCCGGTTAAGGTCCGGTCAACGTCACTTTCCGTACGCGGAGACGCACGAGCACGAGCAACAGCAAGGACAGCAGCGATGAGTCATGAGAGCACTGCCGGTGCCGCCGAATCGGCACGCCGCTACTACGACACGAGCGACGTCGACGCCTTCTACGCCAAGGTCTGGGGCGGCGAGGACATTCACACCGGGATCTACACCCATGAGCGGGAGCCGGTCGCCGATGCCTCCCGGCGCACGGTCGAGACGGCTGCCGCGAAGATCGCCGACCGGCTCACGCCCACCTGCACCGTGCTGGATCTGGGATCCGGATACGGCGGTCCGGCCCGGTATCTGGCGGGTGAGTTCGGCTGCCGGGTCGTCGCGCTCAACATCAGCGAGGGGCAGAACGACCGGCATCGCAAGACCAATGCCGAGCGCGGGCTCGACGGGCTCATCGAGGTGGTCACCGGTTCCTTCCAGGACATTCCCTTCCCGGCCGAGCGGTTCGACGTGGTGTGGTCGCAGGAGGCCTTCTGCCACAGCGGGGACCGCGAGCGGCTGCTCGGCGAGGCCGTCCGGGTCCTGAAGCCCGGGGGCGTCCTGGTCTTCACCGACCTCATGGCCGCCGATTCCGCGCCGCCCGAGGCGCTGCGCCCGGTGGTGGCCCGCCTCGGTGTGGAGGAGTTCGCCACGCCGTCGTTCTATCTCCGGCAGCTGGCCGAACTCGGCCTGGCGCACGTCGAGTTCGACGACCGCAGCGACCAGCTGCTCACGCATTACCTCCGGCTCACCGAGGAGACCCGGAGTCGTGCCACGGAGCTGAGTGACGTCATCAGCCCGGCTTATGTGGAGAGCCTCCTGGAGAATCTGCCCCTGTGGGTGGACGCCTGCCGCGAGAGCCGTCTGAGCTGGGGCATCTTCACCTGCCGTCGGTAGCGTCACCCCGCACCAGGAACGCGGTGCCCGCCCCTGGCAGACAGCGGCGCCCGCGGTACCCGAGTACAGACGTACTCAAGTACTGCGGGCGCCTCAACTGTCCTGCAAACCGGGCTGCTTACGACTCCATGCCCTTGATCATCGAGGCGAGCACCGCATGCAGGTCCTCGCCCGCGGCCGGGCGCAGAGCCGTCGCGAGGCGGTCCGCGCGGTAGTGCCAGCGGTGGTCGAGGTCGCGGTGCACCTCGTCGTCGAACGTGACGGTGCTGTCGCTGCCGAGCAGCGTCACCAGCCCGGCGGCCAGGTCGGACCAGGCCACGTGCCCGCTCACGGCGTTGGCCACGCCGTGGACCGGCGCGTCGAGACAGGCGGTCACGGCGCGGGCCAGGGCAGCCGCGTGCACCCAGGCGGCCCCGTACCAGTCGTGCCCACCGGCACCGGCGGCCGGCAGGGCGATGGGCCGGCCGGCCAGAGCCGCCTGGTACAGCAACCCCGTCGCGCCCCAGCGCAGTTGGTCGCGGAGCCGGTCATGGGCTCCCCACACGATGGGCGAGCGCACGGCGCTCGCGCCGCCGCGCCCCTCCGTACCGGCCGCCTTCAGCAGGAGCCGCTCGCAGTCGAGTTTGGCCTGTCCGTACGCGCTCAACGGGGCGTGCGACGGCGACTCCTCGGCGACCTGCGTGCTCGCGGGCTGCCCATAGGCGTCCACGCTGCTGACGAAGACGAACGGGCCGCCGCGCCAGGCGTCGACCATGGCCTCCATCGCGGCCACGTCCACCTCGGGGCGGGTGAAGGTGCACGCGGCGTGGATCACCGCGTCGGCGCTTTCGACGGCGGCACGCAGGCTGTCCAGGTCGCCGAGGTCGCCCTCGATCACCTCGACGCCGTCGCCCCCGACCAGGTGCGCCGACTCGGGGCGGGCCAGCGCGAGCACCGGCCGTCCCTGCGCGGCGAGTTCGCGCAGGACGAAGGCGCCCACGCCGCCCGTGCCGCCGGTCACCAGGACCGTGCCCTCGCGTGCCCGGCGCGGGCGCGCGGTCGTGGCGGCGGAGGCGACGGCCCTCGCCCGCTCCGTCTCGCGCGCGTCGAGCAGTGCCGCGATGGCGCGTGGCGTACGGGTCTGCATGATGTCGAGGCCGATGAGCGGCAGCGTGAGGGCGGACCGCAGGCGTTCGGCGAGCTGGACGGCGGCGAGCGAGTGCCCGCCGAGGGCGAAGAAGTCGTCGTCCGGGCCGGGGCGTCGGTCGAGGAGGCCCGCGAACGCCTCCGTCACCGCTTCGAGGTGGGGGCTCTTCGGCGTCGCGGGACGGGGGCCGGCGGGAAGCCTCCCCGCGTCCACCGCGCCGTCGGCCGTGCGCGGCATCTCGTCGAGCAGCGTCACGGCGGCCGGGACCAGTTCACGCCCGAGCACCCCGCGCAGGTGGGCGCGGAGCTGTGCGGGCGAGGGGCCCGAGGTGCGGCGCAGTACCGCGTAGGCGAGCAGGGGGCCGCCCGCCGGGTCCGGTACGTGTGCGTCGGCGATCTCGGGGTGGGCCAGCAGCCGGGCTTCGGCGGGGTGCCCGGCGGCGGTCCCCGGCTGGGCGAGCCGGCCGGGCAGCCGGGAGAGCGGGAGGCGGGGGTCGGCCGCGACGGCGGTCAGCAGCTCGGCGAAGGACGCCGCCAGGGCAAGGCCCGTCTCCTCGTCGAGGGCGGCGCGGCCGTACTGGACCAGGCTCGCGGGAGTGTCCTCGTCGAGGAGGCCGAAGGTGAGGTCGAACTTGGCCTCGCCCACGCCGACTTCGACGGCGCGTGCCTCAAGTCCCGGAAGCCGCAGGGCGGTCTGCTCGCCGACGACGTCCGAGGTGACGCGTACCAGGGCGGTGCCGTCGTCGCCCCGGGCCGCGGCGCCGAGCCGTTCCAGGATCAGGTCGAACGGCACCTCGCGGTGCTGCTGCGCTTCGAGCAGCGCGTCGCGCACGCGCTCGACGAGGGTGGCGAAGGCGGGGTCGCCGGACAGGTCGACGCGTACCGGAAGGGTGTTGACGCACAGGCCCACCAGGCCGCGCATCGCCTGGCCCTCGCGGTGGGTGGCGGCGCAGCCGATGACGAGGTCGAGCTCGCCGGTGAGGCGGTGCAGCGCGGCGAACGCGGCGGCCAGGCCCACCGTGAACAGGGTGGCCCGGCGCTCGCGGCCCAGCTCGCGCAGCGCGGGCAGCACCTGTTCGCCGAGCTCGGTGGTGCGGGTGGCGGCGGGGTGTTCGGCCGCGTCGGCGGGCGGGGTGGCGGGCCGGGGCAGCCGGGGCGGGGTGGCGCCGGCGAGACGGCGGGCCCAGTGGGCGAGACCGTCGTCGAGGCGGGCCGCGTCGGTGTGCTCCCGGCGTGCGAAGTCCGCGTACTGCGGCGGCTCGGGCAGCTCGCAGGGGCGGCCGTTCACGGCGGCTTCGTACAGCGCGGCGAGTTCCTCGGCTACGGTCTCCAACGAACCGCCGTCGATGGCTATGTGATGAAACGTCAGGAGGACGGTGTGGTCCTCGGGGCCGTGGCGCAGGACGAGGGCGCGCGGGATCGTGTCCGCGGCCAGGTCGAAGGGGCGACGGGCCTCTTCGGTCAGGAGGTCGTCGCCGTCGCCGGGCGACTCGACCATCTTCACGGTGACGTCGGGGGCGGGCAGCGCCTCCTGGTACGGCTCTTCGCCGTCGCGGCCGTAGCGGGTGCGCAGGATTTCGTGGCGGCGCACCAGCTCGGTGAGTGCGGAGCCGAGGGCGGCCACGTCGAGCGGGCCGTGCAGCCGGGTAGCGAACGGCACGCTGTACTGGGCGCCGTTCTGCCCGAGGCGTTCCATCAGCCACATACGGCGCTGGGCGTGGGTGAGCGGGGCGGGGCCGGTGGCGCGGGCGGCTGCCGGCGCCGGGGTCGCAAAACGGCCGGCGGCGCGGGCGCGGGCCCTGCGCAGGAGCTCTTCCTGCAGGGCGGCGGAGGTGTCAGTGGCCATCGGTGTCCTTGGGCGCGTCGGGGTGCAGATCGGTGTGGGCGGCGAGCAGGGCGCGCTCGACCAGGGCGGCGTGTCCGGCGACCGTGGGGGTGGTGAAGAAGTCGGGCAGGGACAGTTCGACGCCGAGGTCTTCGCGCAGTTCTTCGGCCACGACGAGGGCGAGCAGGGAGTGGCCTCCCAGGTCGAGGAAGTCGGCGTCGGGGCGGGTCACTTCGCAGCCCAGCGAGCGGCTCCACACGTCGGCGACGGCCTGCTGGAGCGGGGTGAGGGGCTCGGCGGCGCCGATGGCCTCGGCGGCCGTGGCGAGGTCCGCGAGCGCCCGGCGGTCCACCTTGCCGGAGGTGGTGAGCGGCAGGCGGTCGACGACGGTCAGCTCGGCCGGGACCAGGTGCGCGGGCAGGGTGGCGGTGAGGCGGGCCAGAAGGGCGTCGGGGCGGGGTACCGGGCCCGGCGCGGCCACCACGAAGGCGGCGAGGCGCGCGTCGTCGGGGGTGGGGCGGCGTACGGTGACGGCCGCGTCGTCCACCTCCGGCTGCTCGCGCAGGGCGTGCTCGATCTCGCCCGGCTCGATGCGGAAGCCGCGCACCTTGACCTGGTCGTCGGTGCGGCCGTGGAAGTCGAGGACGCCGTCGGGGCGGGCCGAGACGAGGTCTCCGGTGCGGTAGAGGCGGCCGAGGGTGGGGTGGTCGACGAAGCGCTCGGCGGTCAGCTCGGGCCGCCGGGTGTATCCGCGGGCCAGGCGGCTGCCGCCGATCCAGAGCTCGCCCTGGGCGCCGTCGGCGACGGGCAGGAACGCCTCGTCGAGGATGTGGGATGTGGCGCCGGCCATGGGGCGGCCGATCGGCACGGGCCCGTCGCAGTCGGCGTCGACGACGCGGTGGGTGGTGGCGAAGGTGGTGGCTTCGGTGGGGCCGTAGCCGTTGACGAGCTCGACCCAGGGGAAGGCGCGCAGGACCGCGCGGGCGTGCTGGGCGGCCATGGCCTCGCCGCCCACGACCACGGTGCGCAGCAGGGAGAAGACGCGGGAGCGGCGGGCGGCGAGCTGGTGGAAGAGGGCCGTGGTGAAGAACGCGACGGTGACGCCGTGCCGCTCCACCTCCTTGGCCAGGTCCTCGAAGGAGGGCCGCTCGGTGGTGCACACCACGACGGCCGCGCCGTTGGCGAGTGCCGACCACACCTCGAAGGTGGAGCCGTCGAACGTCGCCGGGGAGTGGAGGAGCACTCGGTCGCGCGCGGTGACGGTGACGTAGGTGGGGTCGGTGACGAGCTCGGCGATGGCGCCGTGGCGGATCGCGACGCCCTTGGGGCGGCCGGTGGAGCCGGAGGTGAACATGACGAACGCGGTGTCGTCCGGCCCTGGTCCGTCGCCGGGTGTCTGCGCGTAGGCCAGTTGCTCGTCGCCGGGCAGCGCCAGGGTGGCGCCCGGCGTGCCGGCCGCTTCGAGCAGCTTGCTGTCACCGACGGTGAGGGTGGCGCCCGAGTCTTCGAGCATGGCCGCGGTACGGGGCCGGGGGTGCGCCGGGTCGAGGGGTACGCAGGCCGCGCCCGCCCACCACAGGGCGAGCTGGGCGACGACGGTCCTGGCCGAGCGCGGCATGAGGAGCGCCACGAAGTCACCGGGGCGTACGCCCTGCTGGTGGAGGTAGGTGGCCAACCGGCGTGCCGCGTCTGCCAGTTGGGCGTAGGTGAGGGTGGTGTCGCCGTCCGCCACCGCGAGGGCGTGTGGGGTGTGTGCGGCGTGCCGCGCCACCAGGGCGGGCAGGCCGGTCCGGGCCACGGTCACGGTCGTTTCCTTCCGGTCGTCGAGGAGGGTCTCGGGGTTCGTCACGTCAGGGCCTCGCCCTGCGGCGCTTGTCGATGACGGCGGCGATGGCCCGAAGGTCGGGCTGGCGCAGCAACTCCGGTGCGCGCAGCCGCACGTGGGTCTCCTTCTCCAGGACTTCCAGGAGGCGGGCGGCGAGCAGGGAGGTGCCTCCGGCGTCGGTGAAGTTGTCCTCCAGGGTGGCCTCGGGGCGGGCGAGCAGGTCGCGCACCGAGGCGAGGACGAGCCGCTCGTCGGCGGTCGCGTCGTCGGGCAGGGTGGCTTCGGTCGCGGCGACCGCGGGTGCCTCTTCGGCGAGCTTGAGGAGGGCCGGCCGGTCCACCTTGCCGTTGGCGTCCAGCGGGAAGGCGTCCACGACGCGCACCGTCGAGGGCACCGCCTGCTCGGGCAGCCAGACGCGTACACCGGCGAGCAGTTCGTCGGCGGCGGGGGTGGCGCCGGGGGCGGGCAGGACGTACGCCACGAGCCGGGCGCGGCCCTCGGTGTCGCGGGGCGCGGTGACGACGGCGCTGCGGACGGCGGTGTCGTGCTCGAAGGCGGCCTCGACCTCGGCCGGTTCGATGCGCACTCCGCTGATCTTGACCTGGTCGTCGAGGCGGCCGAGGAAGACGAGCCGGCCGTCGTCGAGCATGCGCACCCGGTCGCCGGTGCGGTACATGCGGTCCACGCCCGGCAGCTCCGGCAGCGGGGCGCCGAAGCGGCGCGCGGTCAGCTCCGGGTCGAGGTAGCCGAGGGCCAGACAGGTGCCGCCGATGCGCAGTTCGCCGTCCTCGCCGCGGGGCAGGACGGTGCCGTCGGTGTCGGTGACGGCCACGGTGGCGCCCGCGATCGGGGTGCCGATGGGCGGCGCCGCGTCGGAGTGCACGTCCGGGTCGTCGGCCCGCATGGCGTGGGTGGTGGTGATGACGGTGGCCTCGGCCGGGCCGTAGGCGTTGTGGAGGGTGGCGGTCACGTCGGGGCCGGGGCGGCGGCGCATCCGGTCGCCGCCGACCATGAGGTGACGGAGCTTCAGATCCTGTGGCCAGGGCCGGTCCAGGAGAGGTTCGATCATGGGGGTGGCCGACACGGCGACGGTGACCTGGGCGTCGCGCCACCAGTCGGTGAGCGCGGCCGGGTCCCAGCGGACGTCGTCGGGCGCGGGTATGAGGGCCGCGCCACAGGTGAGGCCGGCCCACAGTTCGAGGAGGTGCGGGTCGAAGGCGACGCCGATCAGCAGGGACTGGCGGTCGCCGGGGGCCAGCCCGGTCTCCGCGCGGTACCAGTGAAGGAGCGCGGCGAGCGCGGGTTCGGCGACGGCGACGGCCTTGGGGCGGCCGGTGGAGCCCGAGGTGAGTACGGCGTACAGGGCCTCGGGCGGAGCGGTGCGGGCACCGGGTGCGACCGGGCTGAACGCGGCCACGACGCAGGGGGCGGCGTTGGCGCCTTCGCCCGGGAGCGGCAACTCGACGTGTTCGACGGCTCCCTGACGCTTCGCCAGGACTTCGGGATCGCCGATGAGGCAGACGACGCCGATGTCCTCGGTGACCGCGGCGATCCGCCGCTCGCCCGGGCGCGGGCCGAGCGGCAGATAGACCGCGCCGATCCGGGCAAGCGCGACCGCGGTGATCACCAGGGCCGCGGAACGGTCCAGGCAGACCCCGACGAGGTCGCCGGGCCGGACCCGGTCGGCCAGGGTCTTGGCGACCGCCTCGGCCGCCTCGTCGAGCTGCGCGTAGGTCCAGCGACACTCCCCGTCGATCACCGCGGGGGCGTCTGGGGAGCGCCGCACCCACTCCTCGTAGCGCGACAACACCCCGGACTCGGCGGACCCGGGAAGGGGTGCGCCGTGCAGCACACTCAAGGCGGCGTTCGTACGGTCCAGTTCTTGACGGTCCATCAACTGCTCGGTCATCACGACTCCTTCGGCGTGGCGGGGGTGGCGGTCTCGGCGAGGGCGCGGGCCTGGTCGGCGAGGACCGGGTGCTGGAAGAGCAGGCGCAGCGAGGGACGCTCGCCCAGGTGCGGTTCCAGCCAGGCCGCCAGCTGGGCTGCGAGCAGCGAGTGGCCGCCGATGCGGAAGAAGTGCGAGCTCTCCTCGAAGCGGTCGTGCCCGAGCACCTCCCGCCACCCCTTCGCGAGCAGCACGACGGCCGGGTCTTCCGACAGCGCCGGGTCCGTCATCGGGGCGGTCTCCTCGGCCGGGGCGGCCGGGGTCAGCTCGGCGGCCAGGCGGGCGAGGGCCACCCGGTCGGGCTTGCCTCCGGCGAGCGTCGGCATGGTGTCGAGGAGCACCCAGCGGCCGGGCACGAGCGCGCCGGGGAGGCGGGCGGCGAGCTCGGCGTGCAGGGCCTGCTCGTCCCACTCCTCGGCTGCCTCGTCGCGTTCACGGAACGCGACGAGGCGGGGGCAGCCACTGGATTCCTTGTCGAGGACGACGGCGCAGGACCGGCCGCCGAGCACGGCGGAGGCGGCGGCCTCGACCTCTTCGAGTTCGATGCGGTAGCCGCGCAGTTTGATCTGGTTGTCGCGGCGGCCCAGGAAGCGGAGGAGGCCGTCCTGGCCGCGGTAGCCGAGGTCGCCGGTGAGGTAGACGCGTTCGCCGCCGAGTGCCTCGACGGTGACGAAGCGGGCGGCGGTGGCCTGCGGGTTGCCGACGTAGCCTTCGGCCAGCCCGGCGCCCGCGACGGCGAGTTCGCCGACCGCGCCGGTGGGCAGCGGTCGCAGGCCCTCGTCCAGGACGTGGATGCGCTCGCCGGGCAGCTCGGTGCCGAGCGGGATCTCGGCGCCCTCGACGAGGCCGTCCCGGGTGATCTCGTGCACGGTGGAGCTGATCGCGGCCTCGGTCACGCCGTACACGTTGAGCACGGAGAACCCGGTGCCGCTGCCCGTCGTCGTGTCGTCGAGGAAGGTGCGCATCACATCGGCCGGGATGCGTTCGCCTCCGAGGACGAGCAGGCGCGGCGTCCAGCGGCCTTCCTCGATCACCGGCAGCAGGTCTTCGCGGGTGGCGAGGAAGTAGCTGGTGGGCAGGTTGGCCACGGTGACCCGGGCGGCGGCGAGCAGCTCGGCGAGCTCGGTACCGGTCGGCACGTCCTGTTCGGGTACGACCAGGCAGGCGCCCGCGTACAGCGAGGGCAGCACCTCTTCGAGGGCGACGTCGAAGGACGGCTGGGCGAACAGGAGCACCCGGTCGCCGGCCGCGAGCCCGAACCGCTCGGCGGCGCCGGTCAGGTGGTTGACCAGCGCGTCCCGCCCTACGGCGACGGGCTTGGGGATGCCGGTGGAGCCGGAGGTGTGGATGATGTACGCCGCGTTCGGCACGGCCTCGGCCGCGCGGGCGGCCGGCAGCACGGCGGCGTCGACTTCGGCGCTGGGCAGGCCGTCGGGGATGCGGACCGGGCTGTTCTTGGCGGTGAGGACGAGGGCCGGACCGAGGCGTTCGAGCAGCAGCTCGATGCGGGCGGCGGGGTCGGACGGCGACAGCGGGCAGTACACCGCGCCGGTGCGCAGGCAGGCGAGCAGCGTCACGACGGAGTCGGCGCCGCGGGGCAGCACCGCGGCGACGGGCCGGCCCGCGGTCACTCCGGCGGCCAGCATCCGCTCGGCGAGGGCGGTGACCTGCGCGTCGAGGTCCCCGTAGGTGAGACGGCGGGCGCCAATGAGGAGGGCGGGCAACGACGGGTCCTGGCCGGCGGCCGGGTCGAGCGGGTCGCGGTCCGGCATCACGAGACCAACGGGCGCTGTTTCAATTGGAGTTGGCGGCAGGGCGAGATCGGCGAGGGCGGTGGCGGGTGCGTCGAGGTAGGCGCGCAGCAGGGCGAGGAAGCGCTCGGCGAGCAGCTTCGCCACGTCCTCGCCGAACAGGTCGGCGTCGTAGTCCCAGACGAGGGTCATGCCGGCCGCGCCGTGGCGCAGGCTGACGCCGCGCCGGTCGTCGGGGAGCAGCACCACATCGAGGTCGAAGCGGGTGGTGCCGGTGTTGAATCCCTCGAACAGGGTGATGTCGAGGCCGGGCACGTCGATTTCGGGCAGCGCCGCGTCGTGGGCGCTGAACATGACGCTGAACAGCGGGTTGTCGGCGCCCGAGGTGTGCAGGCCGAGCGCGCGGGTGAGTTCCTGGACCGGCACCTCCTGGTGCGGGAGCGCGCGGATGAGGGTGTCGGTCACCTCGTCCATGGCGTCTTCGGCCGGTGCTCCCGAGTCCAGGTTCAGGCGCAGCGGGATGGTGTTGACGAACATGCCGACGGCGTCCTCGAAGCCGCGCGGCCGGTTGCCCACAGCGGTGCCCACCACCATCTCGCTGCGGCCGCTGTGGCGCCGCAACAGTTCGGCGAACAGGCCGAGCAGGGTGGCGAACGGGGTCAGCCCGCGCTCGCGGGTGTGGGCGCGCAGCCGCTCGGCGAGGTCCGCGCCGATCGACTGGCGCAGCTGGCCGCCGTGGTGGCGGCGCCGCGCGCCGGGCTTGGTCAGGCCCGGCAGCGGCATGTCGTACGAGGCGTCGCGCAGCGTCTCGGACCAGTACTCCAGGCTCGCGCCCAGCTCCTTGGCCCGTACGTCGCCGGCGCGGGCGCGCACATGGTCGGCGTACGAGCTGGGAGTCCCCAACTCCACTTTCTCGCCGAGGACTTGGGCCCGGTAGACGGCGAAGACGTCGCCCAGGAGGATCGCGAACGAGTGCCCGTCGTGGATCAGGTGGTGTTCCACGTGGATGAGCCGGTGCTGGTCCTCGGCGAGCTTGACCAGGGTCCAACGGATCAGGGGCGCCTCGGTGGTGTCGAGGGGGGTCTCCGCCTCGATGCGAAGGAGCTTGTCGAAGGCGGCCTCGGGGTCGGCCTCCCAGGTGACGTCCACGGTGCGCAGCCGCGGCAGGCACACGTCGGCCACCTGCTGGCCGGGCATCGCGCCGGCCACGGGGACGAGTTCGAGCCGCAGCCCGGGGTGGCGGGCCAGCGTGGCGGCGAGGCCGCTGCGCAGGGCGTCGACGTCGAGGGTGCCCCACAGGTCGAGGGAGGCGGTGAAGTTGTAGGCGCGGCTGCCCGGCTGCACTTCTTCGTGCAGCCAGACGATCTCCTGCGAGGAGGAGAGGGGGAGCATGGGCGATCCCTTGGGTTGTCGGGTCGGGTGGCGCGGGGCGCGTGCGTGCGCCCGCGCGGCGGTGCGCCGGCCGGTCCGCGGATCGCGCGGCACGGCCGGATGCTGGGAGTTCAGGGGGTACGCGGTCGTACGACGGTGTCCGCGCGGGAGACGGGCCGGGCCCGGCTCAGTGGGCCGGGGCTCCGGCGGGGAGTGCTCCGCGCAGGGCCGCGAAGGCGTCTTCGGCCACGGCGTCGTCGAGGACCGAGCGGTCCCACACCATGCGGAGGTGGAGTTCGGGTCCCTGGGTGGCGGAGACGGCGAAGGGGGCGCGGACCTGCCGGCCGCCGATGTGGACCTCGCGGCCGGCCGTCCCGCCGAGTCTCAGCGGGGTCCGGTTGCGGGCGTCGTCCACGGTGAGCAGGCCGTCGAGCCGGCCGGACCAGGCGGATCCGCCCGCCCGGGCGGCCCGGACGACCTCGTCGAAGGGGGTGTCGGCGCGGTCCAGGTCGTCCCACCAGTCGGTGGCGGTCACCTCGGGCGCCGGGGCGCTACCGGTGCCGGCCGGGAAGACCACGGTGTTCAGGAAGCAGCCGAGGACGGGCTCGGCGCCGGCCGGGCGGCCGCCCCACGGGTAGCCGATGGGTACCACAGGCCCGGTCCCGAACAGGGCTCCGGCCGCCGCCCGGCAGGCGTCGAGCAACGCCGGGAAGGGGACGCCTCCGGCGGGCGAGGGGAGCCTCGACTCGACGGCTCCGGTGGGGAGTTCGGCGGATATGGGCCGCGTGCCGGGCAGCGGGGTCTGCTCGCGAACCGTACGCAGCCGCTCTCCCCAGTACGTGAGCGCGCGGGGCGAGGCGGCGCGGTCCTCGGCGTCGAGCTGGCGCAGGACGGCGTCGCGGTAGGCGGCGAGTTCGGCTGCCGCCTCGGCGGGCGAGAGGTCGTCGGGTCCGAGGCGGTCGCGGTAGGCGTCGCCGAGTTCCTCGACGATGCGGGCGAGCGACTGGCCGTCGCAGGCGGTGTGGTCCAGGACTACGGCGAGGATCTCCTCCTCGGCGTGCGGGCCGCTGTGGGCGAGGAACAGCCTCAGCGGCGGCCCGTCGGCGGGCCAGCCGGCCAGGGCCCGGCGCAGCGCGTCCTCGGCGGCCTCGCCGGGTGCGGAGGCCATGTGGTCCAGGGGTACGTCCGCCGGTTCGGGCCGCAGTGCGGGTGTGCCGCGTACGACGCAGGGCCGGGAGCGCAGTACGGGGTGGCGGGCGGCCAGGTGGTTCGCGGCGGCGCGCAGCCGTGCCGCGTCGACGGTGCCGCGCGGGAAGGCGAAGAACATCGGGACGATGTCGGCGCGGCCCGCGGGATCCAGGGAGCGCACGAGCAGGAAGCGCCGCTGGGCCCCGGTGACGGGCAGCAGCCCGGCCGCCGGGTCACCTGCGCCGAGGCGCTGGTAGCGGGCCAGATACTGGCCCGTGATGCTGGGGAGCACGTGGTCCTCTCTCGGGGTTGGGAACTCTCGGTGCGGGGGGCGGCGGGCTTGAACTGACGTGCAGTCAAGGGGAGTTGCCCGGGTCGGTCAGGCGACGGGGACGCTCTCGTCGTGGCCGGGCGTCGCGTCCTGCCGGTCGTCGTCCTCGGTCTCGGGGTGGGCGGTCTCGGGGAGGTCGCGCATCCGGCGCAGCGGGGAGAGCAGAAGAGGAAGCGGCACGGCGAGGAAGCCTGTCGCACAGATCCACAGCGCGGTGCGCGCGCCGGAGGCGTCCGCGACGGCGCCGCCGACTAGCGCGCCGAGCGGCAGGGTGCCCCACATCATGAAGCGCAGGGTGGCATTCATGCGCCCCAACAGGCGTGGGGGACACAGCGTTTGACGGAAGCTCACCTGGGCGACGTTGTAGACCACGGCGCCGAAGAAGACCACGCCGGAGGCCACGGCGAAGAGCGCGGCGGCCGGGCCCTTGCCGGACAGCGGCCACAGCAGCGCGAAGGGGCCGGTCGCGAGGGCGGAGAGCCAGATGATGCGGGCCTGGCCGAAGCGTCCGGCGAGGCGGCCCGCGCAGAGCGCTCCGGCGAGTCCGCCCACGGCCGATGCGGAGAGCATCGCGCCGATCGCGGCCGGAGGCAGGTCGAGGACCCGGACCAGGAAGATGGTCTGCGTGGCCATGAGCATCGCGGTGAAGAAGTTGCCGAGCGCCGTGGTGCCCGCGATGACGCGCAGCAGCGGGTGGCCGAGCACGAAGCGCAGGCCTTCCGCGACGTCCTTGCGCAGGGAGGCGCCGGGGACGGGTTCGGGCTTGGGCTCGGGGCGGCGGATGGCCAGCAGGAACAGGGCGGAAACGGCGTAGCCGATGGCGTCGGCCACGATCGCCAGGTGTGCCCCGACCAGCTGGACGAGCCCGCCGCCGAGTCCGGGCCCGGCCACTTGCGCCGAGGAACGTACCGTCTCCAGGGCCCCGTTGCCCGCCACCAGGTGTTCCCTGGGCAGGAGTTGGGGCAGATAGCTCTGGTGGGCCACGTCGAAGAAGACGGTCGCGACGCCCACGACCAGGGCGACGACGTACAGCTGGGCCATGGTCAGCACGTCCGCCACCGCGGCGAGCGGGACGCTGGCCATGGCCAGGGAGCGGACCACGTCGGCGCGGATCATGAGCGTGAGCTTGCGCATCCGGTCGACCCAGGCCCCCGCGGGCAGTCCGATGAGCAGGAACGCGGCGGTCTCGGCGGCGGTGAGCAGTCCCACCTGGAAGGCGGGCGCCTTGAGTTCGAGCACGGCCACGAGGGGCAGTGCCACCAGGGTGACTTGGGCGCCCGCCTGCCCGGCCGCGGCTCCGGCGAGCAGGAATCGGAAATCGCGCATACGGAGCAGGCCACTGGGAGCGGCCCGGGACGAAGGGGACATGCACGAGACCTTCACCGCAGGCCGATCAGGAGTCAAAACAAACAGGACACTTTCGGTCGTTTCTTGTGCCATCCTGGCAGTCGATCAAGAAAATCAACGGCCAGATCAGGGCAACGGCCGGATGAATTACCGATGTTGGCCCCCGTCGGCAGAGGTCTTTACCCGCCCTTGGACGAGGGATTTGAAGGGACAGTGCACCCCCGCACCCCATGAATGCGGGTATGTCCGAAACTCACCGCCCGCACACTTGCGGAGGCAACCAGAAGCGATTTCAGACGTCGGGGGTACCGGAACGGCGTGGACGCTCCGTCAGTCCTTGGCGGGGCGCAGGTCGATGCTGTGCCAGTCGGTGGCGAGGATGACGGGCAGCGGGAGGCCGCTGGAGGTGTTCAACTGCACCAGGGTCGCCTCGATGTCGGCCGGCCCGGGCTTCACCGGCGTCCCGTGCGGCTTCTCGTGGTTGACCCAGGTGTGTTCGGCGCCGTCGCACCTCGCGGCCGTCCCGCCGATGCCGTGCTGTACGCCGCCGCTGCGCACCGAACTCGCCACGAAGACCGGGCCGGGGCCCGGGGCGGAGCACCGGTAGGTGCCCGAGAGGAAGACGGTGCCGTCGCTGGAGACCGTCCCGGTGGGGTCGGCGGACACGGTGCCCGAGGTGGCGGCCCCGGCCGGGCCGGAGGCGGTGCAGAGAAGGACTCCGGCGGCGGCAGCGGCCCCGGCGGCAACAAGACTTACGCGCATCGGCAGATCTCCTACGTCGGTACGTACGTTCGCGTGGTGTGCGACGTTCATATGTGGTGCCCGCGCCCCAAGGAATACCGCCAAGCCGTCCGGGCGCCGGGGATTCCCCCCGGTCGGTGGCGTGTCCGCCCGGGCAGGGCGGCTGTGACGTGAGTGACGGCACAGCTGCCCTGGCGGCCGCTGTGGCCGGCGGTGCCCGGCCCTGACGGGTGTGACCGAAAGAGGGCCCCCTCACCGGCACCCGGGGGCGGCACCGGCCGTGCATGCTGGTGCCCCCGGCCGTTTTCCGTGCCGCCCGACGGGCGCCCGGACAGGATGGGAGCGTCATTTTGCGCACCGTAGGCGTGGAAGAGGAACTGCTCCTGGTCGACCCGGGCAGCGGGCAGCCGTGTGCCCTGTCCTCGGAGGTGCTGGCCCGTCTTGCCAAGTGCGCCGCCGACGGCGGCGGCCCCGCCCAGGGCACGTTCGAGCGTGAACTGCAGGGTCAGCAGCTGGAGTTCGGCACCCGGCCGCAGACGGACATGGAAGAACTCGGCGCGGAGATCGTGCGCTGGCGCCACGAGGCGGCCCGGCACGCGGCCGAAGCCGGAGCGGCGGTCGCCGCCCTCGCGACGTCGCCCCTGCCCGTACGGCCCGCCGTCAACGCGGGCCGCCGCTACCGGTGGATGGAGGAACAGTTCGGTCTGACGACCCAGGAACAGCTCACCTGCGGATGCCACGTGCATGTGTCGGTCGCATCGGACGACGAGGGCGTCGCCGTCGTGGACCGGATCCAGCCGTGGCTGCCCGTGCTGACCGCGCTGAGCGGGAACTCGCCGTACTGGCACGGCAACGACACCCTCTACAGCAGTTACCGCAGCAGAGTGTGGGGCCGATGGCCCATGTCCGGGCCGACGGGTGTCTTCGGCTCGGCCGAGCGCTACCACGCCCAGGTCGACGACATGGTGACGAGCGGTGTGGTGCACGACCGCGGCATGATCTATTTCGACGCCCGGCTCTCCCACCGCTACCCCACGGTGGAGATCCGGGTGGCGGATGTGTGCCTGGAGGCCACCACCGCGCTGCTCGTGGCGTGTCTGGCCCGCGCGCTGGTCGAGACGGCCGCCCGGGACTGGCGCAGGGGGCGGCCACCGCTGGGGCACGGGGTGCAACTGCTGCGGCTCGCCGCGTGGCGGGCCGCGCGCTCCGGGCTCGACGACGATCTGCTGCACCCCATGACCATGCGGCCGGCCCCCGCACCCGTCGTCGCACGGGCCCTGTTCGACCATGTACGGGAGGCGCTCGAAGACAGCGGGGACTTCGCGTGGGCCCACAAGGCGACCGCGGAACTGCTCGCCCGCGGCAACGGCGCCCGCATTCAGCGCGAGTTGCTCGCCCGTACCGGAAGCCTCAGTGATGTGGTCGCGGCATGTGTGCGGCGCACCCTGGGTGAACGCGAACTCCGGTACACGACACCGGAGTAACACCCCGTCGGGTGGTCCGGTCCCAAGGCCGCTCTCTTCACCCCGCCGGGGCGGGAGCGGCCCCCATCCTCAGGGTGGGACATCACTCGGTGTGCCCCACGGAACGGTTGCCCACGGGTTTCATTCACCCTGAGCGGTCTCATCTACTGTCAAGTGGGTGCCCCTGCACAGAGGAGGCGCGTAACATCCGGCAGCAATCACGTACGCACACGCCCCCGGAGGAACGACTCGTGCCGGACAGCACCATGCTCCAGTCCCAGTACGCTGCCCAGATCCAGAGCGATCTGGACAGCAACGTCGCCGAACGCGAACACATCGCCGGCCAGATCAGTGCGCTCCAGGAGCAGTTGAGCGTCCTGGAGAACAACCACGCCCTGCTCGCCTCCATGCAGCAGGCGATCGGCACCCCCGCCCTGCCCGCCGCGGGCAAGGCGCCCAAGAAGGCCGCCGGCACACCCGCCCCGCGCATCCCTCAGGCGCGTTCGGGATCCAAGTCCGCAGGTCGCGCGGCCAAGAAGCAGGCGCGGCCCGCCCCCAAGGCCAAGGCGTCGGGTGCCGCTCCCACGCTGCGGGAGCTCGTGGCGGCCCACCTCGCCACGAGCGGTGAGCCGCGCTCGGCGGCCGAGATCACGGCCGGTCTCACCGACGCCCACCCGGGCCGCAACATCGCCGGCACCGTGGTGCGCAACACGCTCGAAAACCTCGTGGCCAAGGGCCAGGCGCAGCGCACCCGGCAGAACCGGTCCGTCTTCTACACGGCGCCCGAGGGCGGCGACACCAGCACGTCCGCGAAGCCCGCGGACAGCGACGTCAAGAAGGGGGAGGACGCCGTCACCCCCGTGACCACCGACTGACGGGCGCACGGTGCCGGCTCGGCCGGCACACGTGCGGCCACCGACCGGACACAGGTGACATGGCAGCCCCGTGCCTCACACCACAGGGCTGCAGTCCGGGTGGCCCCAGCCCTGCTCGCGCTTCATGATGGGAGTGCCCGCGGCATAGGGCTGCCCGCACGGGCAGCGTCCGGGGAACTTCGCCTTGATGGTCCGCGGCTTGCCCGAACCGGCTCCCGAGGCGGCCGACTTGGCCGCGGAGGATGCCTTCCGCGCGGTGGCGGTCCTGGCCCGCGTCGTACTGGCGCGAGCCGGTGCGGGGACCGGCATCTCCTGGTCGCCGTGGGCCGTGCCTGCGGCGCGCTGGGTGGTGGCCGCGTCGCTGGCCGCCTGGTCGGCGATGGCGTTCAGCGGGTCTCCGCCCACCTGGTGTGCGGGCACATAGACGAACTCCACATCCCGTTCGGCCAGCAACTCGTCGATGCGCTCGACGAGTTCACGGTTGGCGACCGGCTTGCCCGCCGCGGTCTTCCACCCGTTGCGCTTCCAGCCCGGCAGCCACTGGGTGACCGCCTTCATGGCGTACTGGGAGTCCATGCGCACCTGCAGGGGGGTGCCGGGGGCGACTGCTTCGAGGAGTCGCTCCAGGGCGGTGAGCTCGCCGACATTGTTGGTGGCGGTACCGAGCGGACCCGCGCCCCAACGCTCCGGCCGCCCCTCGGCATCCGCGATCACCCAGGCCCATCCGGCCGGGCCGGGATTGCCCTTCGACGCCCCATCACAAGCGGCAACAACAACACGATCAGACATCGCGCCATCATCCCACCGCCCTCCCCCACACCAGAAATCGTCCACACCCAAGGCCCTCGACCGGTTCCGGCGCGGTTCGGACACCGGCTCAGGGCCCGGCGGTGAGATGCGGGTCCGGCAACGGGACCGGGGCGCCGCCGTCGGCCGATGCGCCGAGGAACACGGCCGCGCCGAAGCCGATCGCGGCGAAGAACAGGCCCACGCAGGTGAAGACCACCATGGCCCCGCCGAAGAGGCACGACACCACCCCGACCCCGGTCGGCGCCTCGTCCACGACCGCACGCTCGGGGCGGTGCGGCAGATGGCGCACCGGCACCATGTCACCCGTCACATAGGGCTGCCGCGATGTCACCTGCACCCGCACATCGCGCCCGTCGCCCGCACGGAACCCGACGATCAGACGGCGCTGGTGGTGCACCTGCCCTCCGGAACGGTGGGTGCGCACCACATACGTCTCCAGACAGCGGGCCTGTGCCGTCAGCCCCTCGCGCAAGGTGCGCTGGTGCTCCGACACTCTGCGGACCACCCCGACCAGCGCCGCGATGCCCACCAGGGCGAACAGCAGCCCCACACATCCGAACACCACCCCGAAGGCCCCACCTACAGCGAACATGCCCCATCCCCCCACCCGACGTCGCCGGTGAAGAGGGGAGCCGCGGTGCGTCGGTTCCCTTTCAGGTGGGTGGGTCGGGCAGGCATACCCGGGGCAGCCATGTCACGCACTTCGGCCCCCGGCACACAGAGTGCCGGGGGCCGAAGTCTTCGTAGCGGGGACAGGATTTGAACCTGCGACCTCTGGGTTATGAGCCCAGCGAGCTACCGAGCTGCTCCACCCCGCGTCGGTGAACACCACCCTACGCCACCTGCGGCGGAGCTCTGACCACTCCGGTCGCTCACGGCGCCGGGGCGGGCAGCGGCCCGCAACGGCCCTCGGAGGTGGTCGGTCCTGGTTCGGGTTGCCGGGGCGGGCGCTAGACGGTTGCCTCGTCCTTCAGCATCTTCTTTATCTCTTCGCGGAGTTCTGGGGAGTCCGTGTGGCCGTGCACCGATGCGGCGTGCTCGGCGGCCGCCCGGACGACTTCCTCTTCCGTCCCGGAAATCGTCAGGCTGCAATTCGATTCGCTCGGGTAGTCCCGGCAGTCGGCGACCTTGCGCATGAGATGCCTCCTCGGGGAGAAATGTCCCGATATCAGGATCGCACCGATTCGCCCGCACGGCGGGGCTACTTCGTGTGATCGGCGGTCGCACGGGGTGCACGGGGGACAGCGCACGGCGATGTGCGCCAGGCGGCCAAGGGAGATGTGGTGGGCGCGATGATTCCCCGGCCCGGGGGGAGTCTGTCTTGCGACGGACTTCGAGAACCGGACTCCAGGAGAGCCGGACTTCCAGAAGGTGGGCCCATGAGCGCGTTGCGCAAGATCCTCGACACATACGTCCACGACGGCACGGTGCCGGGTGCGGTGGGCCTGGTGGCCCGCGGTGACCGCGTGGAGTGCGCGGTGGCCGGCTCCCTCGATGCGAGCGGCGCTTCCCCGCTGGCCAGGGACTCGATCTTCCGCATCGCCTCGATCGGCAAACCCGTCACCGCGGCGGCCCTCATGATGCTGGTCGACGACGGGCGGATCGCGCTGGACGACCCGGTCGCCCGGTGGCTGCCCGAGCTGGCCTCGCCCATGGTCGTCCGCACGCCGTCCTCCCCGGTCGACGACGTCGTCCCCGCCGAGCGGGCGATCACGGTGGCCGACCTGCTGACCTTCCGCGCCGGGTACGGCTTCCCCTCCGACTTCTCCCTGCCCGCCGTCGCACCTCTGTTCAGCGAGCTCCGACAGGCGCCTCCACGCCCGCAGTCGGTGCCCGCGCCGGACGAGTGGCTCGCACGGCTCGCCCGCATTCCGATGCTGCACCAGCCCGGCGAGGCGTGGCTGTACAACCTGTGCTCCGACCTCCAGGGCGTCCTGATCGCCAGGGTTTCCGGACGCACGCTGCCCGCGTTCCTGGCCGAGCGCCTCTTCGGTCCGCTCGGCATGACCGACACCGGGTTCTCGGTGCCCGCCCGCGATCTGGACCGGTTCACCACCTGCTACCGGCCCCTTCCGCAGGGCGGCCTGGAACTCGTCGACGCACCCGACGGGCAGTGGAGCAGCCCGCCCGCGTTCCCGTCCGGCGCGGGCGGACTCGTCTCGACCATCGACGACCTGCACGCCTTCGCCAGGCTGCTGCTCGGCGGCGGGACCGTGGAAGGACGCCGACTGCTCTCGCCCGAAGCCGTACGGCAGATGACCACCGACCATCTGACCCCCGCCCAGCGCGCCGCCGGCACATTGTTCCTGCAGGGCCAGGGCTGGGGATTCGGAGGCTCGGTCGACATCGAGCCCATCGAGCCGTGGAACGTGCCGGGGCGCTACGGCTGGGTCGGCGGCACCGGCACCACCGCCTACGTCGTTCCGTCCACCGGCACGGTCACCATCCTGCTGAGTCAGGTGGAGATGACCGGGCCGACCCCGGTCACCCTGATGCGTGATTTCTGGCAGTACGCCGCCGACCATCACGCTGCGTAATGGTTCGGGGTGCGCCTGGTGACGGCGCATGTCACGGTGAATGCGTTCGAACCCCACCCCCACACGCAGGAGCGAATCTCCATGGGCAAGGCCGAGAAGTTGCAGGACAAGGCGCGGCAGGCCGCCGAGCAGGCCAAGGTGAAGGCATCCGACGCCAGACAGCAGATCGCCGACCGCAGCAGCAGGCAGCGGACCGAGGACGAGCAGGAGCGGGCCGAGCAGGCGATGCGTGACGCCGGGATCGACCGCGGCTGACGCGGTCCCGCACGGGAGCCGGGGCTTCACCCAGCGCGGGGTGGAGCCCCGGCTCCGGCATGTCCGCACCCCGCATCCCCGCCCTCGCGCGACGGCTGACCGGTGTCCCGGGATGTTGTGGCGGTTGCGAAGGTGCTCGCCCCGCGCGGGGTGTGCACACAACCCGGGGCGAGACCGGCCCGCTCAGGCCCGGCCGGCCACGCCTGCCGGGACCTCGCGGGTGCGGGTCCAGGTCAGCAGATCCTCCAGCGTCCAGGTCGTGATGACCCGCTCCGGCGGCACGCCGCACTCCTCGGCCCGCGCGCAGCCGTAGATCTGCCAGTCGAGCTGGCCCGGGGCGTGGGAGTCGGTGTCGATGGCGAACAGGACGCCCGCGTCGACGGCCCGGGTCAGAAGGCGGCGCGGCGGATCCAGCCGTTCCGGGCGGCTGTTGATCTCCACGGCGGTGCCGCCCTCGGCACAGGCGGCGAAGACCGCGTCCGCGTCGAACTCGGACTCGGGCCGCCCGCGCCCGGTGACCAGACGTCCGGTGCAGTGCCCCAGCACATCGGCGAGGGGGTTGCTGACGGCCGCGACCATGCGCCGGGTCATGGCGGCGGCGTCCATGCGGAGCTTGGAGTGGACGGAGACGACCACGACGTCGAGCCGGTCGAGCAGTTCGTCCTCCTGGTCGAGGGAGCCGTCGTCGAGGATGTCGCACTCGATGCCGGTGAGGAGCCTGAACGGCGCCCAGCGCTCGTTGAGTTCCGCCACCACCTCCAGCTGATGGCGCAGCCGCTCGGCGGTGAGTCCGCCTGCGACGGTCAGCCGGGGCGAGTGGTCGGTGAGCACGGCCCATTCATGGCCGAGCTCCGCCGCCGTACGGCCCATGTCGTCGATGGTGCTGCCGCCGTCCGACCAGTCGGAGTGCAGGTGGCAGTCGCCGCGCAGCGCGGCCCGCAGGTCTTCGCCGCCCACGGCGAGCGGCGCCGCGGCCTCCAGTTCCGATTCGAGGCGCTGGAGGTAGGCCGGCACCTGGTCGGCGAGTGCCTCGCGCACCACCTGTGCGGTCTTCGGGCCGATGCCCTTGACCGACTCCAGGCTTCCGGCCACCGCCGCGCGCTTGGCGACCTCGTCCGGCGGCAGCTCCTTGACCGCCGCGGCGGCGGTACGGAAGGCCTGTACGCGGTAGGTGGCGCCCTGGCTGCGTTCGAGCAGGAAGGCGATCCGTCTCAGCGCCGACACGGGATCCATGGACACCTCCAGCGGGCTGGGTCCCCGCGACCACCTCCCAGCTTCCCTCAGCCCTCGCGCGCTCGCAGGCTCTCGGCGTGGGCACCGGACGCCGCCCGAACGATTTGCGCCCGGTTGGCGCTCGTGTCGGCGCGGCTGCTTCCCGTGCCCGGGCCCTAGCCTCGCCAGCGTGCTTATGAGAAGAAATGCGCACCGTGGCGGCCGGTTCAGGGCGGTGCTCGGCGTGGTCCGGGACGCCGCTCTGGTCACGGCGCTGACCTGCACGTTGACGATCTGCCCGGCCCGGGACGACGAGGCCCTCACCGCCATCGCCTCCTCGGCGCGGCCTGCCGGGACTCCGGCCGGGCTGCCCGGCGCTGCCGCCGCGCACTACGGGGGCGGCGGCCCCGTCGGCACCGGCGCCGACGGTGCTGGGTCCCGCCCGGCCGGTCCGGAACAGTCACCGGCCTGTGCCGCGGAGCAGCTCCGCCCGGACCCGCACGACCTGCGGTCGGCCTGCTCGTACCCGGCCGTGGGGGTCTTCCTGTGGCCCGGTGGCCGGCACACCTGCACGGCCGCCGTCGTGGACAGCAGGCACGGCGATCTGCTGGTGACGGCGGCGCACTGCCTTCCGCTGGACGGGGCCGCGTTCGCGCCCGGCTATCACGACGGGCTCACCCCGCAGGGCGAGTGGCCGGTCCTCGCCGCGCTGCCGGACCCACGGTTCACCGGGGCTCGCGAGGGGGCCGAGAACTGGCCGTACGACTGGGCTTTCGTGCGGGTGGCCCGGGTCGGCGGCAGAAGCGTCCAGGAGGCGGTCGGCTCCGGGTTCCGCGTGCCTGCGCACCCGGAGCGGCTCTCCCTTGGCCTCGGCCGGGTCACCCTCATCGGCTATCCGCACGACAGGCCGGGCCAGCACATCTGCACGGCGGATGCCCGGCCCGCCTACAGCGACTTCCGGCAGGCCCGGTGCACGGGCTTCTCGACCGGCGTGTCCGGCAGCCCGTGGGTGATCCCGGCGCCACACGGCGGGAACACCGTGATCGGGGTGCTCGGCGGCGCGGAGCGCGGCGGCGGCTTCGAGGACGACGTGTCGTACACCGCCCGCTTCGACGCGGGGCTCGGCTCGCTGTTCGCGACGGCGCAGGGGATCGGGCCACAGGATTCACCGCTCGTTACGTGACCGGTCACGACCACCCTGACACACCATCAATTTCCCTGCCGTCCACGCACATGGGCCGGGCCGCCCGTCGGGGGATCGACGGGCGGCCCGGTGTCTCAGAGCGGTGCCGCGATCAGCACTCGCGCAGGCCGGGGGCCGGGTCCTGGCCGGTGTTCACGCTGACGGCCGGGACGTTGCCCCAGGCGCCGTTGTCGAGCTGCGTCCAGTACCAGATGTCGTTCCCGCCCTGGTGCGGGTCGCCGTGGCCCCAGCACACGAACCAGTTGAACCCGGTGTTCAGGGTGCCGCGGGTGGCCGAGCGGTAGGAGCGGTCGGCGTAGCCCTTGGCGCCGACCGCGTTGCCGCAGTACAGCCGGCCGTCGGAGCGGACCCCGCACTCGGCGGCGGGCGTGGCGGGTGCGGCGACGGCGGCGGGCAGCCCGGTCGCGGTGAGGCCGGCGGTCAGCGCGGTGGCGGAGAGGAACAGGGCGATCTTCTTGCGAACGTTCACGGTGAGCTCCTTGCGGGTGTGGTGTCTGCGGTGGGCCGGGCTGTTCAGGCGCAGGTGGGGACGCCGTCGAGCCAGGCCGATCCCTGGATGTAGATGTTGGTGATCCATGCCTTGTAGTCGGGCAGATAGGACCAGGCGTCGTTGCGGTAGCCCTCGGCCTCGACGAGCTGGGCGTGCTTCTGGCAGCCGACCTTCACGCGGGTCGGGCCGGCGAACCTGTTGACCCGGGCGCTGGTCGTGGACGGTTCGGCGTGGGTCCACACATCGGTGCCCCAGGTGGAGAAGGTGCCGTTTTGGCCCGGGCCCGCACCGATGCGTACGGCGCCGTTGTAGTCGCCGCCGAGCCGTACGTCGCTGACCATCACATGGGTGCCGGACTGGCGGGCCTCGACCATCTTGCCCGCGCCGAGGTACACGGCGATGTGGTGGATGGAGTTGTCGCCGCCCCAGGCCATCAGGTCGCCGGGCAGCAGCGGGCCGGTGCCCTGGGCCGCGCCGAAGCGGGCGGTGGCGTGCGAGGAGTGGTACTGGCTGTTGGAGTTGCCGGCCAGGATGTCCTGCCCGGTCGCCTGGGCGTAGGCGTAGCGGACCAGGCCCGAGCAGTCGAAGCCGAGCCGCTCCGGGTCGTGGTTGCTGGCCGGGTCCGTGGGGTCGACCTGTCCGTAGGTGGCGCCGGGCTGCGGGCCGTGGCCGCCGCCCCACGTGTACCAGATGCCGAGCTGGGAGCAGGCCGCCCGGACCGCCGCCTCGGCGGTGGCCGAGGCGCCGGGGGCGAGCACGTCGCAGCCTCCGGCGGCCGCAGCCGATGGCCTCGACTGAGGTGCGGCTGCGGAGAGTTGGGCGGTCGGCATGATGGCGCAGGCCGCCACGATTCCCGCCGCGACGAGAGTCCGCCGCGCTCTGACCAGCGTATGGTGCATGTCCGATTCCCCGTTTCGTCGTACGTGGCGTACATGTGGTGCGTGTCGTGCGTGTGCCGGGCCGGTGCCTGGCACGCGGCAGATGCTCCTGTGCGGAGCCGGATCATCTGCCGCGGTGGTTCGAGACTGTGCCGTGCGCGGCGGCGCTGTCGAGGTGGTGGCCGTCTCCCGTGCCGACGGGAAACGGGAAACACCTGGGAAACACCCTGGATTCGCCGGTCAGTTGGCGGGCGGGCAGAGGGGCCGGTAAGGCAGGTCGGGCAGCAGGTGCGACCAGCGTTCGGGGCCCGTGTCGCCCAACAGGCGGCAGACCCCGGCCTGTTGGCGGGGCACGTCGGTGTTCCAGAGCCGGACGGTTCCGTCGTTGCTGCTGCTCGCCAGCGTGCCGGGCAGGCCGGGGTCGAAGGTGACGCCCCAGACGGCGCCGGTGTGTCCGGTGAGGGTGGCGGTCTGTTCGGCGCGGGCGGGGTTCCACAGACGTACGGTCTGGTCGCTGCCGCTGCTCGCGAGGGTCTTGCCGTCGGGGCTGAACGCGACCGCGCGCACCGACCCGCTGTGCCCGGCGAGGGTGTCGGACGTCGTGCCGTGGGCGACGTCCCACAGGCGTACGGTCCCGTCGTTGGCGCCGCTGGCCAGGGTGCGGCCGTCGGGGGCGAAGGCGACGGCGCGCACCGAGCCGGTGTGGCCGTGAAGGACGGAGCGCGGCCCGCGACCGGGGTTGTCGACGTCCCACAGCCGGACGGTGAGGTCGTCGCTGCCGGTGGCCAGGGTGCGGCCGTCCGGGCTGAACGCGACGGCGTTGACGAAGTCCTCGTGGCCGTGCAGCGTGGCGTAGGGCTTGCGGGTCGCGACGTCCCAGAGCGTGGCGGTGCGATCGGCGCTCGCGGAGGCCAGCCGGCGGCCGTCGGGTGAGAAGGCGAGCGCGAACACCGAGCCGTCGTGGCCGGTGAGGGTCGCCTCGGGGCGGCCGGTCGCCGCGTCCCAGAGCCGGACCGTGCGGTCGGCGCCCGCGGAGGCGACGAGGCGGCCGTCGGGCGAGAAGGCGACGGCGAACACCGAGCCGTCGTGGCCGGTCAGGGTGGCGCGCAGCCGGTGGTGGGCGACGTCCCAGATGCGGACGGTGCGGTCCGCCTCCGCCGAGGCCAGGAGGCGGCCGTCGGGCGAGAACGCCGACTGCCACGCCTCGGTGAACGGCCGTGCGGTGAGCGCGGAGCGCCCCGGGTCCCACAGCACCACGGACTGGTCGAACCCGGCGGTGGCGAGGCGGTCGTCGGGCCCGGCGGCGACCGCGAGGACGTAGTCGGTGTGGCCGGACAGGGTGGCGACCACCCGGTGGTTCACGGCGTCCCACAGTTTGACGGTGCCGTCGCCGCCGGCGCTGATGACGGTGTCGCCGGCCCGCGTGAAGGCGACCGCGTTGACGTCGTCGCTGTGCCCGGTCAGGACGCTGCGCAGGGTTTTGTCGGGCAGGTTCCACAGCCGTACGGTGCGGTCGGCGCCGCCGGATGCCAGGGTGTGGCCGTCGGGGCTGAACGCCACACCCAGCACTTGGTCGCTGTGGCCGGTGAGGACCATCGGTGGCTGACTGTCCGTCACATCCCAGAGCCGCACGGTGCGATCGGCGGAAGCGGACGCCACGGTGCGCCCGTCGGGCGAGAAGGCGACGGCCATCACCCAGTCGGAGTGCCCGGTGAGGACGGCGCGTGCGGTGCCGTCGGGCACATTCCACAGCCGTACGGTGCGGTCGGATCCGCCCGACACCAGGGTGTGGCCGTCGGGGCTGAACGCCACGGAGCGGACGGCCCCTCGGTGTCCCGGCAGCGTCGCGGTCATGCGGTGGGAGGCCGTGTCCCAGAGCCGGACGGTGCCGTCCGCGCCCGCCGTCGCCAGGCGTGTGCCGTCGGCGGAGCAGGCGACCGAGGTGACGGCTCCGGTGTGGCCGGTCAGAGTGGCGGTCACCTGGCGGCTCGCGGTGTCCCAGAGCCGTACGGTCGCATCCGAGCTGGCCGTCGCGAGGGTCGTGCCGTCGGGGCTGAACGCCACCGAGTTGACCGGGCCCGTATGTCCGCGCAGCCGCCCGTCGAAGGACGTCGCCTGGGTGCTGAGCAGGGCTCCGCGGGCCTGCGGGGTGCGGTCGGTGCGGTAGGCGTCGGCGGCGAGCAGCATGGAGGCCTCCGGCTGCCCGGCGGCGAGCGCCCCGGACCGCACGGCCAGTGCCTGGGACTGGGCGGTGCGGCTCTGGTCCAGGGCTCGTTGACGCTGCTGGAAGGCGAGGGCTCCGGCCGTGACCGCGAGCGCGAGGAGTCCGCCGAGGGTGACGAGCAGGGCGCGGCGGATCCGGGTCTGACGTCGGGCCGTGCGCTCTCCGCGCCCTTCCTCGGCTTCGCAGGCGTCGATGAACTCGCGCTCCACCGGCCCGAGTTGGGCCCGGTCGGAGACCTGCTGCGCCCGGTCGCGCACGGCGGCGAGGCGGGTTCCCCGGTAGAGGAGGCTCGGGTCGCGACCGGCCCGTACCCACTGGGTCGCGGCGTCGGAGACCTCCTGGCGCATCACCAGTCCGGCCCGGTCGGCGTCGATCCAGCCGCGCAACCGCGGCCAGGCGTGCAGGAGCGCCTCGTGGGTGATCTCCACCGTCTCGCTGCCCGCGGTGGCGAGCCGGGCGCGCACGAACGCGTCGAGGGCCCGGGCGCCGGACTCCGGATCGGCCAACTGCCGTATCAGCAGGGCGCGTTCGACGGGTCTGCGGGTCTGGGCGCTGTCGTCCGCCACGTGCACGAGGCGCACGAGGAGCTGGCGGGCCGCCAGTTGTTCGGCCGGGTCGAGCCGGGCGTACACCGACTCGGCGGTGCGGGCGACCGCGCCGTGGATGCCGCCGGTCGTCTCGTAGCCGGCCACGGTCAGGGTGCGGCTGGTGCGCTGCTGCCAGGTGACGAGCAGGGCGTGCGCGAGCAGCGGAAGGGAGCCGGCGGAGGCGGCCGAGTCGGTGCCCAGGTCCCTCAACAGCAGTTCCACCAGGCCGGGTTCGAGGCTGAGACCGGCGCGTTCGGCGGGTCCCGTGATGGCTTGGCGCAGTTGGGTGCCGGACATCGGGCCGAGCGCGAAGAGGCCGTGCGTGAAGACCTCCACGAGGTGGGGGTGGTCCAGGCAGCGGCCGCAGAAGTCGGCGCGCAGACCGACCACGACGGCGGCGCGGGCGGTGGCGCCGTCCAGGCCGCGGGCGGTGGCGAGGGAGTGGAGGACGGCGACGAAGTCGCGGCGCTCGCGGTCGCTCTCGCAGAGTGTGAAGGTCTCCTCGAACTGGTCGACCACCAGGACCAGGCCGGGGCCGCGGCCGTGCGCGGCGGAGGCGTCGAGCAGGGTGCGCGGCCGCCGGGCAAGCGCCTCGGGGGTGATCTCGGCGCCCGCCGCGCCGAGCACCTCGGCCGCGCAGCGCAGAAGTTCCTTGAGGGGGTGGGCCGTTGGGGTGCACACCACGACCGGCCAGTCGTCGGAGCCGGGCGCGGGCAGGGCGCCGCGGCGCAGCGCGGGCACCAGTCCGGCCTGGAGGAGCGAGGACTTACCGGCGCCCGAGGGGGCGACCACGGCGAGCGGTCCGCGGCCGATGCGTTCGGCGAGCCGCCCGGTCAGCTCCGCGGTCGCGCTCTCGCGCCCGTAGAACCATTCGGCGTCCTGCGGCCCGTAGGCGGCGAGCCCCCGGTACGGGCACAGAGCCGTCTCGGCGGGGCCGCCGTGGGTGGTGCGCGGCGCGGTGACGGCCGCCGGTCTGGGCAGCAGGCGCACGAGTTCGCCCCGCGCGCCGAGCGCTTCGTCGCAGCGGCGGGCGACATCGAGGGTGGGTGGCTTGCTGCCGTTCTCGATCTTGCTGAGATATCCCTTGCTGTAGTGGATCGAGCGGGCGAGTCCGGTCAGGGACACCTTGCGCAGGCCTCGCAGGCGCCGCAGCTCCGCTGCGAATCCGTCGGCCGTTTCGTCGTCCGTTGGCACGGGACCTACCTTTCCGTGGCGGACGGGGCGTACGCCTGAAAAGGGCGAACTTCGTCGGGTTCCGGTCGGCAACAGATGTACGAGCCGGGTTCGTTGGGCAACGCGAACTCCGTACCTGGACCATCGCCCAAACCTTGCGCGGGCCGGGCAACCCTGCGGCGCGATCATGCATCTGGGCCGGTGAGGGGGAGTTGGACATCTTCCGGCCACCGAAGTCCCGGGCAATTGTTAAATCTGGGTTCCGGGAGCACAGAACTCGATCATCCCTCTTTACATGTTCATGCCAGGCATAGCAGGGTTTCGGCCGGGACCACACGGTCCCCGCGGTGCACAACAGCACCGTGCGTACGGGTGGTTGAGCCGACCGCCCCCGCACCCTCTAAGGACCCCCCACCGTGCGTACACCCCACATACGCAGCCTGGCGATAGCCCTGGCCGTCACCACGGCCGTCACCATCACGGCGGGAGGCGGGGCCACGGCCTTCGCCGCTCCGACCGCCCAGGGGGCCACCGCCCCCACCGCGAGCGCCGGTTTCCAGCCGGTGATCGACGCAGCCCGCACCGCCGCCGTCGCCCACTCCGCCGCCACCGGAGTCGGCAAGGACGACACACTTCAGGCCACCGACGTCCTGGTCGACGCGGACGGCAAGCAGCACGTCCGCTTCATACGCTCGCACCGCGGACTCCCGGTCCTCGGCGGCGACCTGGTCATCCACCTCGACGCGAGATCCAGCTACACCGGCGTGACCCGGGCGCTGCGCCACCAGGTCGACGTCCCCACCGCCGGCGCCAAGCTGACGGCGGGGCAGGCCCAGGCGAAGGCCGCCGCCGCCGCGAAGGGCACCGCGGGCGCCGCCCAGCTCGTGGTCGACGCCCGCGCCGGGCGCTCGGCCCTCGCCTACCAGATCCAGGTGAAGGACAGCTCCACCACCGAGTCCGGCAGCCGTACGGTGGTGGTCGACGCGGCCACCGGCACGGTCCTCAGCAACACCCCGGCCAGCGATTCGTTCCTGTCGCCCAGCGTCCAGGAGAAGCTCCGCAAGAGCGGCCAGAAGCTCAGCCCCGCACTGGGGACTTCCTCCCCGGCCCCGCTCGCCTCGTCCGCCGCGACCGGCTTCCCCGCACAGGCGACCGGCACCGGCTCGTCCCTGTTCGTCGGCAGCGTGTCGCTGACCACCACGCAGACCGCGAAGAGCGCCTTCACGCTCAAGGACCCGAGCCGCGGCCAGACCGAGACCCGCGACGCCGGCAACAAGGAGCTGGAGCAGTTCACCAGCGGCAAGGCGTTCACCAGCACCACCAACCGCTGGGGCACCGGCCGGGCGAGCGACCGCTCCACGGCCGCCGTCGACGCGCAGTACGGCATCACCAGCACGCTCGACTTCTACAAGAAGACGTTCGGCCGCAACGGGATCAAGAACGACGGGGCCGGCGCGCACGCCCTCGTCCACTTCGGCAGCAAGGTCGGCAATGCCTTCTGGTCCTCCGACTGCGGCTGCATGCTGTACGGCGACGGTGACGGGCAGACCTTCGCCCAGCCCCTCGTCGTCCTCGACGTCACCGGCCACGAGCTCACCCACGGTGTCGTGGACGCGACGGCGAACCTCCAGCCGACCCGTGTCGACGCCAACGACAACCAGTTCGGCGAGCCCGGCGCGCTGAACGAGTCGCTCGCCGACATCTTCGGCAGCAACGTCGAGTTCGCGACCAACAACCCGAACAACCCGCCCAACTACCTGATGGGCGAGAAGCTGGGCCTGCAGCAGAAGTTCCTGCGCCGCCTGGACAAGCCGTCCCTCGACAAGCTCGAAGGCACGGTCGACTACTGGTCGACGGCGTCGTACGACACCGAGGTCCACGCGGGTTCGGGTGTCTCCTCGCACGCCTACTACCTGCTGGCCGAGGGCAGCGGCAAGAAGACCATCAACTCGGTGGCCTACGACTCGCCGACCTACGACGGCTCGACGGTGGCCGGCATCGGCCGGGACAAGGCGACGCAGATCTTCTACCGGGCGCTCACCCGGTACATGGTCTCCACGACCGACTTCCACGACGCCCGCACCGCCACGCTGAGCGCGGCCGCCGACCTGTACGGCGCGAGCAGCACCGAGTACAAGACGGTGGACAAGGCCTGGGCCGCCGTCAACGTGACCGCGGCGAACGCCCCGTCCGGCAACTGACCGAGCACACCGCTGCCGCCCCGCGCAATGCGGGGCGGCAGCGGTGTGTCCACGCCTCTCCGCCTGCCTGACGCGCCTCTACGGCACCAGGGTGTCGAGCGGTGTCATCACCACGTCGCTGGTGGGACGCGACAGATGCAGGGCCGTGTGGAAGTAGCCGTCGGACTCCCTGCCCTCGGGGTCGTGCCCGGCCGCGGCCACCGTGTCGACGGCGTAGCGCCGTTCGCGTTCATCGGTGAAGCGACGCTGGGGGAAGGTGGGCGCGGCCCGCTCGGTGGCGAGGCCGAAGGCCGCGAGGCAGCCGGCGATCTCCGCGTACGAGGTGGTGCGCAGGACGAAGGCCGCGACCCACACCGGTCCGCGCGCTGCCGAGAGCAGCGGCCGGAAGGTGCGCTGCGACAGGAAGCTGGTGCCGCCCGTCACGGTGATCAGCCGGGCCTCCCGTACCGCGCGGCGCAGTGCCGGGCCGGGCGGGCCCTCCTCCAGGTTCTCGGCGAACCCCTCCGCGAGCAGCCCGACGGCACGACCGTAGGCGACGGCGCGCGGGGCGATGTCGAGCCCGACGACACGGACCCGGTCGCTGCGGCGGCGCCCGGCGAAGAACTCCCGGTCCCATGCGGCCAGTTGGGCCGTGCTCATCGACGCGGCCTCGTGCGAGGTGTACCGCGCGTACAGCTCGTCCAGCGTCACGTCATGGTTGAGCAGGGCCGCGTTGATGCCGTACGAACAGCAGAGGTCGAGCACGGTCGGAGGCGGGCCCTCCCCCATCGGGTCGAGTACGGACCGCAGCCGCCGGAAAATGCCCTGTGCGTGGCCCGGCGTGCGGTAGTCGAGCGGACCGAGCACCCTGAAGTAGGCCCGGGGGTCGGGCTGATCGTAGAGCTCGTCGAACTGGACCATTCCCTCCACCGCGGCGGTGACCGCCACTCCCACCCCGCCGCCCGCTGCCGAGCCGGTCCGCTGAGCCTCGGTCATGCTGCCTGTCCCCTCTCGCTCCGTCGCCGCTTCCCCGCCCGAGCATTGGGGACGACAACGGCCCTTGGGAACATGGCCGGTTCGAATCCGGCCAGGTGGCGAACACATCTGAGGCCCTCCACAGAGTTCGCCCCACCCGTCACACTGGACGCATGACCGCTCGTAACTCCGGAGAACTGCCGGACCCCGATGGGCCCATGGACCCGCACCGGCCGGACGACTTCCAGTGGCCGGGAGCCGGCCTGCTGCCACCCGCCTCGGAGCAGCGGCAGCCGCCACCGGTCCGGCCCGGCTACGGACAGGGGAACCCGACGCCTTTGGGGCAGGGTCCGATACCGGGGAATCCTTACGCCCAGCCGCAGTCAGGGGCCTTCGGGCCGCCGCAGCAGCCGATGGTGCCGCCTTCGCCCGGCCGCAACCCGTTCCGGGGCAGACGGGGGCTCGTCATGGCCGCAGGAGTGGCGGGCCTCCTGGTGATCGGTGGCGGGGTGTACCTCGCGACCACCGGCGGTGACGGCGGGAAGCCCGTCGCCCAGTCCAGTCCGTCTCCCACCCCCTCCGGCTCGCCCTCCGTCGACCAGGGCGACGGCAAGGGCACGGGGGACGGCGGGGGCGACTACGACCCCAACGCGGGCATCAAGGCGGGCGAGGCGCCCGTCTGGCTGAACCAGAACAAGACCCCGCTGGTCAAGGACGGCGCCTGGCAGTACGGCCCGTGGCGGGTCGGCGATGTGATGGTCAAGGCGATGTACAAGGAGGTCACCGGCTACGGGGCGGCCGACGGGAAGGAGCGGTGGAAGGTCACCTTCGACACCCCGCTGTGCGGGGTGCCGCACGCGCCGTCCGCCCAGAACAAGCTGGTCGTCGGCCTCCTGGAGAGCAACACCAAGGGCGCCCACTGCAAGAACCTCCAGCAGGTCGACCTGGCCGCGGGCAAGGCGGGCTGGAAGGCGGTCAGGGCCGAGGACACGCCCACCAACTCCGCGCTCACCGTCAACATGGCGATCTCCGGAGACACCCTCGCACTCGCCTGGAACGGGGGCGCGACCGCCTTCTCCGTCACCGACGGGCACAAGCTGTACGACGTGAAGGGTCAGGGCGGTTGCAGCCCCCAGGGGTTCGTGGGCGGCGGCGCCCGGCTGATCAGCGCCGGGTTCTGCTTCAACCCGAACGACTTCAAGGACCAGCCGGGAGATCTGCTCCAGGAGCTCGATCCGGCGACGGGCAAGCCCAAGTGGAGCTATCAGTACGACAAGAGCTGGCGCATCGGCCAGGTCCTCTCGGTGGACCCGCTGGTCGTCACCGCGCTCCCCCGCGAGGGCAAGACCTGGAAGATCCTCGCCTTCACCCCCGACGGCAAGATCCGCTCGCAGACCGAGCCCAAGTTCCAGATGCCCAGCGTGTGCAGCGGCTGGGGCCAGAGCGTCGACCGGCTCCAGGACTGCTACGGCGCGGTGGCGGACGCACAGACGCTGTACGTCGCCGCCGACGGCAAGGACACGGACCTGACCAAGAACGCCGACGGCAACCAGGTCGTCGCCGTCGACCTGAACACCGGCAAGGAGAAGTGGCGCGCGAACCCGCCCCAGGCCCGCAAGGTGCGTCCGCTCGCCGTCGAGAACGGCAAGGTGGTGGTCTACCTGGACGCCGGGCCCCAACTGGGCGCGGCGGTCGCGACGTTGGCCCCGGCGGGCGGCGCCCCGCAGGTGTTCCTGCAGAGCCCGCAGGCCTCCGCCGAGGCCCAGCGCAGCTTCTTCTCGCCGCTCCTCGGGTGGGCGGGCGGACGGCTGTTCATGCTCAACAACAGGGTGGAGACCCCGAAGCCGAACGCCCTGGTGAACGCGGCCCTGTCGTTCGGCTAGCACCCACGGGCCTCTGCGGTCCGAAGCAGGGACCGCAGAGGCGGGTCGGGCAGCCGGTCAGGGGCGCGGGGCCATCGGCGGGGCGAGATCCTGGGTGCGCGGGAGCGGCACGGCCGGGGCGGCGGGCTTGCCCGTCCGCTCCCCCGCGTCCTTGCCGCACAGCGCCTGGAGGTAGAAACCGTTGAACGCGGCGTCGATCGGGCTCGGCTCCACCTTCCCGTCCTTGCCCACCTTCTGATACTTCATCAGGTTGTAGGCGGTGGCCATCTGGCGCTTCCCGTCCGGGCTGGACAGGACGGACGTCCCGGCCCCGAACACTGCCCCGTCGTGGCCCCAGAACCGGCCGCACGGGAGGTCGACGGCGGCCACGCCGAGGCCGTAGTTCATCGCGACCTCGCCGTCCTCACCGAGTACCGGCACCGTGGTCTGCATCTCGCGGAGCTGCGCGGCGGGCAGGAGCCCACCGCGCAGCAGCTCGCGGTAGAAGTCGTCGAGGTCGCCCGTCGTCGAGACGAGGGCTCCCGCGGTCCCGCCCCACGACATGTCGTACACGCTGTAGTCGCGCGGCGGGTCGATCAGACCGTAGAACGACTCGTACATCTTGGGGTGCGGTCCGGATATGTAGGGGGAGCGCGGGAAGTAGGTGTTGCGCAGCCCCGCCTTCTGGATGACATTGCGGGTGATGTACGCCTCGGCGTCCTCGCCCGTGACCTTCTGGATCAGCATCCCGGCGATGATGTAGTTGGTGTTGGAGTACGACCACTTCTCGCCGGGCTTGCCGGTGGGCTCGGCCTCGACGCCGAGGCGGGCCAGCTCTGCGGGCCGGAAGTGGCGGAAGCGGTTGTCGTCCAGGCTCTTGGTCGATCCCTGCACCAGCGAGGGGAAGGCGCCCGGAATGTAGTCGGCGATGCCACTGGTGTGGTTGAGCAGCATCCGTACCGTGATCGCCCGGCCACGCTCGCCGGGGACGGTGTCGGGGAGGTAGCGGCCGATCGGGGCGTCGAGGTCGATGCGGCCCTTGGCGACCTGCTGGAGGACGGCGACCGAGGTGAACGCCTTGGTGACGCTGCCCATGCGGTGCTGGAGCTGGGGGCGCATGGGGCGGCCCGTGCCGACATCGGCGAGCCCGGCGGCGCCCTGCCACTCCTGGTTCCCGTCTCTGACCTCCGTGTTCACGCCGTACATGCCTGCCGCGTGGACCGCGTCCAGCGCCTTGCCGAGCGCCTTGCGGTCCAGGCCGGGCGAAGCGGGGGCCACGGCGCCGGGGGCGGTGGGGGCGGGCGCGGCCTCGGCCGGTACGACGGTCGCGAGGAGAGCCACCGCGAGCGCGGCGGTGGTACCGGCGACGCGTGCGCGGCGACGTCGGTCCGGGCGGGTCGAGGACATGAGGTCTCCCCTTCGATCGGGCGAACTGGGCATCAACTGTCGCAAGGGGCCCGGTCCGGGCAGATCCTCCCGGCGAACGATCTTGGCCCTGCGCACTGCACCGAACGGACGAGCCACTCTCGGCCACTGGCGCGGGGCTTAGTGTTTTCCTTCTCCGGGCGGCCCACGTGGCCGCGGGCAGCGACGAGGAACGGTGGGCGTGCGTGATCAGGCTCCGTGAGCACCAGGTGGACGCGAAGGCGCGGATCCTCGCCGAGTTCGGCTTCCCGGCGCGCACCGCCGTGCCCGGGAGCGGGGCCCGGGCCACCGTCGTGTCCGCGACGGGCAGCGGCAAGACCTACACCGCCGCGTCGGCCGCGCTGGAGATGTTTCCGCGCGGCCGGATCCTGGTGCTCGTACCCACCCTCGACCTGCTGGTGCAGACCGCGCGGGCCTGGCGTGCGGTGGGCCACCGCTCCCCCATGGTCGCGGTGTGCTCCCTGGAGACGGACGAGGTCCTGGACGGGCTGGGGGTGCGGTGCACCACCAACCCCATCCAGCTGGCCCTGTGGGCGGGCCGGGGTCCCGCCGTCGTGCTCGCCACGTACGCCTCCCTGGTGGAGCGGGACGACCCGGAGGAAGGGGCCCTGCCCGGCGTGGAGAAGGTGCCGGGACCGCTCGAACTGGCCCTGAAGGGCGGCGGGTCGATGTTCGGGCAGCGGCTCGACCCGTTCGACCTCGCCGTGGTCGACGAGGCGCACCGCACAGCCGGCGACACCGGGCGCCCCTGGGCGGCCGTCCACGACCAGGCCCGCATCCCGGCCGGCCGGAGGCTGTACCTGACGGCCACGCCGCGTATCCTCGCCGCGCCCCGGCCGCCGCACGGAAGGGACGGCCGGGAGCTGGAGATCGCCAGCATGACGGCGGACTCGGCCACCTATGGGCGCCAGATCGTCCAGCTCGGGCTCGCCGAGGCGGTCGAGCGCGGCATCCTGGCCGGATTCGAGATCGACGTACTGGAGATCCGCGACCCGGCGCCGCCACGCGCCCGGGCTTCCGAGGAGGAGCGGCGGGGGCGGCGCCTGGCCCTGCTCCAGACCGCGCTCCTGGAACACGCGGCGGCGCACGACCTGCACACCGTGATGACGTTCCACCACCGTGTCGAGGAGGCCAAGGCCTTCGCGGCCCGGCTTCCGCAGACGGCCGCCGAGCTGTACACGGGCGAGGTCAGCGCCGGGGCGCGGCGCCGGGCCGCGAAGCTTCCGCCCTCCCCGGCCGAGCCGTACGAGCTCGAACCGGACCGCCATGTCCCGCCGGACCGGGTATGGGCCGCGTGGCTGTGCGGGGACCATCTGGTGTCCGAACGGCGGGAGGTGCTGCGGCAGTTCGCGGACGGCACCGATGCCGAGGGACGCCGTGTGCACCGCGCGTTCCTCGCGAGTGTGCGGGTGCTCGGCGAGGGTGTGGACATCGTCGGCGCGCGCGGGGTGGAGGCCATCTGCTTCGCCGACACCCGGGGCTCCCAGGTCGAGATCGTCCAGAACATCGGCCGCGCGCTGCGGCCCAACCCGGACGGCACCACCAAGACCGCCCGGATCCTGGTGCCCGTCTTCCTCGGCCGCGACGAGGACCCGGAGGACATGATCGCCTCGGCGAGTTACGCGCCACTCGTGGCGGTCCTGCAGGGGCTGCGCTCGCACGACGAACGGCTCGTCGAGCAGCTGGCCTCGCATGCGCTGACCCGTGCGTCCGACAGCGGCCGCCATCCGCACCTGCGCCGCGACAGCGGGGGCCGCATCGTCGACGACACCGACGACAACCCGCTCCTGCGCTTCTCGACGCCGCGCGACGCGGCCACCGTCGCCGCGTTCCTGCGCACCCGCGTCTACCGACCCGAGTCCCTGGTGTGGCTGGAGGGCCTTGGCGCGCTGCGCCGCTGGCGCGCCGAGCACCACTACACCGGGCTGATGTCCGTCCCGTACGACACCGAAGTGGCCCTGGGCGTCACCCGGTTCCCGCTCGGCCGGTGGGTCGCGCAGCAGCGGCGGGCGCTGCGGGCCGGCGAACTCGACGAGCACCGCAGGCTCCGGCTCGACGAGGCGGGGATGGTGTGGGAGCCGGGCGACGAGGCGTGGGAGGGCAAACTGGCGGCGTTCCGCGCCTTCCATCGCGCCCACAGCCATCTGGCGCCCCGGCAGGACGCCGTCTGGCTGGACGAGCCGGTCGGGCAGCACCTGGCCAATCTGCGCAGGAAGGGCGGGCTCGGCAAGGACCCGGAGCGGGCGGCGCGCCGGGAGGCACAGCTCGCCTCGATCGACCCCGACTGGAACTGCCCCTGGCCGCTCGACTGGCAGCGGCAGTACGCCGTGCTGCGCGACCTCGTCGCCGCTGACGGCTCGCTCCCCGACATCCTGCCCGGGGTGACCTTCGACGGCGACGACCTCGGCCGCTGGGCCGAGCGGCAGCGCCAGGACTGGCGCGCCCTGTCCAAGCCCCAGCGGGACCGGCTGTCCGCGCTGGGCCTGGGGCCCGCGAAGCCGCCCCGCCCGGACGCGAGGACCGGCCCGGCCAAGATGCCGGCCGCCTTCACGCGGGGCCTCGCGGCGCTCGGGCAGTACGTCCGGCGCGAAGCCCGCACCACCATTCCCCGGGGCCACGAGGAGACCCTGCCGGACGGCACCGTCGTGAAGCTCGGCATCTGGTACTCGAACACCAAGAGCCGGCGCGCGGGGCTCAGCCACACCCAGCGCAGCGCGCTCGCCCGGCTGGGCATCGACTGGGCGTGACCACCGGTTCAGCGCAGGCGGCGGTCGGCCTCGTCGATCGGCACGTCGTTGATGCTGGCCTCGCGGCGGCGCATCAGGCCCGCGTCGTCGAACTCCCACTGCTCGTTGCCGTGGCTGCGCCACCACTGGCCCTGCGCGTCGCGGCACTCGTACACGAACCGGACCGAGATGCGGTTGCCGGTGTAGGCCCAGAGTTCCTTGCGGAGCCGGTAGTCCAGCTCGCGCCGCCACTTGTCGGCGAGGAAGGCGCGGATCTCCTCGCGGCCGGTCAGGAACCGGTCGCGATTGCGCCACACCG
Source organism: Streptomyces mauvecolor (assembly GCF_039532965.1). Classification (NCBI taxonomy): domain Bacteria; kingdom Bacillati; phylum Actinomycetota; class Actinomycetes; order Kitasatosporales; family Streptomycetaceae; genus Streptomyces; species Streptomyces mauvecolor. Next base: position 446,430 of record NZ_BAAASQ010000008.1, on the reverse strand, counting down.
AGTCCTCGGTGTAGGCGAGGGCGACCCTCTCCGGGTCCCGGGAGTTCCAGGCGTCCTCGGCGGCCCGCACCTTGGCGCGGGCACTCTCCTCGGTGAACGGGGGTACGGGCGGGCGTACGTCGGCAGTCACAGCAGCTCCGATCGACTCGGCGGATGAGCACGGCCCGGCGGCCCGGCACTGGTCGAGAACGATCGTTCTCGCCGTGGTGCCACACCGTAGAGAACGTGCGTTCTCTGCGCAAGTCATAATGGAGTCATGAGTCAGGGGTCATGGGTCGGACGGGTGGCGTGATGGATGACGACGAGGCGCGGGCGCGGCTGCTCGACGCGGCCGACGCGTTGTTCTACACCCACGGGGTGCAGGCGGTCGGGATGGACCGCATCCGCGCCGAGTCGCAGGTGCCGCTGAAGCGGCTGTACCGGATCTTCCCAGCGAAGGAGGCGCTCGTCGCCGCCTATCTGGACCGGCACGACCAGCGCTGGACGGCCGGCCTTCGCCGCCATGTGGCGGCCGCACATGGAGACCCGCGCGAGCAGGTGCTCGCGGTCTTCGACTGGCTGGCCGAGTGGTTCGGCGAGCCCGCCTTCCGGGGCTGCGCCTTCCTCAACGCACTCGGAGAGCTCGGCGACACACCGGCCGCAGTGAACGATGTGGCCCGCCGCCACAAGGCCGAGCTCCAGCGGGTCCTGAACGAGCTGGCGGCCGCCGCGGGGGTCCCGGACGCGCTGGGCGCCCAGCTGATGATCCTCGTCGAGGGGGCCACCGCTGTCGCCGCCCTCGCCCCCGGGCCGGCCCCGGCCCACCGGGCCCGCGCCATGGCCGACACGCTCCTGGAGCACGCCGTGCGATGAGACCCGCCGTGTCACCTTCGGCGGGTGTTCCGCATGCGTCGGCGTGGTACCGGTGACAGTGTCGAATGGCCGGGGCGTACCCGGCGTCCGCGGCCGGGCGGCCGGGCGCGGCCCGACACGGATGAGGAGCCACCAGTGCGCCATCGCATCGTTGCCGAACGACTTCCCGACGGCACCCTCAAGGAATGGCACATGGTCCGCGGCGACGAGGAACAGGTCATGTGTGGACGCGGCTTGCCCGAGGGCACCGAGGAACTGCCCGACGACGCCTGGGGTACGGACCGCGCCCGCCCCTTCTGTCACACCTGCGGGGCCCTGTACCTGCGCGAGGTGCCGTAGCCGGGCCACGGCGGGCGGGCCACGATCCGCCCGCCACCCTCCTTCGCCCTGGCCCCAACCACCCGTGAATCATGGCGAGTTGGACCACATGACGTATCCGACGGTATCCCCTCGCCCCCTCCCTTCCTCGGCTCCGTATCGTGGAGTCCCGCTGCCGAGAAGGGACATCGCATGACCGGACCCACGCGCGCACCCGAGATCCGTACGACCTCCGGAACCGTCCGCGGACGCGTCGCGGACGGCATGGCCGTCTTCCGCGGCATCCCGTTCGCCCAGCCGCCCGTCGGCCCGCTCCACCTGGCCCCGCCGGTGCCCGCCCTGCCGTGGGACGGCGTGCGCGAGGCCCTCTCGTTCGGCCCCACTCCCCCGCAGTCGCTCGGCCTGGGGTTCGGCTCGCGCCCCGAGAGCCCGAACGGTTCGGACGAGTGGCTGACGGTCAACGTCTGGTCGCCGGATCCGAGCGGGGCGGCCCGGCTGCCGGTCATGGTGTGGATATACGGCGGGGCCTACCTGGTCGGCTCCGCCGACGGGCCCACCTACGACGGGACGGCCCTGGCCCGTCGGGGCACGGTCGTGGTGACGTTCAACCACCGGGTGGGCGCCGAGGGGTACGGCCTTTTCGAGGGCGCGGTGCCCAACCGGGCGCTGCTCGACCAGGTCGCCGCCCTGGAGTGGGTCCGGGACAACATCGCGGGGTTCGGCGGCGACCCGGACCGGGTGACGGTCTTCGGCGAGTCCGCGGGGGCGGGCGCGATCGCCGCGCTGCTCGCGATGCCGAGGGCGGCCGGTCTTTTCCACCGCGCCGTGGCACAGAGCGTCCCCGGCACGGTCTTCAGCGCGGCGCTGGCCGCGGACGTCGGCGCGGGCGTGGCCGCCGAGCTCGGCCTGCCCGCGACCCTGGACGCGCTGGCTCCGGTGTCGCCCAAGGCGCTGCGGGACGCGGCGGACGCGGTGCTCGGCAAGATCTCGCAGTACGGGGCGCGTTGGGGCCTGATCGCCCATGCCCACCTCCCGTTCTCGCCGGTGGTCGACGGAGAGGTGCTGCCGACTTCGCCCTGGGAGGCGCTGCGCGCCGGCCACAGCCGCGACGTCGAGCTGATCGCGGGTCACACCCGGGACGAGGCACGGCTGTTCACGGTGATGGCGGGCCGCTACGGAAAGGTCACGCGGGAGGAGGCCGACACCACCCTGGCGAGGTTCGCCCCCGGCCCCGAGGGTGTGGCGGCCTACCGGGCGAGCTTCCCGGAGGCCGACCCGACCACGATGCAGGACCTGGTCATGTCGGACTGGCTGTTCCGGATGCCGAGCCTGCAGCTGGCCGAGGCGCACGCGGTGGGCGGCGGCACCACGTACGCCTATGAACTGGCGTGGGAGGCACCGGCGTTGGGCGGTGTGCTCGGCGCCTGCCACGGGCTCGACGTGCCGCTGGTGTTCGGCACGCTGCGCGGCGGGATCGCCACGATGGTGCTCGGCGAGGAACCGCCGGCCGAGGCCGAGGCCGTCTCGGACGCGATGGGCAGCGCGTGGACCGCGTTCGCGACACACGGCGACCCGGGCTGGGCCCGCTACCGCACCGACGGCCGGCTGACCCGGGTGTTCACGACCGAGCCGCACACCGTGCCGTACCCACAGGAGACCTCCCGCCACATGTGGGCCCAACACACCTTCACTGCACTGGAGTTGACCCAGGACGAGGACTCTGTGCCCTCCGCCTGAGAGCCGCCGCCGCTGCGGGCGCGCCACCTGTTCGGGTCCGACTGGGTGCGGGCGATTGCGGGGAGTATGTCCGGTGAGCGCCGGGTACTCGCGTCCGGCAGGTGGGGTTTCGGCTCGCGGCGGCAGGAGGCAGTTCATGAGCAGCGCGGTGCGGGGCCCGGGTCCGCGGACCATCACGACCCAGGTACCGGCGAGGCTGGACCGGCTGCCGTGGTCGCGCTGGCACTGGATGATCGTGATCGGTCTCGGCACCGTGTGGATCCTGGACGGCCTCGAGGTCACCGTCGTCGGGAACATCGCGAGCCGGCTCTCGGAGCACGGCAGCGGGCTCGCGATCACGGACGCCCAGGTCACGGGCCTGGGCGCCGCACTGTATGTGGCGGGGGCCTGTTCCGGGGCGCTGTTCTTCGGCTGGCTGACCGACCGGTTCGGGCGCAAGAAGCTGTTCCTGGTCACCCTCGCGGTGTATCTCGCCGCCACCGCGATGACCGCGCTGTCCTTCTCGGCGTGGTGGTTCTTCCTGTTCCGCTTCCTGACCGGGTTCGGCATCGGCGGCGAGTACGCGGCCATCAACTCGGCCATCGACGAGCTGATCCCGAGCAGGTACCGCGGCCGGGTGGACCTCATCATCAACGGGAGCTACTGGCTCGGCGCGATGGGCGGGGCGCTGTTGTCGGTCGTCGCGCTGAACACCGGCATCCTGCCGAAGGACGTCGGCTGGCGGCTCACCTTCGCCCTGGGTGTGGTGCTCGGTCTCGTCATCCTGCTGGTGCGGCGGCACGTACCGGAGAGCCCGCGGTGGATGTTCATCCACGGCCGCGAGGAAGGCGCTGAGCAACTGCTCGACGACGTGGAGCACGAGGTGGAGGAGCAGACCGGTGAGCGGCTTCCGCCGCCGGGGCGGTCGATCACCATCGAGCAGCGCGAGAGCGTGGGCTTCGTCGAGATCGCGCGCACCCTGTTCAAGGCCTACCCCAAACGGGCGGTGCTCGGCTTCGCCCTGTTCATCGGGCAGGCCTTCCTCTACAACGCGATCACGTTCGGGTTCAGCTCGATCCTGGTGAAGTTCTTCGACGTCTCCAGCGGCACCACCGGCTACTTCTTCGCCGTGATCGCCTTCGGCAACTTCCTGGGCCCGCTGCTGCTCGGCAAGCTCTTCGACACGGTCGGCCGCCGCAGGATGATCGCCGGTACGTATGTGCTGTCGGGCCTGCTGCTCTTCGTCACGGCGTGGTTCTTCGCCCAGGGGTGGCTCAATGCCACAACGATGACGGTGTGCTGGTGTGTGGTGCTGTTCTTCGCGTCGGCGGGTGCCAGCTCCGCGTACCTCACGGTGAGCGAGATCTTCCCGATGGAGACGCGGGCGATGGCGATCGCCTTCTTCTACGCGCTCGGTACGGCCGCGGGCGGCATCTCGGGGCCGCTGGTCTTCTCGGCGCTGACGTCCAGCGGGGTGGTCGGCGACGCGGTCATCGCCTTCGGCATCGGCGCGGCGCTGATGACGGCGGCCGGGGTGGTGGCCGCGTTCCTCGCGATCGACGCGGAGGGCAAGTCCCTGGAGGACATCGCCGCCCCGCTGTCCGCGCGGCTCGCGGCGGCGGGCGAGGGCACGACGCCGCCGGGGGCGCCGGCCGCGTAAGTCGTGGCCGCGGCCGGGCGGCTCCGGGTCCGCGGGGAGTGGAGTGCTTCGTCTGCGGGCCGGCGGGGGCCGGGCGCTCCCCCGATTTCTCGGCTCCGCTCGAACAGGAGGGCACCCCCATCGCGGCGGAGCCGCACGATGTCACTGCCCCGCGCCCTTTCGGGCGCTGTGCCGCACCGGACTTCCACAGGCCGCATCACGCCCCAGAAACGGCACAACCGCGGCGCACTCCCTTCTCCTCATTGCGTCAAACACACACCGCCGTTACAGTCTCTAACTATCGGCACTGCACATAACGGAGCCGGGGGCTGACGCCGTCCCGGCCATGAGGGGAATCGACATGCCGCACACGGAAAGCAACCTCCACGTGGTTCTCGGCTCGGGCCCGGCCGGCACGGCGGTGGCCACCGAGCTCGCGCGCCGCGGCCACCCCGTCCGCCTCGTCGACCGGTCCGGAACCGGCCCCGAGATAGCGGGAGTCGACCGGGTGAAGGGCGACGTCGCATCGGCCGAGGGGGCCGCTGCGGCCATCCGCGGAGCCGGGGTCGTCTACCACTGCGTCAACGTCGCCTACCAGCTCCAGGTCGAGGTCATGCCCCGCATCCAGGCGGCCGTCCTGGGGGCCGTGGAGGCGGAGGGCGCGCGCCTGGTCGTGCTCGACACGCTCTACCCGTACGGCGAGACGCACGGCGAGGTCATGACCGAGGACACGCCGTGGCACGCCACCGCCCTCAAGGGCCGGATGCGCGCCGAGCTCGACGAGAAGTACCTGGCCGCACACCGCGAGGCGCGCGCTTCGGTGGTGCTCGGCCGGTCCGCCGACTTCGTCGGCCCCGGGGTGCTCAACTCGACGCTCGGCGCGGCCGTCTTCCCCGGGGCGCTGACCGGCGGCGAAGTGCTGACGCTCGGCGACATCGACCTGCCGCACAGCTACACCGACATCCGCGCGGTGGCCGCCGGGCTCGCCACCCTCGGCGAGAGCCCGCACGGCGACGGCCGGGTCTGGCACCTCCCGACGGCGTCGGCCCTGACCACCCGCGAGGTACTCGGGATGATCGAGGACCGGGTCGGCCGCCCGCTGAAGATCGTCACGCTCGACGAGCCGCGCCCCTTCGGCCCGTTCGACCAGGTCTTCATGGACGCGTACGCCGAGATGTTCTACCAGCACACCGAGCCGCAGATCGTGAGCTCGGGCGCCTTCGAGGCCGCGTTCCGCACGGAGCCGATTCCGATGGGCGACACCCTCGACGCCACGCTCGCGTGGTACCGCGGCCTGCTGGCCGAGCGCCCCTGACCCGGCGCGCGGGCACAAGCGGGCCGCTACTCGATGACGATCTCGAACGGGATGTTGCCGCGGGTCGCCTTGGAGTACGGGCAGGCCGCGTGGGTCAGCTCGACGAGCTTGGCGCCGCTCTCGCCCTCCAGGTGCTCGGGGAGCTCGACGCGCATGACGACGCCGATGCCGAAGCCGCCGTCGGCGGGGTCCTTGCCGATGCCGACCTCGGCGGTCACCGAGACGTCCTTGACGTCGAGCTTCAGCTGGCGGGCGACGGAGCCCATCGCGCTGGCGAAGCAGGCCGCGTAGCCGGCGGCGAAGAGCTGCTCCGGGTTGGTGCCCTGGCCGTTGCCCCCGAGGGCCGGCGGGAAGGCGAGCGGCAGGTCGAGCTGGCCGTCGGAGCTGACGGTGCGGCCTTCGCGGCCGTTGGCGGTCGCCACTGCGGTGTAGAGCGCGTCCATGGGATCGGGTTCCTCTCGTGTCCGTCCGTACGGAGCCGGTGCGGCTCCGTACGGGGAAGCCTCGGCTGCCCAGAACCAACTGAAGCACACAATTAAGTTGTGCACAACTAAATGGCGTGACGTGTTAGCCTGGCCGCATGGTGACCACGCCCCCCGACCGCCCGCACGACGAGGACTATCTGCGGCTCGACCTCCAGCTCTGCTTCTCGCTGCACGCGGCATCGCGCGCCTTCAACGGCGTCTACCGCACGCTCCTGAAGGACCTGGGGCTCACCTATCCGCAGTACCTGGTGATGCTGACGCTCTGGGAGCACGGGGAACTGCCGGTCAAGAGCATCGGCGAGAAGCTGCGCCTCGACTCGGGGACGCTGTCGCCGCTGCTCAAGCGCCTCGAATCGGCGGGCTTCGTGCAGCGCCACCGCAGCCGGGCGGACGAGCGTTCCGTCACCGTCCGCCTCACGGAACAGGGCACGGCGCTGCGGGAACGCGCGCTGGCGGTACCGCACCACATCGCGCGGGCCGTCAATCTCCCTCCGGAGGACTTCCACACGTTGCGCACGCTCCTTGCCACCCTCACCGAGGGCCTCGACGCCGCACAGGGCCCGATGGCAACGGGCACGGACGAGGCGGCCTGCGCGGAGGGCTGAGTGCGCGGGGAGCGCGGGCCATGTGCCCGCCCACACCGCCTGCGCGAATAGTCGTGTGCGAGCCACACAGTGGTCGGCACAACCTGCGCCGATGAGTGGCTTTGCGACACACCTGCAGCGCGTGCACAACGGATGCCCGACTTCCCGCGCCCGCCACGCGAGCCCGCCTCTCCCCCTCACCCGGCCGGGGGGTCCTGTCGGCGATCTGCCGCTCGTGCGATAGGACTTGCTGTCGAGTACATGCACACACCAGCAAGCACGGGAGGCAGCACGTGTCACGTCCGGTCACCATCGTCACAGGCGGCAGTCGGGGAATCGGGGCGGCGACCTGCGTCCGCCTCGCGACGGACGGGCACGACCTGGCGCTCGGGTACGTCAGCAACGACGCGGCCGCGCAAGAGGCCGCCCAAGCGGTGCGTGCGGCGGGGGCCCGCTGTGTCACCGTGCGGGCCGACACCTCTCAAGAGGCGGATGTGGAGCGGCTGTTCGACACTGTCGCGGCCGAACTCGGGCCGGTGACCGGCCTGGTCAACAACGCCGGGGTGACCGGCCCGCTCGGCCGCCTGGCCGAGACCCGCACCGAGGATCTGCGCCGGGTGGTCGACGTGAACGTCCTCGGGTATCTGCTCTGCTGCCGACGGGCCGCCCGCGACATGGCGGCGAACGGCGGAGGCGCCATCGTCAACATCTCGTCCGCGGCGGCCACGCTGGGCAGCCCCGGCGACTACGTCCACTACGCCGCCTCCAAGGCGGCCACCGACGCCCTGACCGTCGGCCTGTCCAAGGAACTCGGCCCGGACCGCATCCGGGTCAACGCGGTGGCCCCGGGCATCATCGACACCGACATGCACACCACGATGGGCGACCCCGACCGGCCGGCCAGGATGGCGTCGGCCATCCCGCTCGGCCGCCCCGGCGAGGCCTCCGAGATCGCCGCCGCCGTCGCATGGCTGCTGTCGCCCGACGCCTCGTACACCAGCGGCGCGATCCTCAGGGTCGCCGGCGGGCGCTGACCTCCGGCTCGACACCGTACGACGGCGGCCAGCATGCTGGGAGTTCAGGGAGGTGGGCACATGGCGGGACCATTCGAGGCGGCCACCGGGGACGGACCCGTGCCCTCCCCGGACGCAGGCCGGGATGCGGCCGTGCGCGCCGCTTTCGACGGGCTGCTGCACATCCGCCGGGTCATGAACGCCTCGGGCCCCGCGCAGTGGGAGCGGCTCCAGGCGGTGCGGGCGGTCGCGCTCGCCCTGGAGGCGGCGGGCATCGACCCGTCCGCCGTCGACGAGGAGGGCAGGCGGTGCGCCACCGGCTACCGTGTCAGCGCCACCGAAGGGGCCGCCGCCGTCCGCGTCGAGTGGCTCGGGCCGCCCGGCAGCGGTGCCGAGTACGCGGCGAACGAGTCGCTCCGGCGCTGCGCCGCCGCGCTGCGGCCGCTGGGGTGGGTGGCGTTGGAGTACCGGGGGCCGCGCCGCCACCACTACCTCGAAGTCGAACCGGCGCAGTGAGGCGGAGCCGGTTCGCTAGGCGCACCGGCTGCCGCTAGAGTGCCATGCTTGTTCGATTGTCCAGGGACGACGGGGGAAGCGTGAGCGCACAACTGCGGGACACGGCAGGCGAGTTGGCGGAACTGCTGTGGCGGGAGCACACCTTGTACCGCGAACGGTCGGGCAGTGTGGTCATCCGCGGGGCACATGTGGAGCGCTGGATCAGCCTCTCCCCCACCGGCGGCCAGGACCAGGTCCTCATCCGCGCGGGCCGGATCCTCGACGGGGGCACCACCGCCCCGGCGCGCTCCGAGGCGGTGGCCAGTCTCGCCGACGGCACAGCCGAACTCGCCGCTGTCTGCCGGAGATTGCTCGCCGAGGCCGCGGCGGGGCCCGCGCCCGTGACCAGGCAGCCAAGACCCGGCAGGCCGAAGAAGGGCAAGGGCGCCAACCGGCCCCGGAGGCCGGTGCGCACAAGTCGGCACACCGGCCTGGCGTCCTGGCTGATCATCCTCGCCCTCGTCGGCGTCGTCGCCCTGTTCGTACGCAACCTGGCGACGGCCTTCTGAGGGGCGGGCCGTCAGCGCGGCGCGCTCACACCGCCTCCGCCTCGATGAGCGAGGCCGGTGACGGGGTCGGCAGGATGCGGTTCAGCTTGAATCCGGACCGGGTGAAGAGGTCCTCGAACTCCTTGGCCGTACGCTCCCGGCCGCTCACCAGCATCAGCATGATGACGTCCACCTCCACCGCCGGGTGCGGGTCCCCGTTGTCGGGCAGGACCGCGTCGACCACGAGGAGCCGCTTGCCCGGGGCGGCGGCCCGGCGGATCGAGCCCAGAATGCGCAGGCAGTCCTCGTCGTTCCAGTCGTGCAGGATGCGCTTGAGAACGTAGAGGTCGCCGCCGGCCGGTACCTCCGAGAAGAAGTCGCCGCCCGCCACACTCCAGCGTCCGCGTACCTCCTCGGCGTCGAGCACATGGTCGGCCACGGTGTCCGGCTGGTCGAACAGCACGCCGGTCAGGGCGGGTTCTCGGCTGAGCACCGCGCGCAGGAATCCGCCCCGGCCGCCGCCGACGTCGACCACGGTGCCGCTGCCGGGGAACGGATAGCTCCCCGCGAGGAGGTCGTCGCCCTGGCCGGACATCTCGTTCATCCCGGAGTCGAAGAGGTGCTGGGCATCGGGCGATCCTGCCAGATGGGCGAAGAACGGGACCTTGTAGACGGCCTCGAAGGGCGTCGTGCCGGTCCGCAACGCGTCCGGAAGTCCGTCGGCGGCCCGGCGGAACATGTCGTCGGTGATCAACAGGGCCGCCGCGTGCTGCGAGCCGGGCACGTCGGTGCGCAGCGCCTGGCCCGCCTCTGTCAGCCCGAAGGTGCCCTTCTCGTCCTGGGTGAAGAGCCCGTGCATGGCGAGCAGACGCAGGACGCGCCGCAGGGAATCGGCGTGCAGGCCGGCGCTCGCGGCGAGATCGTCGGCCGTGCGGGGGCCGTCGGCCAACTGGTCGGGGATGCGGTGCACGGCCACGGCCCGGACCGCCGCCGAGCAGACATGGCCGTAGAGGAGCCGGTTCAGCGGTGAGGGGGTGGGGTCGGTCGGGTGGTCAGAGCTGGTCGCCAACGGTCCGCTCCTGTCATTCGGGAGGTGTGCGTTCGTCACCGAGAGGCCTGCCGGTGCGGTGACGAACAGGGGTGCGTTCGTCACCGCACGGGCGTGCCTTCCCATCGTCGCAGTGGGCGCCGCGCCCCGGTGTGCCTTTGGACCGGGGCTCGGGGGCGTCAAGTCGGCTTCCGGTCAGGGAGTGGCAGACGGGGAGGCCGGCGGCCGTAGGGGGCGTTGGGGTACGGGACAGTGTGCCCGGCCGCAGGCCGGAACACGGGTGGCCGGCCAGCGCCTGCGGGGTCGCCCCGGCCGGAACTCGACGCGCCGCGGTGGGCAGCCACCTGCTACAAAGGCCTCCCACCCGCTTCGCGAGTTCAAGGATGGCGTCATGAGTGCCGACGTGCTGGACCGGCTCGGCGCCGGCAAGTACCTCCTCGTCACGACCTACAAGAAGGACGGCACGGCCGTCGCCACCCCGGTGTGGGTCGTCCGGGACGGCGACGCCCTGGTGATCTGGACAGTCGCCGACTCCTGGAAGGTCAAGCGCATCCGTAACCGGCCCGAGGTCCTTGCCGGGCCGTGCGACGTGCGCGGCAACCCCACGGGCGAGCAGCACCCGGCGACCGCCGTGATCTGCGACGCGGCCGCCACCGACGCCTGCCGGGCGCTGCTGCGCCGCAAGTACGGGGTGTTCGGACGGCTCACCCTGCTCGCCAGCCGGCTGCGGCGCGGCGCGAGCGGCACGGTGGCCGTCCGGATCACCCTCGACTCCTGACCGGTTCCTCTACGGTCCCGAGACCAGGTTGGCCACATTGCTCGCGGAGTTGGAGGGTCCTCCGCTGTTGTTGATGACATGGCCGATGGTTCCGGTGCCGCCGAGGGAGACCGTCACCATGTCGTGGAAGCGGACCCCGGAGGCGGTGGGTGCTTCGAAGGCCCGGTCGGCGACGACCGAGGGGTCGGCGCTGAAGTAGCAGTAGCTGCCGAGCCCCCAGGCTTCGTGGCTGGTCACATTGCTCGCGACCTTGTACGCGTCGTAGCCGCGCGTGGAGCCGTTCATCCAGGAGCCCTGTCCGGGCGGGTCGTAGGGCATCTCGTTCTGGAAGAAGTAGGTGCGGCCTCCGTTGCCGTTCCAGATGACCTGGTGCTGCTGGTAGTGCTCGACGAACAGGCCGTACATGGTGACGTTGTTCCCGTTCACGGTCAGCCCGTTGGCGGCGGTGTTGCTGGTCCAGCCGACGCCGCTGCCGTGATCGGCCCGCCACAGCCACATGTGGTCGCCGATGACGTCCGAGCTGTTGACGACGAGGCTCTGGGTCGCCCTGCCGACGCCGGCGCCGCCGATGCGGAAGAACACGTCGTGCAGTGAGGTCGGGTCGGCGCTGTGCCGGGCGGTCGCGCCGCTCGGGCCGACCCTCATCAATGTGCCCGAGTTGGTGGTGCCCGCGTCGATGAGGAGACCGGCCACGTTCACGCCGTCCACGTCGGCCACATCCATCGCGGTGATGCCGTTGTCGGGGACGAGGGTGGCAAGTCCCAGGCCGAGCACGACGGTGTCCGGCCGGGTGACGTCCAGGGTCTGGTCGAGATGGTAGACACCGGGTGTGAACAGCAGGTTCTTTCCCTGGGCGAGGGCCTGGTCGATGTCACCGGCGGTGGCGCCCGGCTTCACTATGAAGAAGGTGTCGATCCCGAGCGAGCTGCCGGGCTGGTTGCCGCCCGCCCAGGTCGTGCCCTGGGTGTTGGTCCGCAGGGCGGGCACGAACACCTTGTACGCGCCCGCGCCGTCCACGTACAGGAAGGGCTTCTCGCGGGTCACGGGTGACTGGGCGACCGTGGTGTAGGGCGGGTTGGGGAAGGTGTTGGCGGGGGCGTTGACGTCGCCGACGAACACCATGTTCCAGTTGGCGCCGTTCCAGCTGCCCCACTGGGTGTTGCGGGAGAGCCACTGCTGCTGCGAGCCGGACCGCACCTGTCCGTCGATCTTCGAGTCGGCGATGAACCCGCCGCTGGACCAGCCGCCGTCGTCGAGCTGGAGGTCGCCGCGTACGTGCATGCGACGGTAGGGGGCGGCCTGTGACACCGCCCAACGGTCGCCGCCGCCGGTGGGGTTGACCGAGAGGTTCTCGGCGGAGCGCCAGAAGTTCTGGGTCGCGTTGCCCTGGAACCAGTCGGCTTCGGCGTGCACGGCGCCGTTGATGGTGACGTCGTCGGGCGAGAGGCCGAGCCCTGCGACCTGGGTGTAGAAGCCGACGTTGGCGTCGGCGGAGTAGGTGCCGGGCTTGAAGAGCAGGGCGTAGCGCTGCGCGCCGAACTGGTTCTTCTCCTGCTGGGCGAAGACCTGGTTGAGCCGGCCCTGGATGGCGGAGGCGGACATCGACGGGTCGAAGACCGTGACGTTCGGCCCGAAGTCCGGTGTCCCGGCGGGTGGTTGGGGGTCGCCCGAGGCATCGAGACCGAAGGACTGGGCCGCGGTTCCGTTGCAGGCGTACTGCTGGATGCGGGCACCGTCCGCCGTCGAGGCGCCCGGCACGTCCAGGCACTTGCCGCTGTTGCGGTTGACGAAGTGATAGGTGCCGCCCGCCTCTTGGACCGGCAGCCACTGCTGGTTGGCGCCGCCACCGTACGACCACAGCTGCACCGGGGCGGAATCGGCGGCCGAGACGTCGGTGACGTCCCACGCCTTGCTCGCGTCGTTGCGGTTGTCGACCCGCACATAGCCGTCGCTCGTCGGCTGGAACTGCCACTGCTGTGCGGTGCTCGCGTTGCAGGCGTACTGCTGGACCGCGGTGCCGTCGGCGGTGCCCGCCGCGGCCGCGTCCACGCACTTGCCGCTGTGCTTGGCGGCCACCGTGACCCAGCCCGTCGGCAGGGCCGCGGCCTGCGCGGCGGGGGCGAGGGCGGTCGCGGAGACGAGGGAGGCGAGCAGGGCGCCGAGGGCGAGCAGCGGGGCGGTCCGGGTTCTGGGGTGCGGGGGCCGGGTGGGGGATCCGGAAGTTCTCATACGTCCATCCTGTACCGCGGGGTGCACGGAGTAAGTGGGGGGTGTACGGGAGGAGTTACGAGGTGCGGGAGGGCGTCACGCGTGACGCGAGGGGTTCACGGCTTTCTTCAAGGTGTGAAGTTAGGAGTCCCCGGCGGGCCCGTCAAGTGTTCAGGTACGGAAGAGGTTCCGGCACGCGGGACGGGCGGCTGGTAGCTTGACGCGTCCGGAAATCGCGTTCGCAAGGGGACGATCAGCAGTGCACAGGTTCTTGCGTACCACCGGCCTCGCCTCCATGGGGCTCGCCGGTGTCCTTCTCGTCTCGGGGTGCAGCAGCGGCGGCTCGGACAAGGCCTCCGACAAGCCGTCGTCGGGCAAGGGGCAGGCGGCGAGCAGCTCGCCCGCCGGGACGCCCGCCGGGACGGGTTCCACAACTCCCTCCCGCAGCGCGGGACATGGAGCCACGCCCTCGGCCGGCAGCGGCGGTATCGACGGCGACTGGGTCGCGGTGACCCAGGGCAAGCCCGTCGCCCTCGTCGTCAAGGGCAAGAACGCGTCCGTGCTCGGCGAGCACCTGTGCAGCGGAACGGCGAACAGCGCCGCCGGTTCGGCGACGCTGCTGCTCAAGTGCCCGGACGGCAACACGGCCCGCACCAAGGGCACGGCGAAGCTCAACGGCTCCACGCTGGAGGTCAGTTGGGACGGCGGAGGCAAGGACGAGTTCACCCGGAACAAGACGTCCCGCTGAGGCCCCTGCCTCCAGCCCGCTCAGGCGTCGGCGAGCAGAGGCTCCTCGGCGGCGTGAACTCCCGTATGCACAGCCCGAGTCGAGAGCGTGGAGCCCAGCGCCCGGTCGAGGTCGCGCCACAGGTCCTCGACGTCCTCCAGGCCGACCGACATGCGCAGCAGGCGGTCGCTGACGCCGGAGGAGGCGCGGTCGTCCTCGGGCACGATGCGGTGGCTGATCGAGGCCGGGTGCTGGATGAGGGAGTCGACGCTGCCGAGGCTGACGGCCGGGGTGATCAGGCGGACCCGGGCGATCACGTCGTGCGGGTCGGTGAGCGTCTCGAAGGCGACCATGGCGCCGCCCACCTTCGGGTAGTGGACGCGCAGCACGCGGGGGTCGGCGGCCAGGCGCGCCACGAGTTCGGCGGCGGTCGCCGACGCGGCGCGCACCCGGACGGGCAGGGTCGCGAGGCCCCTCAGCAGCAGGTAGCCGGCGAGCGGGTGCAGGACGCCGCCGGTGGCGAAGCGGATCTGGCGCAGCCGGCGGGCGAAGGCCTCGTCGCAGGCGACGACTCCGCCGAGCACGTCGCCGTGGCCGCCGAGGTACTTGGTCGCGCTGTGCAGCACGAGGCGGGCGCCGCTGCGGGCGGGGCGCTGGAGCACCGGGGTCGCGAAGGTGTTGTCGACGAGCAGCGGCACCGTGCCGCAGGCCTCGGCGAGCGCCTCCAGGTCGACCTCGGCAAGGGTCGGGTTGGCGGGGCTCTCCACCATGACCAGGGCGGTGTCGGGCCGGATCGCGTCCGCGACGCCCGCCGGATCGGTCCAGGTGACCTCGCTGCCGAGGAGCCCCGCGGTCAGGAGGTGGTCGCTGCATCCGTACAGGGGGCGTACGGCGACGACGTGGCGCAGGCCCGTGGTGTGCTGGGCGAGCAGCACGGCGGACAGGGCGGCCATTCCGCTGGCGAAGGCGACGGCCGCCTCGGTGTCCTCCAGGCGGGCCAGGGCCGCCTCGAAGCGGGCGACGGTGGGGTTGCCGAGCCGGCCGTAGACCGGCGGGCCCTCGGGGGCCTCGCCGGTCGCGGCGAAGGCGTCGATGCGGGCCGCTTCGCCCCTGCTGTCGTACGAGGGGTAGGTGGTCGACAGGTCGATCGGCGGGGCGTGCAGGCCGAGGGCGGCGAGGTCTTCGCGGCCCGCGTGCACGGCGAGGGTGTCCACGGTGTTGGCGTCCACGGGGGTGGTGTCGGCGTCCATGCGCCCACTGTGAACAGTCACCGGGCCCCCGGAGCCGTACCCCGTGTTACGTTCGGGCCATGGCCGAATCCGTCGTACTGGACCCGGTGGATCTGCACATTCTGCGCCTTCTGCAGAACGATGCCCGCACGACCTACCGCGATCTCGCCGCCGAGGTCGGGGTGGCGCCCTCCACCTGCCTGGACCGCGTCGCGCGGCTGCGGCGCACCGGGGTGATCCTCGGCTATCAGCTGCGCGTGGATCCGGCCAAGCTGGGCCGGGGGCTGCAGGCGCTGCTCTCCGTGCAGGTGCGGCCGCACCGGCGTGATCTGATCGGTCCGTTCGTGGAGCGGGTCAGGGCGCTGCCGGAGTCGCGGTCGCTGTTCCATCTGACCGGTCCCGACGACTACCTGGTGCATGTGACCGTCGCCGACACGGCGGATCTCCAGCGGCTCGTCCTGGACGAGTTCACCTCGCGGCCCGAGGTGGCCCGGGTGGAGACCCGGCTGATCTTCCAGCAGTGGGACTGCGGGCCACTGCTGCCACCGGCATAGCCCCGGGCCCCCTGTGCGGGGGCCCGGAACCGGTCCGGCCCTGTCAGCGGGCGTCGGCCTTCAGGAGGTCGGCGCACTTCTCGCCGATCGCCATCGTCGTGATGCACGGGTTGACCGTGACCAGCTCCGGCATGACCGAGCCGTCGCAGACCCGCAGGCCGTCGATGCCCTTGACGCGCAGCCGGGCGTCCACGGGCGCCATCGCGTCGTCGTCGGCGCCCATCTTCACCGTCGAGGCGGGGTGGTAGACCGTGTTGTGGGTCTTGCGGATGTAGTCGAGCAGTTCGTCGTCGGTCCGCACGTCCGGGCCCGGGGCGAGCTCGGCGCCCGCCCAGCCGCTGAGCGCGGGCTGCGCCGCGATCCGGCGGGCCAGCTTCAGGCCGTACGTCATGACCCGCTCGTCGTGCTCGTGCGTGAAGTAGCGGGGGTCGACCATCGGCTTGTCGCGGTAGTCGCGGGTGCGCAGGCGCACGGTGCCGCGCGACTTGGCCTGCGTCACGTTGGGGGTGAGGCAGAACGCGTTCTCGGTGGTCGGGTAGCCGTACCGGGCGGTGTTCATGTCGAACGGCACCTGGCCGTAGTGGAACATCAGGTCCGGGCGCTCCAGGCCGGGCTCGGTGTCCGCGAAGATGCCGATCTCCCACCACTGGGTGGAGGCCGTCGTCATGGGCTGCTTGGCCTCCCACATGATGACGCCCTCGGGGTGGTCCTGGAGGTTCTCGCCGACGCCGGGGGCGTCGACCAGGACGTCCACGCCGACCTCGCGCAGGTGGGCCGCGGGGCCGATGCCGGACAGCATGAGCAGCTTCGGGGTGTCGATCGAGCCGCAGGACACGATGACCTCGCGCCGGGCGGTGACGGTGCGGGTGTGGATGAGGTCCGGGTCGAGGTACTCGGCGCCGGTGCAGCGGCGGTTCTCGTCGATGACGAGCTTCTTGGCGCGCACCCCGGTGCGCACGACGAGGTTGGGCCGCTGATCCATGACGGGGTGGAGGTAGGCCACCGAGGACGACTGGCGGATGTTGTTCTCGTCCGAGTTGATCTGGAACCAGTTGGCTCCGCGGATCACGGTCCGGCCGTCGTTGAACTGCGTGGTGGGGATGCCTTCCTGGGCACACGCCTCGAGCAGAGCCGCGCCGCACGGGTCGGCCGACTTCACATTGCGGATCTTCACCGGGCCGCTGCGGCCGTGGTGGTCGCCGGGGGCGTCGTTGGTCTCCAGGCGCTGGTACAGCGGGAAGATGTCGGCGGCTCCCCAGCCCGAACAGCCCGCCGCCTCCCAGGCGTCGAGGTCCTCGGCGGGTGCCCAGAAGGCGATGCACGAGTTGTGCGAGGAGCAGCCTCCGAGCACCTTGGCGCGGGCGTGCCGCATGAAGCTGTTGCCGTGGGACTGCGGCTCGACGGGGTAGTCCCAGTCGTAGCCGGATTCGAGCAGGCCCATCCAGCGGTCGAGCTTGAGGACGTTGTCGTCGCCGACGTCGGAGGGGCCTGCCTCCAGGACGCACACCGTGACCGTGGGGTCCTCGCTGAGCCGGGCCGCGACCACGTTGCCCGCCGTGCCGCCGCCGACGACGACGTAGTCGAACTCCTCGGCGGGGACGGGGGATTCAGTGGGAGGTGTGGACATGGGTGTCTGACTCACTTTCGGTTTCCGATGCGGCATGGCTCGCGAGGACGCCGGTGCGGTGGCGCTGGACGAACCAGTAGTAGGCGAAGCCGCCGAGCAGGACGGCTCCGACGAAGAGGAAGGCGCCCCAGCGCAGGTACCAGTGGTAGGGGGCGGTGGCGTTGTAGACCTCGGCGCGCGGCCAGGCGAGGTTGACGGTCATGAAGCCGCCCCACACGACGCCGACGATGTTCACCGGCAGGCCCCAGCGGCCGAGCGAGAACTTGCCGTCGCCGGCCGGGGTCCACTTGCCGCGCAGCCGGGCGATCAGCATCGGCGTCGTGACCAGCAGGTACGCGACGTAGATCATGATGATGCCGATGCTGGTGACCACCGAGAAGATCTGCGGCTGGCGGATGTTCACCAGGAGGATCACCAGGGCGAGTACGCCGATGACGACGGCGGGCGCCACGGGGGTCTTGAAGCGCGGGCTGACCTTCGCCATCAGGGACGCGGCGGGCAGGTTGTTGTCCCGGGACATCGCGAACGCGAGGCGGATGGCGGCGGTGTGCACGGCGAGCGCGCACACGGTGACCGCGATCAGGACGCACCAGAGCATCAGCTTGCCGCCGGTGTCGCCGAGCACGTCGAGCACGACGTACTGGAGGCCGTCGGTGGTGATGCCCTTGCCGTCGAGGCTGCTGACGCTCATCAGGGCGAGGATCAGGATCAGGCCGCCGAGCACGAACGAGGCGAGCAGCGCCCGCAGGATCGCGCGCGGCGCGTTGCGGGACGGGTCGACGGACTCCTCGCCCAGCGACGCGGCCGTGTCGAAGCCGTACATCACATAGGCGGAGGCGAGGGCGGCGGTGAGGAAGGCGCCCATGTAGCCGAAGCTGCCGCTGCCGCCGTGGCCGTGGGTGTCGAGCACGACGGAGGGGCCGCGGACGACGTGGACGGCGAACAGGACGATCAGGACGACGGTGGCGACGAGTTCGAGGAAGACGCCCGCCGTGTTGATGCGGGCCATCAGCTTGACGCCGAACGCGTTGACCAGGGTGGTGAAGAGGATCAGCGCCGCCGCGAGGATCACGGCGTTGGTGGCGACGTCATAGGTGCCGGTGCCGTCGCCGACGATCTGGAAGACCTTGGAGATCTGCGGCAGGGTCGCCTGGTAGGCGAGCGCCACGGCGGCGATCGACACGATCGAGGCGACCAGCATCATCCAGCCGGCCAGCCAGCCCACATGCGGGCCGCCGAGCTTCTTGGCCCAGTTGTAGACCGAGCCGGCCACCGGGTACTTGGCGGCGAGTTCGGCGAAGCACAGCGCGACCATCAGCTGGCCGACGAAGACCAGCGGCCAGGACCACCAGTAGGCGGGCCCGCCGAAGCCGAAGCCGAAGTAGAACAGCTGGAAGGTGCCGGTGAGGATCGAGATGTAGCTGATGCCGGCGGCGAAGGTGTGGAAGTTGCCGAGGGTGCGTTTGAGTTCGGGTCTGTAGCCGAACTCCCGGAGATCGTCGTCATCCTTCGTCATGCTCATGACCAGACTCCAAGTAGGCAGGGATGCAGGAGGGGCACGGGGCGGTGACCGGCCGGCCGCGGGGACGGCCGGCCGGGGTGGTGGCGGCTAGCTCTCGAACCACCGCTGGGGTTCGGGGGCCGTGTTGCGCCAGATGTGCTTGGTCTCCTGGTACTCGGCCAGGCCCGCGGGCCCGAGCTCCCGTCCCGTCCCGGACTGCTTGTAGCCGCCCCATTCGGCCTGCGGGACGTACGGGTGGAAGTCGTTGATCCATACGGTGCCGAGCCGCAGCCCGGCCGCGACGCGGCGGGCCCTGGACTCGTCGGTGGTCCACACCGCGCCGGCCAGGCCATAGATGGTGTCGTTGGCCAGGCGCACGGCCTCGTCCTCGCCGGTGAAGCGCTCGACGGTCAGGACCGGCCCGAAGGACTCGTCCCGCACCACGCTCATGCCGGCCCGGCACTCGTCGAGGATGGTCGGCGGGTAGTAGTAACCGCCTGCCAGATCGGCGGAGTCGGGCCGTTCGCCGCCGCAGCGCAGCACGGCGCCCTCCGCGATGCCGGCGGCGACATACGCCTCGACCTTGTCGCGGTGGGCCGCGGAGATGAGCGGTCCGGTCTCGGCCCGCTCGTCGAAGGGGCCGCCGAGCCGGATCAGCCGGGCGCGGCGCACGAGTTCGTCGACGAAGCGGTCGTGCAGCGCGTCCTCGACCAGGAGCCGGGTGCCGGCCGAGCAGACCTGCCCGGAGTGCAGGAACACGGCGGTCAGCGCGTTGTCGACGGCGGCGTCGAAGCTCGCGTCGTCCTTCGCCACATCGGCGAAGACCACGTTGGGGTTCTTGCCGCCGAGTTCGAGCGCGGTCTTCTTCACGGTGGGCGCGGCGGCGGCCATGATGCGGCGGCCGGTCACGAGGCCGCCGGTGAAGGAGACGAGGTCGACGTCGGGGTGCTCGGCGAGCGGCGCGCCCGCCTCGGCGCCCGCGCCGAGCACCAGGTTGGCGACGCCCG
Organism: Streptomyces mauvecolor; assembly: GCF_039532965.1. Classification (NCBI taxonomy): domain Bacteria; kingdom Bacillati; phylum Actinomycetota; class Actinomycetes; order Kitasatosporales; family Streptomycetaceae; genus Streptomyces; species Streptomyces mauvecolor. Next base: position 426,786 of record NZ_BAAASQ010000008.1, on the reverse strand, counting down.
CCGGAAGACCCGCCTCGTCGAGGAGCTTCATGAGGTGGATCGCGGTGTGCGGGGTCAGTTCGCTGGGCTTCAGGACGAACGTGTTGCCCGCGCCGATCGCGGGGGCGACCTTCCAGGCGGTCTGGAGCAGCGGGTAGTTCCACGGCGTGATCAGCCCGCAGACACCGACCGGCTCCTGGACGACACGGCTGTCGACGACCGGGTTCCCGGTGTCGACGACGCGGCCTGCGCCCTGCGCGACGACGAGGGCGGCGAAGTAGCGGAAGCAGTTCGCGATGTCGTCCATGTCGTACCGGGACTCGACGAGCCGCTTGCCGGTGTCGAGGGACTCCGCCCGCGCGAGGAGTTCCCTGTCACGCACGAGCAGGTCCGCGACGCGCTGCAGGAGCGCACCGCGCTCGGCCGGTGCCGTCCTCGGCCATGGGCCGTGGTCGAAGGCGGCACGGGCCGCGGCGATGGCGGCGGCGGTGTCCTTGGGACCCGCCTCGTCGACGGTGGCGACCGGAGTGCCGTCGGCCGGACACCGGATCTCACGGGTCCGCCCGTCGACGGCGGCGGTCCACTGGCCGTCGATGAAAAGCTCGGGCATGGTTCGGGTCCTCCGATGGGGTGCTGGGACAGGGCCATCACCGCCCCTGCCCCGGCATGCGGGGAACATGCCGAAAAAATCACCCGAAGTGACGGGCCTCACTTTCCGTGGTCCATGCAGGTCAGAGCCGTGAACGGGGTCACATACGGTCACACTTGATGCATCACAAACGCCTACAGGTCGCTTCGCGTACGGAATGTGAGACCGAACTGCCGGTTCGGGGCCGCTTGTGCATACTGGCGCGTCGGCAATTGATCACTTCCAGCCCATCACTTCCAATCCCCGCGGGAGCAGCCATGGTTGACCGGGTCACCAGCACAAGGGCCGCCTTCAAGGCGGTCGTCGAAGTCGGTCCGGACGCGCTCGACCAGGCGCGGGCCGCCGAGGCCGTGCTCCAGGAGGCGATCGCCCCGGCGGCCGGGGACTTCGACTTCGGGGCCGTACGGTCGGCGGCCCGGGCGCTGCCGAACAGCTCGGTCGTCAAGATCATCCCCGGGTTCGGTCTTCAGGAGACCGCTCCGGTGCAGGTCATGGTGCTCACACTGAAGCAGGCGGTGCGCCAGGCGCTGGTCGAGCCGTTCGGGAACCCGGCGTTCTGGGACCGGGCCGATGCCGCGCTGGCCCAGGTGTTCCTCGGCCTCGGCGAGCAGGAGGGGACGGCGCACCTCGCCTTCCAGGACGCCGCGGAGGGCACCCGCCACTTCTACAACCTGCTCTTCGCGCTCCAGGACGAGGAGACCGGCGGCCACCTGTACGTCGTCGCCTTCCGGGTCGAGGTGAGCGTGGGCGCGGACAAGGCGGAGCTCCTGTCGCTGGGCGCCGAGGACACCGCGGCGGTCACGATCCGCCTCGATGCGATCAGCGTGCGACAGGAGCTCGCCGCTACGGTCTGACGCCGTCCGTCACACGGGCAGCGCCCAGGTCTGGTTGGCCTGGTGGTCGCCGCAGGTCCAGGTGTCGAGCCTGGTGCCGCTCGCCGTGCCCCCTCCGTACACGTCGAGGCAGAGCCCGGATCCGGCGTTGACCAGGGCGCCGTCCTGGTCGGCGGTCCACCGCTGGGCATCGGTTCCGGTGCAGGCCGAGAGGACGGCGGCGCTTCCGGCGGTGCCGCCGCTCGCGGCCAGGCACTTGCCGAGCGCCCGTACGGTGTCGTCGCCGGACAGGGTCCAGCGCTGGTTGGCGTTGCCGGTGCAGGGATAGAGGATCACCGCAGTGCCGTTCGCGGTGCCGCTGTTGGACACGTCCATGCAGTTCGCGCCGTTGCCGGTGACCTGTCCGGTGGGCACCGCGGGGGCGCAGCCGCCGTTCGGGGTGAGCCGCCAGATGGCGGTGCCGTGCGCGGGCACGGTCGCGGTCAGTGCGGAGGACGTGGTCGAACTCGCCCCGCTCCAGAGGTCCTTGGCGCCCACCTTGCAGCCGGGCAGGCCGATCGAGGCGAGCGTCGTGGAGACGGTCCGCGCGGAGGAGGACCGGTTGAGCACGGCGACGGCCCGGTCGCCGTTCGCCAGCGGGCGGGCCAGGACGTCGGTGGTGCCGTTGGTGGAGACCACCCCGGCCTGCCGGCCGAGACTGTCCTGGTCGATGGCGACGAGGGCGGTGTTGCCGAGGGCCGCGAGTCCGGCCGGGCTGAGGGCGGCCACGTCGGAGGAGAGGATCAGCGGGGCGGCCATCATCGACCAGAGCGCCACCTGGCTGCGCGATTCGTCGGCGGTCAGGCCGGGCGCCCCCGCGAGCACGAAGTCGGGGTCGTTCCAGTTGCCCGGCTTGGCGTAGCGGCCGATCCAGCGGTTGTAGCCGTAGTTGGTCAGCACGCTCGACCAGCGGCTCGTGCCGGGCTTGTTCGGGTCGTACGTCGCGATGTCGTAGCCCTCGCGCCAGAGCTGGCCGTCCTTGCCGACCCACGAGAGCACGGAGAACCAGCCGGGGTTGCCCCATTCGCCACTCTGGAAGTAGGCGGGCGCCGACTCGGAGAAGACGATGTCGCGGCCGGCGTCCGCCAGGGCCGCGGCCTCGGCGTCGTACGCCTGGCGGTAGGCCTGTTCCTTGGTCTGGCCGGGGGCGGCATACAGGTTGCAGCCGTCGAGCTTGAGGTAGTCGACGCCCCAGGAGGCGAAGGTGGCGGCGTCCTGCGCGAAGTGGTCGGGGCCGCCGCCCTGGGGCTGTCCGCTGCCGGGGTAGCCGCCGCAGGTGCTTGAGCCGGCGTCCTCGTAGATGCCGAACTTCAGGCCGCGGGCGTGCAGGTAGTCGCCGAGCCAGGCCATGCCGTGCGGGAACCGCGCCGGGTCCGCGACGAGTTCGCCCGCGCTGCCCCGGCTCTTGGTCATCCAGCAGTCGTCCACGGTCAGCGTGTTGTAGCCCTTGGCGGCGAGCCCTTTGGAGACCAGCGCGTCGGCGTTGTGCACGACGGTCTGTTCGCTGATGTCGCACATGTAGTGCGCCCAGTTGTTCCAGCCCATCGGCGGGGTGGCGGCGAGCGGCCGGCTCTCGGCGGGGGCGGCCGCGGGCTTCGCGGGGGCCGGGGAGGCCAGAGCCCCGGTCGCGGTCAGCGGGACGGCCAGGAGCGCGGCCACCAGAGCGGCGGCTCTGCGGCGGCGCGTGGGAAGTGACGGCACGACAGATTCCTTCCTGGCCCGGCCGGTTGGGGCCCGGGCGGGATGCGTCGGAGGGCAGGGGAAGGTGCCGATCCCGCCGGCACGAGCCTGCCGGAGGGCACCCGCCAGTGCAGTACTGATGCTCGTATCTGTCAATGGCTCCCATCGAACGAGCAGAAACAAGCATCCGCCGCCGCCTGCACCGAGCCCGGCATTGCCACGGCGTGTCCGGGCTCGGGCCGTCCGGGGACGGCGAACGGCCCCGCACACGCATCCGCAGGCCGGACATGCCGACGACCCAACTGCCTTAGAAATCAGGCGAGTTGGCCCACCGAGGTTACGGTGCGACCACGCCCGCCTCCTGGGCGAGCAGCCCGGCCTGGGTGCGATTGGCGCATTCCAGTTTGTCGAGCATGCGTGACACATAGCCCTTGACGGTCGCCTCCGACAGGTAGAGCCGGGCCGCGATCTGCGCGTTGGAGAGCCCCTCCCCCAGGCCCGCCAGGACCTCGGCCTCGCGCTCGGTCAGCTGCGCGACGCGTTCGCGTGCCCGGTCGCGGGCCGACAGGCCGTCGGTCGAGGCCGCGATCAGGCGGCGCGCGGCGGCGGGCGAAAGCACCGTGTGCCCCTCTGCGGCCACCCGGACGAGCCCGATGAGATCCTCCGGCGGGGTGGACTTGACCAGGAACCCCGAGGCCCCGGCGCGCAAGGCCCGCAGGACGTACTGGTCGGCGTCGAACGTCGTGAGCACCACGATGGGCGGCGCGTCCACGCGCCGGGCCAGTTGCTCGATGGCGGCGATCCCGTCCATGCCCGGCATGCGCAGATCCATGAGGACGACATCGGGCCGGTGGCTCAGCACCGCTTCCACGCCCGCCGCCCCGTCGTGCGCCTCGGCGACGACCTCGATGTCGGCGGCCGAGCCGAGGATCGTACGGAGGAATCCGCACACCATGGGTTCGTCGTCCACCACAACCACTCGGACCACAGGTCACACCATCGATTCCGCTGTCGGTACAAAGGCGGGCAGCACGGCCTCGACGCAGAAGCCGCCGTCCGGTTCGGGCCCTGCCCGCAGGCTTCCGTGCACGAGTTCTATCCGTTGGCGCAGTCCCGCGATGCCGAGGCCCGAACCGGTGCGTGCCAGCTCGCTGTTGGGCCCGCCGCTCGGCCGGGTGTTGCGCACGGCGACCCGTACCCGGGTTTCGTCGTACTCCACCTCGACGGTGACGCGGGCCCCGGGGGCGTGCTTGTGCACATTGGTCAGCGCCTCGCGCACCGTGCGGTACGCGGTGCGGCCGACCACCGGTGAGGCCAGCGACCGGTCGCCCCGCTCGGCCAGTTCGACGGGCACGCCCGCCGCCGTCGACTCGGCGACCAGCGCCGCGAACCCGTCGAGCGAAGGGGTGGGGTCGTCCTCCGGTGCCGTGCGCAGGATGCCGACGAGGTCCCGCAGCTCCTCAAGGGCCTGGCAGCCGGCCGCCCGCAGTTCCTCGGCCGCACGCCGGGTCGCCTCGTCGGAGGCGGTCACGCGCAGCGCGCCCGCCTGGAGCACCATGAGGCTCACGCGGTGGGTCACCACGTCGTGCATCTCACCTGCGAGACGTGCGCGTTCCTCGGCGCAGGCCTGCTCGGCGAGCAGATAGCGCTCCCGCTCGGCCCGTTCGGCGCGCTCGGTCAGGGCGCAGAGCAACCGCCTGCGCGCGTCGCAGTACAGGGCGAGCAGCGGGCCGACGGCGGTGCGCAGCAGGCCGATGGTGACGACCGTGAGGGACGGCTCCCAGGCCCGGGCGACGATCAGCGTGAAGATGCCGAGCGCGAGGAACGCGGTACGCCGGTTGCGGGCGTTCTTGCCGTAGAAGAGGGGGCCGTACGCCGCGAGGGCCGTCGAGAACGGTGCCCATACGTTGCCCGGGTGCGCGGGGGTCAGCGCGTGCACGGGCGAGATCAGCAGGGTCAGGGCGAGCGTGAAGGCGCCGAGGAGCGCCACCACCGTCAGCGGGGCCCGGCGGCGGGCCACCAGCGAGAGGCAGGCGAGCGCCTGCAGGCCGAGCAGCGTCCAGGCGAGGGGGCCCGGCCGCTCGGGCCACCAGGTCGCGCCGGTCAGCGTGAGAGCGATGTCGCCCAGAACGAAGCAGATGGCGAGCGCCGCATCCACGGCGAGCGGATGCCGATCGCGGCACGGTCCGTCACTCATGCGGCTTACGGTAGGTCATCCCCGGGCTGCGCATCGCGACAGCAGATCTTCCGGTCCGGGCACACCCTACGAAAGTCGCATGCCGCCCCGAGCGGCCCTTCTTTCGTCGCCCCGGAATCCGACCGCCCGCCCTGCCGCCCGGTACCCGCCCCGCGGTGGAATCGGCTCATGGAAACGAATCAGGACAGGACCACGGCGGCCCCCGGTCTCGGGCGCTACGCGATCGACCCGGGCGGCTCGGCCGTCACCTTCCGGACCCGGCATGTGTTCGGGCTGCTTCCGGTGAGCGGCAGTTTCACGATCCGGTCCGGGACGGTCGACATCGCCGAGCCGCTCGACGGGTCGAGCGTCGGCGTCGAGATCGACACGGCGAGCTTCAGCACCGGCAACCGGCAGCGCGACACCGTCGTTCGCTCCCCGCGCTTCCTGGACGCCGACCGCCACCCGTTGATCACCTTCACCGCGGACCGGCTCGACGGCACGACCGTGCCCGGCACACTCACCGTGTGCGGCATCGCCCGCCCGCTGAGCCTGTCCATAGAGGAGTCCGCCTCGTCGGCGGGCGCGTTCACGGCCGTCGCCACGGCACGCGTCGACCGCACCGCGTTCGGGGTGACGGCGTCGCGCGGCATGGCCGGGCGCCATCTCGACATGACGGTGCGGGTCCGGTGCATACGGCCGTGACGACGGCTTGCGCAGAGCCGTGACGACGGCGTGGGTATGGCCGGCCGTGACGTCGGCCGAAGATCGGCCGGGTCCAAAAACACTGGCGGGAACGACGGGCCTCTGGCAGGGTCCGGTTCCGTGACGCACAGCGACAACATCGAGATCAGCACGCTCACCGAGCGGCCCGAGCTGGCCGACCGGCTCTACGACATCAGCGACACATGGCCCGAGTTCATAGCCCGGGACCTGGTCGGCTACGCCCTGCTCGGCCGGGTGCCCGAGGAGTTTCCGCAGTACTGCGTGGTGGCGACCGAGGGGGACCGGCTGATCGCCCGCGGATACAGCGTCCCCTTCGACGCGACGCTCGACGGACGCGAGGAGATGCCGGACCGGGGCTGGGACCAGGTGCTCACCTGGGCCTTCGACGACCTCCGGCGCGGGCGTCCTGTGACGACGGCGAGCGCGCTGGAGATCACGATCGACGTCGACCACCTCGGGCGCGGCCTGTCCCACCGCATGCTGGCCGCCCTGCGCGACGCCGTGGCGCGCCAGGGGCTCGGCGCTCTGGTGGCGCCGGTGCGCCCCACGGCCAAGCACCTCCAGCCGCGGGTGCCCATGGCCGCGTACATGCGTCAGGTGAGGGAGGACGGGCTGCCCGCCGATCCTTGGCTGCGGGTCCATGTCAGGGCCGGCGGCACCATCGAGAAGGCGGCCGCCGCGTCGATGACGGTGAGCGGGACACCGGCCGAGTGGCGCCGGTGGACCGGCCTTCCCTTCGACCGGGACGGTGAGGTCGAGGTGCCGGCCGCCCTGGTCCCGGCGCACTGTGACACCCGTCACGATCGGGTCAGCTATGTGGAACCCAACGCCTGGGTGCGCCACGGCCTGCGCCCCTGAACCGAGGCGCCCGGCCGGGCGGCGCCGGGCCGGGCGCGGCAGGAACGCTCCGCAACCAGCATTGACAGGTCGGTCACTTTCACAAGATTTGTAAGACAAATCCGGAACCCATTGGTCACTCTTGCCCATCCCGTCTGGTGAACGACACAGGCATGCCCTTGGGCGACAGAACCATCCGGAGCGATCGCAATGACCAACCCCCGCAACGGGGCCTACCAGTCTCGGGGCCACCGCCGGGCCAGCCGCGCCAAGCGCTGGATACTCGGCGTGGTCTCGCTCGTCGTGCTCGGCCTGATCGCGTGGCCCGTCCTGAACTACTTCGACGTCTTCTCGGACAAGGGCGACGCGATCAGCTTCGGGCAGGACGGCGGCGCGGGCGGCGACAAGCCGGGCGGTGGATCGGGGAAGGCGGCCGACTCCAAGGTGCTCATGCCGACCGGTCCGGAGGCCAAGTTCACCGTGTTCGGCACGGTTCCCGAGGACGGCAGCAAGATAGCCGTGACCACCCTGGAGGGCAAGAAGTCCGGCTTCAAGGGCAAGGTCTGGGTCTGGGTCCCGCCCCAGTACAAGGACCCGAAGTACGCCAAGAGCGGCTTCCCCGTGATGGTCGCGCTGCCCGGCGGCGCCGGTTACCCGAGCAACTACTGGATGGGCACGGACCTCAAGCTGGAGGCGAGCATCTCCAAGTGGTCGAAGGAGGGCAAGAGCCTCCCGTTCATCCTGGCGATGCCGGTCCTGAACCCCCACCCGGACACCGGCGGTCTGTACTGGGACGCGAGTGACATCCCGGGCCAGCCGAAGATGGGCACCTGGCTCACCGAGGACGTGCCCGACCTCATCAAGGCCAACTTCCGTACGGTCAAGTCGCGTGACGGCTGGGCCTTCATGGGCTCCTCCACCGGCGGCTTCGCGGGCCTCAAGAGCGTGCTGCAGAAGCCGGACCAGTTCAAGGCGGTCATCGCCTCCGGGCCGGACATCGTCCCCGACTCCCGCCTGTGGGCCGGGCACGACAAGGAGAAGGCGGAGAACAACCCGAACGTGCTCGCCCAGAAGCTGATCGACGCGAAGCACCCGGACGTCTATCTGGCCTTCCAGGTCGGCACCGTGGGCTCCGACGCCCAGGCCAAGCCGAAGATCGAGGAGTTCATCAGGAAGTTCGGCAACAAGGGCCCGGTCAAGACGAAGCTCAGCGTCATCCAGGGCGGCGACCACAACGCCAAGACGTATGTGCCGAACATGGCCAACGGCGGGCTCATCCAGTGGATCAGCGACCACATGCAGGGCCCCGAGCCCGCCTCCTGACCCGCCCCCTCGCGCACCGTGGAGCCCCTGCCGTCCGGCGGGGGCTCTCGCGCACCCGGGGTCCTTCGGATGCAGGAATGCGGCCGAACACCCGCCGCGGACCGCGGTGATCACAGCCGCCCGGAACTACCGTTCGTTGGTCAGGTCGTGGACCCGCGCCGCCCGGCGCATGGGCCTCGGTACGAACGGAGGAGCGGGCGTGGGGAATTCAGCGATCGGCGCGGACGGGAGCCCACAGACCGAGGGTGGGGAGCCGGACGGACCGCGCCGCCCGAAGGCCGGGAAGCACCGCTCCTTCTGGAAGGAGCTGCCGATCCTCATCGTGGTCGCGCTGGTGCTCGCGCTCCTCATCAAGACGTTTCTGGTGCAGGCGTTCTCCATCCCCTCCGAGTCCATGGAGAACACGCTGCAGGTCGGCGACCGCGTCCTCGTCGACAAGCTGACGCCGTGGTTCGGCGCGGAGCCCGCGCGCGGCGAGGTCGTCGTCTTCCACGATCCCGCCGACTGGCTTGCCGGAGAGCCGACTTCGGAGCCGAACGTCGTCCAGAGAGTCCTGTCGTTCGTCGGGGTCATGCCGTCGGCCAACGAACACGACCTGATCAAACGGGTCATCGGGGTCGGCGGCGACACCGTGGAGTGCAAGGGCACCGGCCCCTTGAAGGTCAACGGCAAGGCGCTCGTCGAGCCGTACGTCAATCCCAGCGGCACGCCGTGCACGGTCGACACCGAGGGCGGCCAGTTCAAGGTGACCGTCCCCAAGGGGAAGATGTGGGTGATGGGCGACAATCGGCAGCGCTCCGCGGACTCCCGCTACCACCAGGGCGACAAGACCCACGGGTTCGTCCCGGTCGACGACGCCGTGGGCCGCGCCTTCGTGGTCGCCTGGCCGGTCTCCCGCTGGACGACCCTGCCCGTCCCCGCCACCTTCGACCAGTCCGGCATCAACACGGCGGCCGCCCTCGCGCCGGGCGCCCTCTCACTCGCGGGTGCGGTGCCCGCGGTGCTGGTACGCCGTCGGCGGATCGGCGGCCGCCGCGGCTGATCGCCCCGGGGTTCAGCGGGCCGGGGTCGCGGCCGGCGGCTCCGGCCCGCGGGGCGCGGTGCCGGGTGACGGCGCCCCGGTCACCGGGCCCGCCGCGGGCTTCGACGGGTTCGGGGTGGGCTGCGCCTCGCTCCGCGACTTCGACCGGTCGACGGACGGCGACCGGGTGGGCGGCACCGACGGCGCCGGCTCGGGCGTCCTGGACGGGACCGGCGTCGGCCTGGGGCTGACCGGCCCCGGCGAGTTGGCCGGCAGCGGGCGCTGTTCGTCGTGGCCGGAGGCCAGCGTGACGTAGCCGACCGCCACGGCGGCGGCGGTGGCGAGCCCGGCCAGCGGCAGGGCGAACCGGCGCAGCCGCAGCCGGGCCAGCGGGGTGCGGTGCAGGTGGGGTCCCGGCGGGTCGGCAGGCCGCAGATCCGCGAGGGTGATGCCGTCCGCGCGGGCGGCGAGCGCGCCGCGCAGCCGCCTCTCGACCGGACGCTGTGGGGTTTCGGGCCCGCTCCAGTGGCCGTTCATGCCCGTGCCTCCAGGATCTTCTCCAGCGAGTCGAGGGCCCGGCTCGCGATGGACTTCACCGAGCCCCGGCTGATGCCGAGGGTGGTCGCGATCTCCGCCTCCGTGAGGTCGCTCCAGTACCGCAGGACGAGCACCTCGCGGCGCCGTACCGTCAACTGCCCCAGCGCGGCGAGCACTTCACGGTGTTCCTCGTCGAGGACGACGCGTTCCTCCGCGGAGGGCGCGTCGGGTATGTGGGGCGGGGTGTAGCCGCGGGCCGTGCGGCGACGGCGCAACACGGAGCGCGAGGCGTTGACGACGGCGGTGCGCAGATAGGCGAGCGCGTTGTCGACCTCGTCGATGCGTTCGCCGTGGCGCCGGTACAGCGCGGTGAACGCGTCCTGCACGACGTCCTCGGCACTCGCCCGGTCGTCCACCAGCATGACGGCGAGATGCACCATCTTGAGGCGGTGCGCATGGTAGAGCTCGCTCACGGTCGGCGGCGCGGCCCCGGGATCGCGGGCGTCGCCGAACCGGCTCCGGCCGAACACGTCCGCCCGTCTGTCGTCGGGTACGGTGCGGCCCCGGCGCAGCACTCCGCGCCACCAGGGCGCGAGCCGGCTCGGGGCGAAGGGGACCGGGTGCAGTGCGGCGGTGTGCTCCATCAGTTCCTCGGTACGCGGGCGTGGCCCCGCCCTGTCGTGGGCGGGGCCGTGGGGGTGCCTCAGAGCCTGGGTGTCAGTGCTGTTGCCGCCGCCGTACGGCGTAGACGGTGCCGGCGCCCGCGAGGATCAGCGCGCCGGCTCCGGCGCCCATCACCGTGTTGGCCGTGGACGAACCAGTATGGGCCAGCTCCTTCTGGTCCGAGGGAGCGGGGGCGGCGGCCGGTGCGGCGGGCCTGGCCTCCGTACCGGGCGCCTGAACACCCGGCGTCGCCGGGCCCTTCGGCTGCGCGGTGGGGGCTGCGGCCTCGGGCCGCGCGGCCGACGGCTGGGGCGGCTGCTCGCCCTCGCCCGCGCGCTTGACCGGCGAGGCCGGGGCGGCGCCCGGTTCGGCCGCCGTGGCCGGGGCCGGGCGCTTCGGCTGGGCGCCCGGCCCGTCCGCGTGCGCGGTGCCGGCGAGCGCGGGGACGGCGAGGGCGAGGAGCAGGCCGGTCGCCGCGGCGGCGCCGGCGAGACGGCGGGGGCTGCGGGAGGCGGGGCGGTCGGGACGGTGCTGGGGGACGGTCACGTTGTGCATCTCCACGGTCGGCGGGGCGGCGCGGTGATTGCGCCTTCACCCCTGACGACGTGCGGCGGCGACGGGGGTTGCCGCTCGCGCGGAAAAACTTCCGGGGCGGGTGAAAGCCTCTCGGCCCCGGACACGGGAACGGCTCCGGCCGGCGCGGTGCAGCGCGCCGACCGGAGCCGTCATTGCAAGGAAACCCGGGCCGCGGGAGGTTCAGCAGGTGCCCTCGTCCTGCCAGACCCCCCACTCCCCCGTGGTCCCGGGCTCCTCGTTCTGGGTCCACCACTTGGCCTTCCACCGATGGCCGTTGTGGGAGACCTCGTTGCCCTGGGTGTAGACCGCGCCCGAGCTCCAGGCCGCCGCGGTGCAGGTGCCGCCCGGCGAGGAGGGCGGCGCGGAGGACGGCGGGGGCGAGGAGGGCGGGGTGGCTCCGGCGAACTTCACCGAGTACTTGGCGAAGTCCCAGGCCGCCTGCGGAACGCTGCTGCACGTGCCCGACGTCGTGCCGTTGTTGTCGGGCGGGCTGCACTGCCGGTCCCGGTTGAGGGACCAGAAGGTGAAGCGGGCCATGCCGTGGCCGGTGGCGTAGTCGAGCACGGTCTGGAAGTCGCTCTGCGAGAAGAACTCGCCGGTGTCGCTGCGGCCGTTCATCCCGGAGAAGCCCTCGTGGGCGTAGGCGGTCGCCGCGTTCCAGCCGAACGTCGACTGGAGGATGGAGTTGAAGTTGGTCAGCGCGCTCGTCTGGGCCGCGGCGCCGCTGAACCCGCCGTCGAACGGCATGATCGAGAAGTTGTCGGGCACAAAGCCCTGCGTCTTGGCCTCGTTCAGCATCTGCTTGCCGAACCAGCCGGTGCCGTCGGCGGTTCCGGCGGTGGTCACCGACACGTACAGGCCGGGGTTGTTCTGCTGGAGGATCTTGGCGGCGCCGATCTCGTGCGCGATGGCGGTGGCGTTCTCGTACTCCGGCTCTTCGAGGTCGAAGTCGATCGCCTTGAGCTGGTACTTGGTGATGACCTGCTGGTACGCGGCCGCGGTGGAGGCCGCGTCCGAACAGTTCTGGCCGAGCTTGGTGCCGCCGTAGCCGCCGACGGAGGCCGAGACGTCGCCGCCCTTGGCGCGGATCGAGGAGATGACCCCGGCGACCGCGGTGTCGGAGGAGACGGGCGCCGTGCCGCCCCACGTCGGACTGCAGCCACCGCCGTTGGGGGCGAGGACGAAGGCGAGCTGGAAGGCCTTGAGGCCGGTGGCGTCCATGATGGCGGAGGCGTCGGGCGGGTTGTTGTCGAGCGGCATCAGATAGGGCGCGGCCGCGTACCAGCGGCCGCCGAGCCCGGCCGCGTCCGCGGTCGCGCCGGAGGCCTGACCGGTGACGAAGGCGGTGAGCCCGGCCGCTGCCAGCGCGGCGCTCGCGGCGCCGCAGAGGAGAGCACGAAGTGGCTTCATGTCGGGGTCTCCTGGGGGTGGGAGGGGCTCCCAGAATTGGACGGTGGCCGGAACACGTCAACGACTTGGACTAGACCATTGCCGTTCCTTGAACAAAGGAAACAGGCCCCGGTGAACAGAACCGGCCACAAGGGGACCGCCCTGGAGCGCATCGCCGGGCGGGTTCCTGCGCGGTGCGGCCCATGACCCCGGCTGCCCCCCACCGCAGTCGCCCGGCAGGTGCGGGCCGAGCAGCGGCTGCGCGCCCTGTCCGCGCAGGCGCTGCCTGCCGTGTAGGCCGGACGGCACAAGCCGACCTGCGTGATGTCCGTTCTGTTCCTACGGTGGCCGAATGGTCATCAGATCCGGATTCCGCTCCATGGCTGCGCTCACCGCCACTGCCGCCATCGGTCTGTGCTGCCTCGCTCCGACACCCGTCAGCTCCGCCTCCACGCCCCTGCCGGGCCCGCCCACGGGCGAGCACGTACGCCCGCGGCGGGACGCACCCGCCCTTCCGAGTGACGTCTCCGCCCTGTCGTACGTGGTCGCGGACGCCCGTACGGGGAAGGTCCTCGCCGCCCGGGACGCCCATCGCAAGCTGCCGCCGGCCAGCACCCTCAAGACGCTGTTCGCGGTCACCGCGCTCCCCCATCTGCGCGCCGAGGACCGGCACACGGTCTCCGACCAGGACCTCGCGGGGATCGGCCCGGGCAGCAGCCTGGTGGGCATCGAGCCCGGGCACACCTACCAGGTGTCCGATCTGTGGCGTGGAGTGTTCCTCAGCTCGGGCAACGACGCCGTGCACGTGCTGGCCGCGCTGAACGGCGGCTGGGAGGAGACGGCGACCCAGATGCAGGCCAAGGCCCGGCGGCTCGGCGCCCTGGACACCGAGGTCGTCTCGCCGGACGGCTACGACAGCCCGGGCCAGGTCTCCTCGGCGTTCGACCTGGCGGTGTTCGCCCGGGCGGGCCTGGCCCGGCCGGACTTCGCCGAGTACTGCTCGACGGCGTCGGCGCAGTTCCCCGGTGAGGGCGGTTCGTACGGCATCGTGAACACCAACCGGCTGCTCTCCGGAACCGACGGGATCGCCCGGTACCCGGGGATCATCGGGGTCAAGAACGGCTACACGTCCCAGGCGGGCAACACCCTGATCGCCGCCGCCAAGCAAGGCGAGCGCACCTTGCTGGTGACCGTCATGAATCCGCAGGCCGGCGGCGGATTCACGGTCTACGAGGAGGCCCGCACCCTGCTCGACTGGGGCTTCAAGGCCTGGGACAGCGTCGACGCGGTGGGCACGCTGGAACCCGTACGGCCCACCAAGCCGGCCCGGCGTCAGGCGCAGATCACGCATGTGGTGGCGGCGAAGCCGGCCAGTGGGGCGGACGACGAGTCGGCCTGGCCGGTGACGGGCTCCGTGGCCGGGGGCCTCGCCGTCGTCGGAACGTTTCTCGTGGTGATGCGCCGCCGCACGGTCAGGCGTCGCGTGGAGCGCAGGGCGCGGTGAGCCCTCACCGCGGTTGCCTCAGGACGGGCCGGGCCCGGCGAGCGCGGTACGCAGCCGGGCCAGCAGGGCCCGGCCCGCGGGTCCCGCCGGGCCCTGGGTGCGCCAGGCCAGGGCGATCCGGCCGCGCGGTTCCGGCTCGACGATGCGCAGGGTCCGCAGGCCCGCGGCGGACTCCGCGCCGGGCGGCGGGGCGGGGAGTACGGCGACGCCGAGGCCGCGTGCGGCGAGGCGGGCCAGGAGCTGCGGGGAGGCGGCCTCGAAGGCGATGCGGGGCTGGATTCCGGCCTCGGCACAGGCCCGGTCGAGGACCGCGCGCAGGCCGGTGCCGCGCGGCAGGCTGATGAGGGGCCGGCCCGCCAGCTCGGCGAGGCGGACCTCCCCGCGGCCGGGCGCGAGGAGCGGGTCGCCGGGGGCGACGGCGGCCACCAGGGGCTCGTCGACGACCACGTCGAGTGCGACGCCGGGCGGGAGCGCGTCCTGCGCGATCCCGGCCAGGGCGATGTCGAGCCGCCCCGCGAGCAGCGCGGCGAGCATCCGCTCGGAGGTGTCCTCGGTGAGCGTGATCTCGACGTCGGGGTGGGCGTCGTGGAAGTCGGCCAGGAGGGCCGCCACGTCGAACTCCTCGGTGGCGGCGCCCGAGACCACGCCGATCGTGACGTGACCGCGCAGCAGCCCGGTGAACTCGTCCACGGTGTGCCGCACCGCGTCGACGGCGGCGAGCGCGGCCCGCGCGTACGGCAGTACCGCCTCGCCCGCCTCGGTGGTGGTGACCGAGCCGCCGGTGCGGTCGAGCAGGGACTGGCCGAGCTCCCGCTCCAACTGCCGGATCTGCGCGCTGATTCCGGGTTGCGCCACATGCAGACGGGCGGCGGCACGGGTGAAGTTGGCCTCCTCCGCCACCGCCACGAGGTACCGCAGTTGCCGAAGCTCCATGCCCCGGATCCTAAGGGGTGCCCCGCCACCCCTCCCCCACCCGCCCAGCACAGAGTGACACTCTGACCAGCCCACAATCCAGCCTAAGATTCCCAGAATCGGCCCTCTCGTTGCCTTGAAATCGACCACGGATCCACCAACAGGCCTTTCTTTTGGCCGACGTTGGCGCGCTCGGCGACCTGCACACCCGTGCGATGTCCTGCATCGATGCGACCCCATGGGGTTACTTCGCGTGACCGAATGTTTCCGGTGTGTTGCGCGGAGCTCTCCGCCGCAGGAGAGACTCCTGTTCGTTCTTCGGAAACCAACCCCCAGGAGTGTTCGAAATGCGGAAGATCGCAGCAGTCAGCGCCGTCGCCGTCGCCTTGCTGGCCAACGGACTCGTCGGTACCGGACTCGGCAGCGCGGCGGCGGTCCCGGCCGACGCCATGAAGCCGATGAGCCTGTACGCGCCGTCCGCGCTCGTGATCAGCGTCGAGCCCGGGACTGGCGACGAGGGCGCCTCCGTCCAGCGCGCGGTCACCCTCAGCTGCGCCCCGACGCCGTCGGGCACGCACCCCGCCCCGGCCGCGGCATGCGCCGAACTCAAGCGCGCCCAGGGCGACTTCACGGCCCTCTCCGCGAGCGGCGCCCCACGCATCTGTACCAAGGTGTGGAACCCGGTCACCGTACGCGCGGAGGGCATCTGGAACGGCAAGCGGGTCAGCCACGTCCAGACCTACGGCAACTCCTGCATGAAGGCGGCCGGTTCCGAGGCCGTGTTCAACTTCTAGGCGGGCGCCTCCGAGACGGTCCGGCCTCTGGGCAGCCGGAGCTGCCGCAAGGGGTGACAGGAGGAATCCAACTCGCGTTACTTGACATGTCTTCGTCGATTCACCCGACGATGGCACTGTCCTGACGGAGAGTCACCCCCCACTAGGAGGACCCGTGTCGGATCCCCGGCCCAGACGAAGCACGCCCCGGCTGCGGACAGCCCTGCCCATCGCGCTCGCCGCCTGCCTCGCCCTCGTGACGGCGGGCGCCGGCGGCAGCGCTTCCGCGGCGGGGCCCGAGGCCCTGCCGCTGTCCGGGGCCACCGTCTCCGGCCTGCACAACACCTACGACCCGGCCGCCTTCCCCTACTTGGCGCAGGCCCTCGACACCGGCACGTCGATGATCGAGCTCGACGTGTGGGACGACTTCATCACCAAGGAGTGGAAGGTCAGCCACTCCAACCCGCTGGGCAACAGCAACAACTGCGTGAATGCCGGCACCCCCGCCCAGCTCTACACCGGCGGCGCCAACAAGAACCTGGAGAGCTGCCTGGACGACGTACGGGTCTGGCTTGCGGCCCACCCCGGGCACCCGCCGCTGGTCATCAAGCTGGAGATGAAGGCGGGCTTCCAGGCCACGTACGGCATGAGCCCCGCCAAGCTCGACCAGACGATCAGCGCTCACCTGGGCTCGGCGGTCTTCCGTCCGGCGGATCTGCTCGCCAAGCCGGGCGGCGGCCAGTACGCCACGCTCGACGAGGCCGCGGGCGCGGGCAACTGGCCCACCCGCGCGGCGCTCGCGGGCAAGGTGATGCTCGAAGTCATCCCGGGCACGGTCGAGGAGGGCAATCCCACCGACAGCCTGTGGACGGACGTCGAGTACGCCCGCTACCTGCGCGACCTGGCCGCGGCGGGGCGCACGGGTCAGGCCCAGATCTTCCCCGCGGTCCACAACGCCCAGGCGGGCGACCCCCGTTCACGCTATGCCGATGCCTCGATCCGTCCGTGGTTCGTGGTCTTCGACGGTGACGCAGCGGCGTATACGAACGGCTCGATCGACACCAACTGGTACGACGCGCACCACTACTTCCTCGTCATGACCGACGCCCAGAACGTCGCCCCGGCCCTCGACGACAAGAACCCGTCACCGGCGGACGCCCAGGCACGGGTGGCCCGGCTCGCCGCCGCCCACGCCAGCGTCGCCTCCAACGACTGGACCTCTCTTCCCCAGGTCCAGTCGCTCGCCCTGCCCCGCGGGGTGGGCTGACGGAACCCGCACGGACGGGGGCGGCAGCCCTCGCCCGGCGGTGACCGCCCGTGGCCGGTTCGGAGGACCGGACACGGGCGGGCTTTTTCGGTCACCTTCCGCGCGTGAGGGCAGCCACATCCCAGACATCAAAGCAACAAGATTTTCACAGACTTGGCATATTCCAGGAAGAATCTTCACGATCGGCGGCCTGGTGACCGGTGTTCAGCAAGAACCCCCTTGTTGAACACTGCACTTCGAATCGGGACATGTCCGCATAGCAGCCAACCAATGCGGCCGGACTTCTTGATCCGTGGCCCTGGCCGGTAGGGATGGCACTGAACCACTTGCCAACCCACCGCGCATCCCTGGGGATTCCTATGACTCGAACATCCCGACCGTCCCGGCCCACCCGCCGCCAGGCCATCGGCGTCACCGCCGGAACCCTCGCCGGGCTGGCCCTGGCCGGCACCGCACACGCGTCCACGAGTCCGGCGAAGACCGGCCATGAGGGGCACGGCGCGCCCGAGGCCTTCGACGAGGTGTTCCAGGGGCGCCGGATACAGGGCGTGCCCGGCGCCGGGCACATGCACCACGGCGGCGGGTACTCCGTGCGGATAGACGGCCAGGAACTGCATGTGATGCAGAACGCCGACGGGACCTGGATCAGCGTCGTGAACCACTACGAGCCGTCTCCCACGCCCCGCGCGGTGGCGCGCGCCGCCGTGGTGGAGCTCCAGGGCGCCACCCTCGTCCCGCTCGCCTGACCCGAGGCGGCAGGGCTCACGAGGCCTGCCCGGTTCACACGCCCATCCGCACCCCAGCCCAACCAGGAGCACAGCCATGGCCGTTCGCAAGAATCAGGCGCATCTCACCGCCGCCGAGAAGCGCCGCCTCGTCGACGCGCTGCTTCAGCTGAAGCGCAACGGGAAGTACGACGCCTTCGTCACCACGCACAACGCCTTCATCATGAGCGACACCGACACGGGTGACCGGGTCGGCCACCGTTCGCCGTCGTTCCTGCCCTGGCACCGCAGATTCCTCATGGAGTTCGAGCAGGCCCTGCAGTCGGTCGATCCTTCGGTCACGGTGCCGTACTGGGACTGGACGGTCGACCGCACCCCGAGTTCCTCGCTGTGGGCTCCCGACTTCCTCGGCGGCACCGGGCGCAGCCGGGACGGCCAGGTGATGGACGGGCCGTTCGCGCAGAGCGCGGGCGGCTGGCCCCTCAACGTCCGGGTGGACGGGCGCACTTACCTGCGCCGGGCACTCGGCGCGAACGTCGCCCAGCTGCCGACCCGGGCCGAGGTCGACAGCGTTCTCGCCATGACGACGTACGACATGGCGCCGTGGAACAGCGCGTCCGACGGCTTCCGCAACCATCTCGAAGGGTGGCGCGGGGTCAATCTGCACAACCGCGTCCATGTGTGGGTCGGCGGGCAGATGGGGACGGGGGCCTCGCCCAACGACCCGGTGTTCTGGATGCACCACGCGTTCGTGGACAAGCTCTGGTCGCAGTGGCAGGCCATGCACCCGGGCTCGTCCTATCTGCCGACGGCGGGGACGCGGGATGTGGTGGACCTGCACGACACGATGCGGCCGTGGAACAACGTGACCCCGGCCGATCTCCTCGACCACACCCGCTACTACACGTACGACACCGCGGCCTGAGGCCGCCCCCCGCCGGGCCGCCGGCCCGCCTGAGTCAGGCGGGCCGCCGGCCCCATGCCGAGATCATCGGCGAGGTCGCCAGGTCGAGGCGGCCCTCGGCAACGCTCGCGAGGTGGCGCTCGATCTCGTCGTCGCTCGCAAGGCCCCGCTCCACGAGCTGGTCCCTGACCTGGCGCACGGTGGCCGCTTCGAGGACGTCACCGGCCGGCGAGGTGACCGGGAAGTACGCGTCGGCCTCCACCCCCTCAAGGCCCAACTCCCGCAGCAGGCGCGGGAGTTTGCGGCCGTAGGAGAGGTCCGCGCCCCGCTCGGCGAGGAGTGCGCGAAAACCCCGGCGCAGGCGGTTGGCCCGTTCCTGTTCGGGGCCGTACTCGTCGAGGCAGAGCAGTGGCTGGAGCGCGGGGTCGGCGTCCTCGACGAGCAGGACGCCGCCGGGGCGCAGCGCGCCGAGCATGGCGCGCAGGGCCCGGTCCCGGTCCTTCACATGAACCAGGACGAGGCGGGCGTGCACGAAGTCGAAGGGTCCCAAGGGTGCTTCGTCCTGCCCGACGTCGTGGCGGCGGACCTCGACGTTCGGCGGCAGGTCGACGCCGGTGAGCCAGCCGGTGTCGCGGTCGGTGGCGAGCACCTGCCCGTCGGGGCCGACCCGTTCGGCGAGGCCGAGCGGCACGGAGATGCCGCCCGCGCCCACCTCCCACACGCGGTGCCCCGGCGCGAGGCCCAGGGCGTCGAAGTGGCGGAACGTCGTGGCGTCGAAGAGTGCGGCGAGCGCGTCGAACCGCTCGCCGGCCTCGGTCTGCCGGTTGTCCAGGAGGTATCCGTTGTCCTCGGTCATGCCGGTCATGATGGCAGCCGGCTCAGCGGGCCAGCCTGCCGAGCAGCGAGGAGGCGGCCAGGATGCCGAGGGCGGCCGCGAGCAGCAGTACCCCGTAGTCGAGGCCGAGGTGGGTGGGGGTGCCGAGGAGCAGTCCGCGCAGGGCGTCGACCTGGTAGCTCAGCGGGTTGGCCCTGCTGACGGCCTGGAGCCAGCCCGGCATGATCGACACCGGGTACAGGGCGCTGGAGCCGAAGAACAGCGGCATCGTGATGGCCTGGCCGATGCCCATCAGGCGGTCGCGGGTCAGCACGATTCCGGCGATCGACATCGACAGGCAGGAGAAGAAGGCGGAGCCGAGGACCACCGCGACGCCGACTCCGATCAGCTTCAGGGGGTTCCAGGTCAGAGCCACCCCCAGCAGGGCCGCGATCGCGATCACCACGACCGCCTGGATGAGCGCCTTCACCCCGGCCGCGAAGGCCTTGCCGGTGATCAGCGCGGAGCGCGGGGTGGGGGTGACCAGGAGCTTGGTGAGGATGCCCGAGTCCCGCTCCCAGATGATCATGATCCCGTAGAAGATGGCGATGAACATGGCGGACTGGGCGATGATGCCGGGCGCCAGATAGTCGATGTACGGGATGCCGCCGGTCGGGATCGCCTTGATGCGGGTGAAGGTCTCGCCGAAGATGAGCAGCCACAGGGCGGGCTGAACGGCGCGGGTGTAGAGCTCGGCGCGGTCGTGCCGGAGCTTTTGGAGTTCGACCGCGCACAGGGCGCCGACCCGGGCGGGCAGGACGCGCCAGCCGGTGCGGGGCCGTGGCGGGACGAGGAGCAGATCGAGGGCGCCCACGGTGTCGAGGGGCTCAGCCGAGGCGGGCTGCGGTGCGGCGGGTGCTGCGGACATCGCGGAAGTCACCTCCCTCGCTGTCGAGCCCACGGCCTGCGACGTCGCGGAAGACGTCCTCCAGGGTGGGCGGCGGATCGCCGGGCCCGCGGCACTCGCGCAGCTCGGACTTCAACCCCTGGGGCGTGCCCAGCGCGCGTATCCTGCCGCGGTGCATGAGGGCCAGGCGGTCGCAGTACTGGTCGGCCTCGTCCATGTGGTGGGTGGTCACGAGCACGGTCATGCCGGTGGCCCGGCGCACCGTGTCGATGTGCTCCCACACGCTGGTGCGGGCGATCGGGTCGAGGCCTATCGTCGGCTCGTCGAGCATGAGCAGGCGGGGCGCGCTGACCAGCGCCTGGGCGAGTTCGAGACGGCGGATCATGCCGCCGGAGTAGGTGCGGGCCATACGGTCGGCGGCCTCGGTGAGGTCGACGGCGTACAGGGCCTGCGCGACGCGGCGCGCGCGTTCCTTGCGCGGGACGTCGAAGACGCGGGCGAACAGGGCCACGTTCTCCCGTCCGGTCAGGCCCGCGTCGGCCGACAACTGCTGCGGTACGTAGCCGAGCAGCCGGCGCACCGCCATCCGCTCCCTGGCCGCGTCGTGCCCGAAGACCCGTATGCGGCCCGCCGGTACCGGCAGCAGGGTGGTGATGCAGCGGATCGCGGTGGTCTTGCCCGCGCCGTTCGGGCCGAGCAGGCCGAAGACCTCACCCGTGGCGACGGACAGGTCGAGCCCGTCGACCGCCCTGGTCTCGCCGAACGCGTACTCCAGGCCCGCGCACACCACGGCGCCGTCGTCGCTCATGACTCCTCCGCTTCCTCGTGCAGGTTCTCGGCGAGCCGGCGCAGGGCGGGCAGGGCCGCGGCGAGCGCGGCCCGGTCGGCCGCGTCCAGGCGCGCCACCTGGTCGCGTACGAGCGCGGCGCGGCGGCGCTGCCAGTCGCGCAGCCGCTCGACCGCGGCGGCCGTCGCGTAGAGCCGGGCCGAGCGGCGGTCGCCCGGATCGGTCTCGCGCCGCATGTACCCGTCCTTCACCAGCTGGTTGACCAGCGTGGATACCGAATTGCCCGCGAGATACAACTCCTTGGCGGCCGCCGAAACCCCGATGCCCGGCCGGGCCGCGACCAGTCTGAGCAGCTCGATGTGGGCGCCGCGCAGCCGGGGCACGGTGAGGCCGCGGCGCAGTCTCCGCCGCACGAGCCGCTGGACACCGGCCAGCACATCGGCGAAGGAGTCGTCGAACGGTTCGGCCTCTTCGACAGCCATGCCCCCATTTTATCTCTCAGTAAGAGGTATCGGCCAGGCCCGTGCGCCGCGCCGTTCGGGCCCGGCGGAATGTGGCAACGAGCACATGTGGACCCACTGTGAGAACGGACTCGGGCCGCATGACATCTTTCCCCGGGGCCTCCCGTGCTCCACGGGACGCCATTCGTAACGGGCAGGGAAACAGGAGCTGAAACGCACGTGCCGGCCATCAGTCAGAGGATGCATCTGATCCTGCTCTCCGCATGGACCGCACTGTGGTTCGCCGTGGTGGAGCCCAACGGCGGGTTCTCCTGGCACTATCTGCGGGCCGGCGGCCAGCTCATCTTCCAGGGCCCTTCCGGTGACGGCACCGGCGGCCTCAACCTCTACGCCCACCACCCCGAGCTCCAGATGGGCCCGGTCAGCTTCCTGACGGCGGGGCTCTTCAACCCGTTCCCCGAGCGGACCGGCCAGTTCCTGGCCGCGCTCCTCATGTCGGTGCTCGGCCTGGTGATCGTGGTGATCGCCGGGCGCAGCGCCGCCTGGTACTTCCTGGGGACCGGCACCAACCATCAGCGGCTGCGGCAGCGGGTGCTCATCGCCGGGCTCGCCTTCATCCCGATGTGGATCGAGGTGTCGGTGCGCTTCGGCCACCTCGACGACGTGCTCGCGCTGTTCTTCACCGCGCTCGCCGTCCGCTCGGTGACCCGCGACAGCGCGGTGGGCACCGGCGTGTGGCTCGCGCTCGCGATGGACTCCAAGCCCACCGCGGTGACGTTCGCCGCGCTGCTCTTCGCGCTGCCGCGCCACCAGTGGCTGCGGGCCGCGCTGTGGGGCGCGGCGGTGGTCGCCGTCGCCTGGGCGCCGTTCTTCCTCAACAATCCGCACTCGGTGTCGGCCGCCGGTTTCGCGATACCCAACCAGCCCGCGTCCGCGCTGCGCTGGCTCGGGGTCGCCGACGCCGAGACGCCCGGCTGGGACCGCCCCGCCCAGGCGGCGCTCGGCCTGCTGCTCGGCGCGATCGCGGTGTGGCGGGGGCGGTGGGCCGCGGTGGTGCTGCTCGGCGCGAACGCGCGGATCGTCCTGGACCCCAGCGTCTACACGTACTACACGGCGTCGGTCCTGCTCGGGACCCTGCTGTGGGACGTGATCGGGCAGCGCCGGCTGGTCCCGTGGTGGAGCTGGCTCGCGCTTCTGACGCTGTACGGGAGCGTGTTCGTGGTGCCGGACGACGCGGCGCGGGGGCTGATCCGGCTCGCGTTCGTGGTCGTCTCGACGGCATACGTACTGCTGTGGCCGCAGCGCGACAGAACCCGGGACCGCCGTCGAAGGCGCCGGTCCGCCTCCGTGGCCGCCTGAGGACCCCTGGCTCGAATCGTTCCCTCGGGCAACTTCCCCGGCGCCCGGCCGATGACGTGACGGTACGTCAGATGCGATGCTCGGCTCAGCCGTCCGACAGGTATCGGCAGGCCGAGAGGAGCCGCCGTCATGGCCGAGGCGCCGAAATCCCCCCACGACAGAGGATCGTTCCCCTTCCCGCCCGGTCCGCTGGGCGGCTGCCCCGAGGAGTACCGGCGGCGGCGCGCGGAGTGTCCGCTGGGACCTGTCACTCTGCCCAGCGGCGACGAGGTGCTGCTCGCCACGGCGTACGACGACATCCGCGAGGTGCTCGCGGGCGCGTCCTTCTCGCGCAACCTCCGCTACCCGGGCGCGCCCCGGATGCTGCCCGGCGAGGCGTTGGGCGACGATCCGCACGCGCTGACCAGCATGGACGGCCCCGAGCACGCGCGACTGCGGCGCATCGTGCAGGGCGCGTTCACGCCGCGCCGCGCGGAGGCCTGGCGCCCGGACGTACAGGCCATCGCCGAGGAGCTCCTGGACGGCGTCGTGGCGGCGGGCCCGCCCACCGACCTCCTCGCGTCGTACGCGTTCGCGCTGCCCGTCGAGGTGACCTGCCGGCTGCTCGGGGTGCCGGCGAAGGACAGCGGGCTCTTCCGGGCCTGGTCGGACACGCTCCTCTCGCTGACGCCGGGCGGGGCAGGAGAACGCCGACGGGCCGCCGCCGAGTTCGGCGCGTACGTCGACGACCTGGTGGCCGGCCATCGGCACGCACCGGGCAACGACCTCATCGACGCGCTGATCGAGGCGCGGGACGAGGGTGACCGGCTCAGCGAGGCCGAGCTCGGGCGGATGGTGCGGGGGCTGATCGTCGCGGGCCACGAGACCACCGCCCATGTGATCGCGCGCGGCGTCCTCACCCTGCTGCGCCACCCCGCCGAGCTCGCCGCGCTGCGGGCCGGTCCGGGGCTCGTTCCGGACGCGGTCGAGGAGATCCTGCGCCTGCAGATTCCCGGACACGGCGCGCTGCTGCGGGTGGCGACGGCCGATGCGACCCTGCCGTCGGGCGCCACGGTGGCCCGGGGCCGGGCGGTGCTCGCGCCGATGGTGGCCGCCAATCAGGACCCCGTACGGTTCGCCGAGCCCGGCCGGCTGGACATCCACCGCGCCAACAACAAGCACCTCTCCTTCGGCCACGGCCCGCACTTCTGCCTCGGCGCGCACCTCGCCCGGGTGGAGGTCCAGACCGCCCTCGAAACGGTCGTACGACGCCTGCCGGGGCTCGCGCTCGCCGTCCCCGCCGAGGAGCTGGCCTGGACGACGGGGAGCCGGGTGTGCGGGCTTCGCCGACTGCCCGTCACCTGGTGAGCGCGCGAAGGCGGGGCCGCGTGAGACGCTGGGCGGGACCGCACCGGCATACCTGCGAAGAGGGTCCCTGATGACTCGTCAGACGCGTACGGCCAAGGACATCGTCGCGGCGACGTCCGCCGCGCTCGCCCCCGCGGCGGACGACAACCGGCTCGTGCCGCTCATCGAGGCCGGGACCGCGCCGCTGTCCGCGCTCGCCGGGCTCGCCCTGGAGCAGCGCCACATCATCGCCTCCGACCGGCGTGCCTTCGGGCTCCTGGCCGAACGCTCGGGCAGGGGCACGGCGTGTGCGGAGTTCTTCGGCTCGCTCGTCGTGGGCGAGACGCTGGCGCTCGAACGGCTCGGCGCGTACGAGAGCGCCTGCGGGCTCACTCCGGAGGCCATCGGCCAATACGAGCCGAAGGCCGGCTGCCAGGCCTATCCGGCGTATGTGGCGTGGCTGGCCCTGAACGGCGAACCGCCGAGCGTGGCCCTCGCACTCACCGCCAACTTCGCGGCGTGGGGCGGATATTGCGCGCGGGTGGCCGCGGCGCTGCGCACCCGCTACGGGTTCACCGACCGGGCGTGCGGCTTCTTCGACTTCTTCGCGGGCCCGGCCCCCGAGCTCGAACAGCAGGCCGTCGCGGCCGTCGCCTCGGGCTCGGACGACGGACACGGCGAGGGCGTCGGCAGCGGGGCGCACTACGGGCGCCTGCTCCAGACGTACGAGTCGATGTTCTGGAACACGCTCGCGGAGGCCTGACCGGCCGGAGTCGTGCCGGGCCGCCGGGTTGACAGCGTGCGGCGCGGCTGGCTGTAATGACCCGCGTGTCGCGTGACGCCGGTCAAAGAGCAGTGGGCCGGCCGGCCGTCGGGCGAACACCCTTTTCGAGGGACCGTGTCATGAGTTCACACTCCGCATCCCCCGCCTGACGGCAGCCTCCGCGCACGCCGTCCACCCGTCCCGAGCGGTGCCCCGCACCGCCGTGCGACGACCCGGGTACGCCCCCGCCTTCCGTGACGGCCGTCGGCCCTTCGGCGACCGTCCGCCGCCGCGCGTACCGGGGATGGTGTCGCCGCGCCCGTCGCGAGCACCCGCACATCCTGACTCTCTGGAGATTCCACACCGCATGACCATGTCCTTCAACCAGCGCGTCATCGAGGAGTTCCGGGCCAACGCCGGAAAGGTCGGCGGCCCCTTCGAGGGCGGCGACCTGCTCCTGCTGACCACCACCGGCGCGAAGTCCGGCGCCCCGCACACCGTCCCCCTGGCCTGCGTCCGGGACGGCGACCTACTGATGATCGTCGGCTCCAACCTCGGCGCGCCGAGCCACCCCGACTGGTACCACAACCTGCTGGCCCATCCCACGGTGCGGGTGGAGCTCGCCGCCGAGCGGTTCGAAGCGATCGCCGTGCCCGCCGAAGGGGCGCGCCGCGAGCGGCTGTTCGCACGGGTGGTGCAAGTGGCCCCCGGCTACGGCGAGTACCAGGCCGGTACCGAACGGACCCTGCCGGTCGTGGTTCTGGAGCGGCCGGAGCCCGGACCCGAGGCGCCGCGCGAGGTCGACAACCTGGCCGACAAGCTCATGGAGGTGCACACCTGGCTGCGCACCCAGCTGCGGCACGTCGCCGCCGAGGCCGACGCGTACTTCGCGGCACGGGCCGCGCACGAGGGCCCGGGCAACGCCCCGGTGCCGGGGCTCGGCCTCCAACTGCGCCAGCACTGCCTGGCGTTCTGCCAGGCGCTGGACTTCCACCACACCGCCGAGGACAACCACATGTTCCCGGGCCTCGCGCGGCACCACCCCGCGCTGCGCGACGCCCTGGAGCGGCTGCGCGGGGAGCACCGGACGGTGGCCCGCATCCAGGGTGACCTCGTCGCCCTGCTCGACACGCTCAGCACGGCCGACCCCTTCGGCTTCCGTACCCAACTGGACGCCATGACAAAAGAGTTGACAGCCCACCTGGCCTACGAGGAGAAGGAGCTGCTGCCGGCCCTGACGGCTGTACCGTTCCCGCCGGCGGGTCCCTGAACCACCTCGGGGGTGGCATCCGTGCCACCCCCGATCCGGGTGGTGGCGAGATCGCGGCAGGGTGCCCGGGCGGTGGACGATCTCTACGACCGATTCGCCGCAAGGGGAGCGATCCCAACGGGGGGACAAACACATGCAGTTGTTCAGGAAGCCGGCCCGGTGGGCCGCGGCCGCCGCGTGCGGGCTGCTCGCCGCGGCGGCCCTGCCGGCCGGTGCGGCGAGCGCCGCCGCGAAGAGCACCGTGCCCGACCGCTACCGGCTTCAGCGGCTCGACTGGCAGCCGTGCCTGTCCGGCACGCTGGAGTGCGCCACGATGTCCGTACCCCGGGACTGGTACCACCCGGACACCGGGCCGAGCCTCAGCATCCAGGTGTCCCGGCACCGGGCGACCGATCCCGCCAAGCGGCGGGGCGTGCTCATGATGGCCGCGGGCGGGCCCGGCTCCTCGGGGTACAAGCGCCCGGCCAACCTCACCAAGCTCAGCCCGAAGCTTTCGGCGGCGTACGACGTCGTCAGCTTCGACCAGCGCGGCGTCGGGGCGAGTACGAACGTGGTCTGCTCGGACCAGGACAAGGTCGACGGCCTCTTCAACAGCGGGGATCTGCGGGACCGTTCGCCGCAGGCGGTCCGGGCCACGTTCGAGAGGGCCCATGACTTCGTGGCGGACTGCGAGCGCAATTCGGGCGGTCTGCTGCCGTACATCACCACCGACCAGGCCGTGCACGACATGGACCTGTACCGGTCACTGCTCGGCGTGGACAAGGTGTCGTACTACGGGCCGTCCTACGCCACCTTCCTCGGGGCGTACTACGCGACCGAGTTCCCGCGCCGGGTCGAGCGGGTCGTCCTGGACAGCAACGTCGACTTCACCGGCAGCTGGGAGTCGTTCCTGGTGGGGCAGCCGATGAGCTTCCAGCGCCGGTTCGAGCAGGACTTCCTGCCGTGGCTGGCGAAGAACGACGCGACATATCACCAGGGCCGCACGCCCGCCGAGGCCAAGGCGTCCTACGAGCGGCTGCGGGCCGCTCTGCACGACCACCCGCTCGACCTCGACGGCACCGTGATCACGCCCAACCACCTCGACGCCGCCGCGACGAACGCGATGTACAGCGCGAGCGACAGGTTCCGGGACCTCGCCTCGCTGATGGGCCTGCTCGAACACCCCGACAGCGCTCCGGCGGACGCGAAGAAGAAGGTCTCCGAGCAGTTGCGGCACTTCTACGGCGCCAACTTCTTCGCCGATTTCACCGCGGTCACCTGCGGCGACACTCCGTGGACGCGCGACAGCCGGTACTGGGTGGCCAAGAGCGCCGAGGCGACGCGCGCCACCCCCCTCGCCGGGGCCATGGAATTGACGTACGGGGCCATATGCGCGAACTGGCCGCAGTCGAAGGCTCCGCACATCAAGGTGACCGGCAAGGGGCTGCCGCCGGTCCTCATGCTCAACTCGACGCACGATCCGGCCACCTACTACGAGGGCGCGCTGCGCGCCCATCGCGGGCTTGCGGGCTCCCGCCTGATCACCGTGGCCGACGGCGACCACGGCCAGTTCCAGACCGGCAACGCGTGCGCGGACGGCTACGTCGAGAACTACCTCCTCGACGGCACGCTGCCCGCGAAGGACACGACGTGCGCGGGTGTGCCGCTGCCGGAGCCCGCGGCGCGCGGCTGACGGCCCTGCGGCAGGCGGCCCGGCACGACCGCGGGCACCGGAGCGCCAACGGCTGGGCCCCGAGCAGAACCGCCGGGGCGGGCAACAAGGGGTGCACAAGCGTTTACCCTGGGGGTGAACAGACGTGCACCCCTGCCCGCAGTCCAGTCGTACGGAGAGTCATGCCCCCAGCGATACCCGTGGCCGCCGACCCGCCGCGCCCCCGCTTCTTCGTCGGGGTCCTCGCGTTCTGCGGTGTGGTGGTGGCCGTCATGCAGACGCTGGTGGTGCCGCTCCTTCCGCATGTGCCCGCGCTCACCGGCAGCACCCCGGCCGCGGCGAGCTGGCTGGTCACGGTCACCCTGCTCACGGGGGCGGTCTTCACGCCGGTACTCGGCCGGGCCGGTGACATGTACGGCAAGCGGCGGCTGCTGCTGGTCTCGCTCGGGGTGCTCACGGCGGGCTCGGTGATGTGCGCGGTGAGTTCGCACATCGGGGTCCTGATCGCGGGCCGCGCCCTCCAGGGGGCGGCGCTCGCGGTGATTCCGCTGGGCATCAGCATCATGCGGGACGAGCTGCCGCCCGCGAAGGTGCTCTCGTCGGTGGCCCTGATGAGTTCGACCCTCGGCATCGGCGCGGCCGTGGGGCTGCCCGTCGCGGCGCTGGTCGTCGAGCACTTCGACTGGCACACCATGTTCTGGGCCTCGGCCGCGCTCGGCGCGCTCGACATCGCCCTGGTGCTGTGGTGCGTGCCGGAGTCGCCGCTGCGCTCGCGCGGACGGTTCGACGCCGTGGGCGCGCTCGGCCTCTCGGCGGGTCTTGTCGCGGTGCTGCTCGCCATCACCCAGGGTGCCGACTGGGGCTGGACCTCGCCACGCACCCTCGCGCTGCTCGGCGCGGCCGTGGCGATCTGGCCGCTGTGGGGCGCGTACGAGCTGCGCACCCGCTCGCCGCTGGTGGACCTGCGGGTCTCGGCGCGGCCCGCGGTGCTGCTCACCAATGTGGCGGCCCTGCTCATCGGCTTCGCCTTCTACGCCAACTCCCTTGTCACCGCGCAGATGGTGCAGGAGCCGAAGGCCACCGGCTACGGGCTCGGCGCGTCCATCGTGGTGAGCGGTCTCTGCCTGCTGCCGGGCGGGCTCGCGATGGTGGCGCTGTCCCCGGTGTCGGCCAAGATCTCGGCGAAGTACGGCCCGAAGGCCGCGCTCGCGCTCGCGGCCGCCGTCATGGCGGTGGGCTACGCGGTGCGGTTCTTCACCAGTCACAGCCTGCCGCTGATCATCGCGGGGGCGACGGTGGTGTCCTGCGGCACCGCGATCGCGTACTCGGCACTGCCCGCCCTGGTGATGCGCGCGGTCCCGGTGAGCGAGACGGGCGCCGCCAACGGGCTCAACACCCTGATGCGCTCGGTCGGCCAGGCCTGTTGCAGCGCGGTGGTGGCCGCGGTCCTGGCGAACGTCACCTTCGAGGCCGGCGGGCACACCGCACCGACGCTGCACGCCTATCTCCTGGTGTTCCTGATCGCCGCAGGCGCGGCCCTCGCCGCACTCGCCGCCACCCTGTTCCTGCCGGGCCGCACCACGCCCGCCCCCGCTACCGTCGGGGCGGACCGTGCCGAGGGCGCGACGGGACGTACGACGGCAGAGGAGAGCGCATGACGGGGCAGCCGGCCACCGGCGGCGACACGGAGACGGGCAGGGACGCGATCCTGCGAGCGGCCCGCCGGGCGTTCACGCTGCGCCCGTACGCGGAGGTCACGATGCGTTCGATCGCCGCCGACGCGGGGGTCAGCGCCTCGCTCATCGTCAAGCGGTTCGGCAG
The DNA here is from genome assembly GCF_039532965.1 of Streptomyces mauvecolor. Taxonomy (NCBI): domain Bacteria; kingdom Bacillati; phylum Actinomycetota; class Actinomycetes; order Kitasatosporales; family Streptomycetaceae; genus Streptomyces; species Streptomyces mauvecolor. Next base: position 397,114 of record NZ_BAAASQ010000008.1, on the reverse strand, counting down.
CAAGGAGCGGCTCTTCCACACCGTCGCGGACTTCGGGCCCGCGGCCGACGCGCTGTTCGCGGCCCCCCTCGACGGGCTGGGCCGGCACATGGTCCTGACGATGGTGCGGATGCGGCGCGAGGATCAGGGGGATCCGCTGCTGCGCGCGGTGTTCTCTTTGGGGAACATGGATGAACGGACGCTGCTGCGGGAGCGGTTCCGCGAGCAGGTCACGTCCCGGCTGGCCGGTCAACTGCGCGGTGGGGACAGCGAGTTGAGGGCCGAGTTGATCGCCGGTCTGCTGCTGGGCCTGGGCGCGACCCTCAGTCTGCACCGGCCGGGCGCCGGGGAACGCGCCACGCCCGAGCAGCTGGCGGATCTGTACGCGCCGGCTGTGCAGCGGATGATCACCGGCTCGGAGTGACCGAAACCGGACGTCTGGCCAGTCGTGAAGGCTAGTCGTGAAGGGTGATGGCCTGCACCGGGCAGGCCCGGGCGGCTTCGCGGACCAGGGGGTCGCCACCGCCGTCCTCGCGGCCGGGCAGCAGCGCGCTGAACCCGTCGTCGTCCTGGGTGAAGACGCTCGGGGCGGTCAGCGCGCACTGCCCCGCGCCGATACAGACGTCCTTGTCGATACCGATCCGCATGTGCGGCTCCTTTCCGTCGGTTTCTGCCGCGCTACCAGGCAACGGGCAGTTCGACCATTCCCTGGAGGGTGTCGCCCGGCTTGAACGGGATCTCGTCGGCGGGCACCGCCAGGCGCAGCCCCGGCAGCCGGTCGAAGAGGGAGCGCAGCGCGATCTCCATCTCCGCCCGCGCCAGGTTCTGGCCGAGGCACTGGTGGATGCCGAAGCCGAACGCGACGTGGTGGCGGTTGGTGCGGTGCCAGTCCAACTGGTCCGGGGCCTCGTAGCTGGCGTTGTCCCGGTTGATGATCGACGTCGAGAAGACGACGCCGTCGTCGGCCCGGATGGTCCGGCCGTCGATCTCGATGTCGTCGAGGGCCACCCTGAGCATCCCGTCGGCGATCGACAGATAGCGCAGGAGTTCCTCCACCGCGGCCGGCATGAGCGCCGCCTCGGAGCGCAGCTCGGCCAGCTGGTCCGGGTGCTGGAGGAGCGTGAACGTGCCGAGGGAGATCATGTTGGCGGTGGTCTCATGGCCCGCTACCAGCAGGATGGTGGCGAAATCGACCAGTTCCTGGTGGTCGAGGGTCCCTTCGTTCAGGCGCCGCTCGATGAGTTCGTCGAGCAGTCCGTCGCCGCGTTCCTTCTGTTTGCGGTCGATGAGCCGGACGAAGTAGTCCTCCAGCGCGTCGCGGGCCGCCTCGACGTCGGCGGTCTCCGGCCCGCGCAGGAGCTTGCGGGACTGGTCCTCGAAGAAGTCGTGGTCCTCGTAGGGGACGCCGAGCAGCGCACAGATGACCATCGACGGCACGGGCAGCGCGAAGGCGCTGACCAGGTCGGCGGGCGGCCCCTGCTCGATCATGCGGTCGAGCAGTTCGTCCACGGTCCGCTGGATCTGCGGCCGCAGCGAGGCGGTGCGCTTGAGGGTGAAGCTGGGGATGAGCATCCGGCGCTGCGTCGCGTGCTCGGGGTCGTCGATTCCGAGCAGTGCCGTGCGGCGCCTGCTGACCCCGGCGAAGCGGGCCGTCGGCGACGGGAAGGCCAGGTTCTCCCGGTTGGAGGAGAGCCGCGGGTCGGCGAGCAGGGCGCGCGCCTCGGCGAGCCCGGTGACCATCCACACGGTGCGGCCGTCGTAGAGCTGGACGCGGGCGAGCGGGCGCTCGTCGCGCAGCGGCTGATATGCGGTGGGCGGGTGATAGGGGCAGCTGCGGTCCTGCGGGAAGGCGACGCTGCCGGTGTCGGTGGCGGTGTGGTCCGTGTTGACGCTGGTGTTGCTGCCTGTCATGTAGACCTCGCAAGCGAAGGGTTCCGTCTTGCCGATCTCCACTACATGCCTCGGGCACCTATGACGTCTACATGTTCTTCGGCCGAATCCATACCTTCGGCCGAGCAAGCGCGGGGGCCGGTGCGAGGGCCCTCGGGCTGCGGGGCTAGCGTGTTGGCGGCCCGTCGTACGTCACGGGCCGGTGAGGAGACCGAGCCGGATGTCCGGTATGACGCTGAGCGGGGCGACGGGCGGCCTGCCCGAACTGACGACGGGGCGGCTGCTGTCGGTGTGGGAGCCGGACGCGGCGGCGCTCCTGCTGATCGTCGTCCTGGGCGGCCTGTACGGCTGGGGCGTGCTGCGGCTGCGCCGCCGGGGCGAGCGCTGGCCGCTGCCCCGCGTCCTGGCCTTCGCGTTCCTGGGTCTCGGCAGCCTGGCCGTCGCCACGATGTCGGCGCTCGCGGTGTACGACACCGAGCTGTTCTGGCCGGCCGCCGTGCAGAACGTCCTGCTCGACCTGATCGCGCCGCTGGGCCTGGCGCTCGGCGACCCGCTGCGGCTCGGAGTGCTCGCGCTGCCCGAGCGCGGGGCAGGGCGCCTGAAGGCCGCGATGACCGGGCGCCTGGTCCGGTTCCTCACGTTCCCGCTGGTCAGCACCGTCCTGGTGCTCGCCTCCGAGCTGTGCATCTACTTCACGCCGTACTTCGAGACCGCGCTGCGCCACGGCCCGCTGCACGAGCTCATGTACCTCCAGCTGCTGCTCGCCGGGAGCCTGTTCGTGCTGCCGGTGCTCACCCGCGAGGAGGCGCTGCCCGCCTGGTGCAGCCACCCGGTGCGGGCCGCGCTCGTCTTTGTGGACGGCCTGATCGATGCCGTGCCCGGCATTGTGGTGATGACCCACAGCACCCTGATCGCGGGTGCCTGGTACCTCCACCACGCACCCGCCTGGGCGCCCGACGTCCACCGCGACCAGCAGATCGGCGGCGGCGCGATGATCACGATCGCCGAGCTGGTGTCGCTGCCGTTCCTGCTGGCGATCCTGGTGCAGTGGTCGCGCGCCGACCGCGCCCAGCGCGTGGTGCTCGACCGCCGCCTGGACGCGGAACTGGCTCCGGCCGCCCCGGTGGAGGGACGGCCGGAGGACACCGAGCTCGTACGGCCCTGGTGGGAGACCGACGGCGGAACGGTCGGGCAGCGGATGCGTCAGCGGCGACCCGGCGACTGAGCGTTCAGTGCCGGTCGCGGCGCCTGCGCAGCCGGCTCACGATGAACCAGATCACGAACACGACGAACGCGATGAAGAGGATCACCAGGATCAGCAGGAAGATCCCGAGCTTCTTGAAGAAGCCGCTCTTCTTTTTCTTGGACTTGGTCTTGGACTTCTTCGACGCGAGGACGCTCGACTTCGCCGCGACGGTGTGACGGCCCGCCTGCCCCGCCGCCTGGGCCGACTGCGCCACGTCCTGTGCGGAGGTGGCCTGGTGGGCCGTCGTGGCCACGACCGCGGTCCGGGGCGCGGCCTCGGCCGTAACCGGTCCCGCCACCAGGGCGGTGCCGAGCAGCAGGGCGAGCAGCACGGCGGCGCGGCGCAGCGGGCCCCGGCCGGTCCTCGAAGCGGTCGTGGAGTGTGGTTCGTTCATGGTGGTCATCCCCCAGGGAAGCTCGGTGCGGCGGACCCGCCGCACGCTGTCTGTATCTGTACCGGCTGTATCTGCACCGGATGCGAGATCGGTACGCCTCAGCTGTGCGCCGCGACGCCCGCCGTCGCCTCGACCTCGATGAGCGAGGCGCTGTGGCGCTCCGCCTCGAACGCGGCGAGCCCGCCCCGCAGGCCGAACAGGCGCTTGGCGAGCAGGATGTAGAGGACCGCGAGGATGTTGATCGTCAGGGTGGCGATCTTCACCCAGCTGATCTTCTCGGTGAGTTCGTAGATCTCCAGGGGCAGGAACATCGCCGTGGCGACGACGGTGAGGTACTCGGCCCACCGCTTGGCCCGCCACAGGCCGACGCCCTCGACGATCTCGATCAGCGCGTACACGAGCAGCGCCACCGCGACGATCACCAGGGTGGAGTGCTTGTAGTCGAAGGTCTTCTGGATGGTGCCGACGACCGGCGAGTGGTCGAGGTCGTAGTGGAAGTGGCGGAAGACCGGCCGGAACACGTCGAGGTACTCGTCGAAGAACCGGCGCACCGAGTCCTGGCTGTTGCTGAACTTCCACACCGCGAGCGCCACCAGGACGATGAACACGCCGCGCACGGCCCGCTCGACGGCCAGGAAGCGCAGGATGAACAGATCGCGCAGAACCTTGCCGCGCGGCACCAGCGGCGCCTCGTCGGCCGGACCGGAACCGTGCGGCGCGCCCAGGGCGAAGTCGCCGCAGCGCAGACAGCGCCAGGCCTCGCCGAGACCGGTGTCGGCCCGCAACCGCTCGCGCAGCACGTCCTCCTGCGGCGCGTACGTCACATGGCCGCGGCGCGCACAGGTGCGCCGGTCCCAGTCGATCTTCATGCTCTTCCTCCCGTGAGGCCCGCGACGCGCGCGGGCCGGTGTACTCACAGGGACCGTAGTGGACTCTTGTCGTGGACTTGCCACGTGGGTCCGGGTTCCTGCCGCCTCCGTCCTGCTAAGGAGACGAGAATGCGCTGATGAGTTCCGCGATCACGACAACTTCTGCCGCCCGGTCCGACGAAAAGTTCCTCCTGGTCCTTTCTGCGGCTTCCGGAGCCACCGACGCGTTCGCGTTCCTCTGTCTGGGGAAAGTGTTCGCGGGGGTCATGACCGGCAACCTCGTCCTGGTCGGCGCATCGGTGGGCGCCGGGGACCGCGAGGCGGTTCCCCGCGCCCTGACCGCGCTGCTCGGGTACGCCCTCGGCTCGGCCGGGGCCGCCCTCGCGGCCGGCCGCCTCGCGCCCCGGCTGCTGCTCGCGGCCCAGACCGTACTGCTGGCGCTGGCGGCGGCCGGCTGGGCGCTGGGGCTCGGGCGCACGCTCGGCTCGCAGCTGGTGCTGCTGTTCGCGGCGGCCCTGGCGATGGGGGTGCAGGCACGGGCGTGGGGCACCCCGACCACGTACTTCACCGGTACGTTCACCGGGCTCGCGGGGCGGCTCGCGAGGCGGGAGGCACGGGACGCCGACCACTGGGTGGCGGGACGCCTGGCGGCCGTCGTGGCGGGGGCGGCCACCACGTCCCTGGTCGACTGGTGCTCGCCCTGCGCCGCGGGCGCGGCCGGAGCCGTGCTCTGCGCGGCGGCGTTCGCGTTCCGGCCACGTCAATCGGCTTCCACTCAGGCCTAGTTGGCGGGCTGGACAGGGGGGCGCCCGGCCGCCGCTCGTGCACCGTCCGGCCGATGCGCAAGCAGGCCGGCCGATCACCCCACCCGCATATGCCCCGCGGTAACCCCCGCTCACGACAGGCGAAACCGCTCGCCTTTGGCATATGCCAAAAGCACCACCGTATCGAGTGTTGCCAAATCCCTTACGGGGCATCGCTCCCTGTGCAACAGTCGTTACCGGTCCACTTCATCAGACCAGGCTCTACCGCGGCCGCATCGGAGAACGTCATGCCGTCCCATCTGTTCGCGGACCGTCCCGCGCCACAACCGCCCGAGCGGGGCACGGTCGACGCACTGATCACGCAGACCCGTCGGCTGCGCGGGGGCGTGGATGCGGTGCGCCGCGACGCGCTCGTGGACGACGACGACCCGCAGGGCCGCTGGCAGCGCGCCCTGTGCGATCTGGCGGTCCATCAACTCGACGACCTGGGCTCGCACTTGGACCAGTTGCGCGAGGGCCTGAGCGCCGAGGAGGAGGACGCGGCGGCCCTCGCCGTCGAGAGCGTGTTCAGCGACGATCCGGGCTCCGGCACCCTGCTCAGCCGGGTCGGCAGCGCCGAATGGAACCTGCTGACCGACGCGGTGAGCTGGTCCGAGGAGCTCTTCCAGATCTTCGGCCGCCCCCCCGAGAGCGGCGGCATGTCCCTCGACGAACTGCCCACCATGGTGTTCGCCGACGACCAGGCCCTGCTCACCTCGATGGTGACGGGCGCCCTGGTGGACGGCCGCCCGATCGACGGGGAGTTCCGGATCGTACGGACCGACGGCCGGGTCCGCACGCTCCACATGATGGGCGAGCCTGTGCTCGACGCCGACGGCTGCACCGCCTCGATGTGGGCCGTCCTGCGCGACGTGAGCGAGCTGCGGCGCAGTCAGCGAGCCGTGCGGGACAGCCGCGACTGTCTGCAGCGCCAACGCCACATCGCCCAGACCGAGCACCGGCTCGCGGTCGAGCTGCAGGAAGCCGTACTGCCCCCGTGGCGCGGCTCTCTGCGGCTCCCGCAGGGCGGCCCCGGGGCGCTCGACATCGCGGCGCACTATCTGCCGTCCTCCTCCAGCGCCCTCATCGGCGGCGACTGGTACGACGCGCTCGAACTCCCCGACGGCACCTCTTTACTGACCGTCGGCGACCTCACGGGTCACGGGGTGACGGCGACCGGCGCCATGGCGATGCTGCTCGGCGCACTGCGCGGAATGGCCGTCGCGGGCATCGGCCCCGGCCCCCTGATGGGCCACCTCAACCAGCTTCTGGAGACGACCGTGCAGCCCGCCCTGGGCAGCGCGGTCTGCTGCCGTTACGAACCCGCCGGGCGCAGGCTCACCTGGTCCCAGGCCGGCCACCCCGCCCCGCTGCTGTTCCGCGACGGGACGGGACGGGCGCTGAGCGCACCGGAGGGGGTCCTGCTCGGCGCCACCCACGGGGCGTCCTACGGCCAGGCAGAGGTGACGCTCCAGGCGGGCGACCTGCTCGTCCTCGGTACCGACGGGCTGACCCGGCGGAGCGCCTCCGAGGCCTCACAGCCGCTCCGGCTGCTCGAACTCGCCCCGCTCTTCGACGGCGGCCGCACAGCCCAGGACTGCGTGCGGATGATCGTCGAGGAGTTCGGCGAGCACGAGCGCGAGGACGACGCCTGTGTGCTGGTGGCCCGCATCGGGTCCTGACGCACAGGCGGCGGAGAAACGGCCCGAGGGGGGCCCGGGGGTTGTACGTGTCCGGCGTACAACCCCCTTCTAGATGTCCGCGATCCGGTTCCGCTTGACCGGCGCCTGGGGCAGCGCCAGCTCGATCTCCTCCCGCAGGTCCTGGATCTTGGCGTAGCTCGCGTACTGGCCGGTGAGCCGGTACATCTCGCGCAGCCGGTCCCAGGTGCGGTGCGAGGAGGTCTCCCCCATGGACACCAGGGCCAGGCGGGCATACCGGTCCGCCTGTTCGGGGTCGTCGGCGATGAAGCAGGCCGAGGCCAGGGAGATGTAGTCGAAGATCTTCGAGCGCTGACGGCCGCCGACCCGCAACTCCAGTGCCTGCTTGGCATGGTGCTGCGCGATGGTGGCCGCCGCCGGATCGTGCTCGGCGAGCGTACGGAAGGCCAGGGCCTCCATGCCGTGCAGATCCGCCTCGTCGAACATCTGCATCCAACTGGGCGGCGGCACATCGCCCTTGTCGGAGACGAAGAGGTCCTCCGCCTCGCCGAGGGTGCGGCGCATCGCCTGGCCGCGCCCCATGGACGCCTGGGCCCACGCCTCGATGGTGTGCAGCATCGCCTTGGTGCGCGGCAGGGTCTCCTCGCCCGAACCGGACTTGGCGAGCTTCATGAGGTCGAGGGCCTCGCCGGGACGGCCCAGGTGGACCATCTGGCGGGCGGCCCGCGAGAGGGCCTCGCCGGCGCGCGGGCGGTCGCCGCCCTCGCGGGCCGCGTGCGCGGCGATGACGAAGTACTTCTGCGCGGTCGGTTCGAGGCCGATGTCGTGGGACATCCAGCCCGCGAGGACGGCCAGGTTGGCGGCGACGCCCCACAGGCGCCGCTGGAGATGGTCGGGGTGGCGGTAGGCGAGCATGCCGCCCACCTCGTTGAGCTGGCCCACCACCGCTTTGCGCTGGAGCCCGCCGCCGCGGGAGGCGTCCCAGGCCCGGAACACTTCGACCGAACGCTCCAGGGCGTCGATCTCCTGCGATCCGATGGGGGCTGCCTCGTAGCGGTCGAACCCGGCGGGATCGGCGTGCAGAGGGTCGTCGAGGCGGGGGGCGTCGGCCGAGAGTACGGGGTCGGTGTGCAGCCAGTCGTGCATGGCGCTGCTGAGTACGGAGCCGGTGGCGAGCGCGGCGCCCGCGCCCACCAGACCGCGTCGGTTGAGCATGAGGTCCATTCCCGTGAATTCGGTGAGGACCGCTGCCGTCCGTTCGGGCGCCCACGGAAGGCCGTCCGGATTCTTCGTGTTCCTGACGTCGTTCCGCTTTCCAGCGCGCCCGTGCCGGTCGAACCCGAGGTCCTCGATGGTCACGACACGGCCGAGCCGCTCGGTGAACAGCGCCGCCAGCACCCTGGGCACCGGATCGCGCGGGGTCTCCCCCATGTCGATCCAACGCCGCACCCGGGAGGTGTCGGTGGCCAGTTGGGGGTGGCCCATGGCCGCCGCCTGCCGGTTCACCATTCTCGCGAGTTCACCCTTGGACCAGCCGGCGAGGCCGAACAGGTCGTTCAGGCGGGTGTTGGGTTGTCCGCTCACGTCAAGCCCCCAGGTTCTCGGCTGAGTTGACAGTAATCCCCCTGTCAGATGCGGCGCGAGTATTCGCCATGGTTCGCCAGGGCACGCCAGATGGTGTGCCACCCGCGGCCGGGTGTCAGGTAAGAGAGCGCCACCCCGACCCGGGGGCCGGACCCCATTCCCCAGGGTGCGGCTCGGCCACCGGGACGGGTAGCGCACGCAACTTGTCGGCACACGAAGGGATCTGTCACCCCATGTACACAGCATCGTCCTCCGTGTCCGCGCCGCCCCGGCCGCACCGTCCTCTGGGGGCGGGTGGCGGACCGTACCTCGATCCCACCCACGCCGGGTCGGCCTACGGTGCGGGCCGGATGCCGCGCCGGACCGGGGTCGGCACGCAGCCGCTCAGCGGGAGAATCGACTTGTCCGGCCCCCAGGGCGCCCAGCTGCGCATCGCGATCTCCTCGGTGCAGCGCATCTGCCCGGAGTTCAATCCGGTACAGGTGATGAGGCACAGCGGACGCTCGGTGCTGATCGTCGGCACGACAGGACGCACGACGGCCGTCGCCAAGTGTTTACTGGACCACTCGCCCGCGTGGGCCGAGCGGTTCCGGCACGAAATAGCTGCGTATCGCGCCTTCGTCCGGCACCGCCCACCGGTGCGGGTCCCGCGGCTGATCGCCGCCGACCCCGACAACTGCACCCTGGTGATCGAGCGGATGCCGGGCCGGGCGGCGGCCCTGCAGCGACACCCGGTCGAGGCTCCGCCGCGTGCCGATGTCAGGGCCGCCCTCGGCGCGATCGGGCGCATCAACGCCTGGCGGCCTCCCGCCGAGATGTTCGGCAGGCCCTTGGACTACGCGCCGAGGATCGCCCGCTACCACGAGCTCGGCCTGTTCACCGACCGGGATCTGAGTGACCTTCAGAAACTGGTGCACGGTCTGGCGCTTTCGGGCCGGGTGGACTGGCAGTTCTCGCACGGTGACGCGCTGCTCTCCAACATCCTGCTGTCACCGGCGGGCCCGGTCCTGGTCGACTGGGAGCACGCGGGCTGGTATCTGCCCGGGTACGACCTGGCAACGCTGTGGGCGGTTCTCGGCGACGCCCCGATGGAGCGGCGGCGGATCAGCCAGGCGGCACAGGCGGCGGGCCCCGCCTCACGGGACGCGTTCCTGGTGAACCTGATGCTCGTACTGACCCGCGAGATCAGGACGTACGAGACGGCGGTGCAGCGCACGATGCGGGACGCGGCACCGGCCGGCCCGGCACAGAGCCCCCCGCCGGGTTCGCTGTCCGCCGGGGAGCAGCAGCGACTGCTGCTCCGCAGGCTGCACGACGACTGCGCGCTGGCGCGGCGGGCCGTGCGGGCGGCGGTCGGCACGCGCTGACCGCCGGGCAGAGGGGGAAGCGTGCTGCGCGTCCAGTGCCGACACACTGGGCGCGCAGCGCGCTGTCGTGCGTCAGCGCACCCGGACGACGTCGACGTCCGAGGCCTTCACGAAGGCGATCCGGTGGCCGATCTGCACCGTCACGAAGCGGGCGCTGCCGGGGAAGTACGTGTGGTCGTAGGGGTACGACGAGTCGATGGTGGGGGCGTAGTAGTAGCCGGCGGGTGTGGGCTCGCCTCCGGGGTAGGACTGGCCGGCCTTGATGGTGTAGCCGAGCGGGCTGCTCACGCGCGGCGCCGTGAAGTCCGCCGGGTAGTCGCCGGCCACCGGGTAGGCGGTTCCGTAGACCGGCACATCGGTCAGGCCCGGCTTGGGGCGTACGACGTAGCCGGCGGTCGGGGTGGTGGTGCGGGTGTGCTCGGGGCTCTGGAACCAGGCCTTCTGGCCGTACCACCAGATCGCGGTCCACCCGGGTTTGCGGTCGGCGACCACGGCCTGCTGAGTGGCGCTGATCTTGCTGCCCCAGTCGCCCGCGCAGTTGGTGCCGGGCCGGCCGGGCGGGTGCAGGCCCGGGTCGGCGAACAGCGGTGCGGTGGTGGAGGGTTCGGTGCGCAGCGGGACCGCGCTGGAGGGCTGGACGGGCAGGTCGATGTTCTTCTCGCAGTCGCGGACAGCCTGGAGGTTCCTCTTGAACTCCGGGTTGATGGTGACCAGTTGGCTGCCCGGGCGGCCGGTGGGCTCGGTGGGTCTGCCGAGCAGGGTCATGAAGTGGTTCCAGTCCCAGTACGGGCCCGGGTCCCAGTGCATGGCGGCGGTGCCGGACTGGGTGGTGGGCGGCACGTTGTCATGGCCGAGGATGTGCTGCCGGTCGAGCGGGATGTCGTACTTGGCGGCGAGGTAGCGCACCAGAGCCGCCGTCGAGCGGTACATCTCGGGGGTGAACCAGGTGGCGCCCTCGGTGGCGTAGCCCTCCTGCTCGATGCCGATGGACTCGGAGTTGATGTACCAGTTGCCGGCCTGCCAGGCGACGTCCTTGGTCTTCACCATCTGGGTGACGTGGCCGTCGTTCGAGCGCACGACGTAGTGGGCGGAGGCGGCTCGCGTCGGGTCCTGGAAGATCTTCAGGGTGGTGGCGAAGGTTTCCTCGGTGTCGTGCAGGACGATGTACTTGATCTTGTTGGTGCCCGGCCGGTCGGAGAGGTCGTAGTTGCCGTAGTCCTCCTTGTCGGCCGGGGCGCCGGTCTGCTGGTAGGCCGCCGGAACCCAGTCGCACTTCAGGACGCGGGGGCATTCGGTGCCGGCCGAGGCCGCGCTCGCCGGGGAGGCGGGGGCCAGGACGAGGCCCAGGGCGCCGGCCGTCGCGGTCGCGAGCGCGAGTCTGATCCTCTGCTTGGACGTCATGGACAACCCTTCTTGCCGGGAGGTGCGTGGGCTCTCTCGCCGTGCGGCGCGTGGATGCGCGCGGGACACTGTGTGACCCGGGATGACGGCGCGTCAAGTACCTCTCGGAAGGCCTGACTTGTATCAGTGGCCCAGACCTCTGGCAGGGCGTTTGACCTGCTGGTGTCAACGGGCGGTGAGGCAGGGCCGGTTCACGGCCGGGGACACGCGGCAGCCCGGCACCGTGGAGGAAGGTGCCGGGCTGTGGGGCGGAACGCCGGGGGTGTGTCGCTCAGCTCTGCTGGAAGAGCTCCGCGGGCAGCGGCTTCAGGAGGGCGTACAGGTCGTCGGTGATCGGCCGGTCCCAGCTGGCGATCGTGACGAGGACGTTGTCGCTGCGGTCGAACTGCACGCAGGAGATACGGGATTCGGAGAGCTTGAGGCGGCGCACGATGAGGAGGTTGTCGCCCTGCATCACCGGCATGTCCTCGGTGCCGACGACCTCGATCGGCTCGTCGTTCTCCAGCGCCACGAGCAGCTGGGCCACCTCGAAGGGGACCTGGCCCTCGGCCATCTCGCGGGCCGGGGAGCCCTCCGGCAGATTGCCGATGATCATCGCGGGGCCGCGCCCGCCGAACAGGTCGTAGCGCAGGAAGACACCCTGGCAGCTGCCGTCGGGCGCGGGCAGCAGACCGGCGCCCAGGTTGCCGGGCCAGTCTCCCGGGTCCATGGCCAGGACATCGAAGTCCGGGCCCGCGGGAGTGGCGGCGCTGCGGCGGCGGAGGAAGGACATGCCGTCAATGGTACGTGCCCCGGGCGGTCCGGCGGAGCCGGGCCCGGGGGCCTGGGCGGGTCGGCGGGCCGGTGCGGGCAGGGCGTCCGCACCGGCCGCCGCACGGCGCGGCCCCGGCTCCCCTGCCAGCGGGTGGCTCGGGGGCCGGGGCCGTCCGGGGGTGGCCTCCTCAGCGGCCGGGTGGCACTCCTCGGATGCCGGAGCCTCGGGTCTGGTGGGGCAGCAGCCCGGCCAGACCGCTGCGGTCGGTGCCGAGCTTGCGGAAGGCGCCGGACAGCAGGAGCTCCACCGTGCGCTCCTTGATGCTCAGCTCCTCCGCGATCCGCTTGTTCTCCCAGCCCTGCGCGGCCCGCTCGGCCACCGCCTTCTCCTGCGAGGTGAGCGAGTCGGAGTCGACGGTGCGCAGCTGGAGCGGGCGGAGCCCGGAGGCCGCGAGCTCCTCGCGGGCCCGCGCCGCGAGGGCGTCGGCGCCGCAGAGGGCGGCGCTCTCCAGGCCGCGCATGAGCAGGTCGGCGGCGTCCTGGGGCAGCCCGGCGCGGCTGAGCATCGCGCCGTGGTCGACCAGGGCCTGGGCGAGCTCGTACGCGGCCGGGGACCGTTCGAGCTGGCGGACGGCCTCGGCCATCAGGGCCAGGCTGTCGGCGCCGGAGGCCACCTTGGCGGCCGCGTGCAGGGCGCGGCCGATGGCGCCCGGCGTGCCGAAGCGGCGGGCGCTGTCCACCGCCTCCTGTGCGATGTCGGCGGCCTCACCGGGATCGGTGTGGGCGATCGTCTGGGCGAGGAGCGGCCGCCACGGGCACCACATGGGGTTGCGCATGCCGCGCGGTTCGAGCCTGCGGCCGACCGCCCGCAGCCGTTCCTCGGCGTCGGTACGCAGCCCTCGGGCGATCAGGAGCTCGCTGTAGACGGTCTCGGAGTCGGGGTAGACGACGGCGCCAGGGACGACCTGGCCGTAGTTGTAGGTGTCGGAGAGTTCCTGGGCCTCCTGGACGCGGCCGCGGGCGAGCAGGATCTCGATGAGGATGCCGAGCGCGAACCACTGGGCGGGGATCTGCTGGCCGACCCGGTCGGCGATCCGCAGTCCGCTGTGCACCAGGTCCTCGGCCTCGGCGAGGCGGCCGCGGTGGAACTTGATGTAGCCGAGCAGCGTCAGTCCGAAGGACAGGTGGGCGCCGCGCCAGCCCTTGCGTTCGCAGTCGGCGATGCCCTGGTTGAACAGTTCGTCGGCGCGGTCTTCCAGGGCGGGCGGTTCGCGCAGGGCGCGGGCCAGGCAGCGCCTCGCGGCGTCCGGTGCGCCCGCCCGCAGGTAGTCGCGGGCGGCGGAGCGCAGCTGGCGCACCGCCCACCGGTCGTTCTCGGGGTGCATCTCCAGGATGTGCCGGGCCGCGGACGTCGGGCCGAGTCCGGCCTCGCTGACGGCGAAGGCGGCCTGCCCGTGCATCGCGACGCGCATGGCCGCCGGGATCGCCCGGTAGACGGCGGTGCCGACGAGCGGGTGGAAGAAGTCGAGCCCGCAGGAGCCGCCGTCCTGCGGGGCGGCGAGGATGCGGGCCTCGCGCAGCTTGTCGACGGCGTCGGCCATCTCCTCGGCGCCGAGTCCCGCCACCCCGGCCGCCATGTCGCGGTCGGCGTCGGTGCCGAGCACGGCGACGGCCCAGGTGAGCCGCACCGCGGAGGGGCCGAGCCGTTCGAGGCGCTCGATGAGGCCGCTGCCGCGTACGGCGGAGGCCAGCTCGCGCAGTTCCATGGCGTTCACGTACTGCGGTTTGATGCCGCGGTCGCGGATCCTCGCGACGAGTTCGACGGCTTCGTAGGGGTTGCCCGCGGTCAGTGCCCAGCATTCGCGCGCGAACAGTTCGTCGCCGCCCTCGCCGAGCACGTCGCGCACGAGGTCGCCGACGGCGGCCGCGCTGAACGGCGCGAGGTCGAGCGGACGTGAGCCGTGCCGCATGGCGAGCCGTTGGAACTCGGCGGCGTGGCGCGGAAGTTCCTCGGGCCGGTAGGCGACGACGATCAGGAGCGGGAGGTCGGAGGCGCGCAGCGCGAACGAGCTCAGCCAGGCGAGCGTCTCCTCGTCCGCCCAGTGCGCGTCGTCCACGACGAGTACGACGGGTGCGTACTGGACGGCGAAGCGGGTGACGAGCCAGTCGAGGCCGTCGCGGACACCCTGCGGATCGGGTGCGACCCCGCTCTGTCCCGCGACCAGACCGACCGCGGGCGCGACGATGTCGTACCAACTCCCCAGTATTTTGCGGTGCTCGGCCTCGCTGGATGCGGCGAGCACCGGCTGCACGAGCTGGCGTACGACGTGGAAGGCCACGCCTTCTTCCTGCTCGCTGCCTCGGGCGGCCAGCAGTGTGCAGCCGCGGGCGGTGGCTTTGCGGCGCACCTCGGCCACCAGCGTGGTCTTGCCCAGGCCTGCCGATCCGGCGATGGCGAGCAGTCCGCCGTTGGGCGCGCTCCCCTCTCCGGCACGGCCGCACAGGTCGTTCAACATGCTGTCGAACAGCAGCAGTTCTTCGTCGCGCTCAAAGAGCATCCGGCGCGGAACTCCGCCCCGGCCCCTCGTCTCCGCCACAGCGGTCCCCTTCTGGCAGTAGCACCGAGCCTACGCCCCCGGACACGTACCGTGACATGAATAACCGACTTCCGTCTCCTCCTTGACCCTTTAAGTTGGCTGAATCCGTGGACGGTCGGGATCGGAATGTCAACGAGGGGCGCCAATGACCGTCTCGCACGCCCCCCGTGCGCTGTCGGGCTCCGGCGCCATGCGACTTCTCCCTGGCCACTGGCCCGTTGATGATTGAAAGACGTACCGAGCACTAAGGAGGCGGTGCCGCATGGGCAGCACTGGCAGAGTCCGGTCGGCCCGGAGGCGGACCGGCCTCGTCGACATTCCCTTCCCGCCTCGCCGCCACCCCCGGCACGATCTCGCCCGGAAGCACACGCTGGACTGGCTGCATCAGTTCGGCATGCTGGCGGGCGAGCAGGCGACAGCCGAGTACGACGCGATGGGCCTGGAACGCCTGATGGCGTACTTCTATCCGGATGCCTCGGACGCGCATCTCGCACTGGCGACGGACCTCAACTCCTGGTTCTTCGTCTTCGACGACCAGTTCGACGGCCCGCTCGGGAAACGCCCCGACGTGGTGCTCCGCCAGATCGACACGGTGCTCCGCACCATGAGCGACGAGCCGCCGGTGCCGGGCGAGGCGACGAACCGGCTGGCCGAAAGCTTCCGCGATCTGTGGCAGCGGGTGACGGCCGGCACGCCGTTGCTGTGGCAGGACCGCTTCCGCACCCACTGGCGGGAGTATCTGACGGCGTATCACTGGGAGGCCCTCAACCGGACGCGCAACGGCACCCTGTCGTTACCGGGGTTCCTGCGCGGCCGGCGGGACTCCATAGGCGTGCAGCCCTGTCTGGACCTCGTGGAGCGCTGCGGCGGCTACACGCTGCCCAGGGAAATACACGAGGGGGAGCCGCTGGCCGAGATGCGGGAGATCACGGCCGATGTGGTGATCTTCGTCAACGACATGGTGTCCGTGGACAAGGAGTTGGCCGCGGGGGACGTCAACAACAGCGTCATCATCCTGCTCCGTCAGGAGATGTGCACCGTCGAACAGGCCGTGCGGCGGGTGGCCGCCACGGCCAACTCCCGTATCGCCCGCTTCCAGGAGCTGACCGCCGAGCTCGGCGTCCGGCTCGACAGGACCGCGCTGCCCGAGCGGGCGCGGGCCCAGGTGAACGACTACGTCGACGGCATGCGCGCCCTGATGAGCGGCAATCTGGCCTGGTCCCTGGAGACCACCCGCTACGGCGAGGCGGGCATCGCCGCCGTCAGCGAGGGAAGGCAGCGGCCCTGGGCCCGGCTGTTCCCCGAGCCGGCCGCCGAGGGCTGAGCAGAGAGAGGGTCAACTGGCGCGCAGCGCAAGGTCGTTGAGGACTCCAACGGCCTCTTCGGCGCGTTCGTACGGCACGAAGAGGTGGTCGTGGTGGTAGCCGGCCACCACGTTGCAGCTGATGCCGTGTGCGGCGAGTTCGGTGGCGACGGCGGCGGTGAGGCCGACGGCCTCGATCGCGCACTGGGCGCTGAGGGTGATCCACCCGACCACGTAGTCGTAGGCCAGCGCGGCCGCGTCGGCCTGCTCCTGCCGCACGACGAGCGTCACGCCCTCGGGCTCGGTGATGAGCACGGCCGGCGTCAGATCGGCCGGTAGCGGGCCCGGGCTGAGGGTGAGGACATAGCGGCCGGGGTTGAGCTCGGGCCGTATGCCGCCGAGGAGGGTGCGAAGATCGCGGTCGCCGTTCATGCGGGTCAGGCTACTGGGAGCCGCCACGGCACGGGAGTTGACCCCGGCAGCGCGAGGCGCGCGTCCGGAACCGTGGCCGCAGGGACAACGGCCGGCCGCGCGCACTCCTGCGCACCGGGAACTCGGGAACGTCCGGAAGCGCCGGAAGCTCCAGGACCTCCGCATTCTCCTGGACCTTCTGAACTCCCTTGACCTCCTCGGCTTCCTGGATCTCCGGGAAAGGCGAACGTCTACGTGAGGTCGAACTCCCCGTCGCGGGCGTTGATCACGAAGGCCCGCCATTCGGCGGGGCTGAAGATCAGCGACGGGCTGCCCGGGCTGCCGCTGTTGCGCATCGCGATGAAGCCCTCGACGAAGGCGATCTGGACGTCTCCCGCCCCCTGACTGCTCGACTGCCACTCGGCCTTGCTGAGATCGAGCTCCGGCTTGTCCCAGCCGGAACGGGTGTGCCCCGCAAGGGTCTGCAAGGTGTGCTGGGTGGTGGTGTCCACGTCCGTGCTCCTCCCCGGTTCATCTCTCGGGGGCCAGACTAGCGATCGCCCGCTGTGACGGACAGGCCACGGAAGGAGTACCGGGGCCCGTCCGTCGCGTGCGGCCCTCAGCCGGCGGGCGGTTCGGCGCCGACGAGCCACATCGAGAAGAACTGGGAGCCGCCGCCGTAGGCGTGTCCCAGCGCCTTGCGGGCCCCGTCCACCTGGTGTTCGCCCGCCAGGCCACGCACCTGGAGGGCCGCCTCGGCGAAGCGGATCATGCCGGAGGCGCCGATGGGGTTGGTGGACAGGACGCCGCCGGACGGGTTCACGGGCAGGTCGCCGTCGAGTTCGGTGACCCCGGCCTCGGTGAGTTTCCAGCCCTCGCCCTCGGCGGCGAAGCCGAGGTTCTCCAGCCACATCGGCTCGTACCAGGAGAACGGCACGTACATTTCGACGGCGTCGATCTCGCGGCGCGGGTCGGCGATGCCGGCCTGCCGGTACACGTCGGCCGCGCAGTCCTGGCCCGCCCGCGGCGACACGAAGCCCTTGCCCGCGAACAGGGTCGGCTCGCTGCGCATGGCGCCGCCGTGCACCCAGGCCGCGGGCCGGGGCGAACGGGCGGCGCCCGCGCGGTCGGTGAGGATCATCGCGCAGGCCCCGTCGGAGGACGGGCAGGTCTCGGAGTAGCGGATCGGGTCCCAGAGCATCGGCGAGGCCTGGACCTTCTCCAGGGTGATGTCGTGCTCGTGGAGGTGCGCATACGGGTTCTTCAGCGCGTTGCGCCGGTCCTTGTACGCGACGAGGGAGCCCACCGTGTCGGGGGCGCCGGTGCGCCGCATGTAGGCCCGTACGTGCGGTGCGAAGAAGCCGCCGGCCCCGGCGAGCAGCGGCTGCGTGAACGGCACGGGCAGCGACAGGCCCCACATGGCGTTGGACTCGGACTGCTTCTCGAAGGCGAGGGTCAGTACGGTCCTGTGCACGCGGGCGGCGACCAGGTTGGAGGCGACAAGGGCGGTCGATCCGCCGACCGAGCCCGCCGTGTGCACCCGCAGCATGGGCTTGCCGACCGCGCCGAGTGCGTCGGCGAGGTACAGCTCGGGCATCATCACGCCCTCGAAGAAGTCGGGCGCCTTGCCGATGACGACGGCGTCGATGTCGGACCAGGTCAACCCGGCGTCCTCCAGCGCTCGTTGGGCTGCCTCGCGGACGAGCCCGGCGATCGAGACGTCGTGCCGGGCGGCCACGTGCTTGGTCTGGCCGACGCCGACGACGGCCACGGGTTCCTTGCTCATGACTCCCCCTCCAGGACGGCGACCAGGTTCTGCTGCAGGCAGGGGCCGGACGTGGCGTGTGCGAGGGCCCGGTCGGACTCGCCGCGGTGGATGCGCGCGGCGGCCTCCCCGAGCCGGACGAGACCGGCGGCCATCACGGGGTTCGCGGCGAGCGCACCCCCGGACGGGTTGACGGCGACCTCGTCGCCCAGCCGGAGCGCCTTGCGCAGCACGACCTCCTGCGAGGTGAACGGCGCGTGCAACTCGGCCGTGTCGACGGGCCGTTCGAAGACTCCGGCACGTTCGGCGGCGAGCCGTGAGGACGGCGAGTCGGTGAGGTCGCGCACGCCGAGACTGTGCGCCTCGATGCGGTGGTCCATGCCCCGGATCCAGGCGGGCCGAGCGCACAGCTCACGGGCCCGCTCCCCCGCGGCGAGAATCACCGCGGCCGCACCGTCCCCGACAGGCGGGCAGTCTCCGGTCCGCAACGGACGCACGACGTACTCCCCCTGCGGACGCGAACCCCGCACCTGGGCATGGGGGTTGGAGGAGGCGGCATCACGACTACGGGCCGCGACGGAGGCGAGCGCCGGCTCGTCCGTGTCGCCCGCGTCGATGAGGGCCTGGGCCTGGAGGGCGGCGAGGGACACCGAGTCGGGCCAGAGCGGCGCCACGTAGTAGGGGTCGAGCTGCCGGGTCAGCACGTCGCGCACCTCGCCGGGCGAGGACTTGCCGTATCCGTAGACGAGCGCGGTGTCGGCCTCCCCGGTGAGGATCTTCACCCAAGCCTCGTAGAGCGCCCACGCGCCGTCCATCTCGACGTGGGACTCCGAGATCGGCGGCCAAGCGCCGACCCCGTCGAGCGCCATGGTGAACGAGAAGGCGCGCCCGGCGAGATAGTCGCTCGACCCGGAGCAGGTGAAACCGATGTCACTGGTTTTGAGGCCGGTCGCATCCAGCACCTGGTGCAGCACCGGCATGAGCAGCTCGACCTCGGACAGCTCGTCCGTGCGGCGCCGGTGGTCGCTCTGGGCGAAAGCGACGATCGCCACGTCCCGGGCGGGAGAGGTGGGCGCCATCAGATCAGCTCCTTGTACGTCTCGTAGTCGGCGTCGGGTTCGCCGGTGGGCCGGTAGTGGTCGGGATAGCGCCCGCCCTCGGTCCACACGGGCTCGACCCGCAGCCCCATCCGGACCTGGTCGTACGGGATGCCGCCGATCCGCCCGTGGAGAGCGAGCCCGGCCCCGTCGAGCGCGATGTGCGCATAGACGTAGGGCACCTCGATGTCGAGGTTCCGCGCCTTGATGTTGACGATGCAGTACGTGGTGACGGTCCCGGCGGGTCCGACCTCGACCCGTTCCACGGTGGCGACCCCACAGGTGGGGCAGGCGCCGCGTGGCGGGACGTAGACCTTCCGGCAGGACGGGCAGCGCTCTCCGACGGTCTTGCGGGCGGACAGCGCGTTGATGTAGGCGGACTGGGCGCGGCCGGGACTGTAGGTGTAGTCGAGCCGGGCAGGGGCGACGATCCCGGTGACGGCATCGGCGAACTCGCCCCTGTGAGGCGTGAGTTGATGCCTCTTCCCACCCTCATACGGTTCGAAGCAAGCGATGTCGGTGATGGCGCCGGTACGCTCCTCGGCCCACCGGATCCGGACGCGCATCCCGGTGTGGACGGATTCGGGCCCGGCGGCGTCCAGGGCGTGGAGGAGCGAGGTGTCGGCCCCGTCCAGCTTCACGAGCACCCAGGCGAAGGGCCGGTCGAGGGGCTGGTCGCGGCGGGGGGACGGGTTCCAGGCCCAGGTGGTGACGGTCCCGGTGGGCGCGACCTCGACGAGCTCGCGGATCTCCTCGGCGGTGACGGGGTCGTACTCGACGGGCGGCACGACCACGCGCCCGTCCCCGCCCCGCACCCCGAGCACGACGCGCTCGCGCAGCCCGGTGAGAAAGGCACTCTGGACCGGCCCGAGCGACCGGGTGAACGGAAACTCGACGACGAGGGGCGCGCGCAACACGTCGGGCGCAGCAGAACCTGTCATGGCTGAACTCCTTTGATCCTGGGCCACTGTCAGCGCTTCCGGCGCTTGAGATCCTGGGCCACTGTCTGGCCGTCCGGCGCTTGAGATGCTGAGCCACTCTCAGCCCGTCCGGCGTTTGAGGACGAGCGCCCTCAAGGCGCGAACGGGGTCCGGGGCAGAGCCCCGAAAGCGGGGTGCAGGGGGCGCAGCCCCCGCCCGGGGTCCGGGGCGGAGCCCCGGGAGACCACCCTTCCCCCCCTTTACCTGCCGGAGGCTCTCGGGAAGGGGCGGGGTGGGGAAATCTCAGGCCCGCCGATACACCGGCACCCGCTTCTCCGCAAACGCCCGAGCCCCCTCCTTCGCATCGGCCGTGGCGAAAACCGGCCACCCCCGCTCCAGCTCGGCCGCCAGCCCGTCCGCCTCGCTCATGGACGCCGTGTCGTAGACACACGCCTTGACCGCCTCGACAGCCAACGGCCCGCACGCATTGATCTGCGCAGCGATCGAAAGCGCCGCATCCAGCGCCGTGCCGTCCGGCACGACCCGCCCGATCAGCCCGATCCGAGCCGCCTCCTCCGCGCCGTACGGCCGCCCCGTGAGCAGCATCTCCAACGCGTGCGTGCGCGGGATCTGCCGCTGGAGGCGGACGGTCGAACCCCCGATGGGGAAGAGCCCGCGCTTCACCTCGAAGAGCCCGAACGTGGCCCCGGCTCCGGCGACCCGGATGTCCGTGCCCTGGAGGATCTCGGTGCCGCCCGCCACGCAGTACCCCTCGACCGCCGCGATCACGGGTTTGCGGGGCCGGTGGTGGCGCAGCATCGCCTTCCAGTGCAGATCGGGGTCGGCCTTGAGCCGGTCCCGGTACTGGTCGCCGTCCATGCCCCGGCCCGCGAGGGCCTTGAGGTCCATGCCGGCGCAGAAGTCGCCGCCGGCGCCGGTGAGGACGACCGAGCGGATCGAGTCGTCCGCGTCGGCCTCCAGCCAGCCGTCGTACAGGCCCACCAGCAGCGGCAGCGAGAGCGCGTTCTTCGCTTCCGGCCGGTTCAAGGTGAGCACCAGTGTGGCGCCCTCGCGCTGCACGGTGAGGTGTTCCGTACCACCCATTGCCGTCCTCCCGTCTCAAGACCTAGAACAGGTTGCAGTAGGGGCGGTGCCAGTTCAATAGTTTTCTGACAGTCAGTCAGATTTCTTCTGCGGCACCCCTTCCCAGTTGTGCACGGCTTTGCTCTGATGACCCCCGAGCCAGTCGGGGCCGGTGTCAGGAGGAATGGTGGAGTACAACCTTGCCGACCTGTTCGAGTCCGTCGTCGACGTGGTCCCGGACCGCGAGGCGCTCGTGTACATCGACCATCCCGGAACGGGCGCCGAGCGCAGGCTGACGTACCGCCGGCTGGATGAGGCGGCGAACCGGCTCGCGCATCACTTGATCGACGCGGGCCTCAAGCCCGGCGAACACCTGGGCCTGCACCTCTACAACGGCGTCGAGTACCTCCAGACGGTGCTTGCCGCCCTCAAGGCGCGCCTGGTCCCGGTGAACGTCAACTACCGTTACGTGGAAGAGGAGTTGGTCTACCTCTACCGGGACGCCGACCTCGCGGCGCTGGTCTTCGACGCCGAGTTCACGGAGCGGGTGGCTGGGGCGCTGCCGCAGACGGAGAAGCTGCGTCACCTGGTCCGGGTGGGGGAGGTTCCGCGGAACGCACCGGAACTGGCCGCCGTCGCGTTCACCGACGCCGAGGCGGCGGGCTCCCCCGAGCGGGGCTTCGGGCCGCGCTCCGCCGACGACCTGTTCATCATCTACACCGGCGGCACCACGGGCATGCCCAAGGGGGTGATGTGGCGTCAGGAGGACCTGTTCTTCGCGGGGCTGTTCGGCGGCGAGCCCGCGGGCGAGCCGGTGAAGCGGCCCGAGGAACTGGCCGAGCGGGTCGCGAAGAGCGGCGAGGGGCTGACCTTCTTCCCCGCCCCTCCCCTGATGCACGGCACCTCGACACTGACGTCGTTCGTCGCCTTCAACTACGGCCAGCGGGTGGCCATCCACCGCAAGTACGTGCCCGAGGAAGTGCTCCGTACGATCGAGAAGGAGAAGGTCACCAGCGTGTCCCTGGTGGGCGACGCGATGCTGCGGCCGCTCGTCGACGCGCTGCACGGCCCGCTCAAGGGCACGGACCTGTCGTCCCTGTTCACCGTCTCCTCATCGGGGGCGATCATGTCGGAGACGGTGCGCGACCAGCTCCAGGCGCTCGCCCCGAACGTATTGATCCTGAACAACTTCGGCTCGTCCGAATCCGGTTCCAACGGGAAGGCGACCGACGACTCGGGCCCGGAGAAGGGCTTCCGCCTGGAGGTCAACGAGCGTACGCAGGTGGTGGATCCGGTGACGCACGAGCCGGTCGCGGTCGGCGAGCCGGGGCGGCTCGCCCAGCGCGGGCACGTTCCGCTGGGTTACTACAACGACCCGGCGAAGACCGCGGAGACCTTCTTCCAGAAGGGCACGGAGCGGTGGGTGCTCCTTGGCGACATGGCGACCGTCGACGAGGACGGCATCGTCACGGTCCTCGGGCGCGGCTCGCAGTGCATCAACACGGGCGGCGAGAAGGTCTACCCGGAGGAGGTCGAGCAGGCCCTCAAGTCGCATCCGGACGTGTACGACGCGCTGGTGGCGGGGGTGCCGGACGCGAAGTGGGGCAGCCATGTGGCGGCGGTGGTGCAGGTCCGCGAGGGCGCGCCCGAGCCCACGCTCGCCGCCATCCAGACGCACTGCCGCACCAAGCTCGCGGGCTACAAGGTGCCGCGCCAGCTGGTGATCACCCCCGCCATCCAGCGCTCCCCCAGCGGAAAGGCGGACTACCGCTGGGCGCGGACGGTGGCCGCGGAGGCGGATGCCTGCTAGAGGACGCCGATGCCGAACTCGCCGAGCGCGGCCAGGTATTCGGCGGGGCGCTCGGTGTGCACGAGGTGGCCCGCGTCGATGGTGACCAGGCGGGCACCCGGTATCCGCGAGGCCATCCAGGCCAGCTTCTTCTGGTCGATCCGGCTGGCCGGGCCGCCCGCGACCACCAGCGTGGGAACCGCGATGGCGGCGAACCGGCCGCGCCACGCGGGGTCGGGGTCGTTCAGCTGGGCGTCGGTCGACGGGACGACCGGCCAGTCGAAGCCGAGCCGCCCTTCGGGGCGTTCGGCGGGTCCGCGCGGCGGGTCCAGGGGGAAGAACGGCGGGGTCTCCTCCAGGACGAGGCGGCCGATGAGGCCCGGCTCGTCCTCGGCGAGCAGCGCGGCGGCCGCCCCGCCCATGGAGTGGCCGACCACGTCCGCACCGGCGAGGCCGAGCGCCACCAGAAAGCCCCGCAGATCATCGCGGAACGCCTCGAAGGAGTAGCCCCCCGGCCAGTCGCTCAGGCCGTGTCCGCGCAGGTCGACGGCGTACACCCGGCGGGTTGCCGCGAGCCGTTCGGCGATCTGGGCCCAGTCCCTGCTGTCGCCGCCCCGGCCGTGTACGAGCACGACGGGCGGTGCGGCCTCTGCGCCCCGCACGCGGTAGGCGAGCCGGACTCCGCCGACGGTGACGGTGCGCACGTCCGGGTCGAGGAAGGCGGCGACGGTGCGGACGAAGGCTTCGGCGTCGTCGATCCACGGGTAGTGCCCGGCGCCGCGCTGGACGGCGAGTTCGGCGTTCGGGAAGAGCGCGGCCAGCTCGGCGGCCCGTGCGGGCGTCGGCCCGCCGTCGTACTCCCCGGCGAGGACCAGCACGGGCGCGGTCACCTCGGCGAGCGCGGCGGTGGTCGCCTTCGGCTCGAAGGAGCCTTCCGCGTAGTACGCGCTCGCCGCGTCCCGGTTCGCCCCGGCTTGGGCAGCGGCCTCGTGCCACTGTGCCGCCGCGTCCCAACGCCCGTAGGCGAACGGCCTGATGGCGGAGCGCACCTCGTCCCAGTCCGCCTCCCCCGCCCATGTCCGCTCGAAGGCCGCACGGCCCTCCTCGTACCAGGGTTCACCTGCCCGCAGGGCGACGGCCGACCGCCAGTCGTCCTCGGTCACCTCGATGCCCACCGCGCGGACGCCGGGCGCGACCAGAGTGAGTGAGCCGACCCGGTCCGGGTGGCGGGCGGCGTACAGCAGCGCCAGGTTCCCGGAGGCCGAGTGCCCGAGCAGATCGATCCGGTCGAGGCCGAGGTGCCCGCGCAGCGCCTCCACGTCGGCCACCTGGCGGTCGCAGCGGTACGAAGCCGGGTCGTCCGGCGCGGCCGAGTCCCCCGTGCCGCGCAGGTCGAGCAGGACGAGCTGTCGGTGGGCGGTGAGGCCGCCGAGGTCCCCCAGGTACTCCGAGGCGCGCATCGCACCGCCGGGTATACACAGGAGCGGTTCGCCCTCGCCGCGCAGGTGGTAGGCGAGTCGGGTCCCGTCGTACGTCGTGAACATCGGCATGCGGCCGATCCTCACAGCACCCCGATGATCAAGGCAATGGGTTTCGCCGACAGCGCGAACGGTCCACCGTCGAGTTGTCCACAGGCCTTGACGAGCCCCTCAGGTGGCTGAATTACTGATCCGACACAGATCGACCGAATGATCGGTCGTCCGATTTCGTCGCACCCTCCGGGGGCGGAGCGAGGACGGGAGCGCAACGATGGCAGTGGAGCTGGACGAGGCGGAGCGGATGGGCCGGCCGGAGCTCGAAGCCTTGCAGCTCGACCGGTTGCGGGCCTCGCTGCGGCATGCGTACGACCACGTCGGTTTCTACCGGGAGGCGTTCGACAAGGCCGGGGTCCACCCGGAGGACTGCCGCTCGCTCGCGGACCTCGCCCGCTTCCCGTTCACCGCCAAGTCCGACCTGCGCGACCACTACCCGTTCGGGATGTTCGCGGTCCCGGAGACCGACATCCGCCGCATCCACGCCTCCAGCGGCACGACGGGCCGGCCGACCGTCGTCGGCTACACCCAGCGGGACCTGGACACCTGGGCGGACGTGGTGGCCCGTTCCATCCGCGCGGCGGGCGGCCGGCCCGGCCACAAGGTCCATGTGGCGTACGGATACGGCCTGTTCACCGGCGGCCTCGGCGCGCACTACGGGGCCGAGCGGCTCGGCTGTACGGTGATCCCCGCATCCGGCGGCATGACGGCCCGTCAGGTCCAGCTGATCCAGGACTTCCGCCCCGAGATCATCATGGTGACCCCGTCCTACATGCTGACGCTGCTCGACGAGTTCGAGCGCCAGGGCGTCGACCCCCGTACGACCTCGCTCAAGGTCGGCATCTTCGGGGCCGAGCCGTGGACCGAGGAGATGCGCCGCGAGATCGAGGAGCGCTTCGCGATCGACGCGGTCGACATCTACGGGCTCTCGGAAGTCATGGGCCCGGGCGTCGCACAGGAGTGCGTGGAGACCAAGGACGGTCTGCACATCTGGGAGGACCACTTCTACCCGGAGATCGTGGATCCGCTCACCGGCGAGGTCCTGCCGGACGGGGAGCGGGGCGAGCTCGTCTTCACCTCGCTCACCAAGGAAGCGATGCCGGTGATCCGCTACCGGACGCGGGACCTGACACGCCTGCTGCCCGGCACGGCCCGGGTGTTCCGGCGGATGGAGAAGGTGACCGGGCGCAGCGACGACCTGGTCATCCTGCGCGGGGTGAACCTCTTCCCCACCCAGATCGAGGAGATCGTGCTGCGCACGCCCGGTCTCGCCCCGCACTTCCAGTTGCGGCTGACCCGTGAGGGCCGCCTCGACGCACTGACGGTCCGGGTGGAGGCCCGGGCGGACACACCGCCGGAGCAGCGCGACGCCGCGGCGCGTTCGATCGTCGCCGCCGTCAAGGACGGGATCGGCGTCTCCGTGGCGGTGGAGGTCGTCGACCCCGAGACCATCGAGCGCTCGGTCGGCAAGTTCAAGCGGATCGTCGACCTGCGGCCGGGACACTCCTGAGGCCACGGGAGGTCACGCGAACCGCTCGCGCAGCTCCCGCTTCAGGATCTTCCCGCTCGCATTGCGCGGCAGCTCGTCGACGAACAGGACCCTCTTCGGGGCTTTGAAGTGGGCGAGCAACTCCCGTGCGTGGTCGATGAGTTGGGCCTCGTCCACCTCGTCCCGCCGTACGACGAACGCGGTGACCGCCTCGATCCAGCACTCGTCGGGCAGGCCGACGACGGCGGCCTCGGCGACCGCCGGGTGGGTGTACAGCGCGTCCTCGACCTGGCGGGAGGCGATCAGTACGCCGCCGGAGTTGATGACGTCCTTGACCCGGTCGACGACGGTGAAGTAGCCCTCGCCGTCGCGCACCGCGAGGTCGCCGGAGTGGAACCAGCCGTCGCGGAAGGCCTCCTCGGTCTCGGCGGGCTTGTCCCAGTAGCCCTCGCACAACTGCGGGGAGCGGTAGACCACTTCGCCCGCCGTGCCGTCGGGAACCTCCTTGCCGCTCTCGTCGACGACCTTCGCCTCGACGAACAGGACGGGCCGCCCGCACGAGTCCATCCGCCCTTCGTGCTCCTCGGGTCCGAGCACGGTGGCGAGCGGGCCGATCTCGCTCTGCCCGAAACAGTTGTAGAAGGCGAGCCCGGGCAGCCGTTCGCGCAGCCGCTCCAGGACCGGCACCGGCATGATGGAGGCTCCGTAGTACGCCTTGCGCAGCCCGCTCAGGTCGCGCGTGGCGAACTCGGGGTGGCCCGCGAGGCCGATCCACACCGTGGGCGGCGCGAACAGCGAGTCGGCGCGGCCCGCCTCCACCAGGTCGAAGATCCGCCCCGGGTCCGGCGTGTCCAGGATGGTGTTCTCCGCGCCCACCGCGAGGTAGGGCAGCAGGAAGACGTGCATCTGCGCCGAGTGGTAGAGCGGCAACGAGTGCACGGGCCGGTCGCTCTCGCGCAGGTCGAGCGCCGTGATGGCGGAGACGTACTCGTGGACGAGAGCCCGGTGGGTCATCATCGCGCCCTTGGGCAGCGCGGTGGTGCCGGAGGTGTAGAGCAGCTGGACCACGTCACGCCGCTCCCCGTCGGGCTCGTACGGGAGCGGTTCGGCCAGGGCCGCGAGGAGCGAGCCTTCGCCGTCGCGCAGGGCGAGCACCGGGAAGCCGTCGGGCACCCGGTCGGCGAGCGCGGGGTCGGCGAGGACGAGGGCCGCGCCGGACTGTTCCAGGATGTACACCAGGTCCGCGCCGGTGAGGTGCTGGTTGACCGGCACATGGATGAGCCCGGCGCGGGCGCAGGCGAGGAACGCGATGAGATACGCGTCCGAGTTGTGCCCGTAGGTGGCGACCCGGTCGCCCTTGCCCAGCCCCCGGGCGGCGAGGTGGGCGGCCGCGGTGGAGACGGCCGCGTCCAGGTCGGCGTAGCTCCAGGCGCGGTCCGCGTACCGGACGGCGGTGCGATCGGGGGTGCGGCGGGCGCTGCGGCGCACGATGCCGTCGACGGTGCTGCTGCGTACCTCTTCCATGGCTGGATCCTGGGCGGCCCGCCCGGCGGGGTCAAGGCATGGGCCCCTTTCCCCGCCGAACGGCCTGCCTAGGACGACAGATGGGTGAGCTTGTCGGGGTTGCGGATCGAGTAGATGGTGCCGATGAGTCCGTCGTGGAAGGCGATCAGGCCGATCTGGCGCCGGCCGTCGGCGGTGATCGACAGGGCCGGGCCGCCGTTGACGTCGACGACCTCGAAGCTCTCCAGCGGATACCGGTTGAGCAGGCCGGTGAGGAAGGCGAGCACCTTCTTGCGGCCCATGACCGGGCGCAGCGCGGCCCTGACCTTGCCGCCGCCGTCGCTCCAGGCCACGACGTCCTCGGCGAGCAGTTCGGCCAGCGCGCTCAGGTCGCCGCCCGCGGCCGCTTCGAGGAAGCGACTGAGCAGCTTGGCGTGTTCGTCGTCGGAGAGCGGGAAGCGGTCGCGGCCGGCGGCGAGGTGACGGCCGGCCCTGCTGTACATCTGGCGGCAGTTGGCGACGCTCGCGTCGACGACGTCCGCGATCTCCTCGTACGGCAGCTGGAAGGCCTCGCGCAGCACGAACACGGCGCGCTCCGGCGGCGAGAGGCGTTCCATGAGGTGGACGGTGGCGTAGGCGACGGTGTCGCGCAGCTCGGCCGTGTCCAGCGGGCCGAGCGTGTCGGTGGCGACGGGCTCGGGCAGCCACGGCCCGACGTACGCCTCGCGGGTCACCCGCGCCGAGCGCAGCTGGTCGATGGCGAGCCGGGACACGACGGTGATGAGGAAGCCGCGCGCGTCCCTGACCTCGGCTCGGTCGACCCGGCTCCAGCGCAGATAGGCGTCCTGGACGACGTCCTCGGCGTCCCACACGGAGCCGAGCAGGCGGTAGGCGAGCCCGATCAGCACCTGCCGGTGCTCCTCGAACTCCTCGGCATGATCCGTCATGACGTGTGACACCTCCCCGTGCGGTGCCGCCGGCCGTGCCCCGGCGGCTGCCGCGTCATTCAACTCGACGGCGGGCCGGGGCGCCAGCGGGGCCGGGCGGATGTCCGCGGGGTCACATCGTGCGCTCGTGGCCCTCCCAGTACGGTTCGCGCAACCGTCGCTTGTAGAGCTTGCCGTTCGGGTCGCGCGGCATGGTCTGGATGAAGTCGACGGTCTTGGGGCGCTTGTATCCGGCCAACTGGTGTGCGCAGTGAGCGAGTATCGCGGCCGCGAGGGCGTCGCCCGCCTCGTGCCCCTCGGCGACCTCGACGACGGCCTTCACCTCCTCGCCCCAGTCGGCGTGCGGAATGCCGAAGGCCGCGGCGTCGGCGACGGCCGGGTGGGTCAGGAGCGCGGCCTCGATCTCGGCCGGGTAGATGTTGACGCCACCCGAGATGATCATGTCGATCTTGCGGTCGCGGAGGAAGAGGTAGCCGTCCTCGTCGAGGTAGCCGAGGTCGCCGACGGTGAAGAAGTCGCCGATGCGGTTCTTCTTCGTCTTGCTCTCGTCCTTGTGGTAGCTGAAGCCGCCGGTCGACATCTTCATGTAGACCGTGCCCAACTCCCCTGCGGGCAGCCTTACTTGCTCGTCGTCGAAGACCGCCAGCTCACTGATGGGCCAGGCCTTTCCGACCGTTCCGGGCTTCTTCAGCCAGTCCTCGGCGGTGGCGAAGGCACCGCCGCCCTCACTGGCCGCGTAGTACTCCTCGACACAGCTCCCCCACCAGTCGATCATGGCGCGTTTCACGTGGTCGGGGCAGGGTGCGGCGCCGTGGATGGCGTGCCGCATCGAGGAGACGTCGTACCGCGCCTTCACCGCGTCGGACAGCGAGAGCAGCCGGTGGAACTGGGTCGGCACCATGTGGGTGTGCGTGCACGCCTGTTCGTCGATGAGGCGCAGCATGTCCTCGGGCGTCCACTTGTCCATGAGGACGACGCGGTGCCCGATGTGCAGGGAGGCGCCCGCGAATTGGAGGACCGCCGTGTGGTAGAGCGGCGAGCACACCAGGTGGACGTTGTCGTCGAACGGCTTGATGCCGAAGATGGCGAGGAAGCCGCCGAGGTAGGTCTCCTCCGGCGGCTTTCCGGGCAGCGGGCGCCGGATGCCGCGCGGGCGTCCGGTGGTGCCGGAGGTGTAGTTCATGACCCAGCCGAGCGTGCGGTCGGCGGGCACCGACTCGGGCTGTCCGTCGAGGAGTTGGGCGTACGGAGCGAAGCCCGCGATCGTGCCGACGGCGTAGCGGTGCGAGGCGGGCAGCTTCGCCTCGTCGGCCGCGGCGGTGGCGGCGTCGGCGAACCGCTCGTGCGCGACGAGGACCTTGGCGCCGGAGTCGGAGACGATCCAGGCGATCTCCGGGCCGACCAGATGGTGGTTGACGGGCACGAGGTAGAACCCGCCCTGGGAGGCGGCGAGATAGGCGGTGAAGAACTCGACGCCGTTGGGCAGCACCACCGCGACGGCGTCGCCGCGCTCGAGGCCGGCCGCCCGCAGTCCGTGCACGAGCTGGTTGACGGCGCCGTGCAGACGGCCTGCGGTCCACTCCTCGCCGTCCGGCGCGATGAGGACCGGGCGGTCGGGGTCGGCGGTGGCCTGGGCCCAGAAGCCGTTGGGCGGCTGGTTCATCGGGCGTCCCTCCCGGCGATGCGGTTGATGCGGTCGATGGCGCGCTCGAAGCCGCGCGTGAGCTCGTCGAAGGTTTCCTGGACGCTGCGTTCGGCGGTCATCCTCCCGACGATCTGGCCGACGGGGGTGCCGAGCAGCGGCTCGACCTCGTACTTCTGGATGCGGGACACGGCCTCGGCGACGAGCAGGCCCTGGAGCGGCATGGGCAGGGTGCCGGGGCCGGCCGGGTCGTCCCAGGCGTCGGTCCATTCGGTACGCAGTTGGCGGGCGGGCTTTCCGGTGAGCGCGCGGGAGCGGACGGTGTCGCCGGAGCCGGCCGCGAGGAGCTTGCGGGTGAGCGCGCGGGAGTGCATCTCGGCCTCGGTGGTGGTGAGCCAGATCGAGCCGAGCCAGACGCCCTGGGCGCCGAGCGCGAGCCCGGCGGCGATCTGCTCGCCGCTGCCGATGCCCCCGGCCGCGAGGACCGGCAACGGGCCGACGGCGTCGACGACTTCGGGGACGAGCACCATGGTGGCGATCTCCCCGGTGTGCCCGCCGGCCTCGTAGCCCTGGGCGACGACGATGTCGATGCCGGCGTCCGCGTGGTGGCGGGCATGCCGGGCGCTGCCCGCGAGCGCGGCGACGAGCACGCCCTGGTCGTGGGCGCGCCGGACGACGTCGGCGGGCGGCGAACCGAGCGCGTTGGCGAGCAGCTTGATCGGATAGCCGAAGGCGACATCGAGCTGGTTGCGGGCCACCTGCTCCATCCAGCCGGTGATGCGCCAGCCGGACGCCTCGCCCTCGGCGAGCTCGGGCACCTGGTGCTTGGCGAGGGTGTCCCGCACGAACTGGCGGTGCTCCTCGGGGATCATGGCCTCGATCTCGGCCTCGCCGACCCCCTCGACCTTCTTGGCGGGCATCACGACGTCGAGCCCGTACGGCAGCCCGCCGGTGTGGTCCTGCATCCAGTCGAGGTCGCGCGCGAGGTCGTCGGGCGCCGTGTAGCGGACCGCGCCGAGCACACCGAATCCGCCGGCCCGCGTGATGGCCGCGGCCACCGCCGGGAACGGCGTGAAGCCGAAGACGGCGTGCTCGACTCCCAGTCTCTTGCTCAGCTCCGTCTGCATGGGGCGCAGAATGCCGCAGCCGGAGCGACGAGGGAAGAGATTTTCTGATGCTGCGTCAGATTCTTTGCCGTGGGCCGTGGCGACTTGCCGCCTCATTGACACGGGCGAGCCCATGGAAGAAAGTTTCTGTCGTCCGGCGTGATCGCGAAAGATACTTTCAGGACGCCGGAGTCCGCGTCCGGAAGGCGCGGCGGGAAGGGGTGCGTGCCGGTGGCCGAGGAAGTCCGGGGCGTGAGCAGGCGACAGCTGGCCGGTGCGGCCGTGGCGCTGGGAGGTGCGCTGGTGGTGGGCTCGTCGCCGGGCGGTGAGGCGATCGCGGCGGGGCGCGGCAGGACACTGCGGCGCGGGTCCGCCGAGCAGGCCGGGCTGCTGTCCGAGCACCTGGACCGTCTGGTCGAGGACGCGGACAAGTTCCTCGGCCCCTCCCCCGCGCACCCCTGGTACGCGGGGGCCGTGCTGCTCGCGGGGCGCGGCGGCACGGTGGCGCTGCACCGCCCGATCGGCAGCGCGGTGCGCTACGCGGCATACGACGAGAAGAGCGACCGGGCGGTGGAGCTGCCGCCCGAGCGGCGGATCGCGACGGCGAAGGACACGGTGTACGACCTCGCCTCGCTCTCCAAGCTGTTCACCTCGCTGCTCGCCGTCCAGCAGATCGAGCGCGGGGCGCTGGACCTCGGCAGGACGGTCGCCTCGTATCTGCCCGAGTTCGGCGCGGCGGGCAAACAGGAGGTCACCGTACGACAGTTGCTCACCCACACCTCGGGGTTCCGCGACTGGATCCCGCTGTACGGGGCGCCGACGTACGAGGAGAAGCTGAAGCTCATCTGGGACGAGGCCCCGGCGAGCCCGCCCGGCAGCACCTACCGTTACTCCGACCTCAATCTGATCTCTCTGCAACTGGTCCTGGAGAGGATCACCGCTCGCCCGCTGGATGCACTGCTCCACGACGAGATCACTGCTCCACTCGGGATGCACCGCACTCGTTACAACCCGCCCGCGTCCTGGAAGCCGAAGATCGCCGCGACCGAGGACGCCCGCAAGCCGTGGTCCGGCATCGAACGGGGCCTGGTGTGGGGCGAGGTGCACGACGAGAACGCGTACTGCCTCGGCGGCGTCGCCGGCCACGCCGGGGTCTTCTCCTGCGCCTGGGACCTCGCGGTCCTCGCCCGCACTCTGCTCAACGGCGGCGCCTACGGCCGGACCCGAATCCTGGCCCCCGCCTCCGTCGATCTGCTGTTCAAGGACTTCAACACGGCCTTCCCCGGCCACGAGCACGGGCTCGGCTTCGAGCTCTACCAGCACTGGTACATGGGTGCGATGGCGACGCCGCGCAGCGCGGGGCACACCGGGTTCACCGGCACGAGCATCGTCGTCGACCCGGGCACCGACACGTTCCTCGTGCTGCTCGCCAACTCCGTCCACCCGGTGCGCACTTGGCGATCCGGGTCCGCGCCGCGCGTGGCCGCGGGCAACGCGCTGGCGCGGGCCGTGGCGGTCCGCCCCGCGCACGGCGGCACGTCCTGGTTCGCGGGCATGGCGCGCGGCACGAGCGCCACGCTCACCCTCCCCGAGCTGGATGTCGCCTCCGACCGAGCCCGGCTGAGCTGCGCCCTGTGGTGGGACACCGAGCCGGGCGTGGGCACAGCGGCCCTCGAAGCCTCGGTCGACGCGGGGGCCACCTGGCGGCCCGTGCCCTTCACGACCGCACGCCCGGGCGAAGGGGCCGTGGAGCACCCGGCCGGGTCGGTGACGGGGTGGTCCGGGCGGGTCTGGCACGAGGCGACGGCGGACCTCGCCGCCTGGCGCGGCCGGCCGGTGCGGCTGCGCTGGCGGTACACGACGGGCCCGCTGTACGTCGGCCGAGGAGTGTACGTCGACGGCCTGCGGGTCGCCGAGGAACGGCGGGTGCTGTTCGACGAGACGGGAGGCGACGACGCCGCGCGGATCGAGGCGTCGGGCTGGGAGAAGTCTCCCGACTGAGTGGATTCACAAAGGGATTGCCCCCTACTGGCCCAGCACCGCCATCGCCGCGTTGTGGCCCGGGATGCCGCTCACTCCGCCGCCGCGTACGGCGCCGGCCCCGCAGAGCAGCACGTTCGCGAGGCCGGTTTCGACGCCCCAGCGGCCCGTCGAGTCGTCGGCGTAGGGGAAGGCGAGGGCCCGGTGGAAGATGTTGCCGCCGGGCAGCCGCAGGTCGCGCTCCAGGTCGAGGGGGGTCTTGGCCTCGATGCAGGGATGGCCGTCGGCGTCCGGGGCCAGGCAGTCGGCGAGGGGTTCGTCGAGGTGGGCGTCCAGCTGGGCGAGGGTCGCCGCGAGCAGTTGTTCGCGGGCCTTGTCGTTGTCGTCGGCGAACAGGCGGGCCGGGGTGTGCAGGCCGAACAGGGTGAGGGTCTGATAGCCCTGGGCCGCGAGTTCGGGGCCCAGGATCGAGGGGTCGGTCAGCGAGTGGCAGTAGATCTCCGACGGCGGGGCGGAGGGTAGCTCGCCCCGCGCGGCCTCGGCGTACGCGGTCGCCAACTGGCCGTATCCCTCGGCGATGTGGAAGGTTCCGGCGAAGGCCTCGCGCGGGTCGACGGAGCTGTCGCGGAGCCGGGGCAGCCGCTTGAGCAGCATGTTGACCTTCAGCTGGGCGCCCTCGGCGGGCTCGGGCGGGGTGTCACCGACGAGCTCGGCCAGGGCCTGCGGCGAGGCGTTGACCAGGACGTGGCGGGCGGCCACCGTGCCGGACGCCTCGGCCGTGGCGTAGGCGACCTCGGCCTCGGTGCCGTCGGTGCGGATCGCGGTCACCTCGTGCCCGGTGGCGATCTCCGCGCCGGCCGCCCGCGCGGCCCGGGCGAGCGCGTCGGTGAGGGCGCCCATGCCGCCGACCGGGACGTCCCAGTCGCCGGTGCCCTGGCCGATCACGTGGTAGAGGAAGCAGCGGTTCTGGGCGAGCGAGGGGTCGTGGGCGTCGGCGAACGTGCCGATCAGGGCGTCGGTGAGGACGACGCCGCGGACGAGGTCGTCGGTGAAGCGGTCCTCCACGGCGACGCCGATGGGCTCCTCGAAGAGCATCCGCCACGCCGCGTCGTCCGCGACCCGCTCGCGCAGCGCGGCCGCGGTGGGCAGCGGCTCGGTGAGCGTGGGGAAGACCCGCCCCGCGACCTGTCGCGTGGTCTCGTAGAAGGCCTGCCAGGCCGTGAACTCGGCGTCGGATCCGGTCAGTTGGCGGAATGACGCGGCGGTTCGCTCCTGGCCGCCGCCGACCAGGAGGCCGCCGGGGCGGCCGTCGCGGACGGTCGGCGTGTACGAGGAGACCGTCCGCTTGCGGACCGCGAAGTCGAGCCCCAGGTCGTCGACGATCTTCTTCGGCAGGAGGGAGACGAGGTAGGAGTAGCGCGAGAGCCGCGCGTCCACGCCCGCGAAGGGGCGGGTCGAGACGGCGGCGCCGCCGGTGCGGCCGAGCCGTTCGAGGACGAGGACGGACTTTCCGGCGCGGGCGAGGTAGGCGGCGGCGACCAGGCCGTTGTGGCCGCCCCCGACGATGACGGCGTCGTACAGGTCACGGGCGAACGCGGTGCGTGCGGGCATGCCTCTTGGTAACACGGGATGATCGGCGGGGGAACCCGTCCCGGGCCGCGCAGGATGACCGCCTTGCGATCCGTCCCCGCCGCGCGGGCGCGGAAATCCCGATCCCCCGGCTCAGCGCCCGCCCCCCTGCCGCCGCGCCGCCACCCTGCGGTACAGCTCCACCGCCTCCGCCGCCCGGCCGAGTTGTTCCAGGCACTGGGCCTCGTCGTTGCGGGCGGCCAGCGCGTCGGGGTGGGCGGCCCCCAGGGTGCGCTCGCGGGACTCGGCGATGTGGCGGTAGACGTCGAGCGCCTCGGGCCAGCGGCCCAGCCAGCCCAGGCCCACGGCTGTCTCGCGGCGGCTGATCAGGGTGTCGGGGTGGTCGGCGCCGAGCACCCGCTCGCGCAGTGCGCACACCTCGCGCGCCTCCTGGAGGGCCTCCTCCCAGCGAGCGAGCCGCCCGAGGTTGACGCCGAGGCCGTGCCGGGCGCGCAGCGTCTCGGGGTCCTCGGGCCCGCCGACCCGCAGCCGGTCGTCGACGAGATCGCGGTACAGCTCCAGGGCCTCGGGGCTGCGCCCGAGCCGGCCGAGGCCGATGCCGATCTCGTAGCGGGCCGCGAGGGTGTCCGGATGGTCGGGCCCGAGCGCCGCGGCCCGCCCCCGGGCCACGTCGCGGTAGGTGGCGAGCGCCTCGATCCAGCGCCCCAACAGACCGAGTGCGTACGCCACTTCGTACCGTGTGACCAGCGTGTCGGGGTGTTCCGCGCCGAGCACCCGGGTCCGCGCGGCGGCCACGTCCTGGGCCAGTGTGCAGGAGTCCTCCAGACGGCCGAGCCGGCCGAGGTTGACGGCGAGGTTGTGCCGGCAGCGCAGGGTGTCCGGGGCTTCGGGACCCTGGGTGCGCTCGCGGGCCGCGAGGACCGTGACGTACATCCGGTGTGCCTCGAAGTGGCGGCCGAGGCGGCCGAGGACGTACGCGGTCTCCTGGCGCGCGTCGAGGGTGTCGGGGTGGTCGGGCCCGAGCGAGCGGGCTCTGCCGTCGGCGACCCCGCCGAACTCGCGCAGCGCCTCGGCGGCGCGGCCCGTCCGGCCGAGCGCGAAGCCCACCTCGTAGCGGCTGGAGAGCGTGTCGGGGTGGTCGGGCCCGAGGACTCGGGCGCGCTCGCCGGCGACCGCCCGGTGTGCCTCGCCCGCCTCGGCCCAGCGGCCGTGGCTGCCGAGTTCGAGCGCCGCGTCGTGGCGGCCGTTCAGGTCGGCGAGGACGTCCGGCGGCGGGGTCGGCCGGTCCGGCTCCTGCGGGGCCAGGGCGCGCGCGGCAGTCCATTCGCCGGTGAGGCCCGCGGTGGGATCGGGCGGGGTGACCGGGGTGAACGTGCGGGTCGCCTTGTGGCCGGTGGTCATCCCCTTCGTCCAGGACGGCAGCCGGGGCGCGTTCCGCGGGGGCAGCGGTACGGGGTCGGCCAGGGGCCGCGGTGCGCCTCGGCCCTCGGCCAGGACGCGCACCAGCTCCCTTGCGTCGTCCGGCCGTTGGTCGGGTTCCTTGGCCAGCAGGGCGAGCACGGCCCGTTCGAGGAACTCGGGAAGTTCGGCGCGGTGCTCGCGGGGCGGCCGGGGCGGGGTGTCGCGGTGGCCGACGAGCACCGCCCAGGCGTCGTCCAGGTCGAACGGCGGCGCTCCGGTGCACAGCTCGTACAGCACGCAGCCCAGCGAGTAGAGGTCGCTGCGGTGGTCGACCTCGGTGCCGCCGATCTGCTCCGGCGACATGTAGTGCGGGGTGCCCATGGCGATGCCGGTGCCGGTGAGCCGGCTGGTGAAGCCGATGTCGGCGCCGAGCCGGGCGATGCCGAAGTCGCAGATCTTCACGGTGCCGTCGTCGAGCCGCATGATGTTGGCGGGCTTCAGGTCCCGGTGGACGATGCCCTGTTGATGCGTGTAGGCGAGGGCCGCCGCGACCTGTTCGGCGATGTCCACGACGTCCGGCACCGGCAGCGGGTGCTGCTTGTTGTCGTCCAGGAGCTGGCTGAGGTTGCGGCCTTCGAGCAGCTCCATGACCAGGTAGAGCCCGCCCTCGTACTCCCCGAAGTCGTGGACGACGGTCACGCCCCGGTGCTGGAGCGCGGCGGCGACCCGGCCCTCGCGCCGGAAGCGCTCCCTCAGCACCCGGGTGAACGACTCCTCGTGGCCCGGCGCCGGCGGCTTCAGCAGTTTCACCGCGACGCGCCGCTCCAGCGATTCGTCGCGGGCGCGCCACACCTCGCCCATGCCGCCGCGCCCGATCAGGTCGAGCAGCCGGTAGCGGCCGTGGATCAGCCTGGTGTCCGCCATCTGATGCCGCCGCCCCCGTCACTGACCATGCGCCCTCCCCGGCCCGTCCAGTATGGCGGCCTGTCTGCGGAGTGTGTACGGGGCCGGTCGGGACCCGGGTCCGAGCCGGGCCACCGCCTTCAGGACGTGCCGGGGCGGAAGCTGCCAGCGCACGGTCGCGGGGATGCCGCGCAACACCGTTCCGGTGAAGGTCAGCCGACGGTTCACGGTGCGCTCGGCGGGGGCGGGGCGGCCGTAGAGCTCATGGGCGTACGGGGGCAGGGAGGCGTAGGCGAGGTGGGCCACGCGCCGCCAGACGAGTTCGCGCGCCGGGATCAGGAGGGGGTGGACGGGCGGCCGCCGCAGGAAGTCGTCGACGTCCCGCGCGTCGGCGGTGGCCGCCAGTCCGGGCCGTACGGAGTCGAAGTAGGCCGCGAGCTCGGCGACGGTGCCGGGCACGCCGGCCGGGTCGAGCCCCACCAGGCGGGCGTCCACCCGGTGTTCGCCGACGTACCGGTCGGCCTGGGCGTCGCTCAGCCGGAACCCCGAGCGTCGGCCGACGCTGAGATAGCTGTCGATCTCGGCACAGTGCACCCACAGAAGCAGCTCGGGGTCGTCGATCCCGAACCGCTCCCCCGTCACGGGGTCGTCCGCCTTGAGCAGCGCGTGAATGCGCCGGACCCGGGCGCCGGCCTGCTCGGCCGCGTCCTTCGTCCCGTAGGAGAGCGTCCCGACGAAGTTGGCGGTACGCATCAGCCGCCCCCAGGCGTCCTTCCGGAAGTCGGAGTTCTGCATGACCCCGCGCACGGCGCGCGGGTGCAGCGCCTGGAGGTAGAGCGCCCGGACCCCCGCGATCCACATCATGGGGTCGCTGTGCAGCTGCCAGGTGACCGATTCGGGGCCGAAGTAGCCCGGGTCGGCGTCCGCCATCCGCCACCTCCGGTGGGAGTGCGCCCAGGGCCGGGCACGGCCACGACAGCAAAAGGTTAGTCGGTACTCCGCCCCGGGGATACGGGCCCGCTACCGCCTCACCCGGGGCATCCCCAGCCCGATCCAGGCGATGATCTCCCGCTGGATCTCGTTGTTCCCGCCCCCGAAGGTGAAGATCACCGCGGAGCGGTAGCCGCGTTCCAGTTCGCCGTGGAGGACGGTTCCCGCCGAGCCCTCCTTCATGGGGGCGGCCGCGGCCACGATCTCCATCAAGGAGGCGTACGCGTCCCGGCGGGCCTCCGAGCCGTACACCTTCACGGCGGAGGCGTCCTGGGGGGTGAGGGTGCCTTCCTGGACGGCGTTGACCATCTGCCAGTTCAGCAGCTTCATCGCGTCCAGGCGGGCGTGGGTGCGGGCCAGGTTCTTGCGGACCCAGCCGAGGTCGATGACGCGGCGGCCGTCGGCGAGTTTCGTGTCGGCCGCCCAGCGCTGGACGTCGTGCAGGGCACGGATCGCCATCGTGCCGTGGGCGGCCAGGGTGACCCGCTCGTGGTTCAGCTGGTTGGTGATCAGGCGCCAGCCCTTGTTCTCCTCGCCGACCCGGCGCGACACGGGCACCCGGATGTTCTCGTAATAGCTGGCCGTGGTGTCGTGCGAGGCGAGCGTGTTGATCAGGGTGCAGCTGTAGCCGGGGTCGGAGGTCGGGACCAGGAGCATGGTGATGCCCTTGTGCGCGGGGGCTTCCGGGTCGGTGCGGACGGCGAGCCACACCCAGTCGGCCGTGTCCCCGTTGGTCGTCCAGATCTTCTGGCCGTTCACCACATACGTGTCGCCCTCGCGCACCGCCCGCGTCTTCAGGGCCGCCAGGTCCGTCCCCGCGTCCGGCTCGCTGTAGCCGATCGCGAAGTCGATCTCGCCGGAGAGGATCTTCGGCAGGAAGTACGCCTTCTGCTCGTCCGTGCCGAACTGCATGATCGTCGGGCCCACGGTGTTCAGTGCCATCAGCGGCAGCGGCACCCCGGCCTGGGCGGCCTCGTCGAAGAAGATGAACTGCTCCATCGGGCTCAGCCCGCGCCCGCCGTACTCCTTGGGCCAGCCCACCCCCAGCCAGCCGTCCCCGCCGAGCCGCCGCACGGTCTCGCGGTAGAACCGCTTCTGCGCGGCCGGGTCGGCGTACCGGGCGTAGACGTTGTCCGGCACCAGGTCGGCGAAGTAGGTCCGCAGCTCGGTGCGCAACTGCTGCTGCTCAGGCGTGTATTCGAGGTGCACGGCCCCTCCAGGACGGTCGCGGTACGGCGGCGCACACAGTAGAACGTGTTCCAAGAATCTGGAACCCTCTCGTACGCTCCGCCCGCGGGACACCCGCTGTCACGCCACTCGATCGGCGCCGAGCGGTCGCCCGGGGCCGTGCGCCCGGCGAGCATGGCCGAGGTGTGTGCGTCGCATCCGCCGGCCCCGAAGACGTACACCCGCATCGCGCGGCCCTGAGCCGCACACCTTCCGCACCCTCGACCGGAGGCCTTCGTGACCACTGCCCGTGACCTGATGACCCCGGACGTACGCTGCGTCCCCGCGTCCGAGACCCTCGACCGGGCCGCCCAGCTGATGCGTGACCACAAGATCGGCGCGCTGCCGGTCAAGGGCAGCGACGGCGAGCTGGCCGGCATCGTGACCGACCGGGACATCGTCGTGAAGGCGCTGGCCGCGGGGAAGGACGCCTCGAAGGTGACCGCGGGGGAACTCGCCGAGGGCGGGGTCCACACGGTCGACGCGGGCGCGGACGCCACCCTGGCGGTCAAGGCGATGGGCGAGGCCCGGATCCGCCGGATCGTGGTGGTCGAGGACGGCACGCCGGTCGGCATGATCACCGAGGCCGACCTGGCCCGGAAGCTCACCACGGAGGCCTTCTCGTCGTACGCGGGCCGGGTCTACGCGGCGCCCTGAGCCGACGGCGGGGGCTGCCGCGCCGTGGTGCGTACGGGGCCGTGTGGGCCGGATGCGGTCCGGGTAGGCGGGGGCGAGAATGGTGCATTACCGGAGAGACGTAGGAGGCGGCATGAACGACCAGTCCGAGTCCGGCCCGCAGCGCGACCCCGTGACCCCTGATGCCCTGCTGCACACGGGATCCGGGGGCGAGGTCACCGCCGAGGACCTCGTACTCGCGTCCGGGCGGGACATCACCCCGCAGAACCTGGCCTGGGCCGAGCGCAAGCTGGCCGCGGAGGGTCCCGCCGCTCTCGACAAGATGCTTCCCTGAAGCCCGCCCGATGAGCGGCGGCCTCGCGGGGTGCGTCTCCCGGGCGATGGAGCGTGCCCGGGCGGATCCGGCCGCGGTCGTCGCCATACGGTTGGTCACGGAGAACCTGTTGCCCCGTCCGGGACGCATTAGGCCGTGAGCCGGACCTGCCGCAGGAACGCGGCGTTGTCGGGGGTCTGCCGGAGCTTGTCGAGCAGCGCTTCGAGCGCGCCGTGCGCGTCCTGATGGTGCAGCGCCCGGCGCAGTCCGCGTACGGCGCTCAGCTCCCCCGGGTCCAGGAGGAGTTCCTCGCGCCGGGTACCGGAGGGCGTGATGTCGACGGCCGGGAAGAGCCTTTTGTCGGCGAGGGTGCGGGCGAGCCGCAGTTCCATGTTCCCGGTGGACTTGAGCTCCTCGAAGAAGTAGTCGTCGCCCCGTGACCCGGTCTCCACCAGGGCGGTCGCGAGGATCGTGAGGGAGCCGGCCTCCTCGGTGAGCCGCGCGGCGCCGAACAGCCGCTTGGGGCCGTGCAGCGCGGCCGCGTCGACTCCGCCGCTGAGGGTGCGTCCGCCGGGGCCGGCCGCGTTGTTGTGGGCGCGGCACAGCCGGGTCAGCGAGTCGAGCAGCACGACGACGTCGCGGCCCTGCTCGACCAGGCGCTTGGCGCGCTCGATGGCGAGTTCGGCGAGCGCGATGTGTTCCTTCGGCGGGCGGTCGAAGGTGGAGGCGAGCACCTCGCCGTGGACCGAGCGCCGCATGTCGGTGACTTCTTCGGGCCGTTCGTCGACCAGGACCACCATGAGATGGCACTCGGGGTGGTTGTGCGTGATCGCCTGGGCCAACTCCTTGAGCAGGACGGTCTTTCCGGTCTTCGGCGGGGCGACGATCAGGCCGCGCTGCCCCTTGCCGACGGGTGCGACGAGGTCGACGACGCGGCCGGCGAGCCGGTCGGCCCGGGTTTCCAGACGCAGCCGCTCACGCGGGTGCAGCGGCGTGAGGTCGGCGAAGTGCGGCCGATGGCGCAGCGCCTCGACGGGCCGGCCGTTGACCCGTACGACGCGCTCGGGCGCCGGCCCCTCGCATTCGATGAAGTCACCTTTGCGCAGGGATAGTTGGCGGATGAGGGCGGGCGGGACTTTCACGTCGCCCGGGGCGGTCGCGTAGCCGGTGGTCCGGATGCGGCCGTGCCCGCCGGTGAGGTCGAGGACGCCGGCGAGCGGGGCCTCGATGGGGTGGTCGTGGTGGATGGTCGTGGGGTGTTCGAGCGTGCTGAGCACAGGAGGGTCCCTTCGCGCGACGGGGCGCAGGAGAAGTCCGGGCCGTACGACGGCCGGGAGGGGAACAGCGGGCGCCGCGCTGGAGGCGGCACCGGGAGGAAACAAGCACGGACGCCGCGAAGAAGGGGCGTACACACGTGCTGGTGGCAGAGTAGCACTCCGGGCGCCGAGGCGGTTGGGCTGCGCCCGGCGGCCTGGCGGAGGGGGCTGGGGGCAGCGGCTCCGCCGGGGCTGCTGCGAGTTCGAACTCCCTTGTCAGGATGGGTAGTTGGCCGATGGCGGCGGCCGGGTACCGGTGCCGCACGGGCTGCGGTGCACGCCCGACGGCCGCGCGGCTCGGCGGCCTGGCGGCTCGACGGGGTCGGCAGCACAGCGGCTCGGCAGCCCAGCAGGGTCGCGGGCCCGGCAGCACTGCGGCCCGGCAATTCAGCGGCTCAGCGGCTCGGCAGCGCTGCGACTGGATGGGGTCGGCGGCAGGCGGCTCGACGGGCCCGACAGCACGGCGGCCCGGCAACTCGGCAACTAAGCGGCTCGGCAGCGCTGCGGCTGGATGGGGTCGGCGGCACGGCTTCCGGACGGTCGTCCTTGAGTCCGGACGCCCTCAGACGCCGGTCACGGCCTCGATCGTGCCGTCGGCGACGGCCGCCACCAGGGCGGCGTGATCGGCGGCGTTCTGCTCGGCGTAGCGCACCGCGAACGTGGCGACGGCCCGCTCGAAGGCGTCGGAACCGCCGAGGTAGGCGGCGATCGCGATGCGGTCGCCGGACCGCGCGTGGGCCCGCGCCAGGGCCGTCCCGCACAGGCCCGCGTACGCGCCCAGAAGGTGCGGAGGCATCCCGTCGAGGTCGACGGAGCCCTTCATGTCGCGGAGCTGGCGCCAGTAGAAGTGCCGCCCCTGCGGCCCGGTCATCCAGCC
This sequence comes from Streptomyces mauvecolor, assembly GCF_039532965.1. Taxonomy (NCBI): domain Bacteria; kingdom Bacillati; phylum Actinomycetota; class Actinomycetes; order Kitasatosporales; family Streptomycetaceae; genus Streptomyces; species Streptomyces mauvecolor. The sequence goes on along the minus strand of NZ_BAAASQ010000008.1, from coordinate 354,750 downwards.
GAGGAAGATGTCGCCGGCGGCCTGCATCAGGCGCTGCCCGGCGACCACCCGGTGCCCGTGGTGGGCGTGGGCCGCGCCGGGCAGATGCGGTTCGAGTACCGACCGCTCGGCCTCCTTGATCTGCAGGAACAGTGGATCGGCCGCGTCCCGGCCCGCCAGGAGCACGATGTAGCAGCGGGTGCCGACGCTGCCCACCCCGACGACCTTGCGGGCCGCGTCCACGAACCGGTACCGGTCGAGCAGGATGCGGCGCTCCTCGGCGAGCGACGAACGGTAGTCGCTGAAGATCTTGCGCAGGGCCACCAGATCGGGGACGGCGACCGGGTCGAGCAGCGGCGGGTCCTCGATGATGCGGCGCCGGCCGTCGCGGATCTCGGTGAGTTCGGCGAGCGCCCGCAGGCTGGTGCGGCCGCGCGCCCTGGCCAGGCCCGCCTCGACCGCCTTGTGGCCGCCGGTGCGGCGGACCAGGCGCACGATGTCCCGGGTGTCGATGTGCTCGTACCAGACGTCGAGCTCGCCGCGCGCCGCGAGCCTGCGTATGCCGCGGCGGTACGCCTCCGCCGCGGCCAGCGCGGAGACCCGGACGTCGGCGTCCGGGTGTCCCCTCTCGCGGGCGGCGACGGCGGTGCTGGCGGCGAGGCGCTTGACGTCCCATTCGAAGGGCCCGGGGCAGGTCTCGTCGAAATCGTTGACGTCGAACAGGAGGGCCCGCTCGGGCGAGGCGAACACGCCGAAGTTCAACAGGTGGGCGTCGCCGCAGAGTTGGACGGTCAGGCCGGTGTTCTCCTGCGCGGCGAGGTCGGCGGCCATCACTGCGGGTGACCCGCGCAGGAAGCGGAACGGGCTCTCGGCCATCCGCCCGTACCGGATCGGCACCAGCTCGGGCACCCGCGTGCGGGCCTGCTCCGCCAGGACCGCGAGGGGGTCGGGCCGGTCGGCGCCCGGGATCCACCGGCCGTGCGCGGAGCGGGAGAGCCGTTTGCGGGCGGCTCGTCCGTGCCGCGCCCGCTCCTCGGGGCTCATCGGGGGCCTCGCGGCAGGACTCGGGCTCGGGCTCGTCATGGGGCACACCCTCCGGCATGCGGTCCGGGGCGGGCGGTGGTCGGGAACGTGGCCTACGCCTTCTGCTCGCATCCGAGCCTATCCAGGGCGAGCGACCACGGCACCTGCTGCGTCGGCCAGCGCATGCTCCGCCGGGGTGCGGACCTTCGACCGCGGGCCGTTGCGGGCCGGTCGCGCAGTTCCCCGCGCCCCTCTCAGGGCCCTCACCAGCCCACTTGGAAGCGCGGGGAGCCATGGGGTCTCGCCATCGCGGCATCCTCACCGCGCCCCGCGCTCGTGGAACACCTCCCGCGCCGCCGTGATGCCGTTGATCGCCGCCGGGAAGCCCGCGTACCCCGCCATCTGCGTGATGACCTCGACGACCTCCTCGCGGGTGCCGCCCACGTTGAGGAAGCCGTGAATGTGGACGCGCAGCTGGGGCCCGGCCGTGCCGAGGGCGGTGCACATGGCGATGGTGGCCAGTTCGCGCGACTTCAGGTCGAGCGCGGAGCGGGAGTAGACGTCCCCGAAGGCGAACTCGATGATGTAGCGCGCCAGATCGGGCGCGATGTCCCGCAGCGAGGCGACGACCTGGTCGCCCGCGTGCCCGTCGACCTCGGTCAACTTGGCGAGCCCGCGCTCGTACCGGTCGCCCGGCAGCGGCTCGGTGTCGACGGGGGTGGCCGCGACCTCGGGGCGGGCCTCGAAGACCTCGCGGGCGGCGCCGATGCCGTTGAGCGCGGCGGGGAAGCCCGCGTACACGGCGGTGTGGATCAGGATCTCCACGATCTCGGCCGGGCTGACGCCGACGTTGAGCGCACCGCCGATGTGGAAGCGCAACTGCGGAGCCGCGTTGCCCAGGGCGGCCAGCGCGCCGACGGTGGCGATCTGCCGCTGGCGCAGGGTGAGTCCCGGGCGGGACACGACGTCGCCGTATCCGAAGGCGACGGTCATGTGGCCGAGGGCGGGGGCGATGTCGGCCAGGCTGTCCAGGACGGCCGGGTTCTCCTGGCCGCCGACGGTCCGCAGCACGGCGAGCCCGCGCTCGTACCGCTCCCCGGTGGTCTCGTTGGTGCCGACGGCCTGGGCGTCAACGGCGTTCTTGGCGTTCTCTGCGCTGTTCATGTGCAAGACGCTACGAGTTGGAGCACGCTCTAACGCAAGCGGCTGTGCGTACCCGGTGTGTGGCCGAAGGCGCGGCGGAAGACATCGATGAACGCGCTGGTGGAGGACCAGCCGCAGCGGTGGGCCACGGTGGTCACCGGGGTGTCCTCGGCGAGGAGTTGCAGGGCGCGGTAGAGGCGGAGCTGGGTGCGCCACTGCGGGAACGTCATGCCGAGGTCCGCGCGGAACAGCCGGGTCAGGGTGCGCTCGCTCGCGCCCACTTCGGCGCCGAGTCCGGCGAGCCCGCGCCGGTCGGCGGGGTCGGCTTCGAGCAGCGCGCACACGGCGACCAGGCGAGGGTCGCTGGGCGCGGGCAGGTGGACGGGCTCCTGCGGCGAGGCGCGCAGCTGGTCGAGCAGCACGGCCCGCAGCCGCTTGCCCTCGGGGCTTTCGTCGTCGGGCGAGCGGGTGTGGGCGAGGAGCAGCTCACGCAGGAGCGGCCCGACCATCAGGACCGTGGGGGCGTCCAGGCCGAGCGGGTTCTCGTGGGCGGCGATGCCCATGAGGTGCAGTTCGAGCCTGCCGTGTGCCCTATGGGAGTGCACGGTGCCGGCCGGCACCCAGATCGCGCGCGTGGCGGGGGCCACCCACGTCCCGGCCCCGGTCGTGACGGCCAGGACACCGTGGCTGGCGTAGACGATCTGGTGGTCGTCGTGCCGGTGCGCGTCGATGCTGTCCCCGGGCGCCATCTGCTGGGCGCGGGTGGGGGCGACGGGAGTGTGGCGGATTTTCGGCATTGCTTGGCAATTTATCGGAAGCGGGACAGCGGAGCGAGTGGTGATGATCGGGCCGTGCCGAAGAAACAGCAGCGTCATGAGCGAATGTACGGCGCAGGCCCGCTCCGCAGCCCGGTGTTCCTGCTGGCGGTGGGGCATTCCTGTGTCGATGTGTACCAGGGTGCCGTCGCGGCCCTGGTGCCGTTCTTTGTCGCCGAACGCGCCTATTCGTATGCCGCCGCGTCCGGCATCGTGCTGGCCGCCTCCCTGCTCTCCTCGGTCGTCCAGCCGCTGTTCGGCGCGCTCACCGACCGGTGGGCGCTGCCGTGGCTGCTGCCGGTGAGTACGGCGGTGGCCGGGATCGGCATCGCCCTGAGCGGCACGGGCGGCGCGTACGCCCCGACCTTGGCGACGGTCGCCGTGTCCGGGGTCGGGGTGGCCGCCTATCACCCCGAGTCCGCGCGGGTGGCCCGCCTCGCGAGCGCCGGGAGCCACACCGCGATGGGCTGGTTCTCGCTCGGCGGCAACCTGGGCTTCGCGGCCGCGCCGCTGCTCGTGGCCGGAGTGGTCGGGGTCGGCGGGCTGCGCGCGGCGCCGCTGCTCATGGTGCCGGCCGCGCTGGGCAGCGTGCTGTGCGTGCTCGCGCTGCGCGCGATACGGGGCACCGGCCGGGCCGCGGCCAAGAACGTACGGGCCGTGGGCCGCGACGACCGGGCCTCGTTCGTGAAACTGTGCCTGGCCGTGATCTGCCGCTCCCTGGTCTTCGTGGGCCTGAGCGCCTTCGTCGCCCTGTACGCCCGCCAGCGCGTGAGCGGCGGTCGGCTCGCGGGCTCCGCCGCCCTGTTCGTGCTGTACGCGGGTGGTGCGATCGGCACGGTCCTGGGCGGCCGGCTCGCGGCGCGCTGGGACCGGGTGCGGGTGGTGAACGGGTCGTACGCGGCCGCGGTGCCCGCCATCGCCGGGGTCGTGTTCGTGCCCGGGCCGGCGTTCTACGTGTTCGTCGCACTGACTTCGGCCGCGCTGTATGTGCCGTTCTCCTTGCAGGTGACGCTGGGTCAGGACTATCTGCCGACCCGGATCGGCACGGCGAGCGGGGTCACCCTCGGCCTGACGGTGAGCGTGGGCGGGCTGGCCAGTCCGCTGATCGGGGCCGCGGCGGACGCGACCTCTCTGGAGACCGCGCTCGCCCCGCTGATCGCCTTCCCCGCCCTGGCCTGGCTCCTCACCCGCACCCTGCCGGAGCCGGAGGCTCCACCGCAGGAGGCAGCGAAGTGGCTTGTCCAACAAGGCAGTTGAGCGATGTCACGGCACCGGTTTCGCCCCGGCGGCGATGGCGGCCGTCGCGGTGCGGGCCCGCTGGGCGATCTCGTCCTGGGGTTCGGCGGGGCTGTACACGACGAGCGCCCGGTCCGCCTTGTCGAGGAGCAGGGCGTCCGGCGCGGCCGCGGTCTCGCCGTCGTACGCGAGGGTGTTGACCTCGTCGAGGCCGGTGAGCCGCACCGACCGTACGCGTTCGGCGCGGTAGACGTGCGAGCGGCGCAGGGCGCCCGCGAGCGCGGAGACGGCAAGGCGCGTGCGGGCGAGCGGCGCCTCGGCGTCGACGGTGCGCAGATCGATGAGGCCCTCGTCGAGGCGGGGCCGGTGCGAGGGGGCGAGCCCGTCGGGCTGGTAGTGGCCGTTGCCCGCGAACAGCAGCCACAGCGCCCGCGGGCGGCCGTCGACGCACAGGCGTACGGGCGTGGCGGTGCGCAGCACCCGGACGAGGGCGAGGGCGGCGGCCGGCCACTTGCCGATCCGGTCCTCCATGCCTTCGCGCATACGGACCAGGTCGGGGTAGAGGCCGATGCTGAACGTGTTGACGAAGGCGGCGACGTCCCGGCCCGCGTCGTCGCGCGCCCGGGCCAGGTCGACGCGGATCGCCTCGCCGTGTTCGACGGCGTACACGGTGTCCTCGAAGGCGGCGACACCCGCGTCGAGCGCGAAGTGGTTGAGGGTGCCGCCGGGGAACACCGCGAGGGCGAGGCCTGCGCGGGCGGCGCGTTCGCAGGCCGCGTTCACGGTGCCGTCGCCACCGCACACGCCGAGCACACCGGCGAGTTCGCCCGCCCGGGCGACGGCTTGGTCGAGGAGTTCGCCCAGGTCGTCGCCGGGCCCGCGTTCGACGATCTCGGCCTCGGGCAGCAGCAGGCGCAGGTGTTCCGGCGCGGGCAGGCGGCCCGGAACGCCCTTGCCGGAGCCTCCGTTGACGACCACGACGAGGCCCTGTCCCTGGTGCAGCACGGGCGCCGCGGCGCGGGTGTGCAGAGGGTGTACGGGCTGCGGCCGGGGCGGCCACCAGTAGCAGGTGACGGCGGCCGCGGCCACGCCGAGCGCGCAGCCGGCCAGCACGTCGCCCGGGTAGTGGACGCCGACGTAGACGCGGGAGAACGCCACAGCTGCGGCGACCGGGGCGAGCAGCGCCCCGTACCGGCTGGACTCCAGGGCCACGCCGGTGGCGAAGGCGGCGGCCGAGGCGGAGTGCCCGGAGGGGAACGAGGTGCTGCGCGGCAGCTTCGCCAGGCGCCGCACCAGCGGCACGGTGTCGATGACCGGGCGCGGGCGCCGGGTCGCGTACTTGGCGACGGTGTTGGTGGTGAGCGAGGCAAGCGCCAGGGCGCCGATCCCGCGCCGGGCGGCCCGGCGGGCCGTGGGGCCGCCTGCCACCGAGAGCGCGGCCGCGGCGGCGAACCACAGCCGCCCGTGGTTGGCGGCATGGCTGAGCGTGGGCAGCACCTGCTCGGCGCCGGCCAGCTTCGCGGTGGCCACCCGCTCGAACCAGCGGCGGTCGGTCGCACCCATCCGGGACATCGGTGACATGCCCCCTGCCTAGCCCGGATGGCGCCGGGCCGCCCGCCGGACTCACCCGGACGGGCGGCCCCGCTCCAGCGCCGCCACCAGTGTCGGCACATGGCTGTGGTCGATGTCCTTCACGGCGGTGACGAGGGTGACGGTGTCCTTCTTGGCGAGCCCGAGCAGCCGGTCGAGTGCCCGGGCCGGTTCGGGCTGGGCGAGTTCGGCCTCGTACCGCTCCTGGAACTCGGCGTAGCGCGTGCGGTCCTCGTGGTACCAGCGGCGCAGTTCCGTCGAGGGGGTGAGCTCCTTGGGCCACTCGTCGACGGCCGCGCGTTCCTTGGACAGGCCCCTGGGCCACAACCGGTCCACCAGGACGCGTACGCCGTCGTCGTCCCCGGGCGGGTCGTAGACACGGCGAACCCGCATCGTGCGCTTTCCCGGCATGGACGCCTCCAAAGGTGTCGCCTCCCCCTGCGCTGTCAACAGCCCAACCCTGTCAACAGCCCGCCGATTCCGCGACCGACGCGAAGGGCGGCCCGATCGCGCCGGGCCGCCCTGAGAATCTGTGTCCGATGCCGAGAATCTGCGTCTGATGCCGAGAGTTCGTGTCTGAGATGCGCGGCGTCAGACGCCGACGGCCTCCTCGACTTCTTCCTCCTCTTCCTCCTCGGCCTCTTCGGCGAGGGCCGCTGCCACCGCGACGGACGGCGCCATCCCTGTCGCGACCGGCGCGGCGACCCCGGCCCGGCGGCGTTCGACGAGCCCCGCGACCGCCATCACGGCGAGGCCGAGGACCAGCCAGGCGGCGAGCACCCACACATTGCGGCCGAGGCCGTGGCTGCCGAAGTAGACCAGGTCGCGGATGCCCTCGACGAAGCCGGCGCCGTTCCAGAAGGCGTGCAGGCTGCCGAAGAAGCCGTTCTGCAGCTCGGGCCGGAACAGACCGCCGGAGCTCGTGAAGTTGAGCATCACGAAGAGCACCATCACGGCGAGCGTGGTCCAGCGCTTGAGGAAGGTGTGGAGCCCGGCGCCGAGGAAGAGGATGCCCGCCGAATACAGCCAGGACATCGCCCACACGCCCCACAGGCCGTGGTCGACCAGGTGGAACAGCGGTCCCGCGAAGGCCGCGCCGATCACCGACACCGTGAAGGAGACCCCGGTCACCAGCGCCGCCCGAACCTTCAGCGAGAGCCCGGCGCCGGCCGCTCCGAGCGCCGCGACCGAGGCGTACGAGCCGATGCTCACGGCGATGAGCAGGAAGAAGATGCCCGAGCCCGTCGGGTCGCCGGAGACCGGCGGTACGACGTCGGTGACCTTCAGAGGGACGCCCTGGGCGCTCGCCACCGGGGTGAAGACCTTCGTGACGGCGGTGGCGCTCATGTCTGATCCGGCCGAGGCGACGATGAGCTCGGGCGCCTTCGCGTTCAGGACATAGGCGCCGGAGATGTCCCGGTGCTCGAGCTGGTCGACGGCGGTGGCGCGGTCGGCGACGGTCCGGACGTCGAGCTTGTCGCCCGCCTTGTCCTTCACCGTCTGCGCGAACACCTTGGCCTCGGGGCCCGCCCCGACGACCGCGACCGGCAGGTGGTGCGGCTCGGGGGTGGCGAACGCCCCCAGGTAGGCGAGTCCCATGCCGAGGCACATGAGGAGCGGGGTGATCAGATGCGTGAGGACGTGCCGCAGTGCGGGATTCGACGGCGCGGTGCGCACGTCGCCCGGCGTGGCGACCCGTCCGGCCTTGTGGCCTCCGGACATGTCAGGACCCTTCTGATCGGACTCACGGTCGGACCGGCCGCGAACCCAATGGTTGGCTTTTACAACTTCAATGAGTTGTACTATACAAGTATTTCCTCGGGGAAGCCACCCCGATCGCGACCGGGGCCCGGCCGCGCTGAGATGGAGCCATGAAACGCCAGGTCAACCCGTGGTGGGCCGAGCTGCCTCCGGCGGCCGGCGCGGCCGTCATGGCGACGGCGATCATCTCGATCGGGCTGCATCTGACCGGCCACGAGACGCTCTCCCGGGTGGGGCTCGTCATCGCCGCGCTGCTGTGGCTGCTGCTCGCGTGGGACTTCGTCGCGCGGCTGCTCGGCAACCGGACCCGCTGGGAGGGCGAGGCGGACACACCGCCCGCGCTCACCGCCGTCGCCGCCACGACGGTGCTCGGCACCCGCCTCTCGGCGCTCGGCTGGCAGGGCCCGGCCGCGGCCCTGCTGACGCTCGGCGCGGTGCTCTGGCCGGGGCTCCTGATGGCGGTCGTACGCCACTGGCGGCGTCGGATGCCAGGAGTGGCCTTCCTGGTGTGTGTAGCGACCCAGGGCCTCGCGGTCCTTGCCGCGACGCTGTCGTCGGCGGGCGCGGGCGAATGGCTGGGGTGGGGCGCGGTGGCCGCGCTGGGGCTCGGCCTTTTCCTCTACGCCGAGGCGCTGGTCCGGTTCGACTTCCGGCAGGTACGGGACGGGGCCGGCGACCAGTGGATCGGCGGCGGCGCCCTCGCCATCTCGGCGCTCGCGGCATCGAAGCTGGCCCTACTGCGGGCGGGCGCCGCGCACACGGCCCTGCGGACGACCGCCCTTGTCCTGCTCGGCCTCAATCTCACCGCATGCGCGGTACTGCTGCTCGCCGAGGCGCGTTGGCCCCGCCCCCGCTACGACATCCGCCGCTGGTCCACGGTCTTCCCTCTCGGCATGACTGCAGTCGCCTCGCTGTCCGTCTCGGCCACCACGGGGATCGCCTGGCTGCACACGCTGGGCGTGGCGCTGCTGTGGATCGCTCTGGCGACGTGGCTGCTGGTCCTGGCCGGATTCGCACGGAAGCCGGGCCAAGTGCCGGGCGGGGCGGGCCAAGCGGGCTTATGGAGGTCCGGGCGGCGTTCGAACCCCGTGCAGGAGCAACGCCCCGGGGCTACCCGGCGCCACGGTGCACGGCCCGCACCCGCCGCACCAGATCCGAAGCCGCCCCCTCCCACTCCGCATGCTCAAAGGTGAACCCCGCCTCCAGGAGCCGCCCCGGCACCACCCGCCGGCTCTTCAGCAGCAACTCCGTATCCGAGCGGAGCGCGAACGCGCCGAGCTCCGCCATCCACTTCGTGGCGGGCAGCCCCACCGGGACGCCCCAAGCACCGCGCAGGGCGCGCATGAAGGCCCGCTGCGGGAGCGGGGCGGGGGCGGCCAGGTTCACGGGGCCGGTGAAGTCGTCGCGGGCGACGAGGAACTCGACCGCCCGCACGAAGTCGCGGTCGTGGATCCAGGACACGTACTGCCTGCCGCCCGCGACCGGCCCGCCGAGGCCGAGCCTCGCCATCTTCAGGAGCACGTCGAAGACGCCCTCGCGGTCGGGGCTCATCACCATCGCGGAGCGCAGGGCGACCTTGCGGGTGTGGGGCGTCCGGGCCTCTTCCTGGGCCGCCTCCCACGCCTTGGCGATCTCGACGCTGAACCCCCAGTAGCCGGGGACGTCCGGCTCGGTGCCGCCCACGATCCCGGTCGCCTCGTCGTTGGCCGCGTCGAAGCGGTGGGCGTACACGGTCGCGGTGCTCATCTGGAGCCACACCTTCGGGGGCCGGGCGGCCGCCCCGATCGCCTCGCCCACGACCTCGGCGGAGCGCACCCGCGAGTCCATCATGGCCCGCAGGTTCGCCTCGGTGTAGCGGCAGCTCACGCTGCGGCCCGCCAGGTTGATCACGACGTCGCTGCCGTCGACGGCCTCGGCCCACGCGCCGAGCGTCTCGCCGTCCCAGCCCACCTCGCGCTCGCGGCGCGGCCGCCGGGTCAGGATGACGACGTCGTGGCCCGCTGCGGTCAGCGCCCTGTCCAGGATCGCTCCGACCTGCCCGGTTCCGCCGGGAATCACTATCCTCATTGCGCCCCCTCGATATGAGCGCGACCCTAGCGCACCGAGTTGAACACGTTCAAAGCGGCCGCGCGGTCACCCGGGTGGCTTGCGTGCGGTGGTCGGCAGGGGCCGGGCGGGCCGAGACTGGAAGAGGCTGCCGGATCCGACCGCGCGGCGTGCGAGCCACTGGTCACAACCCAGGAGGTAGCCGTGGTCGACAGTGAGGCGTGGGGGGACGATGTCTATCAGCCCGACGGCTCCGAGGTACAGGACGACGAGGGCCTCCTGAGCGCCGAGGACACGCTCCTCGACGACGGCCCCGCCGACCCCCTCGACGTGGGCTACTCGCCACCGGAGCGGCCCTGGGCGGTGGAGCGCGACGGGGTGACGGCGGCCGAGCGGCTGCACGGCGAGAGCCTGGAGCGGCGCCTGGCCGACGAGGTCCCCGAGGTGTCCGACACCGACGGCGACGGCATGGGCGACACCTGGGACACCGACGGCGAGCCGCGCGACATCGAGGTCGGCGGCGCCCGCGCCGGGCGGCTTGTGGCCCCCGACGAGGGAGCGCACCCCGACGACGAGACCCGCATGCTCGCCACCGACGTCGGCATCGACGGCGCGGCCTCCTCCGCCGAGGAAGCCGCCATGCACATCGTCGACGAGGACGATCTCGACGACCTCGAAGGCTTCGAGGCCCCCGCCCGCATCGAATCGGGCGACTGAAACCCGCCGACCGAGACCCCGGAGTCCCCCGTGCAGCGTGACAAGCAGCCCCCGTACCAGCCCGTCGTCTTCCGCGACAAGGCCGCCGGGTTCGCCTTCCTGACCCGGTCGACCGCGTCGAGCGAGGAGACGATCGACTGGGACGACGGGAACACGTACCCGGTGATCGACGTGGAGATCTCCGCGGAGAGCCATCCCTTCTACACCGGCAAGGCCCGGACGGTGGACACGGAGGGGCGGATCGCCCGATTCGAGCGCCGTTACGAGGGCAAGGAGTGACCCGGCCCGGCCGGTGGGTCAGGGCTTCCTGCCGCGCGGGACGGCCACGTCGGTGAGGACGGCCGCACCCTGCTCCAGGTCCCGCCAGGTGTGGCCGTGCCAGGCGAGGACGGCGACGGCCGACGTGGGGAATTTCGCCCCGAGCCGGTCGAGCGCGTCGCCCCGACCCTCCCCCGCCAGGCTCAGCACCAGATCCTCAAGGCCGGGGTTGTGTCCGATCACGAGCAACTCCCCCACCCCGTCCGGGACTTGACGCACGACGCCGAGCAGCCCGGGCACATCGGCGGCGTACAGGCCCGGCTCGTACCGTACGGGCGGCGGGCTGCCCCACTCGGCGACGGCCAGCTCGCAGGTCTGACGGGCGCGGACCGCGGTCGAGCACAGGACGAGGTCGGGCAGGCAGTCCATGTCGGACAGGAGCCGCCCGGCGGCCGGCGCGTCCCTGCGGCCACGGGCCGCGAGTGGCCGCTCGTGGTCGGCGACGCCGTCGGGCCACGCCGACTTGGCGTGCCGCAGCACGATCAGGCGGCGCAGCGGGGCGAATTCGGGGCGGGTCGTCATCGGGTGCCTCCGTAGCGGTCGTCGTGCGGGTGCGGATCTCTGTTCACCACCGTGCGCCCTCGTGTCGCGCCTTCCCCCACCCGGCCCGGGTGCCGGAAGATCCACAACGTGCGCCGGAAGCCCTGTTCGCGGCGCGAGCTGCCCTGTCGACCCGTTCCGCACAGGAGGAACCCTCCGTGAAAAGACTTCTGCTCGCCTCGCTCCTGCTCCTGACCGCGCTCACCGCGCCGACGGCCGCCGCCCAGCCGTCGGCGACGGCCCACCGCCAGTCGACCGAGCCGAGCCCCCATGTACGCACGACGCGGTGGCAGACGGGCAGCACGTACTACGTCGACGGCACCGCCTGGACGCCGCACGCCGTCGTACGCACCTATGTGGAGGGCTGGGAGAGGGCGCCGGGGACCCGCCAGTGGAACGAGAGCACGACGGACGCGAACGGCGCCTTCTCCTTCCAGCGCTACGAGCCGTACAACCCCTACGAACACGGTCTGCTGCACCTGTACATGGTGGACTCCGTGACGGGCCGACGGAACGGGGTGTCGATCCCGCTGCCGTAGCGGCATCGCACAAGGCAGCGGCACCGAAAAAAGGGAGGCGCGCGCCTCGCCGGGGCTGTTAGCTTCACCGGCATGAAGAAGCGCGCGGCTGTGCAGTGGACGACGACGCCGGAGAGTGTCCCGGCGCGCTGACAGCTGTGTACGTCAAGAGCCCCGGGGCGAGTGGTCCCGGGGCTTTTCCGTGCGGTCACTCGTCCCATGAAGACCGCGAGGAGCCCCCCATGCACGACCACCGCAGACTCGGCCGCGAACTCGGCCTGTTCGACACCGACCCGCTGATGGGCGCCGGACTGCCGTACTGGCTGCCGGACGGCGCTGCCGTGCGGCACGCCCTGGAGGAATACATCCGCGAGACCGAGCGGCGGGCCGGATACCGGCACGTGTACTCGCCGGTGCTCGGCAAGCGCGAGCTGTACGAGATCTCCGGGCACTGGTCGCACTACAGCGAGGACATGTTCCCGCCGATGGACCTGGGCGCGGAACAGGTCGTGCTGCGGCCGAGCCTGTGCCCGCACCACGCACTGATCTACCGTTCACGGGCCCACAGCTACCGCGAACTCCCGCTGCGCATGGCCGAGTTGGGCGGCATGTACCGCTCGGAGCTCTCCGGGGTGCTCGGCGGTCTGACCCGGGTGCGGGCGATCCACCTGAACGACGCGCACATCTTCTGCACCCTGGAGCAGGCCGCCGAGGAGGCGCGGGCCGCGCTCGGCCTGATCGGCCGCGCGTACGCGGCGCTGGGCATCCGCCCGGCCCGCTACCGGCTCTCGCTGCCCGGCGCGGGCGGCAAGTACGTGGCGGACCCCGGCATGTGGGAGCGGGCCGCCGCCCTCCTTGCCGAGGTGCTCGACGCCAGTGGGGTGCCGTACGAGTCCGTCGAGGGCGAGGCCGCGTTCTACGGCCCGAAGATCGATGTGCAGATCGCCGACGCGGCGGGCCGCGAGGCCACCCTGTCCACCGTGCAGGTCGACTTCCACCAGCCCGAGCGGTTCGATCTGCACTACATCGGGCCGGACGGCGCCAAGCACCGGCCGGTGATGGTCCACCGCAGCATCATCGGCAGCATGGAGCGTGCCGTCGCCCATCTCATCGAGCTTCACGGCGGCGCCTTCCCGGCCTGGCTGGCGCCCGTCCAGCTGGTCATGGTGCCCCTCTCCGACGCGGAGGTGGGCCGGGCCGCCGAACTCGTCGAGCGGGCCGTCGCCGAAGGCCTGCGGGCCGAGCTCGCCGGCCCGGAACAGGGCTCCCTGGGCGCCCGGATCCGGGCCGCGCGCCTCGTCCCGTACCAGGCGGTGATCGGCGCCCGGGAGGCCGCGTCCGGCGAGGTCGCCCTGCGGCTGCGCGACGGCCGCCGCCCGGACGCCCTCGCGGCCGAGGAACTACTGCGACGTATCGGCGCCCTGGTGGCGGCTCGTAGCCTCGAACTCTGGGCGTAGAACGGTGGGTTGACCATCGGCTGAGGCCGGGGTGCGGAGCTGGATCTCCTTGGCGTACGGGGAGGTCTCGCCCGGGTCGTACGCGGCGAGGTGCGCCAGCCGGTCGGCGAGCGTGCCGCCGGTGTCGCCGAGTGGCGTCGCCCGCTGTCCGGGCCCGCCGGGGCCCTCGCCCTCCCCTGCGCACCGGCGGGCCGTGCCGTTCAGCGGCGGTCCGGTCAGGTGCTCGCACTTGGGCCTCCTGGTCGAACGGAAGCCACCCGCACCGGGGAACGCGTCCCCGTTCTTGGTCACCTCCTCATGGCAACGCGGCTGCGGAGGGCGGCGGGCTGGCACCCTCGGCGGACAGTGATCCGAGCCGTCGTGAGGAATGCGCATGCAGCACCGCACCGCTGTGTCCACCGTCGTCAGCGCGCTCTGCGGGGTCCTCGCCCTCGCCCTGCCCGCCCAGGCCGTGTCGGCCGGCCGGGCAGGGCACATCATCGTCTTCGGCCACCGAGGGGCTTCTGCCTACGCCCCGGAGAACACCCTCGGTTCCGTACAGGAGGCCGCCGACCTCGGCGTCGACTGGGTGGAGAACGACGTCCAGCGCACCCGCGACGGCGTCCTCGTCGTCATCCACGACACGACACTGGCCCGCACCACCAACGTCAAGCAGCGCTACCCCGACCGGGCGCCCTGGTCGGTGAGCGAGTTCTCGCTCGCGGAGATCAAGCAGCTCGACGCGGGAAGCTGGTTCGGCCCGGACTTCCGGGGCGAACGCGTCCCCACTCTGGTGGAGTACCTGGACCTGCTCGACGACACCGGCCAGGGCCTCCTGCTCGAACTCAAGCAGCCCGAGCTGTACCCGGGCATCGAGCGCCAGACCCTGGAGGTCCTGGACCGGGCCGACTGGCTCGATCTGCCGCACATCTCCCGGCGCCTGGTCGTGCAGAGCTTCAGCGCCCCCGCGCTGCGCACCACGCACCGGCTGCGCCCGGAGATCCACACCGGCTTCCTCGGCAATCCGCCGGTCTCCCAGCTCAAGCAGTACGCCTCCTTCACCGACGAGATCAACGCCGAGCAGCACACGGTGACTTCGGCGTACGTCAAGGCCGTGCACGGCACGAAGGGGGCGCACCGGCGGCCGATGCGCATCAACACCTGGACGGTCGACAACGCGCCCGCCGCCACCCGGCTGATGAAGATGGGGGTCGACGGCATCATCACCGACCGCCCGGACCTCATCGAGAGCACGGCACGGCAGCGCGCGTAACAGCCGGTCCGATGGCACGTCCTTTCCCCTGACCGGCGGGCGTCGCGTGATACTGGGGGCCGTCACACTCCGCACGCCTCGCCCTGGAGGTCATGGTGAACATGCTCATCAACGTGCCCGAGACCGTCGTAGCGGATGCGCTGCGCGGCATCGCCGCCGCGCATCCCGCGCTCACGGTCGACGTCGAGAACCGGGTGGTGCTGCGGCGTGACGCCCCCGTGGCCGGGCAGGTGGGCCTCGTCTCGGGCGGCGGGTCGGGGCACGAGCCGTTGCACGCGGGATTCGTGGGGCCGGGCATGCTGTCCGCCGCATGCCCCGGGGAGGTCTTCACGTCGCCCGTGCCGGATCAGATGGTGCGGGCCGCGGCGGCCGTGGACGGCGGCGCCGGGGTGCTGTTCGTCGTCAAGAACTACACCGGTGACGTCCTCAACTTCGACATGGCGGCCGAGCTCGCCGAGGACGAGGGTGTGACGATCGCCAAGGTGCTCGTGGACGACGACGTCGCGGTGACCGACAGCCTGTACACGGCGGGGCGGCGGGGCACCGGCGCGACGCTGTTCGTCGAGAAGATCGCCGGGGCGGCCGCGGCGGAGGGTCAGCCCTTGGAACGCGTCGAGGCGATCGCCCGGCAGGTGAACGGGAGCTCGCGCAGTTTCGGGGTGGCCCTGACCGCCTGCTCCACTCCGGCCAAGGGCGGCCCGACCTTTGAACTCCCTTCGGGGGAGCTGGAGCTGGGCGTCGGCATCCACGGCGAGCCGGGGCGCGAGCGACGGGCGATGATGACCTCGCGGGAGATCGCGGACTACGCCGTGGACATCGTCCTGGAGGACCTGCGGCCGACCAGCCCCGTGCTGCTCCTCGTCAACGGGATGGGGGCCACTCCCCTGCTCGAACTGTATGGATTCAACGCGGAGGTGCACCGGGAGCTCGCCGAGCGGGGTGTGCCGGTGGCCCGTACGCTCGTGGGGAACTATGTGACCTCGCTCGACATGGCGGGCTGCTCGGTGACGCTCTGTCAGGTCGATGAGGAGCTGCTGCGGTTGTGGGACGCCCCGGTCGACACGGCCGCGCTGCGGTGGGGTTGCTGACCGATGCCTGAAGGAGTTCCTGTGCTCGACGCCGCGTTCATGTGCCGCTGGATGACCGCCACCGCCGCCGCGGTGGACCGGGAGGCGGCCCGGCTGACCGATCTGGACTCGGCGATCGGCGACGCCGACCACGGGGCGAATCTGCAGCGCGGCTTCAGCGCCGTGACGACGCTGCTCGACAAGGAGGCGCCCGCCACGCCAGGGGCCGTACTCGCCCTCGCCGGGCGTCAGTTGATCTCGACCGTCGGGGGCGCTTCGGGCCCGCTGTACGGGACGCTTCTTCGCCGCACCGGCAAGTCGCTCGGGGATGCCGGCGAGGTGACCAGGGAGCAGTTGGCCGAGGCGCTCGGCGCCGGGGTGGCGGCGGTCGCGCAGCTGGGCGGGGCGGCGGCCGGGGACAAGACGATGCTGGATGCGCTGCTGCCCGCGGTCGAGGCGCTCGGCGAGTCCTTCGCGGCGGCGGCCGAGGCGGCCGACGCCGGGGCGCTCGCGACCGTACCGCTGCGGGCCCGCAAGGGGCGGGCCAGCTATCTCGGGGAGCGGTCGGTGGGCCATCAGGATCCGGGGGCCACATCGTCGGCCCTGCTGATCGGCGCGCTGGTGGAGGCCGCCGCGTGAGCGGGCCGGGCCCGCTGGTCGGGGTGGTGCTCGTCTCGCACAGCGCGGCGGTCGCGGCGGCCGTCGCCGAACTGGCCGAGGGCCTCGCGGGCGGTGGCCCCACCGCCCCCGTCGCACCTGCGGGCGGCCTGCCCGACGGGGGCCTGGGCACCAGCGAGGAACTCATCGTGCGCGCGGCCGAGTCCGTGGACCGGGGCGCGGGCGTCGCCGTCCTGGTGGACCTGGGCAGCGCGGTCCTCACGGTCAAGGCCCTGCTGGCCGAGGGCGACGAACTCCCGCCCGGCACACGGCTGTTGGACGCCCCGTTCGTGGAGGGAGCGGTGGCCGCGGTGGTCGGCGCGTCGGCGGGAGCGGACCTGGACGCGGTGGAGGCGGCGGCCACCGAGGCGTACGGCTACCGGAAGGTGTGAGGGGCGGAAGGTGGGGGGGCGGGCCTGACGGGGTGCGCGCCCGGGCCGGCTGAAGTGGGGAGGGCGGCGTCGGCCCGGCGCCGCCCACTCGGGCCGCGCGGCGCGCCCGGCTGGAGGGCGACATCCCCTCGCCCGCCACCGGCCCGGGCAATCCGCCGGGCCGGACACGTCGTCCGGCTGTCGCACGCCCTCGCCCGGCGCCATCATGAGGACATGAGTGCCTTCAACGACTTGGGCGGCACCGGTGGGCCGCCGCTTGCCCCGCTGCCGGAGGACTGGGCCCGCGCGCTGGCCGTCGCGGCGCATCCGGACGACATCGAGTACGGCACCGCGTCGGCGGTCGCCCGCTGGACCGCGCAGGGCAAGCAGGTCGGCTACCTCCTGGCGACGCGCGGGGAGGCGGGGATCGACGGGATGCATCCGGAGCGGGCCGCCCCGCTGCGCGAGGCCGAGGAGCGGGCCGGGGCGCGCGAGGTCGGGGTCAGCGATGTGGAGTTCCTCGACCACCGGGACAGTGTGGTCGAGTACGGGATCGCGCTGCGGCGCGACATCACGCGGGCCATCCGCCGGTTCCGGCCGGACGTGATCATTTCGGGCGCGTACACGGTCCGGATGATCGGCGGTCTGGTCAATCAGGCCGACCACCGGGCGGTCGGACTGGCGGTGCTGGACGCGGCGCGGGACGCCGGGAACCGGTGGATCTTCCCAGAGCTGGCCGATGAGGGGCTCGAACCGTGGTCCGGGGTGCGTTTCGTCGCGTTCGCGGGCGCGGAGCGGCCCACCCACGGGGTGGAGGTGACCGGCGACCCGCTGGAGCGCGGCATCGCCTCCCTCGCGGCGCACGCCGAGTACACCAAGGGGCTCGGCGCGGAGGCCGACGCCTTCGCCCCGCGCCCCTTCCTGACCTGGATCGCACGCACGGCGGGCCCGGCCCTGGGCGTGGAGGCGGCGGTGCTCTTCGACGTGTACCAGCTGGTCCCCGAGGGGCCGCCGCCCTGGGTGTGAGCGCCGCCTCAGTGTTATGCAACTTGTTGCATAAGCCGGGTCCGCTGGTCTACAACTGGAGGCGACGACACCCCACCCGGAGGCGCCCCCATGACCGCGTACCCCCATCTGCTGAGCCCCCTCGACCTCGGGTTCACCACCCTGCCCAACCGGGTGCTGATGGGCTCGATGCACATCGGGCTCGAAGAGGCCGAGAACGGCTTCGAGCGGATGGCCGCGTTCTACGCCGAGCGGGCCCGCGGCGGGGTCGGCCTCATGGTCACCGGCGGCATCGCGCCCAACGACGCCGGCCGGCCCTACCCGGGCGGCGCGAAGCTGACCGACGAGGCGGAGGCCGCCCAGCACCGGACCGTCACCGACGCGGTGCACCGCGAGGGCGGCCGGATCGCGATGCAGATCCTGCACTTCGGGCGGTACGCCTACCACCAGGACCTGGTCGCGCCGAGCGCGCTCCAGGCGCCGATCAGCCCGTTCGTGCCGAATGAGCTGAGCGACGACCAGGTCGAGCAGACCATCGCGGACTTCGTGCGGGCGGCCGAGCTCGCGAAGTCGGCCGGATACGACGGTGTCGAGATCATGGGCTCCGAGGGCTACCTCATCAACGAGTTCGTCGCCGGAGCAACCAACCACCGCACCGACCGCTGGGGCGGCTCGTACGAGAACCGGATGCGCTTCCCGGTCGAGATCGTGCGCCGCACGCGCGAGCGCCTGGGCAGCGACTTCATCCTCATCTACCGCCTCTCCATGCTGGACCTGGTGCCCGGCGGCTCGACGCTGGAGGAGGTCATCACCCTCGCGCGGGCCATCGAGGCGGCCGGGGCGACGATCATCAACACCGGCATCGGCTGGCACGAGGCACGCATCCCGACGATCGCCACCTCGGTGCCCCGGGGCGCGTACACCTGGGTGACCAAGAAGCTCATGGGGTCGGTGTCGATCCCGCTGATCACCAGCAACCGCATCAACACCCCCGAAGTCGCCGAGCAGTTGCTCGCCGAGGGCCGGGCGGACATGGTGTCGATGGCGCGGCCCTTCCTCGCCGACCCGGAGTTCGTCGCCAAGGCGAGCGCGGGCCGCGCCGAGACCATCAACACCTGCATCGGCTGCAACCAGGCGTGTCTCGACCACACCTTCAGCGGGAAGATCACCTCCTGCCTGGTCAACCCGCGCGCCTGCCACGAGACCGAGCTGGTCCTGTCTCCGACCAAGCTGCGCAAGCGCCTGGCCGTGGTCGGCGCGGGCCCGGCCGGGCTCGCCTTCGCCGTCTCGGCCGCCGGGCGCGGCCACGCCGTCACCCTCTTCGACGCCGCCGACCGGATCGGCGGCCAGCTGAACATCGCCAAGCGGGTGCCCGGCAAGGAGGAGTTCGACGAGACGCTCCGCTACTTCCGTACGCAGCTCGAACTGCACGGCGTGGACGTCCAGTTGAACACCGAGGTGAACGCGGATGACCTGAACGGCGGCTCGTACGACGAGATCGTGATCGCGACCGGCGTCACCCCGCGCACCCCCGGGATCCCGGGCTCGGACCACCCCAGCGTCGTCAGCTACCTCGACGTGCTGCGCGACGGGGCGCCGGTCGGCGAGCGGGTCGCGGTCGTCGGCGCGGGCGGCATCGGCTTCGACGTCGCCGAGTTCCTGACCGACGGCGGTGACGCGGCGAGCCTGGACGCCGAGACGTACTTCCGGCAGTGGGGCGTCGACACCGCCTACGGCGAGCGTGGCGGGCTGCGCAAGGCTGAGCGGCCCAAGCCGCCGCGCCAGGTGCACCTGCTCCAGCGCAAGACGACGAAGGTCGGCGCGGGGCTCGGCAAGACGACGGGCTGGATCCACCGCACCGAGCTCAAGCACCGCGGCGTGACCATGGTCCCGGGCGTGCGCTACGACCGGATCGACGACGCGGGCCTGCACATCACCGTGGACGGCGAGTCCACCGTGCTGCCCGTCGACACCGTCGTGCTGTGCGCGGGCCAGGAGTCGCGGCGCGGCCTGTACGAGGAGCTCAGCGCGGCCGGGGCGACGGTGCACCTGATCGGCGGCGCCGACGTGGCCGCCGAGCTGGACGCCAAGCGCGCCATCGACCAGGGCACCCGGCTGGCCGCGACGCTCTGAAGCTCCCGGCCGAACCTAGGATGCGGTCATGTCCCTCCCGCACGCGATCCTGACCGCACTGCTCGAAAAGCCCTCGTCGGGGCTTGAGCTGACGCGCCGCTTCGACAAGTCGATCGGCTACTTCTGGTCGGCCACGCATCAGCAGATCTATCGCGAGCTGGGAAAGCTGGAGCAGTCCGGGTTCATCCGCGCACTGCCGTCCGCCGCCCCGGCCCGCGGGCAGAAGAAGGAGTACGAGGTGCTGCCCGCGGGCCGGGCCGAGCTCGCCCAGTGGGCCGCGGCCGGCCAGGACCCGAAGCCGATGCGGGACCCGCTGCTGCTGCGGATGCGGGCCGCGGCGGTGATCGGCACCGGCGGACTCCGGGCCGAGCTGGAGCGCCATCTCGCCCTGCACCGCGCCCAGTTGGCGACGTATCACGGGATCGAGACGAAGGACTTCCCGCCGGAGCGGGACAGCGAGCAGGACCGGCTGCGGCATCTGGTGCTCCGCGGCGGCATCGAGCTGGAGACGTTCTGGATCGGCTGGCTGACCGAGGCGCTCGGCACCCTGGGTGACGAGCGCATGGGCGAGGAGCCTCCGCGTGAAGAGCCCCCGCGGGAGGAGCGGTCCGAGAAGTGAGGCGAAGGATCCGGCGCGGCGCCGTTCCCCGCACCCATCACGGCGTTGTATTCTACAACCGACCCGTGGAGACGAAAGGGGATCAGTCGTGCTCAGCCGAGACCAGTCGGTCATCACCATCCAGCGTGAGCTGACCGCGTTCGCCCGGCGTGCCCGGGCCGCCGCCGCCCGGATGCACCCGGAGCTCTCACTTGTCTCGTTCACCCTGCTCTCCCATCTGGAGGACCAGCAGGGCTGCCGGGCGACCGATCTGGCCGCCTACTACATGCTCGACAAGTCGACGATCAGCCGCCAGATCGCGGGGCTCGAAAAGCTCGGCTTCGTCGAGCGCATCAGCGACCCCGACGACCACCGCATCCAGGTGCTCCAGCTGACCCCGGCGGGCACCGCCAAGCTCGCGGAGGCGGCCGAGCTGCGCCGCCAGGCCTTCCACGAGCGGCTCGCCGACTGGGAGCCGCAGGACCTGGACCGGTTCGCGGAGTATCTGCTGCGCTACAACAGACTGGCCGAAAGCGGTAGTTGAAGCCTGTCGGGACCCGGGGGCAGACCGTCGGCCCGACCGGCCGCCCGTCGACGCGGCACCACCTGATGAGGCAAGGTCTGGGGTGTGCCTTCACTTCCTCAGCAGCCGCTCCCGTCCCAGCCGTGGGCGGGGCCGCCCGTCGGACACATGGTCGTCAGCGGGGACGACGCGCTCGCCCACCGGCTCGCCGGTGAACTGCGCGAGGTGTACGGGGAGCGGGTGGTCCTCGTCGTACCGCCGGAGAACGGAACCCGCTCGGCCCGGCTCCCCGCGGGCGGCCGGACCAGGGCCTCGGCGCTGTTCGGCCGCATGACGTCCGCGATGCTCCGCGCCCCCGTGCCCGGCTCCGACCGGGCGGGCGACTCCCGGCTCGTCGAGGCGGTCGAGCCGAACGACGGGGCGCTCCTCGAAGCCGGCATCGAGGGCGCCGCGGCGCTCGCGCTGGTGCACGGCGACGACGAGACGAACATCCGGGCCGCCCTGATCGCCCGGCGCCTGAACCCGCGCGTCCGGCTCGTCATCCGGCTCTACAACCGCAAACTCGGCCAGTACCTCCAGGAGTTGCTCGACCAGGCCGCCGCTCTCGCGGCCCCGGATCCCGGCGCGGCCGCGTCCGAGGCCTCCACCACCGTCCTGTCCGACGCCGACACCGCGGCGCCCGCGCTCGCCGCGACCGCCCTCGCGGGCACCACCAAGGTCGTGCACGCCGACGGGGTGCTGCTGCGGGCCGGACAGCGCCCGCCGCCGCGCCGCGGCGAGGTCACCGACCCCGGCCTGTGCACGCTGGCCCTGCTCTCGTCGACCACCAACGACCCGGCGGGCGCGGAGGGTTCGGACCGCAGCGGCTCGGAAGGACCCCGCCTGCTGCCCGACGAGCGGTCGATGGACGAGGCCGACCGGCGCGGCCGGGTCGTCCTGGAGACCGTCACCTACACCGGCCCCGCACAGCCGCCGGGCCGCCTCACCGATCTCGGCGCGCCCCTTGGCCGGCTGTTCTCGCGGCGGCTTCGATGGTCGCTCGCCGGAATCGTCGCCTCCGTGGTCGCGCTCGCCATCGCGACCTGGCTCACCACCGGCGACGATCCGCTGCACGCCGCCTATCTGACCCTGCTCGACATCTTCGCCATCGACGACCCGGCCATCGACCAGCCCGTGGGCCGCCAGATCCTCCAACTCCTGTCCGGACTCACGGGGCTGCTGTTGCTGCCGGTCCTGATCGCCGCGGTCCTGGAAGGGCTCGGCACCTTCCGCAGCGCCTCGGCGCTGCCCCGCCCGTCGCGCGGCCTGTCCGGGCACGTGGTGCTGCTCGGCATGGGCAAGCTCGGCGCAAGGGTCCTGGTGCGCCTGCGCGAGCTCGACATCCCCGTGGTGTGCGTGGAGTCCGACCCTCAGGCCCGCGGCATCGCACTCGCCCGGCGCCTGAGGGTGCCCACCGTCATCGGCGACGTCACCCAGGAGGGCATCCTGGAGTCGGCCCGTGTCCACCGGGCGCACGCGCTGCTCGCGCTGACCAGTTCGGACACCACCAACCTCGAAGCGGCCCTGTACGCCCGCTCGGTGAAGCCCGATCTGCGGGTCGTGATGCGCCTGTACGACGACGACTTCGCCACCGCCGTCTACCGCACGCTGCGCGCCGCCCACCCGCAGGCCATGACCCGCAGCCGCAGTGTCTCCCACCTGGCGGCGCCCGCCTTCGCCGGGGCCATGATGGGCCGTCAGATCCTGGGCGCCATACCGGTCGAGCGCAAAGTGCTGCTCTTCGCGGCGGTCGATGTGGCGGGCCACCCGCAGCTGGAGGGCCGCACCGTCGAGGAGGCGTTCCGCGAGGGCGCCTGGCGGGTGCTCGCGCTCGACACGTCCCTGCCCGCCGACCGCGTCCCCGACCTGGGCGCCGCCCGCCGCCGGGGCGGAGGCGCCCCGGGCGACCTGGTGTGGCAGCTGCCGCCCGGCTACGTCCTGCGGCCCGAGGACCGGATCGTGCTCGCCGCGACCCGGCGGGGTCTCGCCGAACTCCTCGGCCGCCGCCCCTCCGCGCGGATGGCCCCGTGAGGGCGGCTCACAGCCCGACGTCGCGGCTTCGGAAGTCCTCCAGGGACTCGCGGCGCACCAGGAGCCGGGCGTGCCCGTCGGCGACGGCGACCACCGGCGGGCGGCCCACCATGTTGTAGCCGGACGCCATGGACAGCTGGTAGGCGCCCGCCACCGGCACGGCGAGCAGGTCGCCGGGGTGGATGTCGCCCGGCAGGTCCACCGCCGAGGCGAGAACGTCGCCCGCCTCGCAGTGCCGGCCGACGACGGTCGCCTTGCAGGACTGGGCGGTCGAGGCCCGCCCGATCAGCCGGGGCGCGTAGCGCACTCCGTACAGGGCGGGCCGCGGGTTGTCGCTCATGCCGCCGTCGACCGCCACGAAGAGGTTGTCGCCGGTGCGTTTGACGGCGAGCACACGGTAGAGCGCGACGCCCGCGGGGCCGACGACCGCGCGGCCCGGTTCGACGAGCAGCCGGGGCACGGTGAGCCCGGCCGCCGCGCAGCTCTCGGCGAGCTCGGCGCGCATCCGGCGGGCCAGCGTCGTGATGTCGAGCCCGTCCTCGCCGGGCCGGTAGGCGACGCCGTGCCCGCCGCCCATGTCGAGCTCGGGCAGTTCGACCCCGTGGGTCTCGCGGATGCGGGCCATCAGGCCGACCATGCGGCGGACCGCCGACAGATAGGGCTTGACGGTGGTGATCTGCGAGCCCAAGTGGCAGTGCAGACCGGTCAGTTCGAGCTGGGGCTGACCGAGGATGCGGGCGATGGCGTGCTGGGCGTGGCCGTCGGTGAGGGAGAGGCCGAACTTCTGGTCGTCCGTACCGGTACGGACCTTGTCGTGGCCGCCCGCGCTGATCCCCGGCACCACCCGGAGCATGACCTTCTGGTGGCCGTGCGGCCCGACGGCCGCGGCGAGCCGGGCGATCTCGGACGGGCTGTCGATGACGATGCGTCCGACGCCGAGGCGCAGCGCGGCGTCGATGTCGTGCGGGGACTTGGCATTGCCGTGCAGCACGATCCGTTCGGCGGGGAACCCGGCGGTGACGGCGAGTTCGAGCTCGCCTGCCGAGCACACGTCGAGGCCGAGCCCCTCCTCGTCGACCCAGTGGGCCATGGCCCGGCACAGGAACGCCTTGGCCGCGTACAGGACTTCGGCCTCGGGGAACGCGCTGCGGTAGGTGCGGCAGCGTTCGCGCACCTCTCCCTCGTCGAGGACGTAGGCGGGGGTGCCGAAGCGTTCGGCGATCTCGGTGAGCGGGACGGCGCCCACTACGAGGCCGCCGTGGCCGACCCGGGCGGTCGAGGCGGGCCACACCGACAGGTCGTCCGCGGGCGTCAGGCCGGTCGGCATGTTCATGATGGTCATGGGCTACGTACTCCTTCTCAGCCGATCCACAGGGCGAGCGCGTCGGCGACGACGGCGGCTCCGGTCACGCTCACGTCGCGGACCCTCCAGGACCGGGTGGTGCGGGTGACGGCGGGCGCGGAGAGCTGGGGATCCACGGTGACGGTGGTGACTCCGAGCGGTGCGGCGAGCGCCCGCAGCGCGGGCTCGGCAAGGCTGATCCAGGCCTGGTCGGGGCCGAGCGTGGCGGCCAGCCGGTCGCGGGTGGTGAATCCGACGGCGGTGCGGTCGCCGAGCGGGGTGCGGAACATCCGGGCCGCACACCCTGCGGGCCCCGGCCGGACGGGTACGAAGAGCGGTCCGGCCGGGGTGCGTTCGCAGGGTTCCGGGTCGTCGCCGCAGTCGGTCTTCGGCATGGGATTCCTCCTGGAGGATCCTCGCGGTGGTCTGTGCGGCCCCGGCACGGGGAGGCGGGCCGGGGCACATCGGCGACGCTACGCCCGCGAGGAGCGGCGGACCGGTGCCCTGACGCGATGCTGACGGCGAGGGGGCGTGTGCTGACGGGATGCTGACGCGACGCCGGGCCCGGCGTCATGAGCCCGTCAGGGTCTCCCGATCCTTCGTCAGGAAAGCGCCAACGCGCCCTGCGATCGGGCGTCCAGGGGCTTTGCTCGACGGATGCTCTGCAGATGAGCGGAAGGCGATACGAGTACGAGGTGGACGTCATGGACCGGGCCGGTGGGCGACGGGTGGTGGCCGGGGTCAGCGGCTCACTGGGCAGTCTGACGGCGCTGCACCGCGCGGCGCGGGAGGTCTCGCTCGGCGGGGGCACACTGGTGGCGGTTCTCGCCTGGGCGCCGCCCGGCGGCGAGCTCGGCCACCGGGGCTCCCCCGATCCGGGGCTGCTCGCCGAGTGCCGCGAGGTGGCGGGCCGCCAGCTCGTCCAGGCCCTCGACACGGCCTTCGGCCCGGCCGGCCCGCCGGTGCCGCTCGAAGCGATGGTCGTACGGGGCACGCCGGGCGCCGTTCTGGTGGAGGCGGCGCAGCGGCCCGAGCACCTCCTGGTCCTGGGCACCGGCACCCGCGGCCTGCTCCGCCGTGCGCTGCGCCCGTCGGTCGCCCGCTACTGCCTCGCGCACGCCACCTGCCCGGTCCTCGCTGTGCCGCCGTCCCCGTTGGAGCACGAACTGGCGGCCGTGCACCGGCTCGTCGCCTGGCGACGGCCGCTGGACACCAGGGAGTTGGCGGAGTGAACCGCGCTCTTCACGGGACCGTCATGGCCGGTCGCGTCCTCGTGCCGCCGGAACAAGCCCGCTCCACTCCGCGCCGGCCACGAGGCCTGACCCCCACCTCCGAAGGGAGCCCGTCGTGATCGAACTCCTTCCGTACCAGCTCGCCGCCCACACCCGCCGGCTGTGCGCCGCCGAGCCGGGCCCCGCGGCCCTGGCCGAGCACGTACTGACCACCGGGAACGGACACGGGTGGGCCGACCGCGCCGTGCAGCCGCGCACGATCGCCCTCGACTGCGCGGGCCATGTGCTCCTGCGCGGCGACCCGGGGACGCTCGATCCGGCGGGCCTCGCACCGCTCGCACACCGCTACATCGAAGCGCCTGGCCGCTTCCTGCCGGTCCTCGGTGCCTCCTTCGACCGGGTCGTGCCGTGGGAGCGCATGGTGTACGTGCAGCGGGAGCGGGCCGCCGCCCCGCGTCCCCCGCGCGGCGTGACGATCCGCCCGCTGACCTCGGCCGACGCGCCCGCGCTCGTGAGGCTGGCCCCCGACTCGGCCTGGATCCACGCGAGTTGGGGCGGCCCGTCGGGGCTCGGCCGTTCAGGACACGCCTGGGGTGCCTTCCACGAAGGGGCTCTCCTAGCCGTCGCCTGCACCTACTTCCGGGGCGGCACATACGAGGACATCGCGGTGGTCACCGCCCCCGACCAGCGCCGTCGACAGCTCGCGCTGGGCTGTGTGGTCGCGTTGAGCCGCGACATCGCGGCACGCGGCCGCACGGCTAGCTGGACCTGCTCCCGCTACAACCGGGCGAGCCGGCTGCTCGCCTGGACGGCGGGGTTCCGGCTGGTGCGCGAGTACGTCCACTACGCGACGGGGTCCCCCGTCGTACGGGGCGCCCGCATGCCGGCGTGACCGGGCGGCGCCCATGCCCCCACCCGAACCGCATCCTGCCAGAGGCGCGGGGGAACCACGGGAGCAACCAACCGCGGTTGGCCCCGAGCCGCGTTAGGCGGGGCGCCCTGCGGGCACCCGGCCCGCATGAGTGTTTCCAAGACCAGCATTCTCGTTCTGGACTGTGCCGAGCCCGTCGAACTCGCCGAGTTCTACGCCAAGTTGCTCGGCGGCGAGATCCGCACCGCCTGCGACCCGGACTTCGTCGAGGTCGTCGGCGGTGACGGGGTCCATCTCGCGATCCGCCGTGACCACGGGTACGCGCCGCCCAGCTGGCCGCGCCCCGACGACTCCCAGCAGGCGCACCTGAGGATCGTCGTGGCGTACGGCGACATGGACGCCGCCGAGCGGGAGGCCATCACCCTCGGGGCGATGCCCGTCGACACCAAGGACAACAACGGACGGCGCGACGAGCGCGTCTACGCCGACCCGGCGGGACACTCCTTCACGCTCGCCGTCTGGGCCGAGCGCTCCGAGCAGGAGGGTGCCTAGGACGGCCGGTCGTGGTGGCGCCGGCGGGCCAGGCCCGGCAGCACGAACCAGCAGCAGATGTACCAGCACACGACGCCCGCGACCAGCCAGGGCGCCAGAGCGCTGTGCAGGGCGACGCGCAGGATGAGGAGCAGGGAGCTCGCCACCGTGCACAGGAGCAGCACCAGGCCGACGACGGTGAGCCGCGACGCCCAGGTCACCGTCTGCGGCTTGAGCCGCCGTCCGGCCAGCATCCGGTGGAAGGAGACAGGGCCGATCAGTGCCCCGGTCGTGGTCGCGCCGAGGACCACCGTCGTCACGTAGATGCCCCGGTCGGTGGCGTCGAGTGTGGTGAACCGGGCCTGGAACACGACCGCGAGCAGGAACCCGAACAGGATCTGCACGCCGGTCTGCGCGACCCTCAGCTCCTGGAGCAGATCCCCCCATCTGCGGTCGGCACGCTCCTCAGGCGTCTCGTGACGTCCGAAGTCCGCCATGTGCACCACCTCCTCGACAGCCGGATACCCATACATATCAACCTGAAGCCCACCAATACCGCCGCCCCGTGGCGCCGCGCGCGGCGGACCCGCAGACTGGCGGCATGGCCGGAAAACGCAGCGCGGGGCTTCTGCTGTACCGCAGGGTGGAGGGCGGCATCGAGGTGCTCGTGGGGCACATGGGCGGACCGTTCTTCGCCGGGCGGGAGGCGGGCGCCTGGTCGGTTCCCAAGGGTGAGTACGACGCCGGGGAGGCGCCTCGGGCCGCGGCCCGGCGGGAGTTCGAGGAGGAGCTGGGGCTGCCGCCGCCCGAGGGCCCGCTCGTTCCGCTGGGTGAGATCGTCCAGCGCGGCGGCAAGACCGTGACGGTGTGGGCGGTCGAGGCGGACCTGGATCCGGCCGACGCGGTGCCGGGCACGTTCACCATGGAGTGGCCGCGGGGGTCGGGCACGGTGCGCGAGTTCCCCGAGATGGACCGCTTCGCCTGGCTGTCCCCCGACGCCGCGGCCGCCCTGCTCGTCCAGGGCCAGCAGGCCTTCCTCGAACGCCTCGTGGCGCACCTGGACGACGACCCTCCGGGCCGGGTCAACCAGCCCTGACAGATGGGCAGTTGACCATTCCCTGCGCACCCCCATCGACCTCACGCCTTAATTCAGGACATGAGTTAAGTCGCCGGACAGGGGCGCGGCACAGGCTTCCGCACCGGTATGTTGCACGCAGGGAGGGAGCCACATGGCCACACCGAACAGCAGGACCGTCCGCGATCTTCGTCGCGACAACCGCGGCGCGGTATTGCGACGGCTGTACTTCGACGGCCCGATGAGCCGCCAGGCGCTCGGCCCCGCCACCGGGCTGAGCTCGGGCTCCATCAGCAATGTCGTCGCCGAGCTCGTGGCCGACGGTCTCCTCGAGGACGCCGGAGTGGTGGACTCGGACGGCGGAAGGCCGCGCACCCTGCTGCGGGTCGCCCCGGACAGCGGCTATCTCATCGGCGTGGACGTCGGCGAGACCCGGGTCAGGGTCGAGCTGTTCGACCTGGTTCTGCGTGAACTCGCCCGTGCGGAGCTGTCGTTGGAAGCGGGCGGTTACGACGTCGGGCACATCGTCGGCCGGATCGGCGAGGGCGTGGCCGCCGTCCTCGGCGAGAGCGGACTCGATCCGGAGCGGCTGCTCGGCGTGGGTGTCGGCGTGCCGGGCATCGTCGACCGGAGCTCCCCCGACGGAGCCGTGGTGCACGGCCAGACCATCGGCTGGGACGCGGTTCCGCTGGAGTCCCTGCTGCGCGACACCCTCCGACTACCGCTCGGCACACGGTATTTCATCGAGAACGGCGCCAAGACGCTCGGGCAGGCCGAGATGTGGTTCGGCGGCGGCCGGGGCGCGTCCGACGCGGTGATCGTCCTGTTCGGCTCCGGCGTCGGCGCCTGCATCGTGACGGACGGCGCGATCTACGGGGGTGCGCACAGCAGCGCCGCCGAGTGGGGTCACACCACCGTGCACGTCCGCGGCCGGCGCTGCCGGTGCGGGGCGCTCGGCTGCCTGGAGGCGTACGCGGGGGCCGAGGCGCTGATCGAGCGCTGGCGCGAGGCAGGTGCCGAACTGGCGCCCGGGACCACGGAGGAGACGGCGGTGACAGCGCTGCTGGCGGCCGCGCATCCCGGGGAATCGGGGATCGATGCCAGCCCGGTCGCCCTCGCGGTCCTTGAGGAGACCGCCGAGTATCTGGGCGCGGGCCTGTCCGACCTGATCAACCTCTACAACCCGGAGCGCATCCTCATCGGCGGCTGGGCGGGGCTCCAACTCGCCCCGTACATCCTGGAGTCGGTGCGGCACCATGCCACCTCCTACGCCCTGCGCCATCCGGCGGAGCGCGTCACCATCGAGCTCGGCCGGCTCGGGCCGGACGCCGTCACGGTGGGCGCGGCCACCCTCCCGCTCGCCGGATTCTTCGCCCGCGGCGGCCACCGCGCACCCGCGGCCGAACCGGAGACACCCACCGAAAGGGCGGGCTGGCGCGCCTCGGTGGAGGAACGTGCGGCCCGCTGATCATTTCCCCGTCGCATTCACGCCGCGGGCCCATGAATTCGACCGGATTCAGCATTCCCATAAGCAAGGCTTTCAGGATCTAATAGCGGGTACAGCACGTTTGAATTGAGTCTCATATGCCGTGAGCCGGATCCGCCCCGACCTGCGCCGGGGCGGTTTTTCGCGGCCCATTCACCGCCATTTCAGGCCTGCCGTTGGCACATGCCCCTTGTGGTGCGGGTATTTCCAGGAACACGATCGGTCCTCGTCCAGCCCCGTCGAGGAGGTACCGGTGAACGTTCCTGTGAATAACCAGCGGATGAGTCTCAGCCCGGACACGGCGCGCCAACTCGCCACCGCCACCAAGACCGTTCCGCAAATGCGCGGGATCACCCCGCGCTATCTGCTGCGCGCCCTGCCCTGGGTGGATGTCGAATCCGGCGTCTACCGGGTCAACCGCCGCCGCTCGTTCGTCCTGGGTGACGACCGGATCAGCACGTACGACGAGGACGGCACCCCGCGCGTCGTGCCGGGCGACCTGCGCGAGCTGCCCTACTTATGCGACTGCGAGGACGCGTTGCTCGGCGAACTCGCGGGCGCCTTCACGCCGGTGACGTTCGACGCGGGCCAGGTCCTTGTGCAGGAGGGCGACCCGGCCGACCGGCTGTGGATCCTGGTGCAGGGCCGCGCCGAGAAGCGCGTCACCGGCCGGTACGGCGAGGACGCGCTGCTCGAAGTGGCGGGCGACGGCCAGTTCTTCGACCTCGACGCGTGGACCCGCGGCGAGCCGATGCCGTACCGCGTCAGGGCGCTCACCCCCGGCACCGCGCTGTGCGCCGACAGGGCCACGCTCACCCGACTCGCCGACCGCAGCGCGCAGTTGCGCACCGCGATGGACGCGTTCACCTCCGGCGAGGGCGTCACGCCGGGTTCGGAGGCGCCCATCGACCTCAGCTCCGGACACGTCGGCGAGATCGATCTGCCCGGCACATACGTCGACTACGAGGACGCGCCCCGCGAGTACCACATGACGCTGGCCCAGACGGTGTTGCGCGTCCACACCCGGGTCGCGGACCTCTACAACGGGCCGATCGACCAGACCCGCGCCCAGTCCAACCTGACGGTGCAGGCGCTGCGTGAGCGGCAGGAGGCGGCCCTGCTCAACCACCCCGAGTTCGGCCTCCTCAACAACGTGTCCGCGGGTCAGCGGGTTCAGTCCCGCACCGGTTCGCCGACCCCCGACGACCTCGACGAGCTGCTGGCGAAGGTGTGGAAGCAGCCGGGGTTCTTCGTCGCGCACCCGAAGGCGATAGCCGCGTTCGGCCGCGAGTGCACCCGGCGGGGTGTGCCGCCGGTGACCGACACCCGGTTCGGCAGCCCGCTGCTCACCTGGCGCGGGGTGCCGCTGCTGCCCTCCGACAAGGTCAGGTTCTCGGGCGGCGGCAGCGTGGGCACCACGGAGATCCTGCTCATGCGCACGGGCGAGGCCGAGCAGGGCGTGGTCGGGCTGCGCCCGGCCGGGGTGCCCGACGAGATCGAACCCGGCCTGTCCATGCGGAACATGGGCGTGGACCAGAAGGGCATCACCTCGTACCTGATGACCGCGTACTTCAACACGGCGGTCCTGGTGGAGGATGCGATCGCCGTGCTGCAGAACGTCGAGGTGTCCAACTACCATGACTACTCCTGACGTCACGGAACGGACGGCTCTGCCGGGCCGCCAACCGGGCGGATTCACACCGGAGTCGGCGCGCAAGGACTTCCCGATCCTGCACCGCACGGTCAACGGGCACCCGCTGGTCTGGCTCGACAACGCGGCCACCACCCAGAAGCCCCGCCAGGTCATCGAGGCGCTCGCCGGCTACTACAGCGCGTCGAACTCCAACATCCACCGGGGCGCGCACACCATGGCCCGCGAGGCCACCGAGATGTACGAGGCGGGCCGGGCGGCCGTCGCGGACTTCCTGGGAGCGCCGTCCCCCGATTCCATCGTGTTCGTACGGGGCACGACGGAGGCGATCAACCTGGTCGCGCAGAGCTGGGGACGAGCGAACCTGGGCCCCGGCGACGACATCCTGGTCCCGGTCCTGGAGCACCATTCGGACATCGTGCCGTGGCAGTTGGTGGCGAAGGAGACCCGAGCGCGCGTGGTGCCGATCCCACTCCTCCCGGACGGCCGGATCGACCAGAACGCCTACGCCGACCTGCTCTCCTCCCGCACCCGGCTCGTCGCGATCAGCCAGGCCTCGAACGTGCTCGGCACGGTTCCGCCGGTGCGCGAGATGACCGCGCTCGCGCACCGCTACGGGGCGAAGGTGCTGGTCGACGGCGCGCAGGCGGTCGCCCACCTGCCCGTCGACGTGACGGACCTGGACGCCGACTTCTACGCCTTCTCCGGGCACAAGCTGTACGCCCCGACAGGTATCGGCGCGCTCTATGTCAAGCCGGAGGTCCTCGCGGGCCTGCGGCCCTGGCAGGGTGGCGGCAACATGATCGACTCGGTGTCCTTCGAGCGCACCACCTTCGCCCCGGTCCCGCACCTCATGGAGGCCGGCACCGGCAACATCGCGGGCGTGGTCGGGCTCCTCGCCGCGCTGAACTGGTTCACGTCCTTCGACCGGGCCGCCGTCGCGGCGTACGAGGACGGGCTCACGGCGTACGCGCAGCAGGCGATGGGGATGGTTCCGGGTCTGGAGGTCCTGGGGTCGGCGCCGGGCCGGATCGCGGTGCTCACGTTCACGATGGCGGGTCACGACCCGGCGGCGATCGCCTCCTGGCTGGACCGCGACGGCATCGCGATCCGGGCCGGCCACCACTGCGCGCAGCCGGCACTGGCCCACTACGGCCTGGAGTCGGCGGCCCGCGCCTCCTTCGCGCTGTACAACACCCCGGAGGAGGTGGACGAACTGGTGGCGTCACTGCAGAGCCTCCAGCAGTCGGCCTGACGTTCCCTGCGGGCACGCATCCCCTGGCCCCGTACCCCTGCCGGTACGGGGCCATGGGCCGTAAGGGGTGGGGCGGGGGATTGAGCCACCCGCCGGACAGCAACGCCGGGCGCCGGCGTTCAGGGGCTGAACGAGTCCGGGTCGCTCGTTTTCCAGGACCTGGCCCACTCCTCGGGCAGGAAGGCCGGCGAGAGCAACTGGCCGGGCCGCAGCCAGGTGTAGAGCTCGGCGTACGAGGCGACCGCGTGGTGCGAGGTGCGGCGACGCAGCATCTGGGGCCGCAGCTGGGCGGGGTCGCTCACGCCGAGCGAGGCCATGATCTCCATGGCACTGTGCACGGTGGCCTCCTGGAAGCGCCGCACGCGCCGGTACTGGTCCTCGGCATCGAGCGCCCGGCTCCGCTGCGGATCCTGCGTCGCGACACCGACGGGGCAGTGGTTGGTGTGGCACCGCTGCGACTGGAGACAGCCGACGGCGAACATCATGGCGCGGGCCGCGTTGGTGTAGTCGGCTCCCTGGATCAGTCGTTTGACGATGTCCGCGCCCGTGGCGACCCTGCCGCTCGCCCCGATCCGTACGCGATCGCGCAGACCCACACCGACCAGGGAGTTGTGGACGATGGAGAGCCCCTCGGTCAGCGGGGTCCCCACATGGTCGACGAACTCCACCGGGGCGGCCCCGGTGCCGCCCTCCGCGCCGTCCACCACGATGAAGTCCGGGGTGATGTCCTCCTCCAGCATGGCCTTGCAGATGGCGAGGACGTCACGGCGGCTGCCCACGCAGAGCTTGAACCCGGTGGGTTTGCCGCCCGCGAGCTCCCGCATCCGGGCGATGAACCGGACGAGTTCGCGCGGGGTGGAGGACACCCGGTGGTGGTTGGGCGAGATCACCGTCTCGCCTTCCGGTACGTCCCGGACCCGGGCGATCTCCGCGGTCACCTTGGCGCCGGGCAGCACCCCGCCCCGGCCGGGCTTGGCCCCCTGGGACAGTTTGAGCGAGACACAGCGGACGGTCTCACCCTCGGCCTTCCGCGCGAACTCCTCGGCGTCGAAGCCCCCGTCGGGGGTGCGGCACCCGAAGTAGCCGGTGCCGACCTCCCAGACCAGGTCGCCTCCGTAGCGCAGGTGGTATGCGCAGATGCCGCCCTCGCCCGTGTCGTGTGCGAATCCGCCGGCCTTCGCACCCCGGTTGAGCGCGAGGATCGCCTGTGCGGACAGCGAGCCGAAGCTCATCGCGGACACGTTCAGAAGGGCCATGTCGTACGGCTGGGTGCAGCCGGGCCCGCCGACGCGGACGGTGAACGGCTCGTCCGGGACGGGGCACGGCGCGACGGAGTGGGCGAAGAACTCGTAACCGGGCTCGTACACGTCGCGTTCGGTGCCGAACGGGTCCTGGTCCGCGGTGCCCTTGGCCCGCTCGTACACCGCGGAACGCGTCTCGCGGTCGAAGGGGCGCCCGTCGTAGTCGCGCTCGACGAAGTACTGCTGCATCTCCGGCCGGATCGCCTCCGTCAGGAAGCGCGCGTGCCCGAGCACCGGATAGTTGCGCAGCACCGAGTGGCGGCGCCAGGCCGCCCGCGCGCCCGCGCGGGACCCGCCGAGCGCGGGGGGACACTTTCGCGACTCCCTCTCCACTTCTCTTGACATGCACTTGCCCGACCGCTGAGATGTGGTTGCTTTCGTTCGACGCCGTTCGTTTGTGCGCCAATTACCCTCACCGGAGCCGCACTTGACTACCGAACTGCACAACTTCAGACAGCGCCTGACCGCCGCTCTGGGCACCCTCGCCCTCGTCGCGGGCGGTGTGACGGTCGCCGTGGAGGTCGCGGCCGCACCACCGGCCGCGGCCGTGGACAACGGTCTGGCGCGTACCCCGCAAATGGGGTTCAACAACTGGAACTCCACGCACTGCCGTGCCGAGTTCAACGAGTCGATGGTCGAAGGCATCGCGGACGCCTTCGTCGCGCAGGGCCTCAAGGACGTCGGCTACACCTATGTCAACATCGACGACTGCTGGGCGCTGCCCAACCGGGACGCCTCCGGCAACCTCGTCCCCGACCCGGTGCGCTTCCCGCACGGCATCAAGGCGGTCGCGGACTATGTGCACGCCAAGGGTCTCAAGTTCGGGCTGTACTCCAGCGCGGGCACCAAGACCTGCGACACCCAGGGCTTCCCCGGCGGCCTGGGCCACGAGCAGCAGGACGCCGACCTGTGGGCGTCGTGGGGCGTCGACTACCTCAAGTACGACAACTGCAACAACACTGGAGCCGACGCCAAGCAGCGCTACAAGGCGATGGGCGACGCGCTCAAGGCGACCGGCCGGCCCATTCTCTACAGCATCTGCGAGTGGGGCTCCAACCAGCCCTGGAACTGGGCGTCCGGCACCGGAAACTCCTGGCGCACCACGGGCGACATCAGCGACTCCTGGTCCAGCATGATCGGCATCGCCCACCAGAACCAGCCGCTGGCCCCCTATGCCGGTCCCGGCGGCTGGAACGACCCGGACATGCTGGAGGTCGGCAACGGCGGCATGACGGACACCGAGTACCGCACGCACTTCAGCCTGTGGTCGCAGATGGCGGCGCCGCTGCTCATCGGCAGCGATCTGCGCAACCCGAGCGCGGCCACGCTCGCCATCCTCAAGAACACCGACGTCATCGCGGTCGACCAGGACTCGCTCGGCAAACAGGGCACGGTGGTGTCGAGCTCCGGCGGCCGAGTCGTGATGTCCAAACCCCTCGCGGACGGGGGCCGTTCGGTCACCCTGACCAACGAGAACGCATCGGCCCAGACCATCTCCACCACGGTCGACGCGATCGGCATCGGCGGCGCGTCCTCGTACGCGCTGAAGGACCTGTGGTCCAAGCAGACCAGCAGCACCACCGGCACCATCAGCGCATCGGTGCCCGCACACGGCACGGTGATGTACCGGGTGACGCCGGGCACGCCGGTGCCCCCGCCGACCGGGCTCAACCAGCTCAGCGACCTTCCGTGGACATCGGCGGTGAACGGCTGGGGTCCGGTCGAGCGCGACCACAGCAACGGCGAACAGGCCGCGGGCGACGGCAAGACCCTCACCATCAACGGCACCACCTACCCCAAGGGCCTCGGCACCCACGCGGCGTCGGACATCACGTACTACCTGGGCGGCGGCTGCCGCTCGCTGGGTGTCGACGTCGGCGTGGACGACGAGTCCACGGCGGGCGGTTCGGTCGTCTTCCGGATCTACCGCGACACCACGCTCGTCGCCGACAGCGGCGTGCGCACCGCGAGCGATCCGCCCAAGCACCTGACGGCGGATCTCGGCGGCGGCGCCAAGCTGCGGCTCGTGGTCACCGACGGCGGCGACGGCATCACCTACGACCACGCCGACTGGGCCGCCCCCCAACTGGCCTGCGGCCAGGGCCCCTCGGCGGGCACCCACGCGCTCAGCGACCTGACCTGGACCTCGGCAGCCGGCGGCTGGGGCCCGGTCGAGCGCGACCTCAGCAACGGCGAACAGGCCGCGGGCGACGGCAAGACCCTCACCATCAACGGCACCACCTACCCCAAGGGCCTCGGCACCCACGCGGCGTCCACGGTGACGTACTACCTCGGCGGCACCTGCACCGCGTTCAAGGCGAGCGTCGGCGTGGACGACGAGGTGGGCGCGAAGGGCTCGGTCGACTTCCAGGTGTACCGGGACGGGACCCTCGCCGCCGACAGCGGCAAGGTCACCGGCGCGGACGCGGCGAAGGCGATCAGCGCGGACGTGACCGGCGGATACGAGCTGAAGCTGGTCGTGACGGACGCCGGCGACGGGGTCGACTACGACCACGCGGACTGGGCCGCACCTCAACTCGCTTGTTCCTGAAGGCAGTCGAGGCTGTCGCCTCGGGAAGACGGAGGGGCCTCGTCCGTGCGGGCGAGGCCCCTTCCCCCTACTTCGTGGCGACCACGAGCCGGGCACGCGGACTGCCGTCCCTGCGGCGGCCGAGCTCCTCCAGGGCGTACAGCTCGACGCCGAAGCCGACGGCCGCGAGTTCCTGTCGTACGTCCGAGAGGCGAAACCCGCGGTAGTACATGACGAACGGGGGACGCCACAGCGCGTTGCGCACCCGCATCGCCGTGTCGAAGCCGAGCAGGGCGAGGTGGCCGGGGCTGCCGGGCCGGAACGGAGCCACCACCGGGAACGCGAAGCGGCCGCCCGGCCGCAGCGCGGCATGCATCCGGGCGAACAGGTTCGGCCGCTCCTTGGGCAGGAAGTGGCCGAACGCCCCGAAGCTGACGGCCAGATCGAACCCGTCGCTCAGCGGCAGCGCCCGCGCGTCGGCCCGCACCAAGGTGGCCTCCGGGTGCGCGCGGGCGGCGACCGCCAGCATCCCGGCGCTGATGTCGACCCCGGTGACGCCGTCGCGGCACACCTTGCCGAGGACGCCGAGGCCCGCGCCGGTGCCGCAGCACAGGTCGAGACCCCTGCCGAAGGGGCCGAGCCCGTCGAGTACGCCGGCCACGGAGGCGAGGATCACCTCGGGCGTGCGGAACGGGGTGAGGTCGAACTTCGGGGCCAGGAGGTCGTAGCCGTGCTCGACGGACGACAGCGCCTGGACGGCGAGCTCACGGAGGGTGGGGCCCTGGGGTGCGAACATGGCTGCCCAGCTTAGAGGGCCCCTGGGATTTTCAGGCGAGTACGTACGGCTCGGTGTGCGCCGGCGGACGGGTGCCGCAGACCGCCGCTCGGGCCTCGGCGGCCAGGGTGCGGCGGTCGGTGCCGCGCAGCTCCGGGTGTGTGGTGACCCGCACGCTCAGGCCACGGGCGGCGGCGACCCGGCGCAGGGAGGTCGTGAAGTCGTCGCCGCCGAGGAAGGCCGCGACGGTGCTGGGGGCGCCGTCCTGGAGGTAGTCGACGGTCATCGGCCGCACCGGGGCGCCCGCGTCGACGGCCGCCTGGAAGGCGGCCCGCCGGAACCGGCCGCCCGACACGGCGCACCAGGTCGTCGCCTGCGGGAAGACGAGGACGGACCGGCCCGAGCGCAGGGTGGCTGTCAACTCGCGCACGGTGTGCGGGAGTTCACGTATCGCGCCACGGTCGATGAAGCGGGTGCCGATCCGGCGGGCGAGCGTGCCGACCACCGGCCACTGACCCACTTCCCGTTTGGCGAGGACCGTGACCGGCTCGACGGCGAGCAGCGCCACCACATCCAGCCAGGAGATGTGGTTGGCGACGAGCAGGGCGCCCCGGGTGCGCTCGCGCGGGGCCGGCCCGGATTCGAGCCGTACGCCCAGGGCGTCGAGGACGGCGCGGGCCTGGGTGCGCAGGGTGTGGGGGCGCGCGAGCCGCTCCCCCATCGCCACGGTGCGGATCAGGGTGTGGGTGAGCGCCGCGTACCGGCGGGCCGTCTCGGTCAGCGGCACCCGCGGCGCCGTCTCGCGCACGCAGTCGGGGGTGCAGGGCCCCTCCACCGACCAGGGGTTCATCGCGTGTCCCCCAGGAAATAGCGGCGGTAGCGGTCGCCGAGCCGGTCCATGTCGAGCAGCACGAAGAAGTCGGCCACATTGAACTCGGGGTCGAATGTGGGCGCCCCGCACATCCAGGCGCCGAGCCGGAAGTAGCCGCGCAGCAGTGGCGGCAGATCGGCATAGCTGGGGCGGCCTTCCGCCGGGCCTGTGGGCAGCCAGGGGCGGTGGGGGTGTACGCGCAGCTCGGGCGGCGACGAGTGCTTGGCGTTGCCGAGCAGCCAGGCGCTGGAGGCGGCAGCGCCCCCGTCCGCGAGCGCCACGGACGCACAGCCCGCCAGATAGCGGTGGCCCGAAAGCAGCACGTAGCGGGCGAGCGCCGACCACATCAGGTTGATGACGGCGCCGGAACGGTGGTCCGGGTGCACACAGGAGCGCCCCGCCTCGACCATCGAGGGACGCAGCGCGTCGAGCGCCCCGAGGTCGAACTCGCCCTCGCTGTACGAGCGTCGGGTCCGCCCGGGAGGCAGCAGCCGGTACGTCCCGACCACTTCGCCGGCCGAGGTGTCGGTGACGATCAGGTGGTCGGCGTACGCGTCGAAGGCGTCGATGTCGTGGCCGGGCAGCGGGGTGGTGAGGGTGGCGCCCATCTCCTCGCCGAAGACGCGGTACCGCAGCCGCTGAGCGGCCCGGATCTGTTCCTCGGAGTCCGCGATGGAGGTGACGTAGGAGCCGGTGGCAGTGGGTGCGGTGGATATCGAGAGCATGGGTGTGGCGTTCTCCGCGACGTGGTGCACAGTCGAATCCCTCATGTGGTGTCCGCATGGGCTTCCGCGCAGTGAGTATGGGATCGCCATATGTGCGCCGGGTGAATTGCACACGACGCGGCGTCGGGCATTGCCCGGCTCGAAGACGCCCGTGATCCGGCCCGCCCCGGTGCGCACGATGACCGCTTTATGACCCTTCCGTAACAGCCGCACCGCTGCGAATCTCCCGTCATACGCTCGTGACCTGCACCGATAGGCGGATCACTATGGCGTCGACGCACTGAACGCTCTTGGACATCGAGGTGCCGTACCTGTTCTGCTGATCACTACATGTCCGGTTCAACCCCTTTCGGTACATCTCTGGGAGCGTGATGAACAAGCCGCTGCGGCACATAGCCGTCTTCTGCGGGGTGCTGGTGCTCGCCCTGCTCATACGGGCGACGTGGGTCCAGTTCGTGAAGAGCGACACTCTGGCCAATGACTCGCACAACCGCCGGGTGCTGATCGACGCGTTCTCGCAGCCGCGCGGCGACATCGTCGTCGGCGGGCAGCCGATCACGGGGTCGGTGGAGACCCCGGGATCCGACCTCAAGTACAAGCGGACCTACAAGGACGGCCCGATGTACGCGCCGGTCACCGGCTATCTCTCCCAGGCGCAGGGCGCGACCTTCCTGGAGGGCGTGCACGCGAAGGTGATGAACGGCAAGGACGACCGCCTGTTCTTCGACCGGACCAAGTCCCTCTTCACCGGGGACACCCCGCGCGGCGGCGATGTGGTGACCACCATCGACCCGGCCGCGCAGAAGGCCGCGTACAAGGGCCTCACGGATCTCAAGGCGAAGGGCGCGGTGGTCGCCCTCGACCCGCGCTCCGGCAAGATCCTCGCGATGGTGAGCACGCCCTCGTACGACCCCTCGGTGTTCGCCGGGATCTCGAAGAAGGAGGGCGAGGAGTTCGAGAAGCTCGACGCCGACAAGAACAAGCCGCTCAACAACCGGGCGATCCGCGAGGTGTACCCGCCCGGCTCGACCTTCAAGATCCTCACCGCGGCCGCGGCCATCGAGCACGGTGTCGTGACGGACATCAACGCCCCCATGCCGGACGCCCCGGCTCCTTACACCCTGCCGCTGAGCTCCACCCAGGTCGGCAACGACGTGGACAACTCGCTGTGCGACAAGGCCTCCCTGAAGACCGGCATGCAGTGGTCCTGCAACAACGTGTTCCTGGACACCGCGCTGAAGACCGGCAAGGACAAGATGCGGGAGACGGCGGAGAAGTTCGGCTTCAACCAGGAGCAGTTCGTTCCGGTCCGTACGGCCAAGAGCGGATACCCCGACAAGCTCGACAAGCCGCAGACCGCGCTGACGGGCATGGGCCAGGGCAGCCTCACCAGCACCCCGCTGCAGATGGCCATGGTGACCGCGGGCATCGCCAACAACGGCAAGGTCATGAAGCCGTACATGGTCGACGAACTGCGCGGCCCCGACCTCGCGACGCTGGAGAAGGCCAAGCCGGAGGTGCTCAACCAGGCCGTCTCCGAGGGCACCGCGAAGAAGGTGCAGGAGATGATGGAGTTCACCGCGAGCGAGGGCACCGCGAAGAAGGTGAAGATGGAGGGGGTCACCGTCGGCGGCAAGACCGGCACCGCCCAGCACGGCACCGATGTGCGCGAGCAGCGTCCGTACGCCTGGTTCGTCTCGTACGCCAAGCAGAGCGACGGCACCTCGCCGGTGGCGGTGGCGGTGTTCGTCGACCCCTCCGACATGGACATCCAGCGCTCGGAGATCGCGGGCGGCAAGCTGGGCGCCCCGATCGCGAAGTCGGTGATGGAGGCAGTCCTGAAGAAGTGAGCCCTGAAGCCATGAGAGTGCCGGCGCGGCATCGACGCGCCTGGGAACAACGCCCCTGAGGGGCGCGGGATGTGTCATTGTGCGGCTCCGCCGCGATGGGGGTCCCCCCTGTCCGAGCGAAGCAGAGAACGTGGGGGAGCGACCAGCCCCGACAAACCCGCAGTCGAAGGAACCGCGCCCCGGGCAGCACTCAGCCCCGCTCCACAACCACCCCGTACGCAGGGTCGGCCTCGGCCACCGGCGTGCCGAACCTCCCGCCCCGCAACAGCTCGCGCCAGCGCTCCGCATTCCAGTCCGCCGGAGGAGTCGTTTCGATGAAGTCCTCGACCAGGGCCAGGAAGCGGGCCGGGTCGGTGTGGAAGGGAAAGTGCCCGGCCCCGTCGAAGATTTCGAGGCGACTGCCCGGCATGGCCGTGTGCGCGCGATGCGCATGGGCTTCCGGGACGACGCTGTCGCGCGAGCCCCAGATCAGCATCGTGGGCACGCCCTGGGCCAGATAGCAGCGGTCCAGCATGGTGACGACCTGGCCGCGCCAGTCGACGACCGCGCGCAGGGTGCGGACGAAGACGCTGCGGGAGCGGGCGTCGGGCAGCGCGTCCACCAGGCCGAGGAGGTCCGGGGCGTCCTGGCCGAGGTCGCTGTCGAGCAGCCGCATCAGCTCGATGACGAGCCGGGCCGGCCGGCGCATCGCGGGCCGCGAGAGCAGGGCGAGCATCAGCTCGGCGCCGGGCAGGGCCGCCGCGCGCAGCACCGGGTTGACCTCGCGGCCCACTCCCCCGGCCCCGACCAGGACGAGCCGTTCGGTCAACTCCGGGTACTGGTAGGCACATTGCATGGCCACGCCGCCGCCGAGTGAGTGCCCGACGAGGGTGGCCCGCTCGATGCCGAGGACGCCGAGCAGATCGCGGACGCCGTTGGCGTAGGCGGCCACCGAGTAGTCGGCGCGCGGTTTGTCGGAGGCGCCGTGGCCGAGCAGGTCGGGGGCGAGGACGGTGTAGCGGCGGGCGAGGCCGGGGATCAGCTCGGCCCAGGTGGCGGAGGAGTCGCCGATGCCGTGGATCAGCACGACCGGCGGCCCTTCCCCCGCGGTGCGGTACGCCCGGCGGTACCCGTGGACCACGCGGTGGCGCAGTCGCACGTCCTGGTCGCCCACCGGGCGCAGCCTTGTGCCAGTAGCCATCGACAACCTCCCCGATCGCGCCCGCACCGCGTCCCCGTGCGCGCTCCCCGTCAGCGTTCCCCGTAACGAGCGTAGAACCAGTGGCGCCTGCTCGATTACCAGCAGATTTCGCCACGGACAAGCTCCACCCTCGCACCTTGCCGCCATGCGCGCTTCAGCGGCGCGCCGAGCAGGTTGCCGACACAACTGCCCTATGTCCACGGCGAGTTGAAGCACCCGCCGCTTTTCCCCCGCCTTGCCCCCGTCCTTCGGTCACCTCCTGCTGATGCGCACGGTGTCCCCCAGCCCGCCTCCCGCGAGGACGTCGACGCGGGCGCCGGTGTCGGGGTCGGTGAAGGTCTGGCCGGGCTTGTACGCGGCGAGGTCGAGCTGGGTGCAGCCGGCGGGCGGGGTGGCCGTCGGGTTCGCGTTCATGATCCTCAGCGGCCCGTCGCCGGTCTGCGCGGCGGAGTCGACCTTGTAGATGAGCACGCCGGTCGAGCAGGCGGAGCTGTCGTTGCCCTCGGCCCGGCGGGACTCCGCGACGTACGCCGTCGTCCCGCCGGTGCGCAGCACGGCGATCTTGGTGCCGCCGGGCCGTTCCACCGGGGTCAGCCGTACGGTGCGGCGGCCGGCCGCGGGGAGGCAGGCCACCTGGTCGTCGCGGGTCCAGCCGAGCTTCCAGGACTGCCAGCCGAGGTACTGCGGCGCGGGTCCGGCGATGTTGCCCATGACGTCCCAGCCGCCGACGTACTGGTGGGTGGCGCCGGTGAAGGAGTACAGGTCCGGGAGACCGAAGGTGTGGGAGGTCTCGTGGTCGGCGACCTTCGGGCCCCAGTGCCACATGTCCTGGCCGAAGGTGACCGCCCACTTGAGCCGGGCACCGTCGGCGGTGATGCCGGGTGTGGTCGGATCGTAGAGGTACGTCGGCGAGAAGGAGATCGCGGCCGCCGCCTTGGCGGGAACGACATAGACCATGTCGTAGCGGGAGAAGTCCGCGTACGGATCGGCCGCGCCGATCGCGTCCCGTACGTATTTCTCATGGGCCTCGAAGGTGAGGCCGCGCGCGAATCCGTACGAGTCCGAATCGGCCGGCATCCGGATCCAGCGGTTCAACGAGCTGATCGCCAGGTGGGAGCGGCCGTAGCTGGCCCTGGCCATCCAGTCGGCGGCGGGAGCGAGTTGGGCGGCGTAGGCGGCCGTGGAGTCGGTGGCCGGCGCGTCCGGGAAGTCCACGAACAGCGTCAGTACGCGGTGGGTGCCGGTGGCGGGCTGGAACTGGACGTGGTCGGTGCCGTGCCCCTCATCCGTCCAGCCGGTTTGGCCGGGAAGCGCACAACCAGCACTGGAATGAGGTGGGTTGATCGGTGCGGCCGCGGTCGCCGTCGCGGGGGCGGTGAGGCACGGGAGGAGCGCGAAGGCCACGGCGAGCGGGCGCAGGCGGGTCGGCAGGACAGGCATGAATCTCCCATCTGGGGGTGGGGGTGCGGGCGGTGACGGTTCAGGCTCGGCCCGCGGCCAGGTCCATGAGGCGGGCGAGCACGCGGCCCCCGGAGGCCGAGACGCCGTCGTGCTCCCACTCGTTGGTGACCCACACGCGGGTGGCGCCGACCTCGCGTGCGGTGCGCAGGGAGAGCCCGGCGTCCACGTACATGTCGTCGTGGTAGACGATCGCAGCGACGGGGACCTCGTTGGAGGCGAGCCGGTCCGGGTCGTACAGGGGGCGCCAGTCGGCGCGGGCGGCCAGCAGGTCCGCGGCGTCTCCGAAGGGACGCAGGCCCGCGATCTCCCGGACCATCCAGGGGTACATCATCTCGCCGGTGAGCAGGAGCGGGTCCGCGTCCTCGGCGAACTCGGGGAAGCCGGCGAGCGCGCGGTCGGCCGCCCAGCCGGTCGGGCCGCCCGCCCCCTGCGCGAAGAGCGACTCCTGCATGACGACGAACAGCGGGTTGTCGGCGAAGCCGGTGAGGCCCATCACCTGGTGGAGGAAGGTGGCGGTCAACTCGCCCTCCGCGTCCAGGGCTTCGTCGAGGAGCCAGTGCAGCCGCTCGAACCCGTCGCCCATGCCGAGGGCGAGGCCGAGGGTGCGCAGGCGCCGGACGGTGAGCCTGTCCCCGTCGGGCAGCCGGACGTCGGTCGCGGCGAGCAGGTCCGCGATCTCGCGAAGGCGCGGGGCGTCGGCCGGGTAGCGGGCGTAGAAGTCGAGGACGCGGTCGCGCACGCGGGGGTAGGTGCGCGCGTACACATCGTCGGCGGTGGCGGCGAGGCCGGGCAGACCGCCGGTCACGTAGCACGCCCGCAGCCCTTCGGGCGCCTGCGACAGGTAGGTGAGGGTGATGAAGCCGCCGTAGCTCTGGCCGAGCGTCTCCCAGGGTTCGCCGTCGCACAGTTCCCGGCGGATCAGCTCGGCGTCCGCCACGATCGCGTCGGCACGGAAGTGACCGAGGTGGTGGGCGAGTTGGGCGGGCGAGGCGAAGCGGGCGGCCGCCCGGGCGGTGACGGGGGTGGAGCGGCCGGTACCGCGCTGGTCGAGGAGGAGCACCCGGTGGGTCCTGAGCGCCTGGGGCAGCCAGCCGGGCGAACCCGCCGAGGGGCGAGGCGACTTGCCGCCGGGCCCGCCCTGAAGGTAGAGCAGCCAGGGCAGGCGCTCGCCGGCCCGGCCGCGGTCGGCGACCTCGCGGGCGAAGACCTCGATGGTCGGGCCGTGCGGGGCCGTGTGGTCCAGCGGGACGGTGAAGACGTGGTCGACGGTCGCGTACGCGGGGTTCATGGATTCCTCGCCGTCATCCGATGTCACATCGGTTTCGCGGGGGAGAGGGTGTAGGTGCGGCTGGAGGTGTAGAACTCCAGAGCCGCACGGCCCTGTTCGCGGGGCCCGTGGCCGGATGCCTTGGCGCCCCCGAACGGAAGGTGGAAGTCGGCTCCGGTGGACGGGGCGTTGATCCGGATCATGCCGGTGTCGATG
Organism: Streptomyces mauvecolor; assembly: GCF_039532965.1. NCBI lineage: Bacteria > Bacillati > Actinomycetota > Actinomycetes > Kitasatosporales > Streptomycetaceae > Streptomyces > Streptomyces mauvecolor. The sequence continues at coordinate 310,312 of NZ_BAAASQ010000008.1, read as the reverse complement.
CGGTCCAGCCCTCCCAGCGCCGTGTCCAGATCCGCGGTGTGCACCGAGGTGACCAGGCCGTACGGAACCGCGTTGGTGATCCTGACCGCATGGGCGAGATCGTCGGCGGGCAGCAGCGCGGCCACCGGCCCGAACACCTCCTCGCGCAGCAGCCGATGCCCGGCGGGGACCTGCTCGACCAGGGTCGGGGCCGCGTACCAGCCGGGCCCCTTGGGCACCGTGCCGCCCGTCGTGGCACGTAGTCCATGCCAGGCCTCGGCGACCTGATCACGCGCGTATTCGCTGATGAGCGGACCGCACACGGTGGTGGGGTCGGCCGGGTCGCCCACCGGGAGGTCTCGCAGCACTTCGGTGAGCGCCTCGCGCAGCGGGGCGTGCGCGGCGCCGACCGCGATCACTCGGCTGGTGGCGGTGCACTTCTGACCCGCGAATCCGGCGATCGCGGCGGCGATGTGGGCCGCGGCCCGGTCGATGTCCGCGTCCGGCAGGACGACGGCCGCGTTCAGACCTCCCATCTCGGCCTGGACCGGGACGCCCCGGGCGGTGGCGGCGCGCACGACCGCCTGACCGGCACCGGTCGAACCGGTGAAGGAGACGACGTCGGCCGCCGAGACCAGCGCGTTGCCTTCGCCGGCTCCGCCGGGAAGAACCGTGAACACCCCGGCGGGCAGGGCCTGTCGGACGATCTCGCCGAGACGCTGGGCGCACGCCGTCGCCTCGGGGGCGGGCTTGAGGACGACCGCGTTGCCCGCGGCGAGCGCCGGGGCAGCCTTCCAGGTCGGGATGGCGAGCGGAAAGTTCCAGGGCGTGATGAGCCCGGCCACTCCGTACGGGCGGCGGCGGCTCAGCAACAGCCCGGCGCCGGCGGCGGGTTCGTGGACGCTGCCGGTGGGCTCGTACGGGGCCTGGGCGTAGTACCGCCAGATCTCGGCGGTCCGCGCTACCTCGGCCCTGGCCTCGGCGAGCGGCTTGCCGACCTCGCGCACGGCGAGAGCGGCGAGCTCGTCGGCGGCGGCCTCGACGGCGGCCGCGACCGCGCCGAGCGAGGCCGACCGGGCGGCCGCACCGCCGGTGAGCCAGCCGGCCTGGGCCGCGCGGGCCCGCTCCACGGCGTCCACCACGGCGAAGGCGCCGGGAGAGGGGATCGAGACGAGTACATCCGTGGGGTCGGCCGGATTGCGGGAGGTGAGGAAGGAGACGGCGGTGGTCATGGGAGGAAGCCTCCGGGGAAGGGGTGGTCCGGGTCTGGGAGGTGCGATGAACGGGCCGGTCCGGCGTGGCGTCGATCCCGGCCGGTCCGCGGTTCGCCGCCGGCGGCCACAGCCCGGCCGTGGTGGCACCGGGGATCGTCCTGGGCCGAGGGGGTCAGAGGTGACCGTTGGCGACGGCCTTCTCGGTGGCGGCCCGTACCTCGGCCTCGATCTCGCCGGTGAGCGGGAAGCGCGGCGGGCGGGTGGGGCCGCCGTGGCGGCCGACGATGTCCATCGACAGCTTGATGGACTGCACGAACTCGGTCCTGGAGTCCCAGCGCAGCAGCGAGTGCAGGGACTTGTACAGCGGCAGCGCGGTCTTCAGATCACCGGCGACGGCCGCGTGGTAGAGCTCGGCGCAGCTGGTGGGGAGGGCGTTGGGGTAGCCGGCGATCCAGCCCACCGCACCGGCCGTCGCGAGTTCGAGCAGGACGTCGTCGGCGCCGATCAACAGGTCGAGGTCCGGGGCGAGTTCACCGATCTCGTACGCCCTGCGCACATCGCCGCTGAACTCCTTGACGGCGACGACGCTGCCGTCCCGGTGGAGGCGGGCCAGCAGCGCGGGATTCAGGTCGACCTTGGTGTCGATGGGGTTGTTGTAGGCGACGACGGGCACCCCGGCCTTGGCGACTTCCGCGTAGTGGGCGCGGACGGCCGTCTCATCGGCCCGGTAGGCGTTGGGCGGCAGCAGCAGCACCGAGCCGCAGCCCGCCTCCCCCGCCTGCTCGGCCCAGCGCCTCGCTTCGGCGCTGCCGTAGGCGGCGACGCCTGGCATGACCCGCGCGCCGTCGCCCGCCGCGTCGACGGCGGTGCGGACCACCAGGGCGCGCTCCTCGTCGGTGAGCGTCTGGTACTCGCCGAGCGAGCCGTTCGGAACGACCCCGTCGCATCCGTTGTCGATCAGCCGGCGGACATGCTCGGCGTACGCGTCGTAGTCGACGGACAGGTCGTCGCGCAGCGGCAGCACGGTGGCGACCATGATGCCGCGCCAGGGGCGGGTGGTGTTCCAGGTGGTGGCGGTCACGACGGAAGCCCTTTCTAATGTGTGACATTTTACTGGTGCGTGTGCCGTACCCACGGGGAACGCACAGGTCAACTGCCGCCCTCCGCCCTGGAATCGGCGCCGTCCGCACCTTCGGCACCGACGGCGAGACGTCCGAGGAGTTCCCCGTGAGGGCAGCAGTAATATTTCACATTGCACTGTCGCTGCCAAGGGGGCTACCACGAGGCGGCACTGACACAGTTGCGGCGCGGGCCCGACTCGCACAGGGACAAGGTCCGAGGGCTTGCCTCACTCCCCTTCTTGCCATGTACCGTTCAGTCGCCCGTGGCATGGACGTTCAGCGAACAACCATCTACGCGCGAAGACTTGGCGCCGCACCGCCTCTCCCCCCTCATACCTGGAGGTACGCCGGATGCTCGGAACGAGCAGGTTCCCCCGCCCCAGATCCCGCCGCCGCATCATCGGCGGTCTGGCCCTCTCCGCCACCCTGATCGCGGGGACCGCCATCCAGGCGGGCGCCGCGCCCGCCGTCGCCGCGGCCACTCCCCACCGCGTCCTGTTCGACAACTCCAAGGCGGAGACCGCCGGCAACGCCGACTGGATCATCAGCACCAGCCAGCCGGACCCGCTCGGCGAGAACCCCTCGCCCCAGTCCGAGGACGACTGGACCGGGGCGCTGTCCTCATGGGGCGTGGCGCTGCAGAAGACCGGCAACTATGCCCTGAAGACGCTGCCTTCCGGCGGCACGATCACGTACGGCACGTCGTCGGCCACGGATCTGAAGAACTTCGACACGTTCGTGATGCCGGAGCCGAACGTGCTGCTCAGCGCGGCGGAGAAGACCGCCGTGATGCAGTTCGTGAAGAACGGCGGCGGCCTGTTCCTCATATCCGACCACACCGGCTCCGACCGCAACAACGACGGCGCGGACGCGGTGAAGGTCATCAACGACCTGATGTCCAACAACAGCGTGGACAGCACGGATCCGTTCGGCTTCTCCGTGGACTCGCTCAACATCGGCACCGACAATCCCCGGGCCATCGCCGACTCGGCCGACCCGGTCCTGAACGGCTCGTTCGGCAAGGTGACCGGCAGCATCATCCGCAACGGCACCACCGTCACCCTCAAGCCGTCCGACAACCCGGCCGTCAAGGGCCTGGTCTACCGCACCGGTTCCTCCGGCAACACCGGCGCCTTCTTCGCCACCAGCACCTTCGGCAGTGGCCGGGTCGCATTCTGGGGCGACAGCTCGCCCATCGACGACGGCACCGGCCAGTCGGGCAACACCCTGTACGACGGCTGGAACGACCCGGCGGGCACCGATGCCGCGCTCGCCCTGAACGCCACCGAGTGGCTCTCGGGCGCGGCCGGCAGCGGCGACGGCGGCGACCCCACGCCGTGCACGGCGGCCCAGCTGCTCGCCAACCCCGGCTTCGAATCGGGGAGTTCGGGCTGGACGGCCACCAGCGGCATCATCAACACCAGCAGCGGCGAGCCCGCCCGCACCGGCGCGTACAAGGCCTGGCTCGGCGGCAGGGGCAGCGCGCACACCGACACCCTGGCCCAGACGGTGACGATCCCGGCCGGCTGCGCGGCCTCGCTCGCCTTCCAGCTGCACATCGACACGGCCGAGACGTCGAGCACGGCGTACGACACCCTCAAGGTCCAGGTGCTGAACGGCAGCGGGACGGTTCTGGGCACCCTCGCCACGTACTCCAACGTGGACGCGGCGAGCGGCTACGCCCCGCGCACCTTCGACCTCGGGGCCTATGCGGGGCAGACGGTGACCCTCAAGTTCACCGCCACCGAGGGGTCCAAGCTCCAGACGTCGTTCGTGATCGACGACACCGCGCTCACGGTCGGCTGAACCGGTCGCGCCGCCCGGGCTCCGGCCCGGGCGCGCGCCGTCAGCCCCGCAGCCGTACCGGCAGCGACTCGACCCCGTACACGATCGACAGCTTGCGGAAGGCGAGTTCCTCCGCCGGTACGGCCAGGCGCATCTCGGGGAAGCGGCGGACCAGGGCGGGGAAGGCGGCGCGCAGTTCCATACGGGCCAGTTCCGCGCCGATGCAGCGGTGGATGCCGTAGCCGAACGCGAGATGGCCGCTCGCCTTGCGGTGGGCGTCGAAGCGGCCGCCGTCCGGGGTGAACGCGGCGTCGCGGTTGGCGCCGCTGAGCGAGCAGAGCACCATGTCGCCCTTGGGGATGAGCACGCCCGCGATCTCGACGTCCTCGCGGGCGAAGCGCGGGAAGGCCAGCTGGACGACGGTGAGGTAGCGCAGCGCCTCCTCGACGAACGTGGCGGCCGCAGCCTCGTCGTGCGCTATTCGCGCGAAGGCGTCCGGGTCCTGGAGCAGGACGAGGGAGCCGAGCGCCAGCATGCTCGCGGTGGTCTCGAACCCGCCGGTGAGCACACCGTCGGCGAGGCCCGCGAGTTCGTCGTCGCCGACGCTGTCGCCGTGCTCCTTGACGATCATGCCGAGGAGGCCGTCGCCCGGGTTCTCCCGCTGCTTCTTGACGACGTCCCGGAAGTAGGACATGGAGGCGGACATCGCGCCGAACGGGGCGGTCGCCCCGCCGAACAGGTCGAAGCGCTCCATGGCGAGCTGCTGGAAGTCGTTCCGGTCCTCGTACGGCACGCCGAGCAGTTCGCAGATGGTCAGCGAGGGGATGGGCAGCGCGAACGCCTCCACCAGGTCGACGGGCCCGTCCGCGGCCTCCATCGCGTCGAGCCGCTCCTCGACGAGGGCGTCGATGCGCGGGGTCAGCCGGCGCAGGCGCCGCATGGTGAACTCGGGCGTCAGGATGCGGCGCAACCGGGTGTGCACCGGCGGATCGCTGAACCCGAGCCCGCCCGGGTGCTGCTCCTCGACGACGCCCGCGTTGCCCGCGAGGTGGGTGAAGTCGTTGCTGAACCCGTCGGTGGAGCCGAGCACGGCCTTGACGGCGTCGTGGCCGGTGACGACCCAGGCGTCCATCCCGAAGGGCAGCGGCACCTTGCTGACCGGCTCCTCGGCCTGCCGTGCGGTCAGCTCGGTCACTGGATCGAGTCCGTCCCGGCGCAGCGGCATGAGCAGTGCGTCGGGCAGCAGTGAGATCGTGCCGGGGCCGATACCGCGTTTCTGGATCCTGGCAAGGTAGGAGCGCCCGAGCCACATGGTGACTCGGGAACGGAGATTTACCCTCAAGGCGGACTCCAAGGACAAGTTGTGCGGCCAGGACACCGGGTACGGACTGAGTGGCTCAGGATAAGTGGCCCAGCGACCCTCCCGATCCGCCAGGGGCGCAGCTCACGAGCAGTTTGCGGCCGCGACCGGCCCACGCCCGGCGAGCACGCGAAGGCGGAATGTCCGTTCCGGTCCCTGAGCCGACCGGCAGTCCAGCGTTCCCGCGCAGGATGGCGGAACTCAACTCACCCGTCACACAAGCTGATCTACGGTGTCGGCACCGCCGCATCCGACTTGGGAGGAACCCCGTGCGTCTGCGCACCGTCGTCACCGCCGCGACCGCGTCTTTGGCCGTCGCCGCATCCGTGACCGTCACCGATGCGACCGCCGCAGAAAGGGCGCCCGCGCGCACCCCGCACGCCTGCTCCGCGTCCACGGCCATCGACGGCTTCTACGACGGTCTGGACAAAACGCTGTATCAGGGCACGGTCGTCGGCAATCTGTCCGGTCTGGCCGTGGACACCGACGGCACTGTCGCGGCGCTGTCCGACCGTTCGCAGTTGTTCAGCCTCACGGTGGGCAAGGGCCCGGTGGCCGCCCCCGTCCACGTCGTGCCGCTCGCCGACGAACAGGGCAGGCAGCTCGACTCGGAGGCCGTGGTCGTCGAGCGCGACGGCACCCGCCTGATCACCTCCGAGGTCGAGCCGTCCGTACGCCGCTACGACCGCGACGGCAAGCTCCTGGCCCGCCTGCCCGTCCCCGGCGCGCTGCGCGTCGCCCCGGCCGGACGCGCCGTCACCAACGCGACGTTCGAGGGCCTCGCCCTGCAGCCCGGCGGCCACACCCTGATCGCCTCCATGGAGGCCCCTCTGTCAGGTGACGGCAAGGACGCGGCCGGCCATTCGCTCGTACGGTTCCAGACCTGGCACCGGGGCGGCGCGAAGGGCGAGTTCGCGCTCGCCGGGCAGTACGCCTACCCCGTCGAACCGAACGCGGGCGTGTCCGAGATCACCGCGACGGGCGACGGCCGGCTGCTCGTCCTGGAGCGCGGCTTCACCGCGGGCGTAGGCAATTCGGTACGCCTCTTCCTCGCCGACCCGCGCGGCGCGAGCGATGTCAGTGGCGTCCAGAACCTGCCGGGCACGGCCAAGACGATGCGCAAGACGCTGCTCGCCGACCTCGCCGCCTGCCCCTCGCTCGGCGCGACGGCCAAGCAGCCGCAGCCCAACCCGCTGCTCGACAACATCGAGGGTGTGGCCGTCACCGGCCGCACCTGGGACGGCCGGCTGCGGCTGCTCCTGGTCAGCGACGACAACGAGAACCCGGCGCAGATCACCCGCCTCTACTCGCTGACGGTCCGGCTGCCGCGCCACGTGTGATCGCTCGGGCGGGGCCGGAGGAACGCGCCCGGCCCCGCGTCCGCCGGACCACCGTGTCCCCCGGGGTGTATTCATTCGCCTATGGCACGTTTCAGACCGGGCAAATACTTCGTACGTCACCTCATTTCGCTGCTCGTGATCCTGCTGGCCGCCATCGTGGGGGTGCTGCTGTACTTCAACGAGCGTGATGTGCGCCAGCAGGAGCACACCCTGGGCGACCAGCGGGCGACGAACGGCGTGTATGTCGACACCAGCATCCAGAAGGTCGACCCGGTCGCCCGGGAGCTGACGCTACGGGTCCTGGTGCTCCCCCAGGGCACGCTGCGGGAGCAGGGCGATCCGTACACCCCGGCGGTCGATCTGAGGGTGGAGACGTCGTCACTGATCCGGGGCAGCCTGGACTTCAAGGCGGGCCGGCAGGTCTCGTACCAGGACGTGAAGGTGAGTCTGGACGGCGGTTCCGTCTCGGACTACCCCTTCGACCGGTACTCGACCTCCATCGGCTTCGCCGCCGAGGCGGCGGGCAAGGAGGTGCCGGTCGCCGTCTCGCTGCGCGACGTGGACGCGTTCTTCAAGCCGACGATCGTCAGCCGCAGCCAGGACCACGGGTTCGTGTCGTTCGAGATCCGGGTCGGCCGCTCGCGGGCCACCTTCATCTGGGCCTGGTTCATGATGTTCATCATGTGGGGGCTCGCCCTCGCGGTGCTCGGCGCCAGCTGGGTGATCGTCGACCAGCGCCGGGGGCTCGTATGGCCGGCGATGGCGTGGATGGCGGCCACACTGTTCGCTCTGGCCGGCTTCCGCAACGCGGCCCCGGGCAGCCCACCGGTCGGCTGCCTGCTCGACTACGCGGCGTTCCTGTGGGCCGAGGCGATCATCTCCGCGTGCCTGGTGGCGGTGGCGGTGACCGGCATCCTCTCCGAAACCCACCGCCGAACCGACGAGGCCCCGGAGGTACACCCGGACCACCACACGGACGGCCATGGGGCGGGGGATGCCGGGGACGGGGGCGGGCACTGAGCCTGCCTTCAACTGGCCGCTTGTGGAGCGTAGTTGCGCGACATGCACGATCCCCCGATCCCTGACGCCACGTCATTTCCCGACGCCGCGACATTCCTGATGTCGCGACATTCCTGATACTGCGTCATTCCCGACGGCGTCCGGCCCGGCGCCAGATCAGCACCATGCCGAGCACCAGAACGACCGCCGCGACGGCCACGATCACGCCCTTGATGGCGAAGTCCATGAGCAGGTGGTGGGCCAGGCCGTCAGAGCCGGCCGCGAGGGCGTTCACCGTCGGCCGCCCGGGCGCCGGGCGGAGCCGGGTCCGCCCTCAAGGCGCCGGGCGGCCGCGCGCAGGGCCGCCCGCGCCGCGGGCTCGGCAAGGCGCCGGGCCTCGCCGAGTCGGCCGCGACGCTTGAGCACGAGCGCCACGGCGAAGACCAGCAGGGCCAGCACCACGACCGCGCCCGCGATCAGCGCGAACCTGATGAGCATGAGGTTGAGATACGTCTCCATGAGGGACCTCCGGTCGGACACGTTGTATCACGCTTGTGATAGAAAACAATTTATCACGAGCGTGATACAAAGAGGCCATGCCCAAGTACGTGGATCCCGAGGCCCGCCGCCGCGAGGTGGTCGACGCCCTTTTCCGAGTGGTCGTACGCGAAGGACTCCAGAGGGCCTCGCTGCGCGTCGTCGCGGACGAGGCCGGACTCAACATCGGCTCCCTGCGGCACTACTTCGCGAGCCAGCAGGAGCTGATGGAGTTCGCGATGCGCTCGATGCTGGAGCGGGTCGGCGGCCGGCTGCTGCGCCGCGTTGAGGAGATCGGCACGCTCGCCGAGCACCCCGCGGCCGAGCAGCGCCGACTCGCCGCCGACCTGCTGTGCGAACTGCTTCCGCTGGACGAGCGCAGGCGCGCGGAGGTCACCGTCTTCATCGACTTCGTCACCGCCGCCCGCACCAACCCGGCGCTCCACGGCCTCGCCCAGGAAGCGGCGGTCGGCGCCCGGAGCCTGGTCCGCCGGGTCCTGACACGCCTCGACGAATCGGGGGCCGTGCGCCCCGGGCTCGACCTCGATCAGGAAACCGAGCGGCTCACCGCGCTCGTCGACGGGCTCGGTCTGGGCGCGGCCCTGCATCCGGACGTGCTCGCGCCCGAGACCTCCGCGAGCGTGCTGCACGCCCACCTGGAGAGCCTGCGCCCGCCGGTCGCGTGAGGGCCGCACAACACCGCTGCCCCGGCCGGAGGGAATCCGGCCGGGGCAGCGGTGTGCTCAACTCACGTCCCCCGTAGGGGAGTCGGGTCAGGCGAGGGTGGCGATGGCCTGGTTCAGGGTGTTCGAGGGGCGCATGACCGCGGAGGCCTTGGCGGCGTCCGGCTGGTAGTAGCCGCCGATGTCGACCGGCGAGCCCTGCACCGCGATGAGCTCGTCGACGATGGTCGACTCCTGCTCGGTCAGCGTCTTGGCCAGGGCCGCGAACGCCTCCGCGAGCTGCGCGTCCTCGGTCTGCTTGGCCAGCTCCTGCGCCCAGTACAGGGCGAGGTAGAAGTGGCTGCCGCGGTTGTCGATGCCGCCCAGCTTGCGGCTCGGCGACTTGTCCTCGTTGAGGAAGGTGCCGGTGGCGCGGTCGAGGGTGTCGGCGAGGATCTGGGCGCGCGCGTTGCCCGTGGTCGTCGCGAGGTGCTCGAAGCTGACCGCGAGCGCGAGGAACTCGCCCAGGCTGTCCCAGCGCAGGTAGTTCTCCTTGACCAGCTGCTGAACGTGCTTGGGGGCCGAGCCGCCGGCGCCCGTCTCGAAGAGGCCGCCGCCGTTCATCAGCGGGACCACCGAGAGCATCTTGGCGCTGGTGCCCAGCTCCAGGATCGGGAACAGGTCGGTCAGGTAGTCGCGCAGCACGTTGCCGGTGACCGAGATGGTGTTCTCGCCGCGGCGGATGCGCTCCAGGGAGAACGCAGTCGCCTCGACCGGCGACATGATCTCGATCCGCAGGCCCTCGGTGTCGTGCTCGGCGAGGTAGGTGCGGACCTTCTCGATGAGCACGGCGTCGTGCGCGCGGCCCTCGTCGAGCCAGAACACGGCCGGGTCGCCGGTGGCGCGGGCGCGGGTGACGGCGAGCTTGACCCAGTCCTGGATGGGCAGGTCCTTGGTCTGGCAGGCGCGGAAGATGTCGCCCTCGGCGACCTCCTGCTCCAGGACCACGTTGCCCGCGGCGTCCACGAGGCGGACGGTGCCCGCGGCCGGGATCTCGAAGGTCTTGTCGTGGCTGCCGTACTCCTCGGCCTTCTGCGCCATCAGGCCGACGTTGGGCACGGAGCCCATGGTGGCCGGGTCGAAGGCACCGTGCGCGCGGCAGTCGTCGATGACGACCTGGTACACGCCGGAGTAGCTGCTGTCCGGCAGCACCGCGAGGGTGTCGGCCTCGGCGCCGTCCGGGCCCCACATGTGGCCGGAGGTACGGATCATGGCCGGCATCGAGGCGTCGACGATGACGTCGGACGGCACGTGCAGGTTGGTGATGCCGCGGTCGGAGTCGACCATGGCGAGGGCCGGGCCCTCGGTGAGCTCGGCCTCGAAGGCCGCCTTGATCTCGGCGCCGATGTGCGGCACGCCGTCGAGGCCCTTGAGGATGGCGCCGAGGCCGTCGTTCGGGGACAGGCCGGCGGCGACGAGCACGTCACCGTACTTGTCGAACGTCTTCGGGAAGAAGGCGCGCACCACGTGGCCGAAGACGATCGGGTCGGAGACCTTCATCATCGTGGCCTTGAGGTGCACCGAGAACAGCACGCCCTCGGCCTTGGCGCGGCTGATCTGCGCGGTGAGGAACTCGCGCAGCTGGGCCACGCGCATGACGGAGGCATCCACGACCTCGCCCGCGAGGACCGGTACGGACTCGCGCAGCACGGTGGTGGTGCCGTCGGCGGCCGCGAGCTCGATGCGCAGCGAGCCGTCCTCGGCGACGACCGCAGACTTCTCGGTGGACCGGAAGTCGTTGGCGCCCATGGTGGCGACGTTCGTCTTCGAGTCGGACGTCCACTTGCCCATGCGGTGCGGGTGGGCCTTGGCGTAGTTCTTGACCGACGCGGGGGCGCGGCGGTCGGAGTTGCCCTCGCGCAGGACCGGGTTGACGGCGCTGCCCTTGATCTTGTCGTAGCGCGCGCGGACGTCCTTGTCCTGGTCGCTCTGCGGGTCGTCCGGGTAGTCCGGCAGCGCGTAGCCCTGGCCCTGCAGCTCGGCGACGGCGGCCTTGAGCTGCGGGATGGAGGCCGACACGTTCGGCAGCTTGATGATGTTCGCGCCGGGCGTCTTCGCCAGCTCGCCGAGCTCGGCGAGCGCGTCGTCGATCCGCTGGCTCTCCTCGAGGAACTCGGGGAAGCTCGCGATGATGCGACCCGCGAGAGAGATGTCACGGGTCTCCACAGTGACACCGGCGGTCGAGGCGTACGCCTGGATCACGGGCAGGAACGAATGCGTCGCCAGGGCCGGCGCCTCGTCAGTGTGGGTGTAGATGATGGTCGAGTCAGTCACCGGGTGCTCCGCTCCACGTCTGCAACATTGCTCGACATCAAGATATCTCGTGATCGCCCCGGGTCACGACGGGGGCCCGGCCCGAGCCCCGGGTCGACAGGGCGCGGCGGACAGCGGAAGCTCTCCCTTCACGGGCGTACGACGGCTCGGTTCACGGCCGTACGGCGCGCGCCTCGAAGCGGCCCCGGCCCAGCTCTATGACGAAGGAGACCTGCTGCCCCTCGGAGAGCGTCCGGGTCTCCCCCTCGATGTCCTCCCGGCGCACGTAGATGGCGTCGCGCTGCCCCATCGGCACGACGAACCCGTAGCCCTTGTCACGATCGAAGTACTGGACGATCCCCTCGCACCTCTCGTTCATTGCCTCACTCCTCGGGTGATCGCTTCCACGGCCCCCGAGGGGTCGGGAAAGGGGGAACCGGCTGGGTTCACACAAAGAATTTGGATTCAACAAGGATGAGGACGGGACGCGGCCTCCCGCGCCGGGACAGGGCCTGGCCGCGAGGGGCTCCTGCCGTCCTGGAAAGAGAACTGTGCACGCTCGTCCACGGCGCCCGGCCACGGCCCGACGCCCACCGAAGCGGACAAGTTTCTTACCGGTAGGTATACCGCCGTTCACCGCGTTTGATACCTCCAGGATGCCGCTGTCCGGCCGTCCGGAGAAAGGCCTGATCCGCCTTCCTGCCGCGGCCCGGCGTAAGGCGCGCGTCAATTCCGGCGGGCGGCACATCAGCGTCCGTCAAGGTAGGGCGCCATATGTGGTGCGGGCCCATAGCGTCCTCCCCCATGGGACGACTGACCACCCGCAATGTGGCGGGACAACACGGCACCACACCCCGGCGCGGAGCCGAAGCAGTGGTGTACGACACCACATGGGCCGGCGAGGCCCGCTCGGCGGCGGGCTGCGCGGGAGTGCTGCTCGGCCTGCTCCTGGCCATCGACGCCGGAGCCGGCACCCTCGGTGTCGTGCGCGCCGTGCTGTGGGTCGTTCTCGCCGCCCTGCTGTTCGTGGTGCTCTGGCCCGCCCGGGTGTCGGTGGGGCCCGGCCGCCTGGTCTCGCGGGGGCTGCTGCGGCGGACCGAGATCCGCACCGACCGCCTGGTGTCGGTGCGGTGGTCCGACGGCGTCGCCCAGCGTCTGGTGCTGCGGGACAGCGAAGGCCACCGGGCCGAGCTCGACCCGAAGGTGCTCGTCGCCAATCCCCCGATGTGGCACGTCCTCGACCGGGACGCCCGCAGCAGCCTCGACCACGACGTGCTCCGCTGCGGCGAGACGGCCCTGCGCCAGATGGCGGCCCGAGTCGACCGCGAGACGGCCCGCACGGTCTTCACGCTCTCCGGCCTCCGGTAGGCGCGGCAGCCGACGCCGGCGACACCTGGTGCGGTGACGCCCCGTCAGCCAGAAGTGCCCAAGTCTGCGGACCAGTTACGCCGCGCCACCGGGGCAGTCCCTCGGCGTGGACGGCCCGACACCGGCCCACCTGCGAGGACGCTCTGCCCATGGGGCAGGATGGCAGCCCGTTCCGTGTGCGTACCGCCCGAACGAGGCTCCAGGCAGCACGGTCTGACAGGCGACAAGGTGACAAAGTGACGACACATCACATACGGCGATCGACGGCGCCCCTCGCTCAACCCCCGGCCCCTTGCCGCCCGGAGGGTGTCCGTTGAACCGGAGCCTCGTGCTGCACGACTGGGTGGTGGCATCCATAGCGATGGCCGCGGGCATAGCGGCCGGGCTGCTCCTGCGCGTACTGCTGAGATGGCTGGGCAAGCAGGCGCGAAGAACGCAGTGGACCGGGGACGACGTCATCGTCGACGCACTGCGCACCATCGCACCCTGGGCGGCCACGGTCGCGGGCACGGCGGTGGCGGCCTCGGCGCTGCCGCTCACCACGCGGGTCGCGGGCATCGTCAACCATTCGCTGACCGCCCTGCTCATCCTCGTCATCACCCTCACCGCGGCCCGGGTCGTCGCGGGGCTCGTCCAGTCCCTGGCGCAGTCCCGGACCGGGGTGGCCGGTTCGGCCACGATCTTCGTCAACATCACGCGGGTCGTGGTCGTCGCGATGGGCGTCCTGGTCGCCCTCGAAACCGTGGGCGTCTCCATAGCGCCCCTGCTCACCGCCCTCGGAGTGGGCGGCCTCGCGGTCGCCCTGGCCCTCCAGGACACCCTCGCCAACCTCTTCGCGGGAGTGCACATCCTGGCGTCGAAGACGGTGCAGCCCGGTGACTACATCCGGCTCAGCAGCGGCGAGGAGGGCTATGTCGTCGACATCAACTGGCGCAACACGGTGGTGCGCAACCTGTCGAACAACCTCGTGATCATCCCCAACGGCCGCCTCGCCCGTACGAACATGACCAACTACACACGACCGGAACAGGAGTTGACGGTCCTGGTGCAGGTGGGGGTCGGCTACGACAGCGACCTGGAGCACGTCGAGCGGGTGACCCTGGAGGTGGTGGACGGCGTGATGGCGGACATCACGGGTGCGCTGCCCGGGCACGAGGCCGCGGTCCGTTTCCATACGTTCGCGGATTCCAGGATCAACTTCACGGTGATCCTGGGAGTGGGCGAGTTCAGCGACCAGTACCGGATCAAGCACGAGTTCATCAAGCGGCTGCACCGGCGGTACCGGGCGGAGGGCATCTCGATCCCCGCCCCGACCCGGACCGTGTCCCTCCAGCAGGACCGTCCCGGGCCGTCCTCGCTCTCGTCCCCGGCCGCCTTCCCGCATCAGCGCGAGGCCCCGCCCTCCACGCTGTCGGACCCACAGCGCTGAGCATCGTCCGACGACGGCCCGTGAGGGGACGTATGTGTGCCGCGCACATACGTCGGGCGTTCACGGGCCGGGCCTGCACACAGAGGCAGACGGCACCCGGGCACAGGGCGGGGGGGGCGGACCGCCTCTGGCCCCCCACCCGTCCCCGCAGGTCAGCCGCCCTGTCAGTGCCCGGTGGTAGCGTCGATGTCATGACGCCGGAAGAGCTCGCCAACCTCGTGCACCTGCGCCGAGCGCGGGATCTCATCGACCGCGAGTACGCCGAACCTCTCGACGTGCCGACCATGGCGCAGCATGCGCTCATGTCGCCGGCGCACTTCTCGCGACAGTTCCGGGCCGCCTACGGCGAGACCCCGTACAGCTATCTCATGACCCGCCGGATCGAGCGGGCGATGGCGCTGTTGCGTGAGGGCATGAGCGTGACCGACGCGTGCATGGCTGTCGGCTGTACGTCGCTGGGTTCGTTCAGCTCCCGGTTCACCGAGGTGGTCGGCGAGACGCCGAGCGCGTACCGCAGCCGGGGGCACGACGCGGTCGCGGCGATGCCGGCGTGCGTGGCGAAGGTGCGCACCCGGCCGACCAGAAATCCTCCGAGCGCACCGAGCAGGATCCGAGAAGCGGGCGACAACGCCGCCGCCTAACGTTGACGGCATGACCATCGCACTCCAGTACTGCCACATCACCGTCAACGACGTGGACGAGTCGCTCGGCTTCTACCGTGACGCGCTCGGCCTCGAAGTGCGCAACGACGTCGCATCCGGCGGATTCCGCTGGGTCACCCTCGGCAGCCCGACCCAGCCGGGGCTTGAGATCGTCCTTTCGGAGCCGCACGCCGGCCGTTCCCAGGCTGACGGCGATGCCATGCAGGAGCTGCTCACCAAGGGTGTCCTGCCGATGTGGGTCTTCAGGACGGACGATCTCGACACGACCTTCGAAAAGGTACGAGCCTCGGGCGCCGAGGTGCTCCAGGAGCCCATCGACCAGCCGTGGGGGCCTCGCGACTGCGGCTTCCGCGACCCCTCCGGCAACCTGATCAAGATCCAGCAGGAGGCCAAGGCGTAAGGCGGCTCGGTCGGCAGACCCCAACCGCCGGCCGAGGCGGCGTCACCGTCGCGCGGGCGTCGGGTGCGGCTGCAGGCCGGCCGGATCAGGGAAGTGGTCGGGCGGTGCGCGGGACAGCCGCCGGTACCGGAAGTTTTTCGCGCCGGCGCCGGGTCACCGAGACAGCGCCGGCGACGACCCCGGCGCCCGCCAGCGGCAGTCCCAAGTACTCTCCGCCGACGACCGCTTGGTAGGCAGCACCGTCGGGGCCGAACTCGTCTCCGCCTACATAGGCGACGGCACCAACCGCTGGCCCGCCGTCCACCGCCTCGACTCCGCGCACCTGTTCCGCCTCGCGCCGGAAAAGGCCCCCGCGGGGTCGGCGCTCCACAGCGTGGCGGACGAGGGCGTACCGATCCGCGACATCGCCGAGGTCCTGGGCCGCCACCTCGATCTGCCGGTGGTATCCGTCTCCCCCGAGGACGCGCCCGGACACTTCGGCTGGCTCGCGGACTTCCTCGCAGCCGACTTCCCGGCCTCCAGCACACTGACCCGCGAGCTTCTGGGATGGGAGCCCACGCAGCCGCGGCTGATGGAAGATCTGGAGAAGGGGCACTATTTCCGTGAGCCGGCCGCCTGATCCAACCGGGCGCGGGCATGCCCTGCGTCTCGCGGCGCAGGGCTGTGGCACACCTTCAGCCCGGCCGTCTCACCGGTCGACCAGCCTGCGAAGGAGTTCCAGACCGGCCGGCCAATCGCCGAGACCGCTGGCGGCATTGATGTGGCCGCAGTTGTCGATCGGATGGTGCTGCGCCTGCCAGTCGCGCGCGAACGAGGCGGCCGTCTTCGGGTCGCAGTAGGGGTCGTCGTCACTGGCCACCAGCACGCTCGGGCATGGCAGGGGGCGGGCGGACAGGTCCAGGAAGGTGGACGCGGCCCGGCGCGGGAAGGCCGCCCCTCGCGGGTCCGGTGGGGCGGCCAGGAACGCCACCACTCCGTCGGGCCGCGCCCGGGCCAGCCACTGCGCGGCCGCCCAGCAGCCCAGGCTGTGGGCGACCAATGCCACCTGGCGCTCGCGCCGCGCGGCGGTCTCGTAGGCGGTCTGGATCGCGGCGACCCAGTCGGGCAGCTCCGGCCGGCTCCATGAGGCCGGCGCGATCCGGACCGCCGAGGCCCCCCACCGCTTCTCCCACCGGCTCTGCCAGTGCCGCTCGCCCGAACCGTCGATCCCGGGGATGACGACGTATCCGACCATCGTCTACCGTCCTTCCACTCGTGGCCCCTGCACCTGGCGGGCCTGCCCTGCGGTGATTCTCGATGGACCAGCGGTGGCAGCCGAGCTCGGCAAGTGATCTCAAAGAAAGTGGCGGTGACAACGATGGAATCACTCGACGAGATCGACCTCTCCATCCTGGATCTGCTCCAGGCCGACGGCCGGCTCACCGGCGCCGAGGTCGGCCGCCGGGTCGGGCTCTCGCAACCGGCGGCCAGTGCCCGCATCCAGCGTCTGGAGAAGAGCGGGATCATCACCGGCTACCGCGCCGTCGTCACCCCGGCCGCGGTAGGGCTGAACATCCACGCCGTCGTCCGGCTTCGTACCACGCACGCGCAGCTGTCCCAGGCACTCACCCTGGCCGCCCGCACTCCCGAGGTCGTCTCGACCCTGCGGACAACCGGCGAGGACTGCCTGCTGTTCGACGTGCACTGTTCCCACGCCGAACGCCTTGAGCAAGTCGTGGACTCCCTCGCTCGGTACGGCCCCGTCACGACCTCCCTCGTCCTGCGCAGCTATCCGCCCAAATCGCTGCCGACGGGTTGAGCGCCAACGCCACGCCCCGAGGCCCGTGGCCCGGTGGCGTAGGGCCCGACCGTGTTTCCCGGGCCGTCCGGAAGCCCGACACCGAGCCGGTGCCGGAACTCACCCATAACTCTGCTTTATGCATGCATAAACGATGTTCCACTACCGGACGGGGCAACGCAGCCCGAATATGGGTACAGACGGTCGGATTCTCCCCCTCGGGGAGGCATTCAGGCATTCACCTTTTGTGGCACATCGATTGCATTGGCCTGCGCGAGGCGAGGCTCTATTCCTGACCCGACGAGGAGTTCCTCCCGCTGCCATTCTTTTTCGCTCGCCCTGCAGTCCGCACGGCGCGGGCCGCAGCCGTGGGAGACGCGACGCGCCCGCGCACTGCGCCCGGCAGGGCGTACATGGACCCGGTTCAACAGGCGGCCCCGCGGTTCCGTACGGCTTCCGTACGGCCGCCAGGGCACTCCGTATGCGGCATGAATATAGTGGTCTTCGAATTCCTCGTTCTTTTTTTGCACTTCAGGACTTTGGTCCCATGAGGTCATGGACTTTTTCCCGGATGCCACTGGGACTGAAGGAGCGCAGTTTCCTTGCCGAGGTCAGGAAGAATGAGGTCCTGCGACCGTTCCGCTCCCAGGAGGGAGTGACGTAACGGGCCGCGTCCGGAATCCCGAGGAGAAGACACATGCTCAGCGTCGCGCTGGTGGACGACGAAGAACTCGTGCGGGTCGGCCTGCGTTCCATCCTTGAATCCGACCCGGAGATCAAGGTCGTGGCCGAGGCCGACGACGGCCGGGGCGCCCTCGACATCGTGCGGCGGCACCACGTGGACGTACTCGCCATGGACCTGAACATGCCGGGCCTCGACGGACTCGGCGTGCTCAAGGAGCTGCGGCACTCCCCGGATACGCCCCCGGTGCTCTTCCTCACCTCGTTCGGCGCGGGGGGCCAGGTGTACGACGCGCTGGAGGCCGGGGCGTCCGGCTTCGTACTCAAGGGGGACTCGCCCGGCGAGCTGCTGCGCCATGTGCACGCGGTCGCCGACGGCCACGCGGCGGTCTCCTCGCCCGTGCTGCGCTGTCTCATGCGAAGCGCGCTGGCTCGTCGCGACGACACGCTCGGGCCCACCGCCCGCAGCCGCATCGAGTCGCTGTCCAACCGCGAGCACGAGGTCTTCGTGCTGCTCGGCGACGGTCTCAGCAATGCGGACATGGCCCAGCAGCTGCTGATGAGCGAGGGCACGATGAAGTCGTACGTGTCCCGGGTCCTGGCCAAGCTGAAGGTGTCCAACCGGACCCAGGGCGCCCTGCTGTCCGCCCAGTTCACCCGTTGGCGCCGCGACAGCGCGTGATCTCCGCCGGCGGGCCGGCACTCCTCGTGCCGCTGGTCGAGAGCCACCGCCGAACCCACTCCTGCCCTCTCCTGGAGAGTTCGTCTTGCCTTCCCTGTCCGCCCGCGCCCACTTGCGGCCCACCGCGCTGCTCCGTGCGCTCACGTCTGTGCAGTGGGACCTCGTCGCGGCCGCCTCGGCGTTCGCCCTGTCGTTGCTGTTCGTCCTGCCTCTGGGGACCCCCGGTCCGGGCGCGGTCGGCGGCCTCGTGGCCGGCACGGTCGCTGTCGCCCTGCGCCGAGGTCCCTTCCCGTTGCCGCTGGCGGTCGCCTGCCTGGGCTTCGTCCTCTCCGGCGAGAACACCGCGCTCTCCTTCGTCGCCTACGCCGCCGGCCGCTGGCTGCCGACGCGGCAGGCGTGGGGTTCCGCGGCGGTCGCCGCCGTGCTGCCCCTCTTCTCCCGGCTCCAGACGGCCGACCTCACCTGGCACACGCTCTCGGGCGAGGACTACCTCGCGGTCGTCGTGATCACCGCACTCGGCCCGACCGCCATGGGCACGCAGATCCGGGCGCGGCGTCAGGAGCGTGAGTTGGCGGCCGAACGAGAGGCCCGCCGCAAGGCGGAGGCCGTCTCGGCCGAGCGCCGCCGGATCGCCCAGGACATGCACGACCTGGCCGGGCACCACCTCACCGCGACCATCATGCTCACCGAGAACCTCCTGACCCGGCTCACCGCGGGCACGCCCTGCTCCTGCCTGGAGCGGACGGGGCCCGCGCTCCAGCACATCGCGTCCCAGAGCCGGTCCGCGCTGGAGCAGTTGCTGACGGTCGTGCAGTGCACCCCGCCGTCGTTGTCCGTCGGCGAACTGTGCACGTCGATGCGCGGCGTCGGACTGCGCATCGACACCTCCCCCGGTCTCGACGACGTGCTCGCGGCGGCGGATCCGCGCCACCGCGCGGCCGCGGAATGTGTCGCCACGGAAGCGCTCACCAACGCCGCGAAGCACGCGCCCGGCGCGCGCGTGACGGTCACGGCCGCCGCTGTCGGCGGCGGCCTGGTGCTCGCCGTCACGAACGGGCCCGGCTGCGCACGGCGTTCGAGCCCCCTGCCTGGTTCGGGTTCGGGCCTCGCCGGGATGCGCGCCCGGTCCGAGGAGCTGAGCGGCACCCTCACCGCCGGCGCCACCCCGGACGGCGGGTTCCGCGTCGAGGCTCGCTTCGCGCCCAGTCCGCGCTGAGGCGGGCCGGCGCGGGAACCCGGCGACGCACCGACGCCACCGCGCTCGTCCGTCCCCACCGGAGTCCGCCGCTCTCGTGACTTTCGTGCACGCCGGCATCGACTTCCGGCACCCGCCGCGGCGGGTGTAATGAATCCGCGCGACGGCCGCTTGAGCAGAGTGGTCCACCGCGCATCCGCTCCCCCCACTGGAGGGCACGCGGAGAACCCCGGCAGGGCCGGGCGGCCGACCTCCCCCGTCGGCCGCCCGGCCCTGCTTCCGTATTTCGTACGGTGAACCGCGCAGCGGGCGCGACCTCGATGGGAAGTACCCGAACGTCTCCGTGCGAGATGCGCCGCCGAGCCGGCCGCCGAGGCCCGGAAGTTCCGGTCTCAGCGGTCGACCGGCCCACCGGGCGAGCCGAAAGGCCGTACACCGCCACGAAAGTGGCACTCGCCCGTCCTCCTCTGCACCACAACGTCCCGGGGTCCCGGAGGCTTTCGGCTCTGCCTGCTCCGTGGTCCGGCCGGGACCCTGATGAGGGGGATCTCCAAAGGATCTTCCTCCTTCCGTGGACCGCCGCGAGGCCTGCGCTCACCGCTGCCCCCGGTCCTCCTGCCCGAGAACTCGAAGAACAGGAAAGACACACATGTCGCTCACCTCGAACAGAGTGGAGGTGATCGCAGAGAACCGCGCCCGCAAGGGCCTGCTGCCGCTTTGTCTGAGTGAGGCAGCAGAGCGGTTCTCCTAGCGATCCTTCTACGGTATGCGGGCGGTGCTCGCGCTCTTCCTGGTGGACCGGGTCCACGGCCTCGGCATGAGCTCCGGCACGGCCACGGCGCTCGTCGGCGCCTACCTGTCCGCCTGCTATTTCACCGCGCTGCCCGGCGGCTGGGTCGCCGACCGGCTGCTCGGCGCCCGCAGGGCGGCTCTGCTCGGCGGTGTGGTCATCCTGCTCGGGCACGTGTCGCTGGCGCTCGACCTCGGGGCCGCCACGGTCTACACCGGCCTCGTCCTGGTCGCCCTCGGCACCGGGCTGCAGAAGCCCAACATGACCGCTCTCGTGGGCAAGTTGTTCGCGGACCGCGACGACCGCGAGAGGGATGCGGCGTACAGCAAGTTCTACGCCAGCATCAACATCGGCGGTCTTGTGGCGACACTGCTCGTCGGCTGGCTCGGCGTGACGTTCGGCTGGAGCATCGCCTTCGGCGCCGCGGCCGTGGGCATGGGGCTCAGCCTCATCGTCTTCGTACTGAGCGGTGGCCTGCGGAGCGTCGACGATCGGCCCGCCCGACCGCTGACCCGGGAGGAGGCGGTCCGGGTCCGCACCTGGACGCTGCTGGGCACCGGCGCGGCCGTCGTGCTCGTCCTGGCGGCCTCACTCACCGGCGTGCTCACCCTGCCGCGCTGCCTCACCGCGTTCACCGTCCTCGCCGTGCTCGTGCCGGTCGGGTACTTCGTCAAACTGCTGCGGCGCACGGACCTCGGCGACCGGGGGCGTTCCGGCATCAAGGCGTACGCCTGGCTGTTCGCCGCCGCCGTCGTCTTCTGGTGCATCTACGACCTGGCCGCCTCCAACGTGCAGCTCTTCGCCAACGAGCACGTGGACATGATGGGCCTGCCCGTCACCTGGCAGGCTGCCATGAACCCCGTCCTGATCATCCTGCTGGCCGGTGCGCTGGCCGTGGTCTGGCAGCGCGTCAGCGTCTCGGCGCCGGCCAAGTTCGCCACCGGTCTGCTCCTGTGCGGGGTCTCGTTCCTGCTGCTCTCCGTCGCCGCGGCGCGAGCCGTCGGGGACGTGCGGATCTCGCTGCTGTGGCTGGTCGGCCTGTACTTCCTGCAGACCCTCGGTGAACTGTTCCTCAGCCCCACCGGCCTCTCCCTGAGCCACCGGCTCGCCCCGGCCGGGATGGGCTCCCAGCTCGCCGGGCTGTTCTTCCTGTCCGCCTCCGCCGGCGATGCGATCGGCGGCCAGGTCGCCTCCCGACTGGACGGCGTGGCCCTCTATTTGACGCTGGGCAGCCTCGCGGTCCTGGTCGGCCTCGGGACAGCGGTGGCCACGCCACGGATCCGGGCACTCATCGAGTCGTGACGGAGCAGCGAGAACAGGGCTGGGCCCGAACCGCCACAAGCGGTTCGGGCCCAGCCCTGTTCTGCGACAGGCGGTCCGGTCAGCGGCTGGCCCTCGGCCACGTCGTCGATGCCGACGAGCAGGTCGTCGCCGGTACCCGCTACATCCTCACGATCGAGGCGGCCGGTCCTGCCGGGGCGGCCCGGTACGAGGCCCAGGTGTGGGTCAAACCCTGGGAAGACTCACGGCAGTTGACCGACTTCCGTGCTCTGTGACTTCGGCGTCACGCGCGAGACGACGAAATGACCCGCTCGGCCCGCACGCAGTGTGCGGGCCGAGCGGGTCTCGTCACCACGGCGGTCCGTGGGCCCGCCGCCGGACGCCGATCACGTCCCGTCGGGCATCGCCTCCGTGTCCGAGCCCGGCCGGGGCAGGAAGCCGGTGCCGGCGTAGTACGCGAGGTAGCGCTGGATCAACTCGTCATGGATGACAGGGCAGTTGAGGCCGGAGCCGCTCAGGTCGCGCCGGGCGTTGACGCCTGCGAAGCGCGGCGGGGTGTGTCCGGTGGGCAGGGTGACCGGGGAGTCGCCGTACAGGAGGGCGATGCTCGGGATGGCGCTGTCCTCGGGGGCGTCCGCGGCGGCGGCCGTGAGGGCTGCCTGCCACTCCGGCCCGGACAGGGCCTCCATCCGGTGACCGGCGAGCCGTGCCTGGCGCAGCACGTCCTCGGGTCGGGTGGGTGTGGGGTTGGTCAGGGTGTAGGAGACGACGGGCCCCTCGGGCACCGCCCGGCGGGACAGGTGGACGATGGCGGCCGCCATGTGGTCCACCGGCACCAGGTCCTCGGGTTCGAGGGTGCCTTCGGCGTCGGGTGCGGCGCCGAGTTCCACACAGGCCTTGACGAACTTCCAGAAGGAGTCGTCGGTGCCGGCGGCCCCGGAGGCCGTGTGGCCGCTGATCCGGGCGGGCCGGTGGATCGTGGTGGGGATGCCCCGGCGCTTCGCCTCGCGCATCAGCTCCTCGGCCACCCACTTGGTCTGGATGTAGCCGTTGGGCAGCACCAGTTCGGGGGCGACGCGGCGGTCTTCGGCGAGGTCGGCGGGGTTGTCCCCGGTTCCGACCAGGACGCTGCCGGTGGACACGTAGTGCACGGGGACGCCGCCGCCCCGCGCTGCGAGGCGCACGACGTCCTGGGTGGCCAGGACGTTGGCGGCCTTCATCCGCCGGTACGGGTCCACGTGGTGCACGCGTGCGCCGTTGTGGTAGATGACGTCGACCCGGTCGGCGAGTGCCGTGAACTCGCCCTCGGGGAGGCCGAGCAGCGGCTGTTCCAGGTCGCCCGCGACGGCGTTGACCCGCTTGTGCAAACTCTCGTCCCACAGGCCGTACCGGGCCAGGCTCCGTTCGACGCGGGCCGCCGCTTCGTCGGGCCCGGATGCCCGGACCACACAGGTCACGGTGGCGTCGGTGTGGACGCGCAGGAGCTCCGCGAGGAGGAAGGACCCGAGGAAGCCCGTCGCGCCGGTGAGCAGCACCTCCTGCGGGTCGTGCGGGCGAGGTGTGTTGGCACGGTTCACCGTGATCGACGGGTCCAGGCGGGCCTCGGCCGCCAGGTCCACGTCGTCCACCGCGCCGCCCTCGACGGTCCGGGCCAGGGCGGCCACGGTCCGGGACGTGAAGACGGTCCGGACGGGGACGTCGACGCCGAGTTCGGCCTGGATGCGGACGACGAGTCTGGTGGCGAGCAGGGAGTGACCGCCCAGCGCGAAGAAGTCGTCGTCGATGCCCACCCGGTCGGTGCCGAGCAGCTCGGCGTACAGCGCGCACAGGGTCCGTTCGAGACCGGTGCGGGGCAGCCGCGAGTCCGTCGTGGACGCGGTCGGTGCGGGCAGGTTCTTGCGGTCCGTCTTGCCGTTGCTGGTCACCGGAAGCTCGTCGAGTACGACGATCGCGGACGGCACCATGTAGGCGGGAAGCCGGGTCGCCAGGTGCTCGCGCACGTCGGCGACGTCCAGGCCGGTCCCGGTCATGTAGCCGACCAGGCGCTTGTCGCCGGGCCGGTCCTCGCGTACGACGACCACCGCCTGCGCCGCACCCGGGAACGACGCGAGCGCACTCTCCACCTCCCCCAACTCGATCCGGAAACCACGGATCTTCACCTGATCGTCCACACGGCCCGCGAACACCAACTCACCCTCGCGATTCCAGCGAGCCAGATCACCCGTGCGATACATCCGCTCACCCACCCCACCAAAGGGACAGGCGACAAAACGCTCCGCCGTCAGATCCGGACGACCCAGATAACCACGCGCCAGACCCGCACCCGCGATGTACAACTCCCCCACCACCCCCGCCGGAACAGGCCGGAGCCACTTGTCCAGGACGTACACACGGGTGTTGGCCACGGGCCCGCCGATCGGCGGCACGGATCCGTCCGCGCGCAGCGGTGCGGCCATGGTCGCGGACACGGTGCTCTCGGTGGGGCCGTACGCGTTGATCATGCGGCGGTCGCCGCACCAGCGGGCGACCACTTCCGGCGGGCACGAGTCCCCGCCCACGACCAGGGTGCGCACCGTGGGCAGCGAGCCCTCCGGCAGGACGGCCAGGGCGGCGGGGGGAATGAGCGCGGTGGTCACGCCGTACCGGGCGACGGTGTCCACCAGCGGCTGTCCCACCTCCAGGTCCTCGGCGCGGGCCAGGACCAGGGTGGCCCCGGTCAGGAGCGAGCCGCACAGGTCGAGGACGGACGCGTCGAAGCTGGGCGAGGCGAACTGGAGGACCCGGCTGCCCGGTCCGGTCCCGAAGACCCGGACCTGGTGGGCGACCAGGCTCGCGAGGCCGGTGTGGCTGACCGCGACGGCCTTGGGCAGGCCGGTCGAGCCGGAGGTGTAGATGAGGTACGCCGCGTTGGCGGCGTTCAGCGGCCGTACTCGGTGTGCCGCGGTGAACGGCTCCCCGGGAGGCAGCTCGTCGAGGGTGTCCAGCAGCAGGCGGGGCACGTCCACCGGGGGCAGGGTCTGCTCCAGGCCCGTCACGGTGAGCAGCAGGGCGGGTGCGCTGTTGCCGAGGACGTACTCGATCCGCTGACGCGGGTAGGCGGGGTCGACCGGTACGTAGACGGCTCCGGTCTTGGCGACCGCGAGCACCGCGGTGATCCACTCCAGGGAACGCGGCATCGACACGGCGACGGTGTCCTCGGCACCGATGCCGCGGGCCGCCAGGAGGTGGGCGAGGCGGTCGGCCCGGGCGTCCAGTTCGGCGTAGTCGACCTCGACCCCGTCGGCGATCACGGCGGGCGCGGCGGGGTCGCGGGCCACTTGCGCCGCGAACAGGTCGGGCAGTGTGGCCGCCGGCAGGTCCAGGGCGGTGGCGTTCCAGTCCACGAGGATCCGCTCGCGGTCGGCGGCCGACAGGAGGTCGAACTGCCCGATCCGGGTGTCCGGTTGGCGAACCACCGTTTCCAGGACGCGCACGAGCTGCTCGGTCAGGGCCTGGACGGTGTCGTGGTCGAACAGGTCGCGGGCGTATTCGAGCGCACCCGTGATCCCGGCGGCATGGCCGTCGGCGGACCGGTTCTCGACCAGGTTCAAGGTCAGGTCGAACTTGGGCGAGTCGAGCCGCAGGAGCTCCGTGCGGCAGTCGAGGCCGGGCAGCTCCGGGTCGGGCATCGCCTGGTTGAGGACGAACATGACCTGGAACAGCGGGTGTCGCGCCACGGACCGGTCGGGCGCGAGCTCCTCGACCAGCCGGTCGAACGGAACGTCCTGGTGGCCGAAGGCGTCCAGGTCCGCGTCCTTCACCCGGGCCAGGAGGTCCCGGAAGGTGGGGTTGTCCGCGAGGTCGGCGCGCAGCACCAGGGTGTTGACGAAGAACCCGACGAGGTCGGTGAGCGCCTCGTCGGTGCGGCCCGCGATCGGGCTGCCCACCGGGATGTCCTCGCCCGCGCCGACGCGGTGCAGCAGGACCGCGAGGGCTGCGTGCAGGACCATGAAGAGCGTGGTGTCGGTCTCGCGCGCCACCTGCTGGAGCCGTTCGTGCAGCGCGGCGTCGAGGACCAGCGGCACGTCGCCGCCATGGTGGGTCGGGGCGGCGGGGCGTGGGCGGTCGTAGGGGAGGGCGAGCTCGGGGGGTGCACCCTCCAACGCCCTTCGCCAGTAGGCCAGTTGACGGGAGTGCGCGCTGTCCGGGTCGTCGGCCGAGCCGAGGAGCTCCGGGTGCCACCGCGTGTAGTCGGCGTACTGGACGGGCAGCGGTTCCCAGCCGGGGGCGCGCCCGGTCCGGCGCGCCGCGTAGGCGGTGGCCAGGTCGCGCAGGAGCGGGTCCACCGACCAGCCGTCGGCGGCTATGTGGTGCACGGTCAGCAGCAGGACGTGCTCGTCGGGCCGGGTGCGCAGCAGGCGCGGCGCGAGTGGGGTCCGGGTCAGGTCGAAGACGTGGCTCTTCGCGCGGGAGCAGGCGGCCGCCAGCGCCTGTTCGTCGACTTCTTCGACGGGTAGGTCCACCGGCGCGGCCGGCAGGATCCGCTGTCGCGGTTCGCCGTCCACCTGGACGTAGACGGTGCGCAGCACCTCGTGGCGCCGGACCAGGTCGGTCAGGGCGGCCCGCAGTGCCTCGATGTCCAGTTGTCCCGTGAGCGTGAGGGCGAACGGCAGGTTGTAGGTGGCGCTGGGGCCCTCCAGCCGGTCGAGGATCCACAGGCGTCGCTGGGCGAAGGAGAGGGGCATGTCGCCGTCGCGAGGCGTGGGCCGCAGGGCCGGCCGTTCACAGGCCCGGGCCGACTCCAGGTGCGCGGCGAGGTGGATCGGCGTGGGGAGGGCGAAGACGTCCCGGACCGATGCGTCCACGCCGAGGGCCGACCTGATGCGCGCGGCGAGTCTGGTGGCGAGCAGGGAGTGACCGCCCAGCGCGAAGAAGTCGTCGTCGATGCCCACCCGGTCGGTGCCGAGCAGTTCGGCGTACAGCGCGCACAGGATCGTCTCGTACGGGGTGCGCGGCGCACGGCGGGGACCTTCGGCCGTCGTGGCCGCCGTCGGGGCGGGCAGCGCCTTGCGGTCGACCTTGCCGTTGCCGGTGAGGGGCAGGGCGTCGAGGACGACGATCGCGGACGGCACCATGAAGGCGGGAAGCCGTCCGGTGAGGAAGGCGTGGACCTCGGCGACGTCCAGGCCGGTCCCGGTCATGTAGCCGACCAGACGCTTGTCACCGGGCCGGTCCTCGCGCACGACGACCAACGCCTGCGCCGCACCCGGGAACGACGCGAGCGCACTCTCCACCTCCCCCAACTCGATGCGGAAACCACGGATCTTCACCTGGTCGTCCGCACGACCCGCGAACACCAACTCACCCTCGCGATTCCAGCGAGCCAGATCACCCGTGCGATACATCCGCTCACCCACCCCACCGAAGGGACAGGCGACAAAACGCTCCGCCGTCAGATCCGGACGACCCAGATAACCACGCGCCAGACCCGCACCCGCGATGTACAACTCCCCCACCACCCCCGCCGGAACAGGCCGGAGTTCGCCGTCGAGGACGTAGGCCCGGGAGTTGTCCAGGGGGCGGCCGATGGGGACCACCTGGCCGACGTCCGTGACCGAGCGCACGGGGTGGGCCGTGGCGGCGACGGTGGCCTCGGTGGGGCCGTACAGGTTGCGGACGGTGATGCCCGGGTTGGCCTCCAGGATCCGGTGGACCGCCTTGGGCGGGGCGACGTCGCCGCCGGTACCCAACTCCCGCACCGTTCCCAGGCATTCGGGCCGCTCGGCGGCGACCAGGTCGAACAGCGCGGCGGTGAGGAAGAGCCCGGTGACGTCGTACTCGGAGATCAGCTCGGCCAGGTCGTGCGTGTCGTTGGGGCCCGGGGGCGCCACCACCACGGTGCCGCCGTTGAGGAGGGGCGCCCACAGCTCGTAGGTGGCGGCGTCGAAGGAGTGCGGGGAGTGCAGGAGCACTCGGTGCTCGTCGTGGTCGTGCCAGGAGCGGTCGGTGGCGAAGGACGTCACGTCGCGGTGGGTGACGGCCACGCCCTTGGGCGTTCCGGTGGAGCCGGAGGTGTACATCACGTAGCAGAGGTGGTCACCGGACAGCGGTACGGCGGGGTCGCCCCCCGGCCGGCCGGCGAAGGCCTCCTCGTCCAGGAGCAGTTCGGTGGCGTCGTGCTCGAACGCGACGTGGGCGGAGGCCGGGTCGCGCAGCAGGACGGCGGCGCCGGCCTGGGCGGTGATCCAGCGGAGGCGGTCGGCGGGGAAGTCGGCGCGCAGCGGAACGTAGCCGCCGCCCGCCTTCAGGACGGCGAGGATCGCGGTGACCAGGTCGGGGCCGCGTTCCATGAGCAGCGCGACCGGGGCGTCGGGGCGGACGCCCAGGTCCACGAGGCGGTGCGCCAACCGGTTGGCCCTGGCGTCGAGTTCGGCGTAGGTGAACGTGGTCCCTCCGCCGACCACGGCGAGCGCGTCCGGCGTGCGGGCTGCCTGCGCGGCGAACAGACCGGGCACCGTCCGCGCCGGGAACGCCTCGTCGGCGGCCCGCCGGCCGGGACGGGTCATCGCGGGGTGCGTCATGCCGCGCTCCCGGCCATGGCGTCGACGAGGCTCTGCGGCCGGATGTCGGACCAGTTGGCGTTGACGTACTCGATGCACGCCTGCCGGGTGTCCTCGCCCTTCACGACCGTCCAGCCGGCCGGCGGCTCGGCGAAGGCCGGCCACAGCGAATGCTGACCCTCACCGTTGGCGAGAACCAGGAACGCGGCGCGTTCGTCGTCGAATGGGTTGCTCATTTCGTCTCCGATCAGATGGTGCGGCGGCCGCGGCTTCGGGAAGAGGAAGCGGATTCGCTTACCGGTCCCATTCCTCGGGAGATATGCGTCGCTCGCCCGGCAATCGCCGCGGGCCAAATTGGTGGACCCATTCTGCGTTAAGGGGGCCGCCACTTGCAGTGTCGGGACCAGGAGTTACGATCCTTTTCCGTGGTTGCGCAGGAAGCACACGGATCCGGGGCGGCCGCGGCTCCTGCCCAGTATTTTCAAGGCCAATTCCGCGCAGTCCGCTGCTTGTTCGGCGTCGAAACGGAACGGTGCCCACCCTCTTTGTGTAAAGGATCCGTATGAGTATTCGGGACCAAAGTCCACTGCATGTCCGGGACCAAGGTCCGGTGCTGGAATTGACGGCACCACTGGCCGAAGGGCAGGCCGTGGGACGGCTGTTGCGGGCTTGGCGGCACCGCATGGACCGCCGGTCCGCGCACGGTTCACTGGGCGGCCCCCACCGGTCGCGCGGCCGGCTCTCGCAGGCTGACGTGGCCCGTCTCACCGGGGTGAGCGAAGGGTGGTACCGCGCTCTGGAGACCGGCACGCGGCGGGACTTCTCGGATGCCTTCCTCCAGGCGGTCGCCGACGTCCTGCGCCTCGACGAGGCCGAACGGCTCACCCTGTTCCTGGGGGTATCGGGCCGGCGCCCGCCGGAGGAGCACACGGCACCGTCCCCTCCACCGGCGGGCGTGCTCGACCTGCTCGAGGTGCAGAACCCGCATCCCGCCTACCTCTCCGACGAGTCGTGGAACGTGGTCGCCGCCAACGCGACGATGGCGCACTGGTTCCCGTGGGTGCGCGAGCCGCGGCCGAACCTGATGCGCTGGGTCCTGCTCGCCCCGGAGGCCCGCACCCAACTCCTGGACTGGGAGGACGACTTCGCCCGGGTCTATCTGGCGATGCTCCGCATCGCGGCCAACCGCAACCCCGGCAGCCCGCACCTGCGGGCGCTCATCGGCGACCTGCTGACCGACGCCGACTGCCGTCGCATCTGGTCCGACGAACACGGCGTCGTCGAGCACCCCGACGGTCACCGCATCCGGCTCCGGCTGCCCGTGCACGAAGGGGCGGTCGTCGAGGTGACCAGCCAGGTACTCCTGCCGGTCGCCAGCCGGGACCTGCGGTTCGTCATCGTCACCCGGAACGACGCCGCCACGGCAGGACCGGACCGGCGGCCCGCGCCGTGACGCGCTTCTCCCCGTCCGGGGCCGACGGGGAGAACGCCGCGCTCAGTCCCCCGTGCGCGACAGGGCGGGCGCCGGAGGGCGGGCGAGGCCGACGCGCTTGCGGAAGACCCAGTACGTCCAGGCCTGGTAGCCCATGACGACGGGGGTCATGAAGCCCGCGACCCAGGTCAGGATCTTCAACGTATGGGGACCGGCCGCCGAGTTCGCGACGGTGAGGCTCCAGTCGGGGTTGAGCGACGAAGGCATGACGGCGGGGAACATCACGAGGAAGAGCAGCGTGACGAGCGCGGCGACCGCGCACCCCGACATCGCGAAGGCCCAGCCGTCCCGGGAGTTCTCGGTCAGCTCGACGGCGAGCACCAACGTCGCGATGACGGCGGCCGCCAGGACCAGGCCGGCGCCGCTGCTGCCGCGCATGTGGGTCCAGAGCAGGAAGCCGAGGGTGAGGGCCACGGTGAACCCGCCGGTCCGGCGGGCCGTCCGACGGGCCCGCTGCCGGATCTCGCCCTCCGTCTTGAGCACGGCGAACAGCGCGCCGTGCAGGGTGAACAGACTCAGCGTGACGAGCCCGCCGAGCAGGGCGTACGGGCCGACGAGGTCGAGCAGGGTGCCGGTGAAGTTCTTGTCCGGGCCGATCGGGGTCCCGTGCACCAGGTTCGCGAAGATCGCGCCCCACAGGAAGGCGCAGACCAGGGACGACCAGAAGATCGCGCGGTCGCAGGCGAGCTTCCAGGGTGCGTCGTCGCGCTTGTGGCGGTATTCGAGGGCGACGCCGCGCACGATCAGGCAGGTCACCACGGCCAGCATCGGCAGGTAGAAGCCGCTGCACAGCGTGGCGTACCAGTCGGGGAAGGCGGCGAAGGTGGCGCCGACGGCAGTCAGCAGCCACACCTCGTTGCCGTCCCAGACCGGGCCGATCGTGACCAGCAGAACACCGCGCTCCTCCTCGTCACGGGCGACGACCCGGGTGAGTATGCCGATGCCGAAGTCGAATCCCTCGAGGAAGAAGTAGCCGGTCCACAGGACGGCTATCAGCACGAACCAGAGGTCGTGGAGTTGCATGGGGGTGTTTTCCCTGAACAGGTCGGTGCGGCGGGGCGGTTGGGCGGGTTCGGCGGTCAGTAGGTGAGGGCCGGGATCCGGTCGGGGACGCTCTCCTCCAACTCCCTTTCCCCCGGTGGGAGTTCGTCGGTCTGCGGTCCGGCCTTGGCGTACCGGACCATGAGGCGCACCTCGACCACCGCGAGCGCCGCGTACAGCAGCGTGAAGACGGTCAGCGAGAGGACGACCGAGGTGGTGGAGACGCCGGGTGAGACTGCGTCGGCGGTCTTCATCAGGCCGTTCACCGCCCAGGGCTGGCGGCCCATCTCGGTGAAGATCCAGCCGAACGAGTTGGAGACGAGCGGGAATCCCATGGTGAGGATGCCGACGCGCCAGAACCACCGGGCGAGGAACGGGGCGAGTTCGCGTTCCTTGGTGAGGGCGAGCCGGGGCACTTCGTCCTCGGCCGTACGCAGCCGGCGTGCCAGCCACCACTTCCTGCGGGTCAGCCACAGCCCGGCCGTCGCGGCGCCGCACGACACCATGCCGAAGGTGATCATCAGCCGGAAGCCCCAGAACGTCATGAAGATGTTCGGGACGTAGTCCTTGGGATCTCCGCCGTAGCGGGCGGCCTCCTGCCGGGCGATGTCGTTGATGCCGGGGACGGCGTCATCGAAGTTGTGGTGGGCGAGGAAGGACAGCAGACCGGGTACCTCGACGGCGACGTCGTTGCGGCCCTCGTCCAGGTCGCCGACGGCGAACACCGAGAACGGCGCGGGCTGTTGGGTGTCCCACAGGGCCTCGGCCGCCGCCATCTTCATCGGCTGCTGCTCGAACATGACCTGTCCGAGGCTGTCGCCGCTGATCGCGGTGGCGAGTCCGGCGACTGCCGCGACGGCGAGGCCGAGGCGCAGCGAGGTGCGCATCACGGCGGTCCGCCCGCGCTGCCCGGCGCCGGGTTCCTCACCCCGGTCCTGCGCCCGCCTCGCCCTGACGAGGTGGAAGCAGGCGATGCCGACGACGAAGGCGCCACCGGTGAGGAACGACGCGCTGAGCGTGTGCCAGGCGTTGACCAGGACGGTCTCCTGGGTCAACACGGCCCACAGGTCGGCCAGTCGGGGCCTGCCGGTGGCCTTGTCGAGCCGGTACCCCACCGGATGCTGCATCCAGGCGTTGGCCGCCAGGATGAAGTACGAGGACAGGACCGTGCCGAGCGAGACCAGCCAGATGCAGGCGCAGTGGACCTTCTTCGGCAGCTTGTTCCAGCCGAAGATCCACAGCCCGATGAAGGTCGACTCCAGGAAGAAGGCGATGAGCGCTTCGAAGGCGAGCGGGGCCCCGAAGACGTCTCCGACGAACCGTGAGTAGTCGGACCAGTTCATGCCGAACTGGAACTCCTGGACGATGCCGGTGACGACGCCCAGGGCGATGTTGATCAGGAAGAGCTTGCCCCAGAACTTGGTGGCGTGGAAGTACTTCTCCTTGCCGGTCCGTACCCACGCGGTCTCGAGTCCCGCCGTGACGGCGGCGAGTGAGATCGTCAGGGGTACGAACAGGAAGTGGTAGACCGTGGTGATGCCGAACTGCCAGCGGGCCATGGTCTCCGGGGCGAGAGCCAGGTTCACGAGGCGGCCCTGAGCGCGGGGACGGGAACGGCGCGGACGGCGGCGGGGACGGGGGTGGGCGGGGGCAGGAACAGGGTGCCGCGCAGGGCGCCCTTGGCGGTGCGGACCGCGGTCACGGCCCAGGCGGCGACGAGCAGGGCGTACAGAGCGATGGCGGCCCAACGGAACAGGTTGGCGTCGGTGCGGGCGGCCAGGCCGATCGAGCCGGTCACGCAGGTGCCCACGGGGAAGGTGAAGCCCCACCAGGTGAGGTTGAAGGGCAGCCCGGTGGTGCGGGCGGCACGGATGGTCACGGCGGCGGCGATGACCAGCCAGATCATCGCGAAGCCCCAGGTGACGACGCCGAAGACCTCGGCGAAGACGGCCAGGCCGCGGGCGTACTCACCGGGCAGGGCGCTGGGCGCGGCGTTGGCGAGCAGCCCCGCGGCGGTCACCGACTGGCCCAGCGGGCCGAGCACGATCCACAGGGTGGGAACGGTCCCGGCGGGAGGCATGTCCTGGTGCACAAGGCGCGAGAAGATCATGTTGATGACGATGAACGCGGCGAACAGGCTGATGCCGAACATCGCGAGGCAGGCCAGGATCATGGTGAGGCGCAGCTGCCCGGCGGGGGTGTGCGGGATGAGCAGGGCGCCCATGGCGGCCGACACCATGGGGGGCACGACCGGCATCAGCCAGCCGCCGAAGGCGGCGTCCGGGGCCGCCTTGTGCCGGGTGATCATCCGGTAGGGGACGGTGAAGGCGGCGAGCAGTCCGAGCACGGTACCGGCCAGCCACAGGGTCCAGTCGACGGCGACAGCGGCTTCCAGGCCGATCCAGTCCTTGCCGAGCAGCAGGGTTCCGGCGCCGATGGTCATCAGGGCCATCGGAGGAGCACCGTAGAACTGCGACATCACGGGGTTGTTGCCGTGGGCCAGCGCGATGTCCCGGTGGCGCACCCAGTGCACGGTCCAGGAGGTGGCCATCACCACGAGAAGCAGCGAGGCGCACGCCCACACCACCGTGGCAGCGGTCCGCAGGCCCGGGAACTGGAGGGGAAGGGTGGCGGCGGCGTTGGCGACGATGCCGGTGCCCATCACGGAGGCGAACCAGTTCGGGCCGAGGTGCCGGAAGGCATCCCGGGGCTGCTCAAGGTCACGCAGCAGGCGGCGCCGCGCAGGGGCGGAAGGTGCGATCTTGGTGCTCATGGCCCCACCCTGCGACGGGCCGGATGAGCGCGGTAGAGGGATCAGACCAATGCGTCCATAGAATGAACCTATGCGCCTGTCTCCTCATGTCCCCGACCTCTCGGCCCTTGACCTGCTGCTGAGCGTCATCGAGCTGGGCAGCCTCGGCCGGGCAGCGGAGGCTCACGGCATCAGCCAGCCCTCGGTCAGCTCGCGCATCCGCTATCTGGAGAAACTGGTGGGCGTCCCCGTCCTCGAGCGTACGACGCTGGGCTCCCGGCCCACCCCGGCCGGCGCGCTGGTCGCCGAATGGGCTCAGGAGGTCCTCGACTCGGCCCACCATCTGGACGTGGGCATCCAAGCCCTGCGGGACAGTCGGCACTCCCGGCTGCGCGTCGCCGCCAGCCAGACCATCGCCGAATACCTCTTCCCGCGCTGGCTGGTGGCGCTGCGCGGCCGCACCTCCACGACCACGGTCGCCCTCGAGTCCGGGAACTCGTCGGAGGTCGGCGCCGCCGTCCTGGAGGGGCGCGCCGAGATCGGGTTCATCGAGAGCCCGCGTGCCCCGAAGGGGCTGCACAGCCAGCCGGTGGCGAAGGACCGGCTCGTCGTCGTGGTCGCCCCCGACCACCCATGGGCGCGGCGCGGCACGGTCTCCCTGGACGAACTGGCCGAAAGCCAGCTGATCCAGCGGGAGTCCGGCTCCGGCACCCGGACCGCCTTCGAGCGGGCGATGCTCAAGCAGCTGCCCGACTGGCAGGCGTCCGCCGCCCTGGAGCTGTCCTCGACGACCGCGATCAAGTCGGCGGTGGCGGGCGGGGTCGGCCCCGCGGTGCTGAGCTCGCTCGCGGTCGCGGCCGAGCTGGCCAACGGTACGCTCAGGTCCCCCACCGTGACGGGCCTGGAGCTGGACCGCGTGCTGCGCGCCGTCTGGCCCACCGGTCACCGCCCCACGGGCCCCGCCCGCGACCTGGTCGCCATCGCCCGCCAGTCCGCCGCCCCTCGCAGCGCGACCCGGCCGAGCCGCGGCCTGTGACGGGCAGGGCCTCTCGGGGTTCCTGACTACGCCTGCCACATCCCTTCATAGTGGCTCCCCGCATAGCCTGCCTCCGAAGTGTGGTGCCCCACCACATATCCGGCTGACCAGCGCATTCCTACGGTGTGGCAACACGTATCGTCCCCGCCCACCGCCCGGAAGTGGTACCCATGGCCGCCTCTGCAACCGCTCCCCCGCCCGCCACCAACCTCAAGCGCGTCGTCGCCGCCAGCCTCATCGGCACGACCATCGAGTGGTACGACTTCTTCCTGTACGGGTCGGCCGCCGCCCTCGTGTTCAACAAGCTGTTCTTCCCGGAGTCCGCGCCGCTCGTCGGCACGCTGCTCTCCTTTCTCACGTATGCCGTGGGCTTCGCGGCGCGGCCGCTCGGGGCGCTCGTGTTCGGGCACTTCGGGGACCGGCTCGGCCGTAAGAAGCTGCTCGTGGTGAGCCTGCTCATGATGGGCGGGGCCACCTTCGGCATCGGCCTGCTGCCCACCCACGCCACGGCGGGGGCCGCGGCTCCCGTGCTGCTCACGGCGTTGCGGCTGGTGCAGGGGTTCGCGCTGGGCGGCGAGTGGGGCGGGGCCGTGCTGCTCGTGTCGGAGCACGGGGACGCCCGGCGGCGCGGGTTCTGGTCCTCGTGGCCCCAAACCGGCGCCCCCGCAGGGCAGCTGCTCGCCGCCGGGGTGCTCTCCGCGCTCACCGCGCTGCTGAGCGACGACGCGTTCACGGCATGGGGCTGGCGCATACCGTTCCTGCTGTCCGGTGTGCTCGTCCTCGTCGGCCTGTGGATCAGGCTCTCGGTGGATGAATCGCCGGTGTTCAAGGCCGCGTTGGCCCGGGCCGAGGCCCGCAAGGCGGACAGCGTCACCGAGAAGCTGCCGCTCGTCGCGGTGCTGCGGGACCACTGGCGCGATGTCCTGGTCGCCATGGGAGCCCGGATGGCGGAGAACATCAGCTATTACGTGATCACTGCCTTCATCCTGGTGTACGCGACCACCTCGGCCGGGATGGCCAAGCAGACCGCGCTCAATTCCGTACTCATCGCCTCCGCCGTGCACTTCGTGGTGATCCCGGCGTGGGGCGCCCTTTCGGACCGGGTCGGGCGCAGGCCGGTGTATCTGATCGGCGCCCTCGGCGTCGGCGCCTGGATGTTCCCGTTCTTCGCGCTGATCGACACCGGCAGCTACGGAAACCTGATCCTCGCCGTCACCGTCGGCCTGGTGTTCCACGGGGCGATGTACGCACCACAGGCAGCGTTCTTCTCGGAGATGTTCGCGACCCGGATGCGGTATTCGGGCGCTTCGATCGGCGCGCAGTTCTCCTCCGTGGCGGCCGGTGCGCCCGCGCCGCTGATCGCGACGGCGCTGCTCTCCGACTACGGCACGTCGACGCCGATCGCCCTGTACGTCATCGCGGCCGTGCTGCTCACCGTGGTCGCCGTCGGGTGTGCGAAGGAGACCCGGGAGCGGGATCTGGAGTGTGTGGACGGCGCCGCACAGGGTGTTCCCGCCACATCCGCACGCGGGGTGGATGCCCGAACTGCCTAGCATGAGCCGGGAGTTGGTGTGGGGTGGCCATGCGGTGCCGCCCCACCCTTCACGGCGTCATGGCCGGCGCCGCCACATGGAGGCGCAGGGCCAGTTGGATTTCCAGGGCGCGGGCGGGGGACTGCCAGTCGGGGCCCAGGAGGCGGCCGATCCGGTCGAGGCGCTGGGCCACCGTGTTCACATGGACGTGCAGATGCTCCTTGGTGCGGGCCGGGCTCATGCCGTTCGCGAAGTACGCGTCGAGGGTGCGGACCAGGTCGCTCCTGCGTTTCCTGTCATACGCCACGACCGCGCCGATCGTCCGGTCGACGAACCCGCCGATGTCCCGGGTGTCCGCGAGCAGCAGCCCGAGGAAGCCGAGGTCCTGGGCCGCGGCCCCTTCACCGGAGCGGCCGAGCAGGCGCAGCGCCTCCAGGCAGCGGCGCGCCTCGGCGTACGCGGTGGCGACCGCTGCGGGTGTCACGGCGGGAGCCGCGACGGCGGCGGACGCGCCGACCGTGACGGGCTCGTGGAGGGCGGCGCTCAGCTGTTTCGCCGTCTGCCGGGCCACCTCGGCCGGGGTGTCGCCCGGGCCCAGCGGAAGGAGCAGCACCGTACCGCCGTCGCGGGTCGAGGCCAGGCCGTGCCGGGTCGCGGCCAGGTATGCGGCGGCGGAGCCGATGCGCCGGCGCTCCTCGGTGCGGCGGGCGGCGGTGCCCGGGTCGAGGCCGTCGATGCGGGCGGCGATCACCACGTGCGGGGCGTCGAGGTCGGCCCGCAGCCGGGCGGCGCGTTCCCGCAGCAGCCGGGGGTCGCGGCCCGGCGCGTCCAGAAGGTCGTCCAACAGCTCGCCCCGCACACGTTGTTCGGCCTCGCCGGCCGAGCGCCGGTTGAGCAGCAGGAGCGAGGTGACCAGGGCGGCCCGTTCCAGGGTGCGCCGGTCGACGGGATCGAGGCCCGGCTGGCCGTGCAGGACCAGCGCGCCCAGGAGTTCGCCGCCCGCGGAGACTCCGGCGAGCCAGTCCTCGCCGTGGCGGATCGCGTGGCCGTCGGTGCCGCTCAGGCGCAGGACGGCGGTGTGTGCCGAGTCGGCGTCGGCGAACTCGACCATGCCGTCGAGGACTTCGGACACCGCGTCGGCCACGTCGTGGACTCCGCCGCCGCGCAGCACCAGTTCGGTGAGCCGGTCGTGGACCTCCGACGCCCGTTCGAGGACCGCGCTGTGGTCCCGGATGGTCTCGTTGGCCATCTCCAACTCGGCCAGCGCGGAACGGGTTTCGGCCAGCAGGTTGGCGGTGTCGATGGCGACGGCGGCATGCGCGGCGAAGGAGCCGAGCAGCGCGATCTCCTCGCGTGCGAAGACCCGCGGGTGCCGGTCGGCCGCGAAGAGCACCCCGATGACGGTACTGCCGAGCATGAGGGGCACCCCGAGAATGGCGACGAGTCCCTCGTCGCGTACGCCGGTGTCGATGGCGCTGGTGTGCTGGAAACGCTCGTCGTCGAAGTAGCTGGAGGTGACGTACGGGCGGGCGGTCTGCGCGACGAGCCCGCCGAGCCCCTCGCCCATGCCGAGGCGCAGCTGCTGGAAGCGGGCGGCCACGGAGCCTTCGGTGACCCGCATGTAAGTGTCGCCCGCCGTGGGGTCGTTGAGGCTGAGGTAGGCGACCTCCGTGCCGAGCAGCGAGCGGGCCCGCTGCACGATGGCGCGCAGTACGGCGTCCAGGTCGCGCAGGCCGGCGAGGTCGTGGGCGGTCTCGAACAGGGCGGACAGCTCGGCCTCGCGGCGTCTGCGCCCTTCGAGGTCGGCCCGTACGCGCAGGGCGAGCTGTTTCGCGGCCTCCAGGCCGGCGAGCGCCTCGGGTGGCGCGCCGTCGGCGCGGGCGAGGAGCGCCGGGCGGTCGTACGCCTCGGCGGGCGCGCCCCGGGCGAGGAGTGCCAGGTAGGGGGCTTCGGGGTGGTCGTGGGGATGCGCTGGGTCGTGGGACATGGTCACAGGGATACCTGCCGGGTGGGCGGCCTCGCCAGGCCTGTGGACAACTCTTGAGGGGTGCAGAACAAGCAGGAGAACGGGCAGGCACCGGCGCTCAGTGCGCGGTCCAGCCGCCGTCCAGGGCCAGTGACGTACCGGTGATGAAGGAGGCCTGCGGGGTGCAGAGATAGGCGACCGCTTCGGCGACCTCGTGCGGTTCGACGAGCCGCTTGAGCGCCGCGTCCTTGAGGAGCACCTCGGTGAGCACCTGTTCCTCGGGGATGCCGTGTGCCGCCGCCTGGTCGGAGATCTGCCGCTCCACCAGGGGCGTACGCACATAACCGGGGTTGACGCAGTTCGAGGTGACCCCGTGGGGAGCGCCTTCGAGGGCGGCGGTCTTGGAGAGGCCTTCGAGACCATGTTTGGCGGACACATAGGCCGACTTGAAGGCGGAGGCCCGCAGGCCGTGCACCGATGACAGGTTGACGATGCGGCCCCACCCCTGCCCGTACATGTGGGGCAGCGCGCCCCGGATCAGCCGGAACGGGGCTTCCAGCATCACCGTGAGGACGGTGTGGAAGACCTCGGGCGGGAACTCCTCGATGGGGCGCACCAGTTGGAGCCCGGCGTTGTTCACCAGGATGTCCGTTCCGGCGGCGGCCTGTTCGGCGGCGTCGAGGTCGGTCAGGTCGAGGACGACGGATTCCACGGTGCCGCCGAGTCCGGCGCCCCGCGCAGCGAGCTCTTCGAGGCCTGCCGCGTCCCGGTCGACCGCCCTGACCTTGGCTCCGGCCGCGGCGAGCCGCAGGGCGCAGGCCCGGCCGATGCCGCCCGCGGCGCCGGTGACGAGCGCGGTGCGTCCGCCCAGGTCGACGGTGACGGAGTGCGGGAGGGGCGCGGGAACGAGGGGCGCGGTCATGGTCTCGACCCTAGGCAGGCCGCCCCTCACCCACCCATGTGGTCGGCACACATACTTCAGAGCCCAGTGCTGGGTTGGAACCATGTGGGGCTGTCCGACTGCGCCTGCTTGATGCGGAACAGCGCGAACTCGCTGAGCTTCGGCAGTGCGTCCATGGCGAACCAGCCCACTTCGAGGGACTCCTCGTCGTTGACGCGGGCCTCGCCGCCGGTGGCCCGGCAGCGGAAGGTGATGTCCATGAACTGGCATTGGTCGCCGTTGGGGTAGGTGATGGTGCTCTTCCCTGCCTCCACGAGCACCACCCGCTCGGCGACGCACCGCACGCCGGTCTCCTCGTACACCTCGCGCACGGCAGTGTGGGCGGGCTCCTCCCCCGGCTCGGGAATGCCGCCGATGGTCGACCACTTGCCGTTGTCCGCCCGGCGGCCGAGCAGGACCCGGCCCTCGTCGTCGAAGACGATCGCACTCACACCCGGCAGCAGGAGCAGCTGGTGCCCGGCGAGGGCCCGGATGTCTTGAATGAAGTCAGGAGTTGCCATGCCCCGACCCTAACGGCCGTCCGGATCCGGCCAGTCAGCTCTCGTTGCCGCGACGCCCCCGCACGGACCGGGTGATCGCCCAGGCCAGGCCCGCGGCGGCGGCTGCGACGAGCGCCCACTCGGGCAGCGTGCCCAGCTTGGTGGCGGGCGTCTGCGAGGAGCGCAGCGGCACCTTGGCGACGAGCGAGGCCGGGGTGAACATGGCGGTCTTCTGGACGACCTTGCCGTCGGGCATGATCACTGCGCTGACCCCGCTGGTGACCGGAACGGTGACGGTCCTGCTGTGCTCGACGGCCCGCACCCGGGACATCGCAAGCTGCTGGTAGGTCATCTCGCTGCGGTCGAAGGTGGCGTTGTTGCTCGGCACGGAGATCAGCTGGGCGCCCGCGGTGACGGTGTCGCGCACCGCCCAGTCGAAGGCGGCCTCGTAACAGGTGGCGATGCCGACCTTGGTGCCGGCCATGGTGAACAGGCCCGGCTTGGTGCCGCGGTTGAAGTCCTCGCGGACCATGGAGGTGTAGCCGGGGGCGAAGGTGTTGATGAGTCCGCGCAGCGGGATGTACTCGCCGAACGGCTGGATCTGCCGCTTGTCGTACGTCGCGACGGGGCCGAGCTTGGGATCCCACTGGACCTGCTCGTTGTAGAGCTTCGCGCCGTAGCCGCCGACGACCGCGCCGACCGAGATGGGGGCGCCTATGGCCTTGGCTGCCTGGTCGATGACGGCGCGGGCGTCGTCGTCCGCGAAGGGGTCGACGTCGGAGGAGTTCTCCGGCCACAGCACGAAGTCGGGCTGTGGCTGCTTGCCCGCCTTGACCTGGTCGGCGAGCCGCAGCGTCTCGCGTACGTGGTAGTCGAGCACGGCCCGGCGCTGGGAGTTGAAGTCGAGGCCGAGGCGGGGCACGTTGCCCTGGATCACGGCGACGGTCGCGGTGCCGTCCTCGGCGGAGTCGCTGACCAGGCCGCGGGCACCGAAGGACGCCGCGACCGGCACGACGACCGTGAGCAGTGCGGCCGCCGCCGCTCCCTTGCGGACACTGCCGGTGCTCCGGAGCCGCAGCCCTTGCCGTACGCATTCGTACAGGCCGAAACCGCACAGCACCACGGCGAAGCCGAGTACGGGGGTGCCGCCCAGGGCGGCAAGGGGCAGGAAGGTCCCGTCGGCCTGTCCGAAGGCGACCTTGCCCCAGGGGAAGCCCCCGAACGGCGCGCGGGCTCGGGCCGCCTCGGCGGCGACCCACATGGTGGCGGACCACACAGGCCACAGCGGAAGCCTGGAGACCACCGCCATACCCGCTCCGGCCGCCCCGATGAACAGCGCCTCGATCGCGGCGAGCCCCAGCCAGGGCCCGGGGCCGACCTCCACACCGGTCCAGACGAGGAGCGGGAGCAGGAAGCCGAGGCCGAAGAGGTAGCCGAGGCCGAGGCCCGCCTTCCAGCTGCGGCCGCGCAGCAGCAGGCCGAGGACGGCGAACGCGGGCAGCGCCAGCCACCACAGGGGCCTCGGCGGAAAGCTCAGGTACAGGAGCACCCCGGCCAGCGCGGCCGCGGCGGGCCGGGCGAGACGGTTCAGCAGTCCCCGCAGCCGCGAGGGTGCGGCAGGCTGCGGTCCGAGCTGCTCCGGCTCGGTTGTGGGGGTTTCGGTGGTGCTCACCCGGCGGAGTCTACGGCGGGTGACTGTGTACCGGGGAGTCCGGTCTCAGGCCCTGTGTGGACTCCGTCGGGCCCGGGCGGGCTTCAGCCCCGGGCTCTCTCAAGCATCCGGCCCCGAAGGTCAGGCCTCGGCGGGCTTCGCGGTGCCGAGGAGCCGCAGCCGGTCGCGGATGACGCGGACCGCCGCTTCGGCGTCGTCGACGGTGACGGTGAAGACGCGGCCGTCTCCGAGCTTGAGCGCCACGCCCTCACCGCGGCGTACGACGACGGCGGTGCCGATCTCGGGGCGCCAGCGGTAGCCCCAGCCGCCCCACTGGCGCGGGGTGACGCGGGGCACGAAGTCGGCTCCGACCACATGGTCGAGGGGGATCCTGCGGCGCGGCAGCCCGATGTGGCCGCAGCGCACTTCCAGGCAGTCACCGTCGACCGTGACCGCCACGTGGACGAAGGCGAGGGTCCCGAAGAGCACGAGGAGCCCGGCCGCCAGACAGCCGACGACGGACATCAGGAGCGGTGCGATGCCGGAGGTCCAGTTCGAGTCGACGGCCAGCTCGACGCCGAGCGCGATGCAGGCCGCGCCGCCGGCCGCGAGCAGCCATTGGACGCGGTTGGTCGCCCGGCCGGTCCAGACCTCTGGCGCCTGCTCGGCGGCACCGGATCCGTGCTGCGACTCGGGGGGCGTGGGGTACTCCGGGGACGGTTCCCTCATGGGTAGCAGCCTACTCAGGTTCCGCTGCGGTGGCACCGCGCAGCGCTCAGTGAGCGGGGCTGACGGCCTGGAGCAGGCGGCCTTCGGGGTAGGCGAGGGCGACATCGGGCAGGGTGCCGGTGCGGCCGCTGAGCAGCACCGTCAGGCCTCCGGCCTGGGCCGCGTCCGGTGCGGGCATGATCCCGGCCCGGCGCAGGCCCTGGGCGGCCACGGCCTCGGCGCTGCCGAAGAAGGTGAGCGGGCCGCCGTCGGGGCGCAGGGCCATACGGATGCGTTCGGCGACCAGTTCGTAATGGGTGCAGCCAAGGACGACGGTCCTTACCTCCGGCGGCGTGAGGGCGGCGGCCACGGCGACGGCCCGGTCGATCGCGGCGTCGTCGGCGTGCTCCACGGCCTCGGCGAGGCCGGGGCAGGGCACCGCGGTGACCGGGACGCCGTCGGCGAATTCGCGGATCAGTCCGCGCTGGTACGGGCTGCCGGTGGTGGCCGGAGTCGCCCAGATGGCGAAGGGCTCGCGGCCGGCCGCGGCGGGCTTGATCGCGGGGACGGTGCCGATCACCGGGATCTCCGGTTCCAGGGCGGCGCGGATCGCGGGCAGGGAGTGCACGGACGCGGTGTTGCAGGCGATGATCAGGGCGTCCGGTTCCAGGGCCGCGGCGGCCCTGGCCACGGCGAGGGCGCGCTCGGTGACGCCTTCGGGCGTGCGCGGGCCCCAGGGCATGCCGTCCGGGTCGTTCGAGATCACGATTTCGGCGTCGGGCCGCAGCCGACGTACCGCTGCTGCCGCGGCGAGCAGGCCGATTCCGGAGTCCATGAGCGCGATCTTCACCCGGTCACCATAGTCGACGGACCCCGGCAAAACCGGCCGAGGTCCCGTGTGGAGCACGGGATGTGGGGCAGACTGCGGCGGATGAGCGCCCTTGTATGGATCGCCCTGGTGTCCCTGGTCGTCTGGCTCTGGCTGCTGCTCGGACAGGGCTTCTTCTGGCGCACCGACCAGCGGCTGCCGCCCCGAGCGGCACTTGAACATTGGCCGGATGTCGCGGTGGTGGTGCCGGCCCGCGACGAGGCCGAGGTCCTGCCGTCGAGCCTTCCCTCGCTGCTCGCACAGGACTATCCGGGGCGCGCGGAGATCATCCTGGTGGACGACGGGAGCTCGGACGGCACCGGCGAGCTCGCCCGTTCCCTCGCCGAGCGGCACGGCGGTCTGCCGCTGTCCGTGGTGTCTCCGGGTGAGCCGGAGGCCGGCTGGACCGGCAAGCTGTGGGCGCTGCGCCATGGCATCGCGCTCGCGCGGGCGCGGGAGCCGGAATACCTCCTGCTCACCGACGCCGACATCGCGCATGCGCCGGACAGCCTGCGGGAGCTGGTCGCCGCGGCCATCGGCGGCGGCTTCGACCTGGTGTCGCAGATGGCCCGGCTGCGGG
The DNA here is from genome assembly GCF_039532965.1 of Streptomyces mauvecolor. Taxonomy (NCBI): domain Bacteria; kingdom Bacillati; phylum Actinomycetota; class Actinomycetes; order Kitasatosporales; family Streptomycetaceae; genus Streptomyces; species Streptomyces mauvecolor. The sequence goes on along the minus strand of NZ_BAAASQ010000008.1, from coordinate 267,132 downwards.
TGGCGAGCGGCTGGGAGCGGCTGGTCGTCCCGGCGTTCGTGTACTTCTTCGCGCAGTTGTATCCGTTCCGCTGGATCAACGCCCGCAGGCCGCGTGCCACGGCCGCCGCCGGTGGTTGCGTGCTCCTCCGCACGGAGGCCGCGGCCCGGGCCGGGATTCCGGACGCGGTGCGCCAGGCGGTGATCGACGACGTGTCGGTGGCGCGCGCGGTGCGCGGGTCCGGCGGGCGGGTCTGGCTGGGTCTCGCGGACCGGGTCGCCAGCGTGCGCCCCTATCCGCGCCTCGTGGACCTGTGGCGGATGGTCTCGCGCAGTGCGTACGCGCAGTTGCGGCACAACCCGCTCGTACTGCTCGGCACCGTCGCGGGCCTGACGCTGGTCTATCTGGCGCCGCCGGTCACTTTCGTCGCGGGCCTGGCGACGGGGAGTGCCGGGGCCGCGTGGGCGGGCGGGCTTGCCTGGCTGGTGATGACCGGAACGTATCTGCCGATGCTCCGCCACTACCGCCAGCCGCTCGCGCTCGCCCCGACGCTGCCGTTCACGGCGCTGCTCTACCTGCTGATGACGGTCGATTCGGCGGTGCAGCACTACCGGGGGCGGGGTGCGGCCTGGAAGGGCCGCACCTACGCCCGGCCCGAGGCCGCACCCGAGCAGCGGTGACGCGGGCTACTTGCGGCCGGGCGTCCAGTTCATGCCCCAGCCATAAGCCTGGTCGATGGTGCGCTGCGGGCTGACGCCGCGCGCGGGCACCAGGTAGCGGGCCTCGCGCTGGACGACCAGGTCGCCGTTGTTGTTGGTGATCAGGGCGAGCGCGCAGACCGTGGAGGGGACGGTGCATTCGTCGAGGAAGAACTCGATCGGCGCGCCGAACTGCGGCTGGAGGGTCACCGTGGCGTGCAGGTCGGCGAAGCTGCGGGCGCCCTCATAGATAGTGACGAAGATCAGCAGGCGGCGGAACTTGTCCTTCTGGTCGAGATTGACGGTGAGGTTCTCGCCCGATTCGACGGCGCCGGTGCGGTCGTCGCCGTCGAGGTGGATGTACGGGGGCTGGTGGAGCGCGCCGAAGGCGTTGCCCAGGGCCTGGACGACGCCCTTGCGGCCGTCGGCGAGCTCGTACAGGGCGCAAAGGTCGAGGTCGAGATCGGAGTGGTTGGCGGCGGCGCGGCCCAACTTGGCGCCCCAGCCGCTGAATTGCTTGCGGCTCTGCCAGTTGAGGTTCACCCGCATCGCGCCCGAAGTGCCGCCCTGTTTGGCGAGCGAAACCCTGGGCGCCTCCTTCGTGAGGGTGACTTTGGAGAGGCGAACGGGTGTCGTCGGCGTCAACGGCGGAGCGGTCGGAGGCGCCGGAATCCGGGCGGCCGGCTCGGGCCACACGGGCGACGGGGGCGGGGTATAGGCGGCCTGGGCGGGAGGCGGCGCCGGGGTGAAGGGCGCCTGCACGGGTGACGCGGCGGGCGGCTGCTGCGGCTTGTCGACGGTGATCCCGAAGTCCGTTGCCAGGCCTTCGAGTCCGCTGTCGTAGCCCTGGCCGACCGCGCGGAACTTCCAGGCGCCCTGGCGGCGGTAGAGCTCGCCGAGGATGAACGCGGTCTCGACGGTGGCGTCCTGGCTGTCGAAGCGCGCGATCTCCGCGCCGGTGGCCGCGTCCAGGACGCGGATGCCGAGGCCCGGGACGCGGCCGAAGGTCCCGCCGTCGGCGGACGCGGCGAGCACGACGCGCTCCACGGCCGGTTCCACCTGCGCGAGGTCGATGACCAGCGTGTCCGTCACCGCGTCGGGACCGGACCGCTTGCCTTCGTGGCGTACGGCGCCCGAGGAGTGGGTGGGCTGGTTGTAGAAGACGAAGTCGGCGTCCGAGCGGACCCGTCCTCCGGCCAGCAGGAGAGCCGAGGCATCCACGTCCGGGACACCGGGTCCCGACCGCCAGGCCAGTTCGACGCGTACCGAGTGCGCAGGCACCGGAACATTGGCTCCTTTAAGCATGGACATGCTCTCCCCCATCACTCGTCGCGGTGCCGAAAGATTTCTGCACCGTCAACCTAGTGCCCGATCGGCCACCCGGCACCTCTCCCGTCCACCGCGCCGGTAACCCTGGATGACCTCGCCCTTCACCGGATTCCAGCGCCCTGGCGCGACCGATTTACCCAAGTTCGCTCTCATCGAAGATGCCCAGGCACTCCGAATGCGTCTCCTCGATGTCCAGAGGTGCCGATGACCGGCCGTCCCGGAACGGCGGTGGCGGACTCCTTCGCCCTGTACCGGATCGTCTCCGGCCACGGCCCGGGTGCCGCGGTCGCACGGGAGGCCGCGCTCGGCGGGAGCCTGCGGCTGCTTTCGCCGGTCGTCGCCGTGGCGGTGGCGGCGGGCATGCGCGACTGCTGGGACGAGGCGTGCGACGAACGCCACGGATTCCTGGGACACGAACTGGTCACCTTGTGCCGACTCAGCGGTCTGGAGACCGGTTTGGACGATCCGGGCTCGGCAGTGGAGGCCGGGCGCCTGTACGCGGCGTCCACCGCGCTGCACATCGACGGGCCGGAGGTCCTGGCGGCCTGTCACGCCGCCGGGCCGGCCGCGCGCAAGGGCTGCGCGTTGCTGACCGCGGCCCGGGCCGCGTACTGCTACCGCTCGGCGCGGGAGGCCGGGCTCCGGCTCCCCCTGCGCGCGCTCTGAGGCGCCGGGCGGACACCGTTCACGGGAATTCCGGAGCGGCAATCCGGCACCGCCTGGGATTGCCGCTCCGGAGTCTGCTCCAATTTCACCGGAGACCCCGGTCAGAGGCAGTACACATTGTGTCCCCAGGGACAAGAAATACCGTACTTGTCCTGCCCTCCGGACCATCTGCACGATGAACTCATGACAGAAGAAAAGTCGGATCCCCGCCGCTGGGCGGTCCTTGTCGTGCTGTTGGCCGGAATGCTCATGGGGGGCATGGACCTCACCATCCTCAACGTCGCGCTGCCCACGGTGGGCCGGGAATTACTGCCGTCCAGCTCCGAACTCCTGTGGATCACGGACGGCTACGCGCTCACAGTCGCGGCGACGCTGGTGGTGTGCTCCACGCTGGGAGACCGGATCGGGCGGAAACGGATCCTCATGACCGGGGTTACTGTCTTCGCGCTCGCCTCGCTCGTGGCGGCACTCTCCCCGGCGCCGGGACAGCTCATCGCGGCCAGGGCCGTCCAGGGGCTCGGCTATTCGATGATGCTGTCGAGCACGGTGGTCATCATCCGGGTCGTCTTCCCGGTCGCCCGCGAGCGGTCGCTGGCGTACGGGCTGTGGGTGGCCGGCTCCAGCACGGGCGCGGCGCTCGGGCCGGTGCTCGGCGGCGCCCTGGTGGAGCGGTTCTTCTGGGGCTCGGTGTTCCTCGTCAACGTACCCATCGCGGCGCTCGCCCTGCTGGCCGGCGCGGTCCTCGTCCCCGAGTCGCGCAACGCCTCTCCGAGCCGCTTCGACGCCCCCAGCGCGCTGATCTCGATTCTCGGCCTGGCGGGAGCCGTGTACGCGCTGCAGCACATCGGCCAGCCCGAGAGCATGTCGCCGGTCACCGTCGGAGTGGGCATCCTGGGCGTGGCGCTGCTTGTCGCGTTCACCTTGCGTCAACGCCGCATCCCGAACCCCCTGCTTGACATGAGGCTGTTCGCCGACCGCCGCTTCTCGGTCTCCACCGTCTCGATCCTGCTGTGCTACGGCGCCTATACGGGCCTGCTGTTCCTGCTCACCCAGCAGCTCCAACTGGTCGACGGCTACTCGCCGTTGACCGCGGATCTGACCCTCGTGCCGGTGGCGGTGGCCGGCGCGGTCGGCGGGGTACTGGCCCCGCGGCTGTCGATGGCCGTCGGCAACCGGTGGGGTGTGACGGTGGGTGTGACGGTGCTCGCCCTCTCGCTGATCGCGCTGTCGGCGTTCGGGGCTGCCGGGAACCTCCCGGCACTGGTGGCTGTCGGCCTGGGCGCGGGCACCGTCATGACGCTGGGCGCGGACTCGATGATGAGTGCGGCTCCTCCCGAGCGGGCCGCGGAGGCCGGCGCCGTCCAGGAAGTCGGCTTCTCGCTGGGCGCGGGGCTCGGCGTCGCGGCGATGGGCATCATCACGACGGTCGCGTACGGTGCGAGCCTGAAGCCGGTGCCGGGCCTGACGGGGAGCCAATCGGACATCGCCTCAGGGTCGTTGAGCGCGGCCATGGACCTGGCGGGCCGGCTCGCCGGCAGCACGGGGGAGGCCGTGCGCAGCGGCGCCCAGCACGCCTTCGAGACGGGCTTCTCGGTCAGCACCGCGACGGTGGCGGTCGTCCTGCTGGTCCTCGCCGCCCTGGCCGCCGCACTCCTGCGTCCCGCCGAGACCGAGGCGCCGACGGCCACCCCGCAACGCACCCCGGCGGAGCAGGAGTCAACGACCTGATACCGCCGTCCCGGGCAGCGGCCTGAGGCCAAAGGACACGGTGACCACGTCGAGGCCGGGCGAGGTTCACGCCGCCGAGGAATCCGGAACGTCCGGAACAGTGCTGCGGACCTGCCGGCGGTAGTAGTTGCCCCACTCCTCCAACTGACCCACCAGGCTGCGCAGGCTCATGCCGACCTCGGTCAACGAGTACTCCACCCGAGGCGGGATCTCCTGATAGACGGTCCGCCGCACGAGCCCGTCCTCCTCCAGATCGCGCAGCTGCCGGGTGAGCATCCGCGGAGTGATATCGGGCATGGCCCGGTTCAATTCACCAAAACGTAACGTCCCGCCGAACAGATATTTCATGATGCTGAGCTTCCACACACCCCCGCAGACGGTCATCGCGACCTCAAGAGTGCAGTAGTCGAGCATCTCATCCACGCGCGGCCGCATGTTCCTCCCACTATCCGTCTCCCGCCGATCTCTGCACGGCGTCCTGATTTCCCCATGCTAACTACACGCGCTTGCCGGAGCATTGGCCGAACCGGACATGTTGGAGGCCCGGAGGCCCACATCGGAACGCCTGCACACCACTGGGCCCGGCAGGGCCACTCGGGGATTCACCACTGCCCCGTTTTCCGGCCCCGTAAAGCGCGGCGCGTACGGCCGGGTTCCGGCTCACCCCGGCAGCCTGTGGCCGACTTTCCGGCAGCCTCGGGGCATGTCGACGAAGCCCGCCAGACGGCCGGTCCAGCGCCGGAGAACTTCACAGCACTTGGGTCAACGACCGTCCGCTCGCGTCACTCGGCCGACTTCGAAGGCCGCGGGCCAGGCACCAAAGGCTCCGGCCGGCCTCCCCCTCGACGTACGCCGCGCGAGGGGCCCTATTCCCATCGGTGAGCAATAGCGCGGCCGGGGCAATGGGCGAGGGCCCCAGTCGACGTCGACAATGGCGACCGGCCTCTGTTGACCTGTCGTCAATCGCCTGATGACCCGAGGCGCTCGCGATCGAGGACCCCTTGCCCGGCGGCACAGCGCGGCTGTCACCTTTCGTAGCCATTCCGTCACTTCTCGTCAATCGGAAGGCTCCGCATTAGCCCTCGCCGCCAGAGATTCGTCAGCGCCGTTTCAGCAGGTCAAGCCGACAAAACCAGCGTAAAACGGATGACCCGAAGATGGGGGCTCCCCAACGACCACATCGTGGGCTTAACTTATGTGCCATGACCTCCCCCCGCTCCACCTATGGCGGCGGTTACTACTCCGCGCCGTTCTTCCCGGACACCCCCATCTACGACTCCCTCGTCGCAGAACGGGGTACGCCTCAGATCGCCCCGATCCGAGTGCCTTCCCTCTATGACACCGGCAGCAGTTACCTGCCGGCCCTTCCGTCGGCGCTGCCCGCGCTGCCGGCCGCTCCTTCGCAGCAGAGCCCCTCCTACGCCTCGTCGTACGGGTACCAGCAGCAGACGCCCCAGCCGATGCCGCTGCAGCACGCGCCCGCCCCGTACATCCCGCAGCAGACCTCGGCCCCGCGCGGCTACCAGGGGCAGCAGGCCATGCCGCAGCGGCCGATGGGCACCGGGTACGAGGCCATGCGGCCCGCAGCGCCCCGGCCGGCGCCCGCGCCGTACGAGGATCCGTACAACCGGCCCTATCAGGGCACCGGGTACTGATCAAGGGCGGGACCGGCCGTCCGGACGCTTGTCCGAGGCGGCTGGCAGAATGTGTTTATGAGCAACGGACTTGATGCGGTTGTCCACGGGATGCGCATTCATCCCGTCAAGTCGGTCGGGGGATACGACACAGCACAAGCGGCGGTCGAGCCATGGGGGCTCGCCGGGGACCGCCGCTGGATGCTGGTGGACACAGAGGGCACGGCCGTCACTCAACGCGAGCGGCCGGGCCTCGCCCTGAGCAGTGCCGCCACACTGCCGGGCGGAGGCGTGCGGCTCTCCGCGCCGGGGCGCGACGATCTGGTCGTCGAGCCGCCGGAGCCGATGGCCGCCGTCGGCGTCACGCTCTTCGGCAACAAGTTCAAGGCGGTGACCGCCGCCGACGAGGCCCACGCGTGGTTCAGCGCCTATCTGGGCACCGAGGTGCGGCTCATGCACCTCGACGATCCGGCGCGCCGCAGGACGATCAACCCCAAATACGCGCCGAACGGCGAGACGGTCAGCTTCGCCGACGGATACCCGCTCCAGATCGCCACGCGCGCCTCGCTCGACGCCCTCAACTCGCTGATCGCGCAGGGCGGCCATCCCGCCGAGGGCCCCCTGCCGATGGACCGGTTCCGGCCCAATGTGGTCCTCGACGGCACCGAGGCATGGGCCGAGGACACCTGGTCACGGATATCGATCGGCGAGGTCACCTTTCGGGTGGCGAAGCCCTGCGGGCGCTGCGTCATCACCACCACCGACCAGGCCACCGCGGAGCGCGGCAAGGAGCCGCTGCGCACCCTGGCCCGGCACCGCCGGATCGGCAGCTCGCTGGCGTTCGGCGTCCTGGTGATCCCGGAGGACACCGGCATCATCCGCATCGGTGACGCGCTGAAGGTGCTCGCATAGCTCTGCGCCACGCGGGAACTCCTGTGGGTAGCAGACGCGTTGGACAGGACAAGCCGGGTGGATCAGATCCCTGTTCGTGCCACCCGCGCGCAGGCCGGCCCGCCGGGGCGGCACGAAGCGGAAGGGGGTGCGTGGCCGGTGCGAGCCATTCCGGGAGTGTGGCGCTGGCGGCACAACCCGCTGCGCCGCCGCACCGACCTCGCGGAGGCCTGGCTGGCGCTCGTGGCCCTGGTGCTCATGGTGTTCGCCGCGCCGGCGGTGGGGGTGCTCTGCGGTTCCCTGACGGACACGAGCCTGCGCCAGGCGGTCACCGAGCAGCGCCGGCACCGGCATGTGACCTCGGCGGTGGTGGTGCGCCCGGCCGGGCAGCGCGCGCCGGTGTCCGAGCCCGACGGTTCGACGGTCCGCACCCCACGTACCCGGGTGGTCGCCAACTGGACGGCGTACGACGGCAGTTCGCACAGCGGGACGCTGGCCTCGCCGCTCAAGGCGCCCGCTCCCGGCGCCACTTTCCGGATATGGACCGACGACCACGGACGCCCGGCGCCCCGTCCGATGGCGCTGTCCGCGGCCGATACGCATGCCGTGTTCTCGGGGATCTGCGCGGCCGCGGCGGCCGCCGGATTCGTCGAGGGCGTACGGCGGTTGATCGTATGGCGGCTGATACGCCGGCGGTATGAGCGACTGGACCGGGCGTGGGCCCGGTACGGTCCGGACTGGGGTCGTACCGGCGCAGGCAGCTGACCGGTCAACTCACCGGCCCCGCGCGCGCTACGGTGGACCATCAGTCGCACAAACCAGGTCACGGTCGAGGTGTGTGCGAGGTCGTACGCACGAGGTGGGGGCACGGCAGCACCATGGCTCAGGGCACGGTCCAGGTGACGCACACGGGCACGTCGAGGTGGCGCCGCCGCACGGGTGAGTACGCCTCTCTGGCCGCGGCCCTGGAGGCCGCGGGCGACGGCGACGTCCTGACCGTCGCCCCGGGCACCTACCGGGAGAACCTGGTGCTGCGCCGTTCGGTGACGCTGCGCGGCCCCGAGGGCACAGTCGGTTCGGTCCGGATCGCGCCGGCCGACGGTGTGGCGCTGACCGTGCGCGCCTCGGCGACCGTGCGGGACCTGTATCTGGAGGGCCAGGACGCGGCGGCGCCCGCGCTGCTCGTGGAGGACGGTGCGCCCGAGCTCGTCGACCTGCGGGTGGTGACGCGCTCCGCGGTGGGCATCGAGGTGCGCGGCGAGGCGCGGCCCACGGTGCGGCGCTGCACGGTGGACAACCCGGGCGGCGTCGGCATCGGTGTGTTCGACGGTGCGGGCGGGGTGTTCGAGGAGTGTGAGGTCGTCGCGGCGGGGCAGTCCGGGGTCTCGGTGCACAGCGGCGCGCACCCCCGCCTCGAACGCTGCCGGGTGCACCACTCCAGTGGCGCGGGGCTCGCCGTCAGCGGCGAGGGCAGCGGTCTCGAAGCGCTCGGCTGCGAGGTGTACGAGATCAAGGGCGCCGGGGTGCAGATCGCCTCGCGCGCCTCGGCCCACCTGACCGACTGTACGGTGCACCGGACTTCGGCCGACGGCATCACCCTGGACACGGACGCGGTGCTCACGCTCGCCGACTGCGACATCCACGACATCCCGGAGAACGCGGTCGATCTGCGTTCGCGCTCGGTGCTCACGCTGACCCGCACCAAGGTCCGCCGCTTCGGGCGCAACGGCCTGTCGGTGTGGGACCCGGGCACACGGGTGGACGCCAAGCAGTGCGAGATCCACGACAGCACGGGCGACTATCCGGCGGTGTGGGTCAGCGACGGCGCGACCGCGGTCCTGGAGGGCTGCCGCGTCCATGACGTACCGGACGCGATCTTCGTGCTCGACCGGGGCTCGCGCGCCGATGTCGTCGACAGTGATCTCACCCAGGTCCGCAACACGGCGGTGTCGGTGAGCGACGGCGCTACCGCGCAGCTCGACGACTGCCGGATCAGGGAGGCCTCCACCGGCGCCTGGTTCCGCGACCACGGCAGCGGCGGCACGCTCGCGGGCTGCACCATCGACGGCGCGCAGACCGGCGTCATCGTCACCAAGGGCGCCGATCCGCGCATCGAGCGGGTCACGGTCACCTCGCCCGCCGAGGCCGGTTTCTACGTCTCCGCCGAGGGCCGGGGCACCTTCCACGGCTGCCGGGTGACCGGCAGCGGCGGCTTCGGCTTCCATGTCATCGACGGCTGCCGTACGACGCTGACGCGCTGCCGCACCGAGCGGTGTGCGCGCGGCGGTTATGAGTTCTCCGAGGACGGCGCGGTCGTCGAGGACTGCACCAGCGACGAGAGCGGCGCCAAGGCGGGCGCGGCCGAGCCGCCCGCGGTGCTGAGCGCGACGCAGACCATGGGGCTGCTCTCGGCGGTACCGGGCCCGCGCACCGTCGAGCCCCCGGCGGCGGAGCCGGTGGCCGAGCCCGCGCGCACGTCGGGCGCGGTGCTCGGCGAGCTGGACACCTTGGTGGGTCTGGAGAGCGTCAAGCGCGAGGTGCGGGCGCTCACCGACATGATCGAGGTCGGCCGCAGGCGGCAGCAGGCCGGCCTCAAGGCGGCCTCGGTCCGCCGCCATCTGGTCTTCACCGGCTCCCCCGGCACCGGAAAGACCACGGTGGCGCGCCTGTACGGGGAGATCCTGGCCTCCCTCGGTGTCCTGGAGCGCGGCCATCTCGTCGAGGTGTCGCGCGTCGACCTGGTCGGCGAGCACATCGGGTCCACGGCGATCCGTACCCAGGAGGCCTTCGACCGCGCGCGCGGCGGGGTGCTGTTCATCGACGAGGCGTACGCGCTGTCCCCGGAGGACTCGGGCCGGGACTTCGGGCGTGAGGCCATCGACACGCTGGTGAAGCTGATGGAGGACCACCGTGAGGCGGTGGTGGTCATCGTCGCGGGCTACACGGCGGAGATGGAGCGCTTCCTGAGCGTCAACCCCGGTGTGGCGTCCAGGTTCTCACGGACCATCAGGTTCTCGGACTACTCTCCCGAGGAGCTGCTGCGCATCGTGGAGCAGCAGGCCGACGAGCACGAGTACCGTCTCGGCTCCGGCACGGCGGAGTGTCTCCTGAAGTACTTCACGGTGCTGCCCAGGGGCGCGGCGTTCGGCAACGGGCGCACCGCGCGCCAGACGTTCGAGTCGATGGTGGAGCGGCACGCGGGCCGGGTCGCCCAGCTGCCCGAGGCCAGCACCGACGACCTGACCCTGCTCTATCCGGACGATCTGCCCGAACTGCCCTGATCCGCCCGCTGGTTGGGCACACCGCTCGCCAGCTCGGCCAGGAGCAGCGCCCGTTCGCGGCCGAAGGCGGGGTCGGCCTGGTAGTCGGAGTGCCCCAGTATCGGCGCGGGCAGCGGGTGTTCGCGGGTGCGGCCGTAGGCGAGCGGGTCGAGCAGCGGGCCCTTGTCGACGTCGCCGCCGGTCAGGACGGGTCCGCCGATGGGGTCGGTGGCGCGCCACAGGTTCCGCCAGCAGTGCACCTCCTGGTGGAGTGCCTGGAGCGGCGCGGGGCCGAAGTAGGTGGGGAACCAGCGTCCGTAGAGCCGCTCGACGGGGCAGCCGTAGGTGAGCAGGGCCACCCGGCGCCGGGTGGCGGCGGGCAGTTGCCAGACAGCGGCCGCGGCGAGCGCGCTGCCCTGCGAGTGGCCGGAGATCACGAGACGGCCGCCGGTGCGTTCGGTCCAGGTGTTCATCCGCCAGGCGAGGTCGGGCACGGCCCGCTCGGCGTAGCAGGGCGGCGCGAAGGGGTGTGCGGCGCGCGGCCAGAAGGTGCCGACGTCCCACAGGATGCCGACGGTGCGGCGGGCCGCCGCGTCCTTGTAGGCGCGCCGGCCCCAGGTGACGAAGAGCAGGAAGCCGAAGCCCGTGCACCAGGAGCCGAGCGACTGGGCCGCGTCGGCGGCGAAGGCGATGGGCGTGGCCGCGCCGTCGGCCGCCTGCTCCGGCACTTCGCCGGTCCACCACGCGCCGACCAGGGCCGCCGCGCCGAGCAGCAGGGACGCGCCGGAGAGAATGCCGAGGAAGACGGGGGCGTGGTCGGTGAGCCCGGCCATCGCGCGCGCTCCGGCGATCCGGCGGGTGCGGGCGGTGTCGGGCTGTTCGGTGGGGTAGTCGGCCATGACGCGCGGGGCGTCGGCGCGGGCGGTGCGCCAGGTGCGTACGGCGAAGAACAGCACGACGGGGATCAGCAGGGCCAGCAGGGCGGGGATCACCGAGGACTGCCACGTCAGCAGCGCGGGCGGCCCGTTGAAGGACGCCCGGTGGATGGCCCCGTGGTCCACCCAGGCGGCGACGCGCTGGGCGACACCGCCCGTCATCACGCCGCCGAGCGCGCAGGCGAGCATGGCGACGGCGGGGCCGCCGAGGCCGCACAGGGCGGTACGTTCCCCGGGTGCCCGGCGTCGCAGGTGCAGGGCCACGGCCGCCAGGGCGATGATCAACACGCCCTGCGCGAAGGCGAGGAAGCCGAAGGAGCGGTCGCCGGGCAGGGCGCCGGAGGAGACCCAGTCGGCGCGGTCCCAGGACGCGTACACCAGGGCGAGCGCGAGCAGGGCGAGCGAGGCGACGGGCAGCCAGGCGGTCACGGCCCGGTCGAGCTGCTCGTCGAGATGCGTTTCGGTACGTCCCCTGCGGCACACCACCCACACCACAACTATCCCTGTCACAGCGAGAGTTGACTCCAGGAGCAGGCCCAGCGTCTCGAAGACGGCGCTGGTGGCGGCGCGGTCGTAGCGGGCCGCGGCGCCCGTGACCCCCGCGGCGGTGGTCAGGAATCCGGCGGCCGTGTGGGCGGCGCGGAGCCGGGCCACCAGACGCCTGCCGTACCAGAATCCGGGCCTGCTGAAGGCGGGCTTGACGGCCTCGGCGGGGTCATTGGCAGGCTCCGCGTTCAGCGGCTGCTGGGATTCGTACGCGCTCCAGGTGCGGTTGGAGAGGTACCAGAGCAGGAAGGTCAGGCCCGCGGGCGCGAGCGCCGCGAGGGCGAGGCGGCGGCCCGGCTGGGACCACCAGCCGTGGTGGGCGACGGAGGTGAAGCCCAGCCAGTACCAGGAGCGCGAGCAGGCGGCCGAGCCCGCGCACTGCCAGGCGGTGAGATCGAGCGCGACCTCGCAGGCGGCGGCGACCAGGAGCACGGTGAGGCTGAGCGCGACGAGCCGCACCAGGACCCCGTACAGCCGGATCGCCCAGTGCGGCTCCTTGGCGGGCGGCCGCATCCAGTGCGCGAGGTTGATCACCATGAACGGCAGCAGGAGCAGCCACAGGGCGCGGGCGCTGTTGCCGGAGGTCAGATTGCACCAGACGTACGCCTCGGGCACCGGGCGGTCGCGGTAGCGCTCGGGGTGGGTCTCGGCGTCGGCGTCCTCGGCACGGCGGTAGATGGCCGCCGTGTCGTCGCCCGTGACGCACACGGTGCGGGGGTCGTCGAGCATCTTCTGCGGTGTGGTGCCCCCGACGCCGTGGACAAGGAGTTCGAGGGCGGGCCCGCCGCTCTCGACTGCTGGGGCACCGGCCTGGGCGGCGGGTGTGGCACGGGACACTTCTGCGACTCGCTCTCGTGATGGCAGGATCGGCGACGCGAAGGGCACGGACGTTCAGGATCTCGGATCCGGGTGCCCCGGCGCAGTGCTCTCACGGAATCTCCCCGTGACAGGATGGGGTGTCCGTAGCCGGGGGTGCAGATGTGCCCGGCGAGTGTGTTCGACGATGTGGAAGGGGCCGGCCCGGCAGTGAGCGACCACCAGAATCTGCTCGCGGAGCAGCGTCGTGCGCTGATCCTCGATGAGGTCAGACGGCGTGGCGGAGTCCGGGTCAACGAGCTCACCCGGAAACTCAACGTCTCCGACATGACGGTCCGCCGGGATCTGGACGCGCTGGCGCGCCAGGGCGTGATCGAGAAGGTGCACGGCGGGGCGGTGCCCGTCGCGGAGGCCACGGCCCACGAGCCGGGCTTCGAGGCGAAGTCGACCCTTGAGCTGAGCGCCAAGCAGGACATCGCGCGAGAGGCGGCCAGGATGGCCGTGCCCGGCAGCGCGATCGCGCTGGCCGGCGGCACGACGGCGTACGCGCTCGCTCAGGAGCTGGTGGACGTTCCGGAGCTGACGGTGGTGACCAACTCGGTGCAGGTCGCCGACGTGTTCCATGCCGCGCAGCGCTCGCCCGCGGGGTCCGGGCCGCGTCCGGGGGCCGCGACCGTGGTCCTGACGGGCGGGGTGCGCACGCTCTCCGACACGCTGGTGGGGCCGGTCGCCGACGCGGCGATCCGTTCGCTGCACTTCGATGTGCTGTTCATCGGGGTGCACGGCATCTCGGTGGAGGCCGGGCTGTCCACGCCCAACCTCGCGGAGGCGGAGACCAATCGCCGGTTCGTGCAGTCGGCGCGGCGGGTCGTGGTGATCGCGGACCACACCAAGTGGGGGACGGTGGGGCTCAGTTCGTTCGCCTCGCTCGACCAGGTCGACTCGCTCGTGACGGACTCGGGCCTGTCGGACCGGTCCCGCGCGGAGATGACCGAGCACCTGCGCGACCTCGTGGTGGCCGGGGAGATCCCCGACAACGGCGGCGAGAACGGCGACTCCGCAGACATCTGACGGTCTGCCAGTTATGGTGTGCGGGCTTTCCCGCGCCGGGCTCGTACGGCTCCCCCGTACGCGATCCGGCGCGGGTCCACCCGCAGGGACTCCCGCTCTCCCGACCGCCAGGAGGTACGCGTCATGGCTCGCCGACTCAGGTCCGTGGAACTCGACTTCGCCGAGTCGGCGCCGGTGCGGCTGGCCTTCACGGCCCGCCTCTCGGCGGAGCCCGCGGCCGTCTACCGCGCGCTCGCCGAGGAGGTGTCCGACACCCCCGCCTGGTTCTCGTCCGTCGCCGCGGCCCGGCCCCTGGACGGCGGGGCCGGGCGTGAGATCAGGCTGCGGGGCGGGGTGTTCTTCCGTGAGACGATCATGGCGAGGGACCCGGGCGAGCGCTACGCCTACCGGATCGACGAGACCAACACCCCTGGTGTGACCGCCCTGCTGGAGAACTGGCGGCTCGCTCCGGACGGCTCCGGGACCACCGTGCGGTGGACGATGGCTAGCGACGGCCCGGCGCTGTTCCGCCTGTCGATGCGGGCGGCACGGCCGGGCATCGGCCAGTCCTTCAAGGGCGCGATGCGCAAGCTCGACCGTCGGCTGGCGGCCGCGCCGAAGGCCTGATCAACCGGACTCGCCTCAGCCGCTGGTGACGGATCGCCAGATGTCGTCCAGCACCTCCGGAGTGAGCCCTTCGTCGGACCGGGCGGCGACGAATCCGTCCGGGCGGACGAGCAGCGCGCCCTGTGGGGGCAGTCCGACCAGGCCGGGCCAGGCGCCTTCGCCGTCGCGCGGAACCCCCTCGTCCGACGCCGGGTCGGCGCCCCCGCTCCGTATGTGATGCACCGTCACGGGGAGCGTCTTGGCCGCATCGGCCCAGGCCGCGTCGGCTTCGGTGTCCCCGCCGGTGAGCAGGGTGAAGCCCGGGCCGCACAGGTCGAGGGTGGACAGGCGCCTGCCGTCGCGGTCGAGCCAGAGGTGCGGGACGCGGGTGCCGGTCTGGCCCGCGAGCAGGTCGACCGTGTCCCCGGCCGGGGCGCCGTGGACGGCGGCGGACGCGTACCGGTAGCGGGTCATGATCTCGCCGGTGCCGAGCTGGCGGTCCAGCGCCTCGGCGTTCCGCGGGGTGCGGATGCCGTACCGGGCGAGGAACTCGGTGCGCAGCCAGGCCTGTTCGGCAACGAGCAGGCCGCGCGGGCGCCGCTCGGGCTCGTAGGTGTCCAGGAGCGCGGCCGGCGCTTCCGCGCGCAGGACCGCGGCCAGCTTCCATGCCAGGTTGTGTACGTCGGCGATGCCGGTGTTGGCGCCGAAGCCGCCCCAGGGGGCGTGCCGGTGGGCCGCGTCGCCGGCCAGGAAGACCCTGCCTTGGCGGTAGGTGTCGGCGACCGCGGTACCGGTGTCCCAGGCGGCGCGGGCGAGCAGGTCGATGCGGAGCCCGGGGGCGTCCGCGCCGATGGCGGTGCGCAGCAGGGCGAGGCACCGCTCGTCGGGGTAGTCGCGCGGGCTCTCGCGCTCGGGGTCGTAGGCGAGGTGGAACGACCATTCGTCGGTGTTGTTCTTGGCCAGGAACAGGCCGGACACGTCGGGGCCGGTGATCTCGCACTGGCTGAAGGTGCGGTCGCGCACCAGCTCGGTGAGGTCGGCGCGGAAGTAGAGGTTGAGGTAGTGGTGAGTGGCGGGGCGGGTGGTGCTGGTGATGCCCAGGGTGGTGCGGATCGGGCTGCCCGCGCCGTCGGCGGCCAGAAGGTAGTCGGCGTACACGGTCGTCGTACGGCCCGTTGACCGGTCCGTCAGGGTGGCGGTGACGCGGTCGTCGTCCTGGGTGAACGCGGTCAGTTCGGTGCCGAAGCGGATGTCGCCGCCGCGCTGTTCGGCCAGTTCGCGCAGGACCGGTTCGAGGAGCACCTGGGGGCAGAAGCAGAAGGCGCAGGGGCTGTCGTCGGCGCCGACCATGGCGCCGGTGGCGAAGACGTGGCGCAGGTCGAGCGCCTCGGAGTCGGCGATGCTCCGGCCCCTTCGCGCGCCGCCGAACCTGCCCATTTTGAGAGCGGACGCGCTCGCGGCCTGTACGGCGTCCTCGACGCCGAGCTGCCGGAAGATCTCCACGGCGCGGGTGTGCATGCCGCGCGAGCGGGGCAGCACCGTCGGCTCGGTGTTGCGCTCCACGAGGACGTGGTCGACCCCGTGGTACTCCAGGCACAGGGCGGCGGTCAGGCCCACCAGTCCCCCGCCGACGATCAGTACAGATGGCATGACAGCTCCCCGTGTTCCCCGTGCCGTTCAGTGGATCTTTCCCACCGTAGACAGCAAAGCCACTGTCGGGGGCAAACTGCGGGTCAACGCTGGGGGCGGGCTCAACGCGGTGTCGGCGAACGGCAGTTGGGGTGGCCGGAAACAGTCAGCCCTCCTCCCTTGCCGGGACCACCGCGACCGGGCACTCCGCGTGGTGCAGCACCGCGTGGGCCACGGAGCCCATCAGGAGGGAGCCGGGCTTCAGGCGGCGGCGGTGGCGGCCGACCACGATCAGCGCCGCGGAGGCCGAGGCGTCGACGAGGTGGCCCGCGGCGTCGGCGGGCGCGATCACGGCGTCCACCTCGACGTCGGGGAAGCGCTCCTCGAAGGGGCGCAGCCGCTCGGCCTGGTCGCGTTTCACGTCCCGCTCGGCGGGTTCGTACTGATCGACGTCAAGCCTCCCCGGCGGGAACTCGCCCGCGACCATCAGGGCGGCCGGGGGCGGCGCAGGGTAGGCCGAGAGCACCTGGAGCGGCACGTTCCGCGCCCGGGCCTCGACGAAGGCGAAGTCGATCACTTCGTCCACGGTGTCGCCGAGGTTGAGCCCGAGCACGACCCGGCCCATCGTCCGCTCCTCCTCGCCCGTGCGGGCCAGCGGCGGCACGACCACCACGGGGCAGGGCGCCCGGGTGGCGACGGCCAGGCTGTTGGAGCCGAGCAGCAGGCTCGCGAAGCCGCCGCGGCCGCGCGAGCCCATCACCAGCATCCGGGCCTCGGCGCCCAAGGCGTGCAGCGCGTCGGCCACTTCGCCCTCAAGGGAGTCGAACCGCACGGAGGGCAGTCCGTCGCGGCCCGAGAGCGCGGCGCGGACCCGGTCGGTGACCGGGTCGTTCAGCGCCGGTCCCGGGCCGAGCGTGGACCGGCGGGCCGCCCAGAGCTGGGTGGCGTCGGGCAGGACATGCGCGATGACCAGGTCGGCGGCCAGTCTGCGAGCGGTCGGAATGGCCCACTCCAGGGCTCGCAGACTGTGGTCGGATCCGTCTACGGCGACAACTACCGGGCGCGTGTCCATGACGTCACCCTGGCACGCGGCGCGGGGTCCCGCGCGGGCAGAAGGTCCCGTTCCGGACAGCTCAGCGGGCCGGCCAGACCCCGGTCTCCAGGAAGGTGTCGAGTGTCTCGGCGTACGGGGTGATGTCCAGGCCCTGCTCGGCGAGCCAGCTGTCCGAGTAGTACTTGTCGAGGTAGCGGTCGCCCGGGTCGCAGAGCAGGGTGACGATGCTGCCGGTGCGGCCCTCGGCGACCATCTCCGCGACGATCCGCAGCGCGCTCCACAGCCCGGTGCCGGTCGAGCCGCCCGCCTTGCGGCCGATCGCCTTCTCCAGGGCGCGTACGGCCGCGACGCTCGCCGCGTCCGGGACCTTCATCATCCGGTCGATGGCGCCGGGAACGAAGCTCGGCTCCATGCGGGGGCGGCCGATGCCCTCGATGCGCGAGCCGCAGTCGCTGGAGGCGAGCGGGTCTCCCTGGGTCCAGCCGTCGAAGAAGCAGGAGTTCTCCGGGTCGGGGACACAGATCATGGTGTCGTGCTGCATGTAGTGCACATAGCGCGCGATGGTGGCCGAGGTGCCGCCGGTGCCGGCCGTGGCGACGATCCAGGCGGGCTCGGGGTAGCGCTCCAACTTCAGCTGCTGGTAGATCGATTCGGCGATGTTGTTGTTGCCGCGCCAGTCGGTGGCCCGCTCCGCGTAGGTGAACTGGTCCATGTAGTGGCCGCCGGTCTCGGCGGCGAGCACCGCGGACTCCTCGTACATCTTCATCGAGTCGTCGACGAAGTGACACTGGCCGCCGTGGAATTCGATCAGGCGGCACTTCTCGGCGCTGGTGGTGCGGGGCATCACTGCGATGAACGGGACGCCGATCAGCTTGGCGAAATATGCCTCGGAGACGGCGGTGGAGCCGCTGGACGCCTCGATGACCGGCTTTCCCGGCCGGATCCAGCCATTGCACAGGCCGTACAGGAACAGCGAGCGGGCGAGGCGGTGCTTGAGGCTGCCGGTCGGATGCGTCGACTCGTCCTTGAGGTAGAGGTCGATGCCCCAGGCCTCGGGGAGGGGAAAGCGCAGGAGATGGGTGTCGGCGGAGCGGTTGGCATCGGCCTGGACCTTGCGCACGGCCTCCTTCAGCCACGCACGGTACTCCGGATCACTGCGGTCCACATCGATGGTTTCCATGCCACTCCTCGGTCGTGTCTGCGTGCCGCCCCCACGCTTGACAATACCCCTCTCACCTGCACAAACGTTCCCTTTGGGGATCCATAGGAGTGGCTTGTGGGGCGCCTGGTGGCCGTTGTACGACGCTGGCCCGGACCCGATCCTCCGCGCGCCCTGGTGCGTAGGCTCGTCGTTGTGCAGACTGCCCACCAGGAACGATGCGAAGGGGGCCGGACGGTCATGGCGGAACCCGAGTTCAGTGCGAAGGGCGTACGGATCGAGCGGTGGACCCGTTCGCTGACCCGAGCGGGCCAGGTGCTGATCAAGGACGGCCGGCTCGCCCTGCTCACCAGCAACGGGCGGGAGATCGACAGCGCGCCCGTCGACACGGTCAGCGCGGCGCGCCCCAGGCTGCCCTGGCTCGCCAAGGAGGACCGCACGGTGGCGCGGCTGAACGGCACCCGTTACCGCTTGACGATGGGCGAGGAGCCGGGCCGTTCGCGCGGCCCCGATCTGACCCAGCGGTTCCTGCAGGCCATCCGGCAGACGACGCACGGCGCGCACGGCTGAAACGCGTGGGGCCCGGGGTGGAGTTGCGGAGTACGAACCCTTGGGCCACCCTGGTGTCACATCACTGAGGGTTTACCGGCGGTGACGCTCTGGGCAGGCCGCCGGACCAGACAGCAACTTCCGGACCTCATTCGGGGAGTCGCAACCGTGATCAGCCAGCCAAGCAGGCAGTGCACGGTGGAGCTCCAAGCCCTGCCGTCGCGGATCGGACAGGTCCGCAGAATCGTATCGGCGCAGTTGCGCTACTGGCATCTGGACCCGTTGATAGACGAGGCGGCGCTCGGCGTCACCGAGTTGCTCACCAATGTTCACCGGCATGCCGAGCCGGACAAGATGTGCACCGTGGAGATCGAGCTGCTGCTCGACCGGCTCACCATCTCCGTCCACGACCACGATCCGACGCTGCCCGCTCTGCGGGACGCCGACGCGCTCGCCACCAACGGCCGCGGTCTCGCCCTGATTGCGGCGGTCAGCGACAGCTGGGGGGTGCGCCTGGAAGGCGAGTCCGGCAAGGCCGTGTGGTTCACGCTCGCCGCGCCCTCCCCCGCTGCGGCCCTGCCGCCGTACCCGCTGTACGCGGCGACGTCCGGCACTCCTTTCACAGAACCGCGGCCCTCGCGCGCAGCGCGTGGACGGGCCGCCGCCCGGTCTCCCATCGCGGGCTGACCGGGCGGAACGGTGTCGGGCGCTATTCGGTCGCGATCGCACGGAGCACGTCGAGCCGCGCCGCCCGGCGCGCGGGACGCAAGCCCGCCACCGCACCGGCCAGCAGGCCGACGAGGGCGACCACCGTCAACTGGAGCGGCGGCAGCGCGAAGGCGCTGGTGCCGGCCGAGTCGGACGCCTTGACGAGCACCCAGCCGAGGAAGGCGCCGAGCCCGAGCCCGCCCGCCGTGCCGAACGCGGCCACCAGGACCGACTCCCAGCGGACCATGGCCCGCAGCTGGGCCCGGGTCTGGCCGACGGCGCGCAGCAGCCCGAGTTCCCGGGTGCGTTCGTGGACGGCGAGGGTGAGGGTGTTGGCGATGCCGAGCAGGGCGATGACGACGGCGAGCGCGAGCAGGGCGTAGACCAGGGTGAGCATCATGTCGATGCCGCTCGCCGAGGAGGCGGCGTACTCGGCGCGGGTCTGCACCTCGGGGTTGCCGTACGCGGCGGCTGTCCGCTCGACCGCCTTCTTGCCGTCGGCGAGCGGGACGCCGGGCCTGAACGCGACCGCCACCAGGCTGTCGGAGTCCTGGACGCGGTGCGGGGCCCAGGCCTCGCGGGTGAGCAGGTAGTCGCCCGCCAGGTCCTTCTCGGCGTACACGGCGCGGACCGTGAAGGTCTGCTTCTGTCCGTCGGGAAAGGTGAGTCGGGCCGTGGAACCGGGGTGCCAGCCCTTCTTGCCGGCTTCGTCTGCGGAGACCGCGAGGCCGTTGGCTCCGAGGCCGGCGAGCGAGCCCTGCACCGCACCCAGGTCGAGCACGCCGGAGAGTTTCGCCGGGTCGGTGACGGTCAGGGCGCGCCCGCCGCCGTCGACGTCCGCGACGCCCTTGCCGAGCCCGACGGCTGTCTTCACCTCGGGCAACTTGCCGACGGCAGGCGCCAGTCGGGGGCTGATGCCCGCGCCGCCCGCGCCGAATGCCCTGGCACTGACGGCGACATCGCCCGCGAAGGACTTGGACACCGTCTGGTTCATGGTCGTCTTCAGCGAGGCTCCGAACACGGTGAACAGGGAGACGACCGCGACGCCGATCATCAGTGCGGTCGCGGTGGCGGCGGTGCGCTTGGGGCTGCGCAGCGCGTTGCGCCGGGCGAGCGAGCCGGTGATGCCCCGCACCTTGTCGAGCGGGCCGCCGAGGAGACGTACGGCGTAGGTGGACGCGACGGGGCCGAGGACTACGAACGCGGCCAGGGTCAGCACCGCGCCGACACCCGCGAGCAGCACGTTCGGGCCGGTGAGCACTCCGGCAAGGGTGACCGCGATACCGGCCGGGAGCAGGATGCCGCCGGTGATTTCGCGTCCGGGGGAGGCGCCGGACTGGTCTACGGCCGTTTCGCGCAGCGCGGCCAGCGGTGCGGTGCGCCCGGCCCGCACCGCGGGCAGCAGCGCCGAGCCGAGGCAGACCAGGACGCCGACGGCGATCGGGAGGGCGACGGAGAGCCAGCCGATCACCAAGTCCCCGCCGGGGAAAGGGAATCCGATGGCCGGGAAGAGCGCCTGAAGTCCGGCCGCGATGGCGATGCCGGCGAGCACGCCGACCGCCGATGCCGCGATCGCGACGGCCGTTGCTTCGGCGAGCGTGGCGGCGACGACCTGCCGCCGGGCGGCGCCGAGCGCGCGGAGCAGGGCGTTCTCGCGGGTGCGCTGGGCGACGACGATGGCGAAGGTGTTGTGGATGGAGAAGGTCGCGACGAGCAGGGCGATGCCGGAGAAGACGAGCAGGAGGGTGGTGAACAGGTCGAGGAACATTCCGGCGACCATGTCGAGGCTCTCGGCCGACGCGGCCTTGCCGGTGATGGCCTCAACTTTGGTCGGCAGTACGGGAGTCAGCCTGTCGACGAGTTGCCGCTGGCTGATGCCCGGGCCCGCGCGGACGGCGATGGAGGAGGCCTCGCCGGGCTTGGGGGTGAGGTACTTCTCCGCGTCGGCCAGGGTCATTCCGGCGTAGGTGACCTGCCCCATGCCGTCCTGGCCGCCGAAGGTGGCGATGCCGACGATGCGCACGGTGACGGGGTCCGGGGCGCGCAGCACGGTGGTGTCGCCGAGCTTGAGGCCGCCTTTGTCGGCGGCGCCCCGGTTGACGACGACCTCGCCGGGTGCCTGCGGGGCGCGACCCTGGGCCAGTTGATACGGGTTGAGCCTCGGGTCGGTGATCCAGTTCCCGGCGCGGGTGGGCGGACCCTGGCCGCCGATGGGTTTGTGGTCGGCGCCGGCGAGCTGGCCCGAGCCCTCGACGACCGGGACGGCGGCCGCGACGCCGGGAGTGCCCTGGATCTTCGTGATGAGGGAGGTGTCGACGCGTCGGCGGCTGCCCTGGCCCTGTCCGGAGACGGTGACGACATCGGTGCTGCGGACGACGGCGTCCGTGCCGCCGTTGGCGCCGGCGAAGAGGGTGTCGAAGCTCGCGCGGAGGGTGTCGCCCATGACGAGCGTCCCGGCGAGGAAGGAGACGCCGAGCAGGACGGCGACGAACGTGCCCGCGAAGCGGCGCTTGTGGGAACGCAGGGAGTTGAGGCTGAGACGCAGTGAGGCGTTCATGTCCCTCGCTTCCCCGGGGAGTTGACGCCATCCGGGCTCTGCGCGAGAAGCCGCGCCCGGTCGCCGTCCTCGCTCTGCGAGAGCAGGCGCATACGGTCGAGTACGCGCTCCGCGGTGGGGTCGGGCATCCGGTCGACGAGGCGGCCGTCGGCGAGGAAGAGCACCTCGTCCGCGTGGGCGGCGGCGACCGGGTCGTGGGTGACCATGACGACGGTGCGGGCGGTCTGACGCACGGTCCGGCCGAGCAGGCTCAGGACTTCCTCGCCGGAGCGCGAGTCGAGGTTTCCGGTCGGCTCGTCCGCGAAGACGACGTCCGGGCGGCCGGCGAAGGCGCGGGCCACGGCGACGCGTTGCTGCTGGCCGCCGGAGAGTTCGCCGGGGCGGTGGTGCAGGCGGTCCCGGAGGCCGACGGTGTCGACGAGCGCCTCGATCCACTCGCGGTCGCCGCGCTGCCCCGCGAGGTCGAGGGGCAGCGTGATGTTCTCGGCGACGGTGAGCGTGGGGATCAGGTTGAAGGCCTGGAAGACGAAGCCGACGCGTTCGCGGCGCAGCAGGGTGAGCCTGCGGTCGTCGAGCGCGCTCAGGTCGGTGTCGCCGATGAAGGCGGAACCGGCGCTGAGGGTGTCGAGCCCTGCGGCGCAGTGCATGAGGGTGGACTTGCCGGAGCCCGAGGGCCCCATGATCGCGGTGAAGCGTCCGGCGTGGAAGCCGACGCTCACCCCGTCCAGGGCCCTCACTTCGGTGTCACCGGTGCCGTACACCTTCACGGCGTCGACGACCCGGGCGGCGGGGGCGGTGCGGACGGCGGTGCTCATGCCGCACCGCCCTTGCCCACAGGGGTGAGGTTCGTCCGTCCGAAGTGCTCCTCCAGGACGGAGATCCGGCGCCAGTACTCCTCCTCGTCGATCTCGCCGGCCGCGAACCGGCGGCCGAGGACGGTCAGGGGCGAGCGGTCGTCCAGGGGCGGGCGCCACGGTCCGCGGCGGCCCCGCCAACCGGTGCGGCGCAGCACCGTGACGACGGCGAGGATCACGGCTGCCCAGACCAGCGGGACGAAGAAGATCCAGGGTCCGGGACCTGCGTAGGCCAGGGTGTTCATCTCGGTCAGCTCCCTCGGTGGGGGTGGTTCCTCGGTGCTTCGAGCCTCCCGCCGCAAGGGGGTCCGAGTCGTCGTACGGTCAGCGGCAGTCGGCATACCCCGCAGGGAGCAGATCGGGTTCCGACGACTGCGCTGGATTCTGTACCTACTGGTATGTACAGTGGCTTCATGAGCACTCCGGAGCGTCTGATCGAAGCCACCCGCGAGCTGTTGTGGGAGCGCGGTTACGTAGGCACCAGCCCGAAGGCCATCCAGCAGCAGGCGGGCGCGGGGCAGGGCAGCATGTACCACCACTTCGCGGGCAAGCCCGATCTGGCGCTCGCGGCGATCCGGCGCACCGCCGAGGAGATGCGCCGCGCCGCCGAGGCCACGCTCGGGGGCGGCGGCACGGCGTACGAGCGGATCTCGGCGTATCTGCTGCGCGAGCGCGATGTGCTGCGCGGCTGCCCGGTCGGGCGCCTCACCATGGACCCCGAGATCATCGCCAGCGCCGAGCTGCGCGCTCCGGTCGACGAGACGCTCGACTGGCTGCGCGGCCGGCTCGCCGAGATCGTCCAAGAGGGCCTGGCTCAGGGCGAGTTCGCCCCTCATCTGGTGCCGGGCGAGATCGCCGCGGCCGTGGTGGCGACTGTCCAGGGCGGCTACGTCCTGGCCCGCGCCTCCGGCTCGCCCGTCGCCTTCGACGCGGGTGTGCGCGGACTGCTCTCCCTGCTCGCCCCTGCCGACACAACCCAGTGACCACTGCCAACCACCCAGCGAAGGAACGGTCGTACGTGCACATCACTCGCCAGCGCCCCGACACCCGGACCGGACCGGCCGACAACTTCACGGGCACGGTCTGGCTCGACGAGATCGCGGCGCCGCAACCCCCTTCCCGGATAAGGATGGTCAGCGTCCACTTCGCCCCGGGGGCCCGCACCGCCTGGCACCGCCACCCGCACGGCCAGGTCCTGCATGTGACCGAGGGCGAGGGTCTGGTGCAGCGCCGGGGCGGTGCGATCGAGCCGATCCGGGCGGGCGACACGGTCTGGATCGAGCCGGACGAGTGGCACTGGCACGGCGCCGGGCCTCGCACGTTCATGACGCATCTCGCGGTCGTGGAAGCGGCCGCCGACGGCACGACCATCGAGTGGGACTGCCATGTCGGAGCCGACACATACCCGGCCGTGACCGGCCCCGCCGCCTGAGGAGTACGCGATGCACGCCATGCAGTACGAGATCACGCTGCCCGCCGACTACGACATGGAGATCATCCGCAAGCGGGTCGCCACCCGGGGCCACCTCCTGGACGACTTTCCCGGGCTCGGCCTCAAGGCGTATCTGATGCGCGAGCGCCGAACCGGATCGCCGGTCAACTCCTATGCTCCGTTCTACCTTTGGGCCACTCCCGAGGGCATGAACTCCTTCCTGTGGGGCCCCGGTTTCCAGGGGATCGTCGACGACTTCGGGCGTCCGCAGGTGAGGCACTGGACGGGCCTGGCTTACGCGGAGGGGCCCGCGTCCGGGGCCGTGCCGACCACGGCGACCCGGCTTCGCCTGCCCGTGCCGGAGGGCGTCGAGCCGGCGCGCTTCGTGGCGGACGAGGCGGCTCGGGCGCTGGACCCCGGGGTGGTGGCCTGCGCCGTGGCCATCGATCCGAGCCGCTGGGAGCTGGTGCGGTTCACTCTCTGGGAGCAGTCCGATCCTCCGGCGCAAGGCGACCGGTTCCAGGTGCTGCACCTGTCGCAGCCCGGGCGCGCGGGGCTGCGGTCGGGGCGGCAGTGGTGAGCGCGGCGCACACGGTGCTCGGCGAGGTTCCGGCCGACCGGCTCGGCGTCGTCGACGCGCACGACCATCTGTTCATCCGCAGCCCGCTGTTGCCGGGTCAGGAACTGGACGATATCGGGCACGCGGTCGCCCGGCTCACCGCCTTCGGTGCGCTCGGCGGCGGCACGGTGGTGCAGTGGACGCCGTACGGCATGGGGCGGCGGATCGCCGAACTTCCCGCGCTGTCGCGGGAGTCGGGGGTGCACATCATCGCCGCCACCGGACTGCACCAAGCCGCCCATTATCCGGGCGAGTTGCTCGATTCGGTACGCGACCGGCTGGCCGAGCTCTTCGTGGTCGAGCTGATCGAGGGCATCGGCGACACAGGGGTCCGGGCGGGTCTGATCAAGGTGGCGGGCGGCTTCCACGGGCTCGACGAGCACGCCACGCTCACGATGCGGGCCGCCGCCGAGGCGCACCGCCGCACGGGCGCGCCGATCGCCGTCCACCTGGAGCTGGGCACGGGTGTGCTCGATGTACTCGACCTGCTGTGCGGGGAGTTGGAGGTGCCGCCCGGGTCGGTGATCCTCGGGCACCTCAACCGCTCACCCGACTTCGCCGTGCACCGCCTGGCCGCCGAAGCGGGAGCCAACCTCGCCTTCGACGGGCCGTCGCGGGCCAACCACGCCACCGACTGGCGGATGCCGGACGCACTGCGGGCGCTCGCGGACGCGGGCTTCGCCGACCGGCTCCTGCTGGGCGGGGACACCGTGACCCCGGACACCCCCGGCATGCCGTATCTGCTGCGCCGGGTACGACCGAGGCTCGAACTCGCCCTGGGCGAAGGGGTGTTGGAGCAGATCCTGGTCGCCAATCCGGCGCGGGTCTACGCCTGGTGAGTGAGCGCGCCGAGCGGGTCGTCGAGCACCGGCTGCCAGGCCAGCTCGGCCGCTCCGACCAGGCTGTTGTGGTCGAGGGAGCAGGCAAGGATGGGTACGCCGCCGCTCTGGCCCCACAGGCTGCGGTCGGCCACGACGGCCCGCAGCCGGTCCGGGTCCGCCTCCAGGAGCGCCTTGTGCAGGCCGCCGAGGATGATCCGGTCGGGGTTGAGGATGTTGACGAGTCCGGCGAGGCCGAGGCCGAGCCGGTCGATGAGCTCCTCGGCGGCGTGCCGGATCGTGACGTCCGCGTACTCGTGACGCAGCAGGGCCCGTGACTGTTCGAGGAGCGACACCTCGGGTCCGGGCGTGCGGCCCGCAGCCGTGAGGAAGGCGAGCGGGTCGGCCTCGACGTCGAGGCAGCCGCGGCTGCCGCAGTAGCAGGGGCGGCCGTCCGGGTTGACGGTGAGGTGGCCGACCTCCAGGGCCAGGCCCGAACTCCCGCTGTGCAGACGGCCGTCGAGGACGAGCGCGCCGCCGACGCCTCGGTGGCCGGTGGCGACGCAGAGCAGGTGCTGAGCGCCGCGGCCCGCGCCGTGCCGGTGCTCGGCGAGGGCGGCGAGGTTGACGTCGTTGCCGGTGAAGGCGGGGCCCGTGATGCCGGCC
The DNA here is from genome assembly GCF_039532965.1 of Streptomyces mauvecolor. Classification (NCBI taxonomy): domain Bacteria; kingdom Bacillati; phylum Actinomycetota; class Actinomycetes; order Kitasatosporales; family Streptomycetaceae; genus Streptomyces; species Streptomyces mauvecolor. The sequence continues at coordinate 240,949 of NZ_BAAASQ010000008.1, read as the reverse complement.
GCCCGGACGCGTTCGGCGAAGATCTCGCGCACCGGGGAGCCGGCGGGCCAGGCCAGGTGGAGCGGGTTGAGCGCGGTGCCCTCGGGTTCGGCGACGGCGGAGGGGACGGCGAGGCCCGCGCCCACGCAGCGGCGGCCGGTGCCCTTGAGGAGGGCCGCGCCCGCGTCGACGACCTCGCCAAGGACCTGGGCGGGATCGGCCGAGACGATCACACAGCCGGGGTCGGTGGCGACGATCTCGCCGCCGAGGCCCACGAGCGCGGCCCGGTAGCCGTCGGCGTGCACCTGCGCGGCGAGCGCGACGGGCCCGGTGTCGTTGACGGCGAGCCGGTGCGAGGGGCGGCCCTGGGAGCCGGCCGCGGCGGGCCGGGAGTCGACCTGGATCAGGCCGAGCGCTTCGAGCTCGGCGGCGACCGCGCCGGCGGTGGCGCGGGTGACGCCCAGCTCGGCGGTGAGCACGGCGCGGGTCGGGGCGCGGCCGGTATGCACCAGTTCGAGTGCGGGGCCGAGTGCGCTGCGGCCCCTCTCCAGCCTGGTCCGGGTGGTCGTCGCCTTGCCGTTCATGGGGGCGAGTCTCCCATGATCCCGACGGAACCGGTTCTTCCGGCAGTTGGCCGGCGACAGGTCCGGCGTGGCGGCCACTCCCGGGGGCTCCGCCCCCGGACCCCGGGGATGCCCCACTCCGCCCCTTCCCGAAACCCGCCGGGGGCGAGGGGGAAGGGGAAGGTCCGTTCCTGGGGCTCCGCCCCAGACCCCGTAGCGCGCCTGAAGGGCGCTCGGCCTCGAACTCCGGACAGGCTGAAGGCGCCTGTATCCGGCGCCGCCGGTGGCGCGGGAAACTGCGCGACAGCCACGCACGGCCCGCGGCCGAAGCCCCCGCCCCGGGAGGGGACCGCCGCCCCGACCCGGTTGATGCACCCACCCCACCACCCCTATCCTGACTTTGTGCCGCTACTAAACAAAGTCCGGACGGCCGCTCCGGGGGGACCTGGCGACAACACCGCCGCACCCTCCCTGTCCCGCCTCCGCACCGCCCTGACCGTGTTCTTCGCCCTCGACGGCTTCCTCTTCGCCGGCTGGGTGGTCCGCATCCCCGCGATCAAGCAGCAGACCGGAGCCTCCGCGGGCGAGCTGGGGCTCGCCCTGCTCGGTGTGTCCGCCGGGGCGGTGGTGACGATGGTGCTGACCGGCCGGCTGTGCCGCCGGTTCGGCAGCCATCCGGTGACCGTCGTCTGCGGCGCGCTGATGGCGCTGGCCATCGCACTGCCGCCAGGGACCCACTCCGCGCTCGCGCTCGGCCTGGTGCTGCTGGTGTTCGGCGCCGCGTACGGCGGCATCAACGTGGCGATGAACAGCGCGGCCGTGGACCTGGTCGCGGCGCTGCGCCGCCCGGTGATGCCGAGCTTCCACGCGGCGTTCAGCCTCGGCGGAATGGTCGGCGCGGGCGTCGGCGCGCTGGTCGCATCCACCCTCTCCCCCAGCGCGCACCTGCTGGCCCTGACCGGAGTCGGCCTCGCGGTGACCGCACTGGCCGGGCGGGTGCTGCTGCGCCATCCGGCGCCGGTGCACGCGAGCACACCCCACACCCAGGAGCGCCGTCCCGACGGACGGTCCCGGCGTCTGGTGCTGCTCTTCGGCGTGATCGCGCTGTGCACGGCGTACGGCGAGGGCGCGATGGCGGACTGGGGCGCTCTGCACCTGGAGCAGGACCTGTCCGCCGCACCCGGCGTCGCGGCCGTGGGCTACTCGCTGTTCGCCCTGGCCATGACGGCCGGCCGGCTCTCCGGCACAGCGCTGCTCGAACGGCTCGGCCAGACTCGCACCCTGGTGGCGGGTGGGCTCACGGCCAGTGCCGGGATGCTGCTCGGCGCGCTCGCCCCGACGGTGTGGCTCGCCCTTGCCGGCTTCGCCGTGATGGGTGTCGGCCTCGCCAACATCTTCCCGGTCGCCGTCGCGAGGGCGGGCGCGCTCGCCGGGCCCGGCGGGGTGGCCGCGGCCTCCACGCTCGGCTACGGCGGCATGCTGCTCGGGCCGCCCGCGATCGGGCTGCTCGCCGAGTGGTCGTCACTGCCGGTCGCCCTGACCACGGTCGCGGCCCTGTCCGCGGGCGCCGCGCTCATCGGCTACACCGCACGGCACACCACGGCGTCCCGGCCCTGATCCAAGCCAAAGCATCAACCCGTCACTCCGGCACGGCAGTTGACCGCAACGGTGCTCCACCGCCTACCGCTCGGCCCGGCTCCCGAGCATCCGGGCGAGCACCTCGCGCTGGAGCGGCAGCACCTCGGCGTGGCGGGACCGGCCGGAATCGGTGATCTCCACGCTCACCCCGCGCCGGTCCTCGCTGCACATCCCCCGCGTGACCAGGCCGTCCTTCTCCAGGCGGCCGATCAGGCGGGACAGCGCGCTCTGGCTCAGATGGATGCACGAGGCCAGCTCCTGCACGCGGAACGCGCAGTGCGGCTCGCCCTTGCGCCCCTCGGCCAAGATGTCCAGGACCTCGAAGTCGCTCGCGCCGAGCCCGTACGCATGGAGCTCGCGGTCGAGTTCGCACGTGGTGCGCGCATGGAGCGCGAGGAGCTCCCGCCATTCCGCCACGAGCAGGCGCTCGGTCTTCTCAGCTGCCATGTCGGCACGGTAGCAGAGCCGCGCGATTGTGTTGCATGGACATTAAATGCGCTCGCATTCAATGCATGCACATGTAATCTCGGCCAAGCAAGCACCGGGGGGAGGGACGGCCGGCGGGCGATGGTTGCTCACCGGCCGTCCCTGCTGTGAAACTTCGCGCATGGGGACACGGAGTGGGGCCGAGCGGGACGCCATCACGATCGAGATCGGATACGCGCTGGTCAGTGCCCTGTTCGCGGCCGGCCTGGTGTTCGGCGCGATCGGTGGCTCCGGCTACGCCCTCGAACTGCCGCACCCCCTGCGGCGCGTACTGCTGCTCATCGGCGGCGCCTGCGCTCTCGTCGTCTTCGTCTGGCGGACCGTGCACGTCCTGTGGCGCTTTCCGTACGGGGCCGGCCGCGGCGCGCGTCAGCCCAGCCAGCCGGGGCGCACCAGACCCGACTCGTAGGCCAGAACGACCAGTTGGGCCCGGTCGCGGGCGCCGAGCTTCACCATCGCTCGGCTGACGTGGGTCTTCGCGGTCAGCGGGCTGACGACGAGGCGGCGGGCGATCTCGTCGTTGGAGAGCCCGATGCCGACCAGGGCCATCACCTCCCGCTCGCGCTCGGTGAGTTCGGCCAGGGTGTCGGCGGCGGCCGGCTCCTTGGAGCGCGCGGCGAACTCGGCGATCAGCCGCCGGGTCACCCCGGGCGAGAGCAGCGCGTCGCCGTCGACCACGGCCCTGACCGCGCGCAGCAGTTCCTCCGGCTCGGTGTCCTTCACGAGGAAGCCGGAGGCACCGGCGCGGATCGCCTCGAAGACGTACTCGTCGAGCTCGAAGGTGGTGAGCATGACGACCTTCACGGCGGCCAGGTCCGGGTCGGACGTGATCCGGCGGGTGGTGGCGAGGCCGTCGAGCCGGGGCATCCGGATGTCCATCAGGACGATGTCCGGCCGCAGTTGGCGCACCAGGCCCAACGCCTCCTCGCCGTCGGCGGCCTCCCCCACCACCTCGATGTCGTCCTGGGCGTCGAGCAGCGCCCGGAACCCGGCGCGCACCAGGAGCTGGTCGTCGGCTAGCAGTACGCGGATCAAGGGGTCTCCTTCGGGTGGGCGGCCAGCGGAAGCCGGGCGGTCACGCGGAAGCCGCCGCCCGCGACCGGTCCCGCGTCGATCGTGCCACCGAGCGCGGCCGCCCGCTCCCGCATGCCGATCAGGCCGTTTCCGCTACCGCCCGCGTCACCGCCGGACGGGGGTCCGTCGTCGTCGACGCGGAGGAGCAGGGCGCCGGGTTCATAGCCGACCGCGACTCGTGCGGTGCGCGCCGCGGAGTGGCGTACGACGTTGGTGAGGGCCTCCTGCACGATGCGGAAGGCGGCCAGGTCGGCGCCGGGCGGAAGGGCCTCGGGCCTGCCGGTGGTCGTGGTCTCGACGGCGAGTCCGGCGCTCGCGGCCTGCTCGACGAGTTCGGGGAGCCTCTCCAGGCCGGGGGCCGGGGAACGTGGCGCCTCGCCCGGCGCGCGCAGCGTCTCCAGGACCTGGCGCACCTCGCCGAGCGCCTCTTTGCTCGCGGACTTGATGGTGGTCAGCGCCGTGCGGGCCTGCTCGGGGTCGGAGTCGAGCAGCGCCAGGCCGACGCCGGCCTGGACGTTGATGACGGAGATGCTGTGGGCGAGCACGTCGTGCAGTTCGCGGGCGATCCGCATCCGCTCCTCGTCGGCCCGCCGCTTCGCCGCGGCGGCCCGCCCCGCTCGCTCCCTGGCCCACTGTTCCCTTCGGACGCGCACGAGTTCGGCGACCGCGACGATCGCCACCGCCCAGGCGGCGATGCCCACTTCCTGGCCCCAGGGCGCGGCTGAGTCGCCCGACGGGGGCAGCCAGCGGTAGAGCCAGTGGGCCACCAGGAGGTGCCCGAGCCAGAGCATGGCGATCGCGCCCCAGGCCTGGCGGCGGTGTCCGGCGATGACCGCGGTGAAGCAGCCGACCATGACGGGCAGGAAGACCGGGCCGTAGGGATATCCGGCGCCGAGGTAGACCATGGCGGCTGCCGAGGCGGCGAAGACGGCGACGACCGGGTGGCGCAGGCGGATCAGGAGCACCGCGCAACTGGCGACGAGGAGCACATGGGCGAAGGCGTCGAGCGGGGCCCGGCCGGCCTGGGAGTGCTCGGCGAAGTGGGAGCCGACCAGGACGAACACGGTGAGCGCGGCCGTCGACAGCCACGGCAGCCGGGGACCGGGCCGGTCCTCGTCGTCCGGCCCCTGCACCCAGCGCCGCACGAAGGGCGGCGGCCCCTCCTGGTGCCGGGGCGGACCGCCGCGGCCGGTGGCGCGCGGTGACTGCTGCTCTTCCATACCGGCCACGCTAGACCGGGGGCGGTGGCCGGGGCGTCAGCCGTGCGAGGTGATCACACGTACTCCGCAGGGAGTACCGGGCCCGGCTGGGGAGTGCCGGGTCAGGCGGGCAGCACCAGGCCCACCGAGCGGGCCAGCTGCTCGGCGGCGTGCGTGAAGAACGGATCGCGGTCCTCGACGACCCGCCGGAACTGGCCGAACACCTCGAACAGGATGAGGCCGAAGAGCTGCGCCCAGGCCGCGACCAGGGCGACGGCCACCGCCGGAGGCAGGTCGGGGGCGAGCTCGGCGGCCATCCGCTCGGCCTCGGCACGCAGGGGCACGGCGAGCGGCGGCGGGGCGATGCCCTTGCCGTGGTGGGCGTCGCGGGCGATGGAGACGAGGACGAGCCCGACCCGGGCAGCGGGGCCGACGGTCTCCTGGGGGGCTGTGTAGCCGGGGACGGACGACCCGTAGATCAGGGTGAACTCGTGGGGGTGGGCCAGCGCCCAGGCGCGCACCGCGCGGCAGACGGCGGTCCAGCGGGCGGCGGGCGACGCGGCCTTGCGCTGCTTGGCGAGGGCCTGCTCGGCGGCTTCGCCCACGGCGTCGTAGGCGTCGATGATGAGGGCGGTCAGCAGGTCGTCGCGGCTGGGGAAGTAGCGGTAGAGGGCCGAGGAGACCATGCCGAGCTCGCGGGCGACGGCACGGAGCGAGAGCTTGGTCGCGCCTTCCGTGGCCAGCTGCTTTCTGGCCTCGTCCTTGATGGCCGCGGTGACTTCGATACGTGCCCGTGCACGGGCTCCCTGGACGGTGCTCATGGCCCCAGTCTGCCAGTCCCGAGAGCAGTGGCCAAGAACGCGACTGCCGCACCGAAATCGGATCGCCGCACATTTATGAGAGCACTGTTCTTGCTTCGGAGCGCCGCTTCGGTGCACACTGCTCACGAACGAGAGCACCGCTCTCGCAGACGGCTCGCCCACTCGCCCACTCGCCCACTCACCCGCCCACTCACCCCCAGGGGAGACACACCATGTCCGCATCCGCATCCGCACACGTCAAGAAGCCCGGCTGGTTCACGGTCAACGTCGTCAACCGGTCCGTCGCCTGGCTGACCCGGCGCGGGCTCAGCATCTGGGGCTCCCGGGTTCTCGCTGTCCGCGGCCGCAAGAGCGGTGAGTGGCGGCGCACCCCGGTCAACCTGATGACCTTCGAGGGCGGGCACTACCTGGTGGCCCCGCGCGGGCACGTCCAGTGGACGCACAACATGCGGGCGGCCGGCGGCGGCGAGCTGCACCTCGGCAAGAAGGCCGAGGCGTTCACCGCGGTCGAGGTCTCCGACGACGACAAGCCCGCCCTCCTGCGCGCCTACCTCAAGCGCTGGAAGGCCGAGGTGGGCGTCTTCTTCAACGGCGTCGGCCCCGAATCCAGCGACGAGGAACTCCGCCGGATAGCCCCCGACCACCCCGTCTTCCGCATCACGATGACCCAGTGACCCGACCGTCCACGCAGTCCCTCGTACCGTCGCCCGGCGCGCCTTCCCCCGGCCACTCAGGCCCCCCGCACCTTCGGGGCTCAATGCCCCAGCGAAGCCCTCAACTCCGGTTGCAGCAAAGGCTCATGGGCCCGTACGAGGTCGTCGCACAGGTCCCAGATCCGCTCGACGGGCAGCGTCGCCGCGGTCGCCGGATCGCTCATCGCGGCGTGCCGGATGTGGCGCGGCTCGCCGAGCAGGGCGGCCCGCACCACCAGGTCGGTCACCGAGACGTAGCCGCGGTTGAGCGCCGCGCACTGCGGCGGCAGGGCGCCGATCCTGGTGGGCTGCACCCCCAGCGCGTCGACCAGGCAGGGGACTTCGACGACCGAGTCGGCGGGCAGGTTGTCGATCAGGCCGTGGTTGGGAACGTTGCCGTAGACGGTGCGCGGGGTGCCGGTGACGATGCTGTGGATGATCTGCGGTGCGTACTCCATGGTCCCCTCCACCGGCAGGGGCCGCCCCGAGGCCAGTGCGTCGCGGGTGCGGGCGTAAGTGGCGAGGTTCTCCTCGACGATGTCGAGGTAGACGCCGACCGGCAGGCGCAGCCGGTCGATCTCCGCGTCGTGGTGCAGATACCAGGGCACGTACTCCGAGGAGTGCTCGCTGGTCTCGGTCGGGTAGTGGCCGAGTCTGCGGTACATGTCGACGCGTACCCGGCGAAGCAGTTCGGGGTCCTTGGCGATGGCCTCGTCGAGCAGCGGATACAGATCCTGGCCTGCGCGTTCGAAACGCAGCACCCAGGACTGGTGGTTGACCCCGGCGGCGAGGTAGGTGACCTCCTCGAAGGGCGTGCCGATCAGTTCGGACAGGTCGCGCATCGTCCAGTACACCGAATGGCACAGGCCCACGGCCCGCAGCGCGGGGGCCACCCGGTGCAGATAGAGCAGGTTCATCGCCATCGGGTTGGTGTAGTTCAACAGGTGGGCGCCCGGGCAGAGTTCGGCCATGTCGGCGGCGAGCGAGCGCAGCAGCGGGAACGTGCGCAGGGCGCGGAAGATGCCGCCGATGCCGAGGGTGTCGCCGATGGTCTGGCGCAGCCCGTAGCGCGCCGGGATCTCGAAGTCGGTACGGGTGGCCCGGTTCATGCCGATCTGGACGGTGTTGATGACGAAGTCGGCGCCGTCGAGCGCCGCCCGCCGCTCCAGGTGGGCGCTGACCAGCGGCGCCGCGCCGCGCTCGGCCGCGATGTGGTGGGCCGCCGCCTCGCTGGTGGCGAGGCGTTCGGGGTCGATGTCGTGGAGCACGATGCGGGCGCGGGCGAACTCGGGGAAGGCGAACAGGTCGGCCAGCAGCCCCTGGGTGAACTCCACGCTGCCCGCGCCGATGAAGGCGATCTTGGTCTCGGTCATGCCGTGCTCCTTCCGGTCCCGGCCGTGCCGTGCTGCCTCACCCCTTCAGCCCGCTCGACGTCAGCGACTGGATGAAGGTCTTCTGTGCGAAAAGGAACGCGAGGAGGACCGGAAGGACCGTGATGACGTTGCCCGCCATGACCGCGGACCACTTGGTGTGGTGCTGGCCCTGGAAGGTGGTGAGGCCCAGTTGCAGGGTGTAGTGCGCGTCGTGGTTGATGGCGATGAGCGGCCAGGAGAGGTCGTTCCAGGTGGCGAGGAAGGTGAGCACGGCGACCGTGGCCAGCGCCGGGCGGGCCAGCGGCGCCACGATCGAGACGAGCACCCGCAGTCGCGAACACCCGTCGATCCAGGCCGCCTCCTCCAGTTCCCTCGGCAGGGACAGGAAGAACTGCCGGAAGAGGAACACCGCGAACGGTGTGACCAGGGACGGCACGATCAGCGCGCCGAGCGTGTCGATGAGCCCGAGCCACTTCATCACCAGGAACGTCGGGATCATGGTCAGCTGGAACGGCACGGCCATCGTCGCGAGCATCAGCCCGAGCAGAAGGCGCGACCCGGCGAACCGCATCCGCGCGAAGGCGTAGCCGCCGAGCGCCCCGAGCACGAGGTTCGAGGTGACGGCCACCAGCGCGACGATGCACGAGTTGAGGAACCAGCGCGGGAACATCGCGTTGCCGAGGACGTAGCGGTACCCGCCGAGGTGGATACCGTGCGGCCACAGCGCCGGCGGGAACCGGTTGATCTCGGCGTCGCTCATCACGGAGCTGAGGATCAGCCACACCAGCGGCAGCGCGAAGCCGATCGAGAGCGGCGCGAGGAGCAGATGCCAGGGGCTGAACGGCAGGCGGCGGCGCCGTGCGGTGCGGTCGGCGGACGCGCTGACGGAGGCGGCCGCCCCCTGGGTCATCGTGGGCGCGGTCATCGGCCCGCTCCTTCCGGTCGGACAACGCCCGCTCCTGGTACCGGAGTTGATCCCGTACGTTCCCGGTGGCGCCGGTACAGGCGCAGCACGACGGCCGCCGCCACCAGGCCGACCGCCAGGACGTAGGCCGCGGCGGCGCCGTATCCGGCGGTGAAGTTCTGGAAGGCCTGCTCCCAGACGAAGTAGACGATGACGGTGGTGGCGCCGAGGGGGCCGCCCTTGGTGGTGACGTACACGAGGTCGAAGACCTGGAGGGCGATGATGAACTGCCACAGGACCAGGAACACCGTGACCGGGGTGAGCGAGGGCAGGGTGACATGGCGCAGCACCTGCGCCCGGTTCGCCCCGTCGAGGCGCGCCGATTCGACGAGTTCGGCGGGCACGTCCTGGAGGGCGGCGAGGTAGACGATGACGCAGAAGCCGATGCCGCTCCACAGCGAGATGAGCAGCAGGACGTAGAGAGCCTGTCCGGGGTCGGAGAGGAAGCCCTGCGAGGAGACGCCGATGTGGTGCAGAAGGGCGTTGGCCACGCCGAACTCGGGGTCGAAGATGAACGAGAACAGCACGCCCTGGGCGGTGGCCGAGACCACGAACGGGACGAACACCAGCGTGCGGTACAGCCCGACGAGCCGGATGCGCCGGTTCAGCGCGAGGGCGAGCGCGAGCCCGCCGGCCAGGCTGAGCGGTACGTAGACGCCCGCGTAGATCAGGGTGTTCTTCACGGCGGTGCGGAACGCCGGGTCCTTGCTGAGGGCGTGGTAGTTGTCGAGCCCGACCCAGCGGCCCGGCGTGACCAGGTCGTCCGCGCGGAAGGAGAGCAGCAGCGACCACAGCAGCGGTACGACGCCGAGCCCGAGGATCACCAGGACGGCCGGGCTGATGAACGCCCAGGCGGTGGCGGTCTCGCCGCGCGCCCGGCGGCGCCTGGCGGTGCGGGCGGCCGGGGTCGGGTCGAGCGTGAGCGGGCGGGGAGTCGGCCCAGTACTTCTCATCTCGGAGACCCTTCTGGTCACGGAGTCGGCTTCAGCGCGGGATCAGCAGGGCGGCGTCGGCCTTCTCGACGCACTGGCGCATGGCCTTGTCCGGGGAGGAACGCCCCAGCAGGATCGCGACGACGGCCTCGCCGAACGCCTGCGAGATCTGCGGATACGCCGGGTGCACGGGCCGTACCCGCGCCGACTCCAGGGCCTTGGTGAACACCGGGATCCCCACGGTCTTCGCGGAGTGGTCGGCCCACGCGGGCAGGCGTGCGCTCTCCGCGGTGAGCGGCAGGCTTCCCGCTCCCATGTCCCACTTGACGTCCTGCTCGGGCGCGATGAGCCATCGGACGAATTCGACGGCGGCCTTCGAGCGTGCGGAGCCGTTGTCGAAGACGGTCCAGGTGTCGGGGCCCGAGATGGTGACGGGCTTCCCGCTGAAGGAGGGCAGCGGCACCACCGTGTAGTCGACCTTGGCGGTGATGATGTCCGCCAGCGTCCAGGGGCCGCCCATCACCATGCCCATGCGCCCCGACAGGAAGACCTGGTACATCTGGGCGCTGCCCGGCTTGGGGTCTATGTAGACGCTCTTGCCCGACACGAGTGAGGCGATGGTCTCCAGGGCGCGGCGGCCCTGGTCGGCGAAGCCGATGGTCTTGCCGCCCGGCCCGATGATCTCCCCGCCGAGGTCCCACACCATCGGCCAGAGCCGCCAGGTGGTGTCCTCGTCGCCGACACCGGGCCAGCCGGTGCCGAAGACGCCCTTGGAGGCGTCGGTGAGTTTGTGGGCGGTGTCGATGAACTCGTCCCATTTCCAGCCGGGTTGGGGCAGCGGAAGCCCCGCCCGCCGGAACAGGGTCTTGTTGCAGACGACCGCCATGGAGTCGACGAGGGAGGGCGCGGCGCGGACCTTGCCGTTGACGGTCACCGCGTCCCGCAGCGAGGGCCAGTAGTCGGTCCAGGGCACGGGCCCGCTGCGCATGGCCGTGGTGAGGTCGACGACGCGGGGGCTGCGGGCGATGCTCGCGATGTCCGAGCCGAAGACGTAGGCGATGTCCGGGTACGAGCCCGAGGCAAGGGCGGCGGTCACCTTCTGGAGCATCACGTCCGAGGTCGCCCCGCCGCCCGTATCGACATGGATCTTGGGATGGGTGCGGTTGAACTCGGCCACCAGGGCCTCGATCGCCTTCTTCGACGTGTCGACCTGGCCGTGCCAGAGCTCGACCGTCACGGTGCCGTCGGGCGCGACGCCCTCGGCGGAGCCGCAGGCCGCGAGGGCCGGTGCGGCGACGGCAGCCACGGCGCAGCCCGCTCCGGCCCGCAGCAGTGCGCGGCGGTCCGGCGCTCTGTGGGACGAAGGGGCGGTGGAGTGATCCGGGCCGGCGGGCATGATCCGCTCCATCCCTCGCGGGTACGTCCCCGCCTCGGACCCGGGGTCGGATCCTGGCGACTCGGGCCGGTCCCGGGCCCCCGGTCGGGGGACCTTGTCGGCTGGGCGCACCTCTCGCGGTGCCGGACCAAGCCGCGGTCCGGGCCACTGGCTGGATGAAAGCGCCTTCTGCGGCCGGGCGTCAAGAGCCCGGAGCCGTGTCGTTGGGGTGCTCCGCCGGATGGTGGTGCCGGGGCCGTGCGCAACGGTCCCGATCCGGCCCCCGACCGGCCGTTATTCGGCCGAACTTGCGACCGAGGACCCACAAGTCACTTTCTTCCCAGTAGATGTGATGACTCATCATCTCTGAGGAGGATCTCGGTGAAACCCCTGCGCAGACTGCGCGTTCTCGTCGGGACGGCGTTCGCGGCCCTCGCCGCCACCGCGCTGATAGGCACCGGCACCGCGCAGGCGGCCACGGACGGCGGTGCGGCGCCGGCCGCCCTGTCCGCCCAGCGTCCGGCCGCGTGCTCCGGCACGTACCAGGGCGACGAGCGGCTCGGCCCGCAGTACCTGCCCCGGCCCTGGAACGGGCCGGTGGGGCCGCTGGTCCTCGGCTACCACCGCACCGGGCACCTCACTCCGCCGACCTTCCTCGCCACGTTCTGGGACACCACCGCCGGGTCCTGGAAGTACCCGCCCAATGACGGGTTCGCGAACCGCGCCGACGGCACCCCGGACAAGCACGCCGTCGCGCTGCGCGTCGGCGAGGACCTGGACCGGTTCGGCTCCGAGTACGGCTCGTTCCTCGCCCCGGCGGGCGCCCGCTACAGCGAGCGGGCGCTGCCCCCGCAGAGCCTGATCACCCGTGAGGCCGCCTACCCGTGCGCCTATCACGCGTACGAGGTCGTGAAGTCGTTCACCGTGTGGCAGGGCCGGATCGCGCCCTGGTTCGACCAGCCCGGCGGCGGGCGGCAGATCAAGCTGGACCCGGCGTTGCTCGACCCCGGCCAGGGCCAGTCCCTCAACGTCAAGTGGCTGCTCGACCACGGCTATCTGAAGGCCGATACCAACCCGGCGGCCGCGGCGAGCGCGCTCGCGGGCATCGGCTGAGGCCGACCGGGCCGGGGCGCACGGCCCCGGCCCGGGCCGGTCAGCGGTCGACGGCGTCCAGGGCCCGCCGGGCCATCGGATGCGTACGCACCAGACCGGCCAGGGTGGTGGCGCCGCGGGTGATGTCGGCGAAGGCCTTCCACGCGGGCCGGAATCCGGTGATCGCGGCGTGCAGCAGCAGCGGGCGCTTCTCGAACAGGGCGAGCATCCGGCGGCCCACACCCATCTCGACACCGAGCCCGGCCTTGATGGCGAACGCGTAGTTCAGCGCCTGACGGCGGGCGTCGACCGCGTCCTGCGACTCGGCGATGCGCACCGCCCACTCTCCGGCGAGGCGGCCCGAGCGCAGCGCGAAGGAGATGCCCTCCCGCGTCCACGGCTCGAGGAGGCCCGCCGCGTCGCCGCAGACCAGGACGCGGCCTCGGGAGAGCGGCGAGTCGTCGCTGCGGCAGCGCGTCAAGTGGCCGGAGGAGACGGCCGGTTCGAAGCCCGCGAGGCCGAGCCGGGCGATGAAGTCCTCCAGGTAGCGCTTGGTGGCGGCGCCTTCGCCGCGCGTCGAGATCACGCCGACCGTCAGGGTGTCGCCCTTGGGGAAGACCCAGCCGTAACTGCCGGGCATCGGCCCCCAGTCGATGAGCACCCGCCCCGCCCAGTCCTCGGCGACGCTCGGCGGCACCGGGATCTCGGCTTCGAGGCCGAGGTCGACCTGCTCGGTCTTCACACCGACGTGTGCCCCTATGCGGCTGGCGCTGCCGTCGGCGCCGACGACCGCCCGGGCCAGCACGGTCTCCCCGTCGGAGAGGACCACGGCGACGGTGCGCCGGTCGGGCACGGCGGAGCCGTGCTGCTCGACCTTGGAGACGGTGACGCCGGTACGGATCACGGCGCCCTCCTTCTCGGCGATCGCGACCAGGCCCGCGTCGAACTCCGGCCGGTTGATCAGGCCGAACAGCATCTTCTTGGAGCGGCGGGTGCGCGTCAGCCTCCCGTTGAGGGAGAACGTGACCGCGTGCACCCGGTCCTGCAGCGGCAGCTCGAAGCCGGGCGGCAGGGCGTCGCGCGAGGGCCCGATGATGCCGCCCCCGCACGTCTTGTAGCGGGGCAGTTCGGCCTTCTCCAGGAGCAGCACCTTGCGCCCCGCGGACGCCGCCGCGTACGCGGCCGAGGCTCCGGCGGGGCCCGCGCCGACCACGACGACATCCCAGACGGGCCCGGCCCCCGGTCCGGTCACCGCTTCGGCGGCGGGCTCGCCCTGGTGCTCTTCCAGCGGTCCGTCCGTCCCGGCGTCTGCGTTCTCGCTGCTCACGATGTGCCTTTGCTCCCCGTCCGATCAGTGGCCCCTGTTGACGACCGCATCCTACGGGGCAGTAGCCCCGCCCTCCTGTCCTGGCCCGTTGTGGGAGGATCGGCCATACCTTCGCCGTACACACACGTGCACCTGCGTATCTGTACATACAACGTCGCACCCACGAGGAGCGTGCCCATGACCGCCCATCCGATCGCCGAGACCGTCGCGTCGCTGATGCCCCGCGCCAAGACGGAGCTCACGGAGCTGGTCGCGTTCCAATCGGTGGCGGACGAGGCGGTGGCGCCGAGGAGCGAGTGCGAGGCCGCGGCGAACTGGGTGGCCGACGCGCTGCGCACCGAGGGCTTCCAGGACGTCGCCCTGCTCGACACCCCGGACGGTTCGCAGTCGGTGTACGGGCTGCTGCCGGGCCCGGTGGGCGCGCCGACGGTGCTGCTCTACGCGCACTACGACGTGCAGCCCAAGCTGGACGAGTCCGCGTGGGTGACGCCGCCGTTCGAGCTGACCGAGCGCGACGGCCGCTGGTATGGGCGCGGCGCCGCGGACTGCAAGGGCGGGTTCATCATGCACCTGCTCGCGCTGCGCGCCCTGAAGGCGAACGGCGGTGTCCCGGTCTCCGTCAAGGTGATCGTGGAGGGCTCGGAGGAGCAGGGCACCGGCGGTCTCGAGCAGTACGCCGAGGCGCACCCCGAGCTGCTCACCGCCGACGCGATCGTCATCGGCGACACCGGCAACTTCCGCGTCGGCCTGCCCACGGTGACGGCGACGCTGCGCGGCATGACGATGATCCGCGTCCAGATCGACACACTTGAGGGCAATCTGCACTCGGGCCAGTTCGGCGGCGCCGCACCGGACGCGCTGGCCGCGCTCATCCGCGTACTGGACTCCCTGCGGGACGAGAACGGCCAGACGGTGATCGAGGGCCTGGCCGCGGACTCCGCGTGGGACGGGCTGCAGTACCCGGAGGCGGAGTTCCGCCAGGACGCCAAGGTCCTCGACGGGGTGTCGCTGCCCGGCACCGGCACCGTCGCCGACCGCATCTGGGCCCGCCCGGCCGTCACGGTCATCGGCATCGACTGCCACCCGGTGGCCGGCGCGACGCCGTCCATCCCGGCGAGTGCCCGCGCGCAGATCAGCCTGCGGGTGCCGCCCGGCCAGGACGCGGCCGAGGCGACCAAGCTCCTCTACGCGCACATCGAGAAGCACGTCCCGTGGAACGCCCGGGTCAGCCTGGAGCAGGTCGGCCAGGGCCAGCCGTTCCGCGCGGACATCAACAGCCCGGCCTACACCTCGATGGCCGAGGCGATGGCGGTGGCCTACCCGGGCGAGGAGATGCAGTCCTCGGGCATGGGCGGCTCGATCCCGCTGTGCAACACCCTGGCGGCGCTGTACCCGCAGGCCGAGATCCTGCTGATCGGCCTCAGCGAGCCGGAGGCGCAGATCCACGCGGTGAACGAGAGCGTGTCGCCGAAGGAGCTGGAGCGGCTGTCGGTCGCGGAGGCGCACTTCCTGGTCAACTACGCGCAGTCCAAGCGGAGTTGAGCCTTCTCCCGTGAGGTTCAGCGCTCGGCGGACATCGCCCGGAGCGTAAATCCATGCGGCGAGCGGCGGCACCGCCGTACGTTCGCCGCATGGATCTTGTAGAAGTCCACCCCCGGCTGCACATGTTCCGCTTTCCCATCGGCCAGGCGTATCTGTGGCGCGACGACGACGGGCTCACGCTCATCGACGCGGGTGACGTGAACGCGGCGGTGCCCGTCGAGGAGGCGATCCGCGGACTCGGGCTCGACCCGGCCGACATCCGCCGCATCGTGATCACGCACTGCCACCGCGACCACTTCGGCGCGGCCGGGGAGCTCGCCGAGCGGTACGGCGCCGAAGTGATCGCGCACCGCCTCGACGCCCCGGTGGTCCGGGGCGAGCTGCCCACTCCGGAGCCGGTGCTCCTGGACTGGGAACGTCCGCTGTACGAGCACGCGCTGACGGTTCCGCAGGCACCGCCGACCCGGGTGGACCGCGAGGTGGGCGACGGGGACGCGCTGGGCTTCGGCGACGGCGCGGTCGTCGTCCACTCCCCCGGCCACACCGACGGCTCGATGTCGGTCCATCTGCCATACCACGGCGTGCTGTTCACGGGCGACAGTGTGGCCGGGGTGGGTCAGGTGATGGTGGGCGTCTTCAACACCGACCGGGAGCGGGCGCTCGCCTCGTTCCGCCGTCTTGCCGAACTCGCCGCGGACACCGTCTGTTTCGGGCACGGCGACCCGCTGACCGAGAACGCGGCGGCGGTCATGAAGGCCTCAGCCGACCGGAACTCCGGCCTCCAGGTTGAGCACGGTTGACCGCTCCCTCGCCCGCAGCGCCCAGCGCAGCCGCTCGAAGCGGGCGGGCGGCAGCAGCTGCGCGGCCTCCTGCTCGCTGACGAAGCGCCAGCCGCGCAGTTCGGCGCCGGGCAGCAGCACCTGCCCGGCCCGCGCACTGTCGAGCCGGCCGCCGTCGAAGAGCATCCGCAGGCCGCCGAACCCGGGGGGCCTGGGCGGTTCCCAGTCGACCACCAACAGCCTCGGTACGCGGTCGAGCCGGACGCCGAGCTCCTCCTCGACCTCGCGGACGCCGGCTCTGGCCGGGGCCTCACCGCGCTCGACGACACCGCCGGGGAACTCCCAGCCGGGCTTGTAGGTGGGGTCGACCAGGAGCACCCGGTCCTGGTCGTCGAAGAGCAGCACCCCGGCGGCGAGCGTCTCGGCGGTGGGCTCGGGGGTCTGCACGATCTCGCATGCGCGGGCCGCTCCGGAGCGGACCGCGTCGGATATTCGCTCGGCGCTCTCGCGCGGGGTGAGCGCGCTGTTGTCGACGGTGTACGCGTCGGCGGCTATCCAGCCGAGCGCGCGCCGGAACGGCTCGATGTGCTCGTACGCCCATTTGCGGACGCGCTGCTCGTCGGCCTCGGGGTCGTCGGGGAACTCCACCCGGGCCGCGATACGCGCCCGCAGGATCGTTTCCTCCTGAGTGAGGACCACATGGCGTACGGGGATGCGGCGGGCCGCGAGCCCGCCGAAGATCTCGTCCCGGTACTCCTGCCTCAGCAGGGTCATCGGCACCACGAGCACACCGCCGACCTCGGCGTGCAGCGCGGCCGCGCCGTCCACCACCAGACGCCGCCAGATCGGCAGGTCCTGGTAGTCGGTCACCTGGTCAAGCATCTTCTGCGGCAGCAGATGCCGCAGTGCCCCGCCGATCACCTCGGGGTCGTAGAACGTGCTGTTCGGGATCAGGTCGATCAGCTCGCGCGCGGTGCTGGTCTTGCCCGCGCCGAACGCACCGTTGACCCAGACGATCACGGTTCCCCCTCTTCGGTAGCCCCCAGTGGACTGCCCGCAACACCCTGCCACGGAAACCCGCGCCCCGGCTGTGGCCGTCCTTGATCGCGTACCCAACTGTGGCCGGGCCGTTGCCTGCGGGACGCGACCTCCGGGCCCTCGGCGGCGTCTTGATGTACGAGCACCGGCCACGGGGGGCCGTAACGCCGACGGCGGAGACGTCGTTGTGCGGGTGCCGGAAGAGATGACAAGGGGCGACGAAATGCGTCGTACGGTACTGGAACGTTTTCCCGCTGGCGGGCCGTACGGCCACTGGCCGGCCGAGGAGTTCGCACGCGACCGCAGGAACGAAGGGCTCGCGGCCGAGGTCGTGATGGACCTGGAGAGCGACGCCTTCCTGGTCGTCGTCACCCGCCCCGTGCCGGAGCCCGTCGGCTGACGCCACCGCGCCCGCGCTCAGCGCGACGTCCGGATTCCGCCGGTCGGCGCGGGCGGACGGCGTGACCCTCGATGTGTTGCACCGTCCGGGCACGAACCCTGTGCCCCGCACATCGGAGGGTCCCCATGTCCAGCACCCGCACGGCCGACCGCGTGAGCGCGGGCGACTGGCCGAAGATCGTCGAGGAGCTCGACACGTACGGCTGCGCGCCGACCCACCGGCTCCTCACCGCGGCCCAGTGCCGGTCACTGGCCGCCGCGTACGACCGGGCCGACCGGTTCCGGGCGACGGTCGACATGGCGCGCTACCGCTTCGGATCAGGCCAGTACCGCTACTTCGCCGAGCCGCTGCCGGATGCGGTGCGTGAACTGCGCGCGGCCTTCTACCCCCTCCTTCTGCCCATCGCCCGCGACTGGGCGGAGCGTCTGGGCCGGCCCGCACCGTGGCCGGACACCCTGGAGGAGTGGCTGGCCCGGTGCCGCGAGGCCGGGCAGGCCACATGCGCGCAGATCCTGCTGCGGTACGGGCCCGGCGACTGGAACGCCCTGCACCGCGACGTGTTCGGCGAGGCGGTCTTCCCGCTCCAGGTCGTCGTCGGCCTGGACGCGCCCGGCACCGACTACACGGGAGGCGAGTTCCTCCTGGTGGAACAGCGGCCGCGGGCCCAGTCGCGGGGCACCTCGACCCTCATTCCGCAGGGCCACGGGCTGGTGTTCACCACCCGGGACCGGCCGGTGGCCTCCCGGCGCGGCTGGTCGGCGGCGCCCGTGCGGCACGGCGTCAGCACCGTACGCACCGGCCACCGCCGCACCCTCGGCCTCGTCTTCCACGACGCGGCCTGAAGGCGCGAACTCCCTCAGAAGTCGCCGTAGTTGACCTGCCAGGTGGGCAGTCCCATGCGGCGCCAGATCGCGACGACCCGGTCGCGGTCGTCGAGGCTCACCCGGACGTTGAACCGGTGGCGGACATGCGCGTCGAAGAGCTCGGCCTTCACCAGGTCGTCGCGTCGCCCGTCGCCGGCCGGCCGCATCCACAGCTCGTCGTACGGCACGTCGTGCGCGGCGAGCCACGCCTCGGTCTGCGGCCGGAACTCCTCGCCGCGGCCCGAGAGCAGCACGACCCTGTCCCCGTGCGCCTGCCGGAAGCCGGTCAGCGCGTCGCGGACGGACCCGTTGAGGCCGTCCTGCTCGCAGCGCGAGAAGTCGTACGGGTTGCGGTTGAGGTTGATGGCGAGCGTGCCGTCGATGTCGCACATCACCGCGCTGGGCAGGCTCTCGTCCGGGGTGTAGGGCTCGACCTCGGCGAGGACGACGGTGTCGTTCATCCAGGCGTCGGTGAGCCGCCATCCGTTGCGTACGGCCTTGGCGTGCTTGTCGGCGAGCAGGCGGATGATGTCCTCGCCGACCGGGTTGGCGCGGGCCGCGTCGCGGCGCAGGCACTCCTCGACGGGCACGTCCGTGAAGTCGTGCACGACGAACCGGGCCCGGCCCGCGACGGCGGCCTTGAGGCGCTTGGGGATGTTCGGGGTCAGATGTGTGTTGTCGACCACGACGTCGAATCCGGCGGCGATCGTCTCGCGCACGGCGGCGTCCTGGACCGCGAGGACGCTCTGCTCGGCGGTGTACGACCGCTCCCGCCCTTCGGCCGCGTTGTCGAACATGCCGCGCAGGTCGTCGAGGTTGACGCGGCGGCACTGGCCGTCGGAGTCCGCCACGAGCTTGCGGGCGGCGGTGGTCTTGCCGGAGGCGGGCAGTCCGGTCATGACGTGCACGGTGGGCATGGAACAGGTCAGCTTTCTTCGTCGTTCGTGAACGGGTCGGCGGCCGTCGGTTTGACGGACCGCCAGATCATGAGGCCGATGTCACGGCCGTCGAGCAGCTGGAACACGGCCGCGCGTACGGTGCGGTCCTGGATCTGCTGGGCGGCGCGGGCGAACGCGCCCCGGTCCTGGGCGAGCCGGGCGATCCCGCCGAAGTGCTCGGCGGCGAGGCGGGCCAGTTCGGCGGCCTGCCCGTCCAGGCGCGCCGCCACACTCTGCACCCAGGTGTCGAACTCGTCGGGGACCTGCTGAAGCATAGCTTCCAGCGGGTCGGCGCCGTCCGCGGTGAGTTCCGCGATCTCGCCGGGCGCGCAGCCCAGCGCCTGGCCGACCCGCTTGGGGTCCTCGCCGGCGAACCGGCGGAGGCCGAGGAAGCGCCAGATGTCCCGCTCGGTGATGCCGGTGAGCACCTTGTGCAGCCGTACGTACTCGCTGATCTTGGCTTTGACCCGCAACCCGGAGGCGTACCGCAGGACATAGCCCTCGGCGTCCGTGCCGGTGGCCTCGCGGCCGTCGGCGTGCACGTTGGACTCGGCGCGCGCCAGGAGTTCGGCGAGCGGCATCGCGGGCCACGTGCGCGCCACCGAGCCGACCGGCGCCCAGTCCTCGGCGGCCCGGGACAGGCCGATCTCCTCGCCCGTCGCGTCGTACGCGGCGAGGAGCACGAGGTCGCGGCGGCCGCCGTAGTCGACGACGATCCGGTTCTCGGGGTAGAGGATCTCCGCGAGGTAGGTGACTCCGGGCCGCAGCGCCGACGTGTCCCGCCCCTCGAGCCAGGCGGTCGCCCAGGCGGCCTGTTCGGAGGTGAACGAGCCCCGGGAGGCGACCCGCCAGCGGCCTTCGTAGTGGAAGGCGATGCCGAGCGAGCCGTCGACCTTGTCGTACACCTCGAACGGCTCGTCCGGGAGCGGTGGCGCGTAGGGGCGGCCGTGGGTGTGCTCGCCGACGTTGAAGAACTTGGGCAGGCAGTGCGCGACGACCGTCCCGCTCACGTCGTCGACCACGAGCCCGCGGCAGCGCGTGGTCACCTCGTCCCACGCCTGCTCGTACTGGCACGCCCTCGTGTAGGAGAGGATCGACAGCGGCAGTTCGGGGTGCGCCTTGCGGACGACATGGCCGGCGTCGATGGCGGCGGCCAGGCCTGCGGGCGGGACGATACGGTCGAGGTCGATCACTGCTTGCTCCAGGGAAAAGGTGCTGTCACCTGCAGCTTGACCGATCCCGACCGGCGGGGCGAGGGATTTTCGATCAGCGCTCAGGCCGCGAGCGGGATGCTGGGCGCGATGAAGTAGCCGTCCCGGTCGTACCAGCGGATCTCGGTGATGCGTATGTCGTGGAACCCGGTGCGCTGGAAGATGGGGTCCATGAGCGCGGCTCCCTCGGGCGCGTCGGCCGTCTCCAGGTCGAGGATGGTGACGGTGGGGTTCACGGGACTCGTCCGCCGGGCGACCTCACGGCCGGGCAGCGGGTTGCGCGCCGAGTCGATGTCGTGCAACAGAGCGGTGGCGACGTGCAGTTCGACGGTCATGGCGGACTCCAGGGCCGGGCTGCGACGGCCCGTGCGACGGCCGGGCGGTTGCAGGCGCGTATCTGCTTGAGGCCGCAGACCTTCTGGCGTACGCCTCGAGAGGCGCTGGACTGCCGCTGGAGCCGGCCTGGACGGCCGGTCGCGCGGGCGGCGGCCCCGGTTGGCTTCCAGAGCCGCCGCCCCGACGTTCCGTCAACCGAGCGCTACCCCTTGCTGGACCCCAGCGTCAGTCCCGCGATGAAGTGCCGTTGCAGCAGCAGGAACACGATCAGGGTCGGAAGCGCGACGATCACCGAGCCCGCCGCCAACAGGTTGTAGTCGGTGAAGAATTGGCCGCGCAGGTTGTTCAGCGCCGAGGTGATGGGAAGTTTGTCGCCGTCGGACATGAAGACCAGGGCCCACAGGAAGTCGTTGTACATCCAGGTGAACTGGAGCGTTGCCAGCGCTGCGAGGGCCGGGCGGCACAGGGGCAGGGTGATGCGCCAGTACTGGGTCCACACCCCCGCGCCGTCGACGATCGCCGCCTCCAGGATCTCCCGCGGCAGGGTGCGCATGAAGTTGGCGAGCACGAAGACGCAGAACCCGATCTGGAAGCCGACCTGGACGGCGATGACGGCCCAGTACGAGTCGAACATGGTCATCGAGTCGGACATCCAGTACGGCAGCGGGATGCGGTTGAACACGACGTACAGCGGCGTCACGATGACCTGCTGGGGCAGCAGGTTGCCCGCCGTGAACAGCATCAACAGGACCATGCCGCCCCGGAGTTCGAGGCGTGAGACGGCGAAGGCCACGAACGCGGCGAAGAACAGCACGATGATCACCCCCGGCACCGCGATGATCAGGGTGTTGACGAAGTACTTCGTCATGCCCGAGTCGGTGAACGCCTGCTTGTAGTAGGCGAAGGAGAGGTGCCTGGGCAGCGAGAAGTAGCCGTCGCGCGAGGTCTCCTCGTACGGGCGCAGCGACGCGTACACGGCGAGCAGCAGCGGTGCGAGGAAGGCGAGCGAGACCGCCATCAGGAACGCGTGCACGCCGAGGCGGCCCGGACGCACCCGGCGCCGGCGGGCGGCGGGGGCGGTCGCCGGGGCGGTGGTCGTGGGCGCGGGCGCGGTGTGGGTGGTCATCGGTTCTTCTCCCCTCGGATCTCCTGGACCAGGTACGTGATGACGAAGCCGAGGGAGACGGTCAGCAGCACCACGGCGATCGCCGAGCCGAACCCGATGCGGCTGGCCTCGCCGATGATGTTGTCGGTGACGAGCACCGAGAGCACTTCGAGGCCGTTGCGCCCGTGGTTGACGGCGTACACGATGTCGAAGGCGCGCAGCGACTCGATGACCGTGATGACGCCGACGATGACGTTGACCGGGCGGAGCGTCGGGAAGACGACCCGGAAGAAGGTCTGGCGCTCGCTCGCGCCGTCGATGGCCGCGGCCTCCTTGAGCGAGGGGTCGACGGCTTTCAGCCCTGCCAGGTAGAGGATCATCACGTAGCCGGTGTGCCGCCAGGCCGCGGCCAGCAGGATCATCCAGATGTTCAGGTTCGGGTCGCCGAGCCAGTCGGTCGGGTCGCTCCTGTTGCCGAGCACGGCGTTGAGCGCTCCCTGGTCGCGGGAGAAGACCAGCTGGGCGATGAATCCGACGACGGCGAGGGAGAGGACGACCGGCATGTACAGCGTCGACTGGTAGAAGCGGCTGAACCGCACGCCCTTGTCGATGAGCACGGCGAGCAGCAGCCCGAACGGCGTTGCCACGAAGCCGAGTACGCCCAGCCACATCAGGTTGTGCCGGACCGCCGGCCAGAACGGCGGGTAGTTGGTGAACAGGTCGGTGTAGTTCCGCGTGCCGACCCACTTGATGTCGCCGATGCCGTCCCAGCTGGTGAAGGACAGGACGACGGAGGCGAGGGTCGGGCCCCACACGATGGCGATGTCGAGCAGGACGGGCAGGCCAAGCAGCACGCCGAGGACGACGAGGTCGCGGGCGGTGAACCGCCTGGGGCCCCGTCGTCCTGTGCGCCGCGCGGTGATGAGCGCCACGGCTGAGTACTCCAAGTCGAAGCAAAGATGGGCCAGTTGGAGGAGCGCTGGGCTCTGGGGCCGGGGCTCTCAGCCCTCGGTGGCGAAGATGGACTTCTTCTGCCGCTCGATGTCGTTGACGAGGCCGTCGACGTCCTTCGGGTTGCCGATGAACTTCTGGATGGCCGGGATCATCACCGTGGAGGCGAAGTCGGGGCGGGTGTCGCGGTCCAGGAACTGCGAGATCTGCTTGGCCCCGGAGACCAGCTCGACCGCCTTCTTCTGCAGAGGGCTGTACTTCGCGGTGTCAGCCCCGGAGTTGACGGCGATGTTGTTCGGGTCGCCCGCGAGGTAGACGTCCTCCGCCTGGGGGGTGGCGAGCCACTTGAGCAGGTCCTTGGCGCTCTCCATGGACTGCTTGTTCTTCAGCTCCTTGGCGTTCCTGGCGAGCAGGAAGCCGTCGATGGGGGCCTCGACCGCGTCCTGGCCGTACTGCGGGTCGATCTCGGGGAACGGGAAGAACGCGATGTCGTCCTGGTCCTCCTTCGGGAACTGCTGGCCCACGTGCGGCAGTCCGAACACCGCCATGCCCGACTGCTTCTTCTGGAGGCTCTGCGCGGCCTCCTGCCAGGTGCGCCCGTTGGCGCCCTGCTGGCAGTACGGAAGGATGCGGCGCCAGCTGTCGAAGACGTCCTTGACCCGCTTGTCGGTCCACGCCTCCTTGCCGGCCATCAGGGACTTGTGGAAGTCGTAGCCGTTGGTGCGCATGTTGAGATAGTCGAAGGTGCCCATGGCGGGCCAGCCGTCCTTGTCGCAGAACGCGATGGGATCGAGCTTGTCCTTCTGCATCTGCTTGGCCAGCTCGACGTACTGGTCGAAGGTCTTGGGCGCCGTGTACCCGTGCTGCTGGAAGACGCTCGCGCGGTGGAAGACCGCCCACGGGTAGTAGTAGTACGGCACGAAGTACTGCTTGCCGTCCGCGCCGGTCGACTGCGCCTTGAGCGCGTCGGAGAAGCCCTGGAAGCCCGACCAGAGGTCGCTTATGTCGTAAAGGAGGCCCTTCTGCGCGAAGAACTGCATGCGGTAGCCCGCGAACCACATGAAGACGTCGTCCGGCTTGCCCTGCAGATAGCGGTTGATGTTCTCCTGGAAGGTGTTGTGGTCAACGGTGTTGACCTTGATCTTGCGGCCTTCCTTGGACTGCTTCTCGTACGCCGCGAACGCGTCGGCGAAGGCCTTTTTGGGCACGGTGTCCGAGGAATTCGAGCCCATCCGGATCGTCTTGGAGTCCCCGCCGGGCCCGCTGCCGCACGCCGCGAGCAGCGAGGGCAGCGCGACCGCCCCGGCTCCGACCGCCGCACCACGCAGAAGATTCCGCCGGGACATCCGATGTCCTGCCACGCTTTTGGGCGTTACAGGACCGTTGAACGATGACTGCGCCATGTCCCCCTCCTCCGGGGTGCAACCCAACACAACCAAACGCGAGGCTTGGATCACACCCCCAAGTCAGGGCGTCGTCAAGGGTTTTGACGCAACGGCGAGCAACCGTTACCGCTTCTCATCCAACAGAGTTCAACAAGCCCTACCGGAAACGCTCGTCACTGACGGGCAGCCGGCAAGGGCATGAAGTCGTCCCGCCTTGCCCGTTTTGGGCTCCGCGGGCAGAGACGTCGGAGCAGTCACTTCAGCAACGCCGCCGTGTCCGGCCGCCGCGCGGAAGCGGCCGCGGCCGCCCCCACCAGACCCGCGTCCGTACCCATCAGCGCGGGCGCGACGGTGAGGCGCTGGACGAAGGAGAGCGTGGCGTAGTCGCGCAGCGCGCGGCGCAGCGGGGTGAAGAGGACGTCCCCCGCGCCGGCCACTCCCCCGCCTATCACCGCGATCTCGATCTCGACCAGCGTCGCGGTCGCGGCGATGCCCGCGGCCAGGGCCTGGGCCGCACGCTCGAAGGAGGCGACGGCGACCGGGTCGCCGGCCCGGGCGGCCGCGGCGACGGCGGCGGCCGAGGTGTCGCCGTCGGGGCCGGGACGCCAGCCGTTCTCCAGGGCGCGGCGGGCGATGTTGGGGCCGCTGGCGATCCGTTCCACACAGCCGCGCGCCCCGCACGGGCAGGCGTCGCCGTCGAGGTCGACGCTGATGTGGCCGATGTGGCCCGCGTTGCCGGTGGGGCCGGGGTGCAGTTTGCCGCCGAGAACGAGTCCGCCGCCGACGCCGGTCGACACGACCATGCACAGCGCGTTGTCGTGGCCGCGGGCCGCGCCGAGCCAGTGTTCGGCGGCGGTCATCGCGACACCGTCGCCGACGAGCTCGACGTCGAGGCCGCCTGTCACCGCGCGCACCCGCTCGACCAGCGGAAAGCCGCGCCAGCCGGGGATGTTGACGGGGCTGACCGTGCCCGCCGACGCGTCCACGGGCCCGGCGCTGCCGATGCCGACCGCGCTCGTACGCTCCCACAGCGGGGATCCGGTCAGCTCGGCGAGGACCGCCTCGGCCGCGCGCATCACCGTGTCGCCGTCCTCATGGGCGGGAGTCGGCCGCTGGGCCCGGAGGAGAAGCCGGCCGTCGGCGTCCACCAGGGCTCCGGCGATCTTGGTGCCGCCGATGTCGAGCGCGGCCACGAGGTCGGTGTGCATCGAGGTCGGATCTCCTGGTGAGGGACGGGTAACGGCAGGTCAAGATGAGAGTCTCCATGCATGTGACAACGTTGTCCAGGGCCTATGCTCGACGCCACACACACCGTTATGGCACTCGACCGCGCCGGACGGCTCCCGACGACGACAGGACTGTGCACTGTGGCCGAGAATGCCCGCCACCACGAGCCCCGCTACGGCAACCGTCCGACGATGAAGGATGTCGCCGCGCGTGCCGGTGTCGGCCTCAAGACGGTGTCCCGGGTGGTCAACGGCGAGCCCGGGGTGACCCCGGACACCGAGCGCCGGGTGCAGGAGGCCATCGAGGCGCTGGGCTTTCGCCGCAACGACAGTGCGCGGGTGCTGCGCAAGGGCCGTACCGCCTCGATCGGCCTGGTCCTCGAAGACCTCGCCGACCCGTTCTACGGGCCGCTCAGCCGGGCCGTGGAGGAGGTCGCGCGGGAGCACGGGGCGCTGCTCATCAACGGCTCCAGCGCCGAGGACGCGGACCGCGAGCAGGAGTTGGTCCTCGCGTTCTGCGCCCGCCGGGTCGACGGGCTCATCGTGATCCCCGCCGGGTCCGACCACCGCTATCTCGAACCGGAGATAAAGGCGGGCGTGGCGACGGTGTTCGTGGACCGCCCGGCCGGGCGGATCGACGCCGATGTGGTCCTGTCCGACAGCTTCGGCGGCGCCCGCGCGGGCGTGGCCCACCTGATCGCGCAGGGTCACCGGCGGATCGGCTTCATCGGCGACCAGCCCCGCATCCACACGGCCACCGAGCGACTGCGCGGCTACCACGCGGCGATGGCGGACGCGGATCTGCCGGTCGACGCATCCTGGGTGTCGCTGGGCTCGACCTCCCCCGAGCGCGTGCGCGCGGCCGCCGAGTCGATGCTGGCGGCACCGGACGCGGTCACCGCGCTGTTCGCGGGCAACAACCGGGTGACGGTCACGGCGGTACGCGTCCTGGCGGGCCGCGAGCACCCGGTGGCCCTGGTCGGCTTCGACGACATCGAGCTGGCCGACCTGCTCGGCATCACGGTCATCTCGCAGGATGCCGCCGCCCTCGGCCGCACGGCGGCGGAGCTGCTCTTCCAGCGGCTCGACGGCGCCAACGAGACGCCCACGCGCGTGGAGCTGCCCACCGTCCTGATCCAGCGCGGCTCGGGCGAGATCCCGCCACCCTCCCTCGACTAGGCCGCCGCCCGGCGGGTCCGCGCGGTTCCCCGCGCCCCTGGCAGGACTGGTGTCGGGCGGGGTTTGCGCGGCCTCGGCCCCGGGCGGGGTCAGCAGGTCTTGAGGCCGGGGACCGGCTCGTTGTTGTTGCCGCCCTTCAGGTAGACCACGCTGACGTACACGTTCGTGTTGCCGCTGTCGTCGTCGGTCCTCGCCCACCAGGTGTTGGTCCACTTCCCGTACGTCTCGCGTCGGCCCAGGTCCGCCTGGCAATAGAAGTAGTTGGTACCCGCGTTGAGCACGCCCGCCGCGCCGCCGTCGTGCCGGATGGACTTCGCGCTACGCCACACCTGGCAGTTGAACTTGCCTCCCGCGATCGGCTGGCAGCTCCCGGCCGGGGGTGCGGTGCCGCCCGAGGTGCCGCCCGTGCCGGGGGCGCTCGGGGTGTTCTTCTTCGGGTCGGGCGCCTTGCCGGCGTCACCCTTCGCGTCGCCGCTCTTCCCGGCGTCCTCCTTGGCGGACGGCTTCGGGGTCGAACTCGCCCTGGACGAGGGCGAGTTGGGCGCGGCTCCCGCGGAGGGACCGGATGTGTTCAGACCTGCTGAGCCGAGCCGATCGTCCGCCGCGCCCGCGCCCGGCGTCGCGCCGTTCGCCGCCCCCACAGCCTGCTGGCCCCCTGTCGCGTCCCCGTGATCGAGGAGCGCGTACGCGACACCGCCACCGACGAGCAGCACGGCGGCCGCCCCGGCCGCGACCAGGACCTTGCCCCGGCTCCGCCCGGCCGAGGGGCGCGGCTCCGGAGTCGGTTCCGGGATCTGCGTCACCACCGGACCAAAGCCTTCCGGCTGCTCCGGCACGGGCGTGACCGGCCCGAATCCCTCCGGCCGGTGCGGCAGCACATCACGCACGGTCGCCGAGCGCGGCGGCGCGGGGGCCGGCGGCGAAATCCGCACCGCGGTCGGCCCCGTCTCCCCCGCGCCCGCGGCAGCCGCGACCTCCGCGAGCAGCCGGGCCGCGGTCCCCGCGTCGGGCCGCCGAGCCGGGTCCTTGTCCATGAGGCGCTGCAGTACGGGCCCGAGCGGCCCGGCCCGGCGCGCCTCGGGCAGTGGCTCGACCACGATCGCGTTCAGGGTCGACCAGGTGGAGGTGCGGCGGAAGGGGGCCGCTCCCTCGACGGCGGCGTACAGCGTCGCGCCGAGCGCCCAGACATCGGACGCGGGGCCGGGTTCCTGGCCCTGGGCCCGCTCGGGCGCCAGGTAGTCCAGGGAGCCGACCAGTTCGCCGCTGCGGGTGAGGTGTGTCTGGGAGCCGTCGCCCGGGTCGTCCATGGCAGCGATGCCGAAGTCGGTGAGGACCACCCGGCCCGAGGTGTCGAGCAGCACATTGCCGGGCTTCACGTCGCGGTGCAGCACGCCCGCCCGGTGGGCCGCGGCCAGCGCTTCGAGGACCTTGGCGCCGATGGCGGCGGCCTCGCCGGGCTCCAGGACGCCGCGTTCGCGGAGCACGTCATCGAGCGAGGGGCCGTCGACCAGCTCCATGACGATGACGGGCCGGCCCTCGTGCTCGGTGACGTCGTGGACGGCGACGACCGAGGGGTGGCGCACCCGGGCCGCCGCTCGCGCCTCGCGCTGCATGCGCAGACACAGATCGCCCAGCTCGGGCGCGGAGGCGTCGCTGAACGTACGCAGTTCCTTGACGGCGACCTCGCGGCCGAGCACTTCGTCGTGGGCACGCCACACGACGCCCATGCCGCCGCGGCCGAGCCGCTCGACGACCCGGTACCGGCCCGCCAGTAGTTGGCTCTCCCCCGTAGACACCGCTGCCCCGTCCCTCTGTGGCGATTGTGGTCGCGTACAGAGTACGGGGCAGGGGTGACAGCCCTCGGGGCCCGTCCGGTTCCGGTCCGGCTACGGAGCGGTGACGGTGAGGCTGCCGCGGCGGGGCGAGGCGAACGCGTCGAGGTCGGCGCGGGTCAGGCCGGTCAGGCGGGCCACCTCGGCGTTGTCGAGGGCGCCGCAGTCCAGGCCGCGCAGCAGGTAGCCGCTGAGCGCCTTGGCGGTGGCGGGCTCGTCCATGACGTCGCCCTCGGTCTTGGCGACGTACGCGGCGAGGCGTCCGGCGGCCTGTTCCAGGCCCTCGCGGTAGAAGGCGTACACGGCCGCGTAACGGGTCGGCATGTGGCCGGGGTGCATGTCCCAGCCCTGGTAGTAGGCGCGGGCCAGGGCACGGCGGGTGAGGCCGTAGTGGAGGCGCCAGGCCTCGTGGACGTGCCCGGTCGAGCCGACGGGCAGCACATTGGTCGAGCCGTCCGAGACGCGTACGCCGGTGCCCGCGGCGGCGACCTGCATGACGGCCTTGGCGTGGTCGGCGGCGGGGTGGTCGCTTGCCTGGTAGGCGGCGGAGACGCCGACGCAGGCGCTGTAGTCGAAGGTGCCGTAGTGCAGGCCGGTGGCGCGGCCCTGGGCGGCGTCGATCATCCTGGCGACGGCGGCGGTGCCGTCGGCGGCCAGGATGGACTGGCTGGTCTCGATCTGGATCTCGAAGCCGAGCCGGCCCTCGGGCAGGCCGTGCGCCTTCTCGAAGGCGCTGAGCAGCCGCACGAAGGCGGTGACCTGCTCGGGGTAGGTCACCTTCGGCAGGGTCAGGACGAGGCCGTCGGGCAGGCCGCCGTGCTGCATGAGGGTGGTGAGGAAGACGTCGGTGGTGCGGATGCCTCGGTCGCGTACGGCGGCTTCCATGCACTTCATGCGGATGCCCATGTACGGGGCCGCGGTGCCGTTCCGGAAGGCCTCGGCGATGAGGCGGGCGGCGCGCGCGGCGTCGGCGTCCTCCTCGGCGTCGGGGCGCGGGCCGTAGCCGTCCTCGAAGTCGACGCGCAGGTCCTCGATGGGCTCGCGCCGGAGCTTGGCGCGCACCCGGTCGTACACCGGGGCGGCGAGCTCGTCGGAGATGCCGAGCACCTTGGCGAAGGAGGCGGCGTCCGGGGCGTGCTCGTCGAGGGCGGCAAGGGCCTGGTCGCCCCAGGCCCGGATGGTGCCCGCGTCGAAGACGTCGCCGGGTACGTAGACGGTGTGCACGGGCTGGCGGGTGCCGGGGTCGCCCGGGTAACGGCGGGCGAGCTCCTCGTCCACCGCCACGAGGGAGGCACTGATCTCCTCGCTGACGACGCCGGCGAGGCTCGTTGCCACCTGCTCCTGCTGACCCATCCTGCACCCTCCACACGGTCGAAACTTTTCCGCTTCACGGAATCAACAATCCGTATAGCGAAGTTAATAGTCCGCCTCTCCTGCGTCAATGGTTGTCCGAAACGGCCCGGGGCCGCGCGGTGAAGATCACCACGCGGCCCCGGGACCGGAAGAACTCGCAGGTCAGCCCTTGCGGGAGTTGACCTCTTCGGTGAGCTGCGGGACGACCTGGAACAGGTCGCCGACCACGCCGTAGTCGACCAGGTCGAAGATCGGGGCCTCGGCGTCCTTGTTGACGGCCACGATGGTCTTCGAGGTCTGCATGCCGGCCCGGTGCTGGATGGCACCGGAGATGCCGTTGGCGATGTAGAGCTGCGGCGAGACGGACTTGCCGGTCTGGCCGACCTGGTTGGAGTGCGGGTACCAGCCCGCG
The DNA here is from genome assembly GCF_039532965.1 of Streptomyces mauvecolor. Lineage (NCBI taxonomy): Bacteria > Bacillati > Actinomycetota > Actinomycetes > Kitasatosporales > Streptomycetaceae > Streptomyces > Streptomyces mauvecolor. The sequence goes on along the minus strand of NZ_BAAASQ010000008.1, from coordinate 210,884 downwards.
TCCACCGCGGCGCGCGAGGCGCCGACGGCCGCGCCGAGCGAGTCGGCGAGGGCCTCGATGATCCCGAAGTTCTCGGCGCCGTTGACTCCGCGGCCGCCGGAGACCACGATCGCGGCCTCGGTCAGCTCGGGGCGGCCGGTCGACTCGCGCGGGGTGCGCGAGGTGACCTTGGTGCCGGTGGCGAGGGCGGAGAAGGTGACCGGCAGGGCCTCGACGGCGCCCGCGGCCGGGGCGGCCTCCACGGCGGCCGAGTTCGGCTTGACCGTGATGACCGGGGTGCCCTTGGAGACGCGGGACTTGGTGGTGAAGGAGGCGGCGAACGCGGACTGCGTGGCCACCGGACCCTCGTCGCCGACCTCCAGGTCGACGGCGTCGGTGATGATGCCGGAGCCGATGCGGACCGCGAGGCGGGCCGCGATCTCCTTGCCCTCGGCGGAGGACGGGACGAGCACGGCGGCCGGGGACACGGCGTCGTACGCGGCCTGGAGGGCGTCCACCTTCGGTACGACGAGGTACTCGGCGAACTCGGGGGCGTCGGCGGTGAGGACCTTGACCGCGCCGTGCTCGGCGAGCGCGGCGGCGGTGTTCTCGGCACCCGCACCGAGGGCGACGGCGACAGGCTCGCCGATGCGGCGGGCCAGCGTCAGCAGCTCGAGGGTGGGCTTGCGGACGGCGCCGTCCACGTGGTCGACGTAGACCAGAACTTCAGCCATGGGACTTCAATCTCCTGCAAGTGCGAAGAAAAGACGGGCAGTTGAGGGGCTCGGCGAGCCCTAAGTGCGGACTCGGCCCGGAAAGTTCCCGGACCGGCGGAGCACTTAGATGAACTTCTGGCTCGCGAGACTGCGACTTAGATGAACTTCTGCTCCGCAAGGAAGGCGGCGAGCTGCTTGCCGCCCTCGCCCTCGTCCTTGACGATCGTGCCGGCCGTGCGGGCCGGACGCTCGGCCGCGGAGTCGACCGCGGTCCAGGAGCCTTCGAGGCCGACCTCATCGGCGTCGATGTCCAAGTCGCCGAGGTCCAGGGACTCCACCGGCTTCTTCTTGGCGGCCATGATGCCCTTGAAGGACGGGTAGCGGGCCTCGCCCGACTGGTCCGTCACCGACACGACGGCCGGCAGGGACGCCTCCAGCTGCTCGGAAGCGGTGTCGCCGTCGCGGCGGCCCTTCACGACGCCGTCCTCGACGGAGACCTCGGAGAGCAGCGTGACCTGCGGGACGCCGAGGCGCTCCGCGAGCAGTGCCGGCAGGACACCCATGGTGCCGTCGGTCGACGCCATGCCGCAGATGACCAGGTCGTAGCCGGTCTTCTCGACGGCCTTGGCGAGGACCAGCGAGGTGCCGATCACATCGGTGCCGTGCAGGTCGTCGTCCTCGACGTGGACGGCCTTGTCGGCGCCCATCGAAAGCGCCTTGCGCAGCGCGTCCTTGGCGTCCTCGGGGCCGACGGTCAGCACGGTGATCTCCGCGTCGTCCGCCTCGTCGGCGATCTGCAGTGCCTGCTCGACCGCGTACTCGTCCAGCTCCGAAAGGAGGCCGTCGACGTCGTCGCGGTCGACGGTCAGGTCATCGGCGAAGTGCCGGTCGCCGGTGGCGTCGGGCACGTACTTCACACAGACAACGATCCTCAAGCTCACGCCGGCTCTCCTACTGCATCGTCATTTCTGGGCTGCCTTGTTGCACGCAGCATAGGCGCCTGATGGGGCGGTTTCCGGTCGGGGCGACCGGCGCTCCGAACGAAATATTACTCGCCAGTACACCCAGCTTGTTCCCAGTAAGCAAGCGCTTTGAACTGTGACCTTGCCAACGCTGAGTAATCGAACCGGTGAGGAACTCTCAGTCGCGCAGCGCGTTGAAGCGACCCTGGTGGTAGAGCAGCGGGCGGCCGGCGCCCGCGGGGTCGCCGACGACCGCCTGGCCGAGCACGATGCGGTGGTCTCCGGCCGGAATGCGGGCCACCACCTTGCACACCAGCCAGGCCAGGACGCCGTCGAGGACGGGCACGCCCTCGGGGCCGGTGCGCCAGTCGGTGGCCGGGCCGAACCGGTCTGCCCCACTGCGGGCGAAGGTGGCCGCCAGGTCCTGCTGGTGCTCGCCGAGTATGTGCACGCCGATGTGGTCGGCCTCGGCGACGACGGGCCAGCTGGAGGAACCGGTGCCGATCCCGAACGAGATCAACGGGGGCTCGGCCGCAACGGAGTTGAGCGAGGTGGCGGTGAAGCCGACGGGCCGGCCGCCGCGCTGGGCGGTGATCACCGCGACGCCCGCGGCATGCTGGCGGAAGACCGACTTGAACAGTTCGGGAGAGGCGGTCTGTGCGGTACGGAGCTCGGGCGAGGCCGTCATGGAATTGTCCTTCTGCAGTGGGTGCGACGGGGGCTGCGGGTGTTCAGCAGCCCGGACAGCGCGCACTCGCGTTGCGGGCGAGGTCCACGTGGGCGCGTCCGTAGAGAAGGAGGTCTGTCGGCACATCGTCAGACTGACGATTCGGCGCGGTCGCAGTCAAGTGGCTTCCCGGATATGGGAGATCCCTCACTGCGGACCTCGACGAGAAGGGGGGCGCGCACCTCACACCGCCTGCCCGAGGGCCGCGATGACGTCCGCGCGGCGCGGCTGTCCGGCCGCCCGGCGCACGATGCGGCCCGCCGCGTCCAGCACGAGCACGGTCGGGGTGCGCGCGATCTCCAGGTCCCGAACGAGAGCGAGCCGCTCCTCCGCGTCGATCTCCACGTGCGCGACGCCGTCCACCATCGCGGCCACCTCGGCCAGGGTGCGCCGGGTCGCCCGGCAGGGCTGGCAGAAGGCGCTGGAGAACTGCACCAGGGTGGCCCGCCGTCCGAGCCCGCACCCCAGCTCGGCCTCGCCGAGCCTGCGCCCGCCGTCGTCCACCGCGCCACCTTCCACAACCGACCCCGCCCACGTCTTCACGCCACCACTACCTGCCCTGTCGTACGGTTGCAGCGCGTATCGGTCCGCAATGATTCCCCGGGCCCCCACCTGCGAAGACGTGACGAGAATCTCCCCTGCGCACAGCGCCAGGACTGGCCAGCTCGTCGCGCATCGGGCACCATCTGCCCAAAGCCTAAAACCTACGGCTGCGTAACTTATTCTCCGGGAGCACCCTCCCCGGGCACACGAAGGGTCTCCCCTCAGATGGCAGAACTCGTCTATCGGCCGGTCATCGGCGCCGCACGCACGATGTTCAAGGCGCTCGACCTGAAGATCGACACCCAGGGTTCGGAGAACATCCCGCGCACGGGCGGGGCGGTGCTCGTCAGCAATCACATCAGCTATCTGGACTTCATCTTCACGGGGCTCGCGGCGCTGCCGCAGAAGCGGCTCGTGCGCTTCATGGCCAAGGAGTCGGTGTTCCGGCACAAGATCTCCGGCCCGCTGATGCGCGGCATGAAGCACATTCCGGTCGACCGCAAGCAGGGCGAGGACGCCTATCAGCACGCGCTGGCTTCGCTGCGTTCCGGTGAGGTGATCGGCGTGTTCCCGGAGGCGACGATCTCGCAGTCGTTCACGCTGAAGAGCTTCAAGTCGGGTGCGGCGCGGCTCGCCCAGGAGGCCGGGGTTCCGCTGATCCCAATGGCGTTGTGGGGCACCCAGCGGGTGTGGACCAAGGGGCGGCCGCGCAACTTCAAGCGCAGCCACATCCCCGTCACGATCCGGGTCGGCGAGCCCGTGGAGGCGCCCGCCGACCAGTTCGCGGGCGCCATCACGCGGCGGCTGCGCGAGCGCTGCCAGGAGTTGCTCGAAGCGGCTCAGCGCGCCTATCCCGTACGCCCGAAGGACGCGAGCGACACCTGGTGGGTGCCGGCGCATCTGGGCGGTACGGCGCCGACGCCCGAGCAGGTGAAGGCCGCCGAGGCCAAGGGCTGAATCGTCACTTCTGTACCGATACGGCGACCGGGGCATGGACGGTGATCCGCGCCCCGGGGCTGAACTTCTCCAGGAGCTCGGCCAGTTCGGCGCCGGCCGTGGCCAGGTCGCAGTGCGGCGCCATGCCCTCCAGGAGGAAGAGCGCGTTCACCGACTCCTCGGTGAGCCTGGTCCGCACTCCCTGACGCCAGTTCCAGCGGCGGCAGGTGACGCCCTCGTCGTCGCGCCACACCACTTCGCCCGTGTCCGGGTGCTCGACGGCCGGCTCGCCGCCCGCGACCGTGTGGAACGGCTCCTCGCCGGTGGCCCGCACCAGACGCATCGACCCCTTGATGTGATCGGTGTCCTCACCGCCGACCGGGACGAGGTGGGCGACGCTGATCGCGTTGTACACGTCGACGAGCCGGTTGATGCGCGGAAGGCCGCCGTCGGCCAGGGCTCGCTTGGCGAGCGCCTCGGCCGAGTTGCGGGTGCGGTTCGGCTTGGAGCCGAAGGCGGTGTAGGCGGCGCGCCAGGCGGCCATGTGCGGGTCCTCGTGCGGGGCCCGGCCCGCGAGGCGCTCGGCGAGCCGGCGCGCGGCGTCGTCGAGCAGCGCCGAACTCGCCTCGTCGCTGGGCGCGTTGACGAGTCCGGACGCCTCGACGGCGACGTGGGTGAAGCCGGGTGCGATGGCGCCGACTTCGTCGGACACCGTGAGTTCGAGCGTCATGATCGGTGGTGCCTCACAGTTCGGTCGGATGGATCGGCCACAGCGACGGCCGGTCGGGCGCGGCTTTGAGCGCCTTCATGACCGCCGGATGAGGTACATCATAAAGCACCAGATAGTCCACTTCACTAAACTCAGGCCGGGCCTTCCACGCGAGGCGTTCCTCGTCGAGCGAGAACTGGGCGTCGACCCCCGGTTTGTTGCCCCGCGCATCGATCCGCGCCCACGCGTCCCCACCGGGCAGCCGGACGGCGACCAGGCCGTGCACGAAGGGGTTGGAGCCGTCGTCGTCGGCGAGCCGCTGGTAGCAGAGGGCTGCGGGGATCGATTCGGCGCGCAGCAGCGCGGCCAGGGCGTGCGATTTGGCACAGCAGATGCCGGTGCACTCCGCCAGGACGTCGGAGGCCCGCCAGGTCACCTGCAGGTCACCGGCGTCCTGGGAGTGCGGGATCTCGTCCCGGACGAACTCGTAGGCAGCCTTGGCGTATGAGTATGCGTCGGTGGCGCCGTATGCGAGCCGGGCGGCCGCCTCGCGGACCAAGGGGTGCTGATGGTCGACGACGTCATCCGCAGCGAGGTAGGCGGCGAGTTGGGGGTTGCTTTGAATGAGCTCCATGGCACGCGAGCGTACGAATGCGGCCGACCGTAAGTCAATGACTTTACGGTCGACCGCATAGGTATTCAATTGTGTTCCGGTTAGCGGGCCATCTCTTCCTTCAGCGCCGCCAGGAAGCCGTCGACATCGTCCTCGGTGGTGTCGAAGGAGCACATCCAGCGGACGTCGCCGGCGCTCTCGTCCCAGAAGTAGAAGCGGTAGCGCTTCTGGAGCCGCTCGCTCACGTCGTGCGGCAGGCGCGCGAAGACGGCGTTGGCCTGCACCTCGTGGAGGATCTCCACGCCGTGGACCTGGCGCACGCCCTCGGCGAGGCGCTGGGCCATGGCGTTGGCGTGCCGGGCGTTGCGCAGCCACAGGTCCTTGGCGAGCAGCGCCTCCAACTGCACCGAGACGAAGCGCATCTTGGAGGCGAGCTGCATGGACATCTTGCGGATGTGCTTCATCTGCTGGACGGCGTCCGGGTTGAGCACGACGATCGCCTCGCCGAACAGCATCCCGTTCTTGGTGCCGCCGAACGACAGGACGTCGACCCCGACCGCGTTGGTGAACGTACGCATGGGCACGTTCAGCGAGGCGGCCGCGTTGGATATGCGGGCCCCGTCGAGGTGGACCTTCATCCCGCGCTCGTGGGCGTGCTCGCAGATCGCCCTGATCTCGTCGGGCGTGTAGACCGTGCCCAGCTCGGTGTTCTGGGTGATCGAGACGACCTGCGGCATCGCGCGGTGCTCGTCCTCCCAGCCCCAGGCCTGCCGGTCGATGAGCTCGGGCGTCAGCTTGCCGTCGGGCGTCGCCACGGTGAGCAGCTTGAGCCCGGCCATGCGCTCGGGGGCGCCGCCCTCGTCGACGTTGATGTGGGCGGTCTCGGCACAGACCACCGCACCCCAGCGGTCGGTCAGCGCCTGGAGCGCGGTGACGTTGGCCCCGGTCCCGTTGAAGACCGGGAAGGCCTCGGCGCCCGCGCCGAAGTGGCTGTGCATGACGCGCTGGAGGTGGTCGGTGTAGTCGTCCTCGCCGTACGCGATCTGGTGACCGCCGTTGGCGAGTGCGAGGGCCGCGAGGACCTCGGGGTGCGCGCCGGCGTAGTTGTCGCTGGCGAAGCCGCGCACCGCCGGGTCGTGGTGCTGTCGCGCGTCGGTCCTCACGGCTTGGGGGTCAGCCACAGGCGCTGTCCATTCACTTCCTGGGCGGGCCGGTCCCAGACGCCGGCGATGGCGTCGGCCAGTTCCTTGACGTCGGTGAAGCCCGCGAACTTCGCATTGGGTCGCTCGGCGCGCATCGCGTCGTGCACCAGTGCCTTGATCACCAGGATCGCAGCAGCGGCGCTCGGCCCGTCCTCGCCCCCCGCCTTGCGGAAGGCGTCGGCGAGCGCCAGCGTCCAGGCCTCGGCGGCGGCCTTGCCCGCGTTGTACGCGGCGTTGTTCGCGGTGGGCTTGTGCGCGCCGGACTGGCTGACCAGGACGAATCGGCCCCGGTCGCTGCGCAGCAGCGCGTCGTGGAAGGCCAGCGAGGTGTGCTGGACGGTCTTGATGAGGAGCTTCTCCAGGAAGTCCCAGTCGGCCAGGTCGGTCTCCGGGAAGGAGGTGCTGCCGCGCCAGCCGCCGACGAGGTGGACCATGCCGTCGACCCGCCCGAAGTCCTTCTGGATGCGGTCGGCCCAGTCGCGGGTCGCCTGGAGGTCGAGGAGGTCGACGGTGTCCCCGGTGACGGTGGCCCCGCCGTGGGCGTACCGCGCCGCGTCCACGGCCTCGGCCAGGCGCGCTGCGTCCTGGTCGGAGCCGACGACGACCGCGCCCGCCTCGGCGAGCCGCAGCAGCGCGGCCCGGCCGGCCGGTCCCGCGGCTCCGGCCACGGCGATGACGGCACCGTTGAGAGGTCCGTTGTTCATTTTCCTCGCCCCTTCCGTACGAGAGCTCACGCGGCAGCCCCGGTCGAGGCGGAAGCGGCGGTGATCCCCTTGGTGGAGGCGATCACGTCCTTCAGCTTCTTGGAGAGCGCCTCATAGAACATGCTGAGCGGAAACTCGTCCGGAAGCACGTCGTCGACGAGCTTGCGCGGCGGCTGGGACAGATCCAGGGCCTCGGGGCCCTTGGCCCAGCGCGATCCCGGGTGCGGGGCGAGATACGTGGAGACCAGCTCGTACGCGGCGAACCAGTGCACCAGCTTCGGACGGTCGATGCCGTCTCGGTAGAGCTTCTCGATCTCGGCGCACAGCTGGTTGGTGACCTGCGGGGCGCGGTCCCAGTCGATGTGCAGCTTGTTGTCGGTCCAGCGCACCACGTCGTGCTTGTGCAGGTAGGCGAAGAGGAGCTGGCCGCCGAGCCCGTCGTAGTTGCGGACGCGGTCGCCGGAGACCGGGAAGCGGAACATCCGGTCGAAGAGCACGGCGTACTGGACGTCACGGCCGTGCCGGTTGCCCTCGGCGTCCAGCTTCACCGCCTCCTTGAAGGCGGTGAGGTCGCAGCGCAGCTCTTCGAGGCCGTACATCCAGAACGGCTGGCGCTGCTTGATCATGAACGGGTCGAACGGCAGGTCGCCGTGGCTGTGGGTGCGGTCGTGGACCATGTCCCAGAGCACGAAGGCCTGCTCGCAGCGCTCCTGGTCGGCCACCATCTCCCGGATGTCCTCGGGGAGTTCGAGCCCGAGGATGCGGACGGAGGCCTCGGTCACGGCGCGGAAGCGGGCCGCCTCGCGGTCGCAGAAGATGCCGCCCCAGGTGAAGCGCTCGGGGGCCTCGCGCACGGCAATGGTCTCGGGGAAGAGGACCGCCGAGTGGGTGTCGTAGCCCGCCGTGAAGTCCTCGAAGGTGATGCCGCAGAACAGCGGGTTGTCGTAGCGCGTGGCTTCCAGCTCCGCGAGCCACTCGGGCCACACCATGCGCAGCACGACCGCTTCGAGATTGCGGTCGGGGTTGCCGTTCTGCGTGTACATGGGGAAGAGGACGAGGCGCTGGAGTCCGTCGGCGCGGTCGGCAGCCGGGTGGAACCGCAGCAGCGAGTCCAGGAAGTCCGGCACGTCGAAGGCGCTGTCGGCCCACTTGCGCAGGTCGGCGACGAGAGCGCGGTGGTAGGCCTCGTCGTGCGGCAGGAGCGGGGAGAGCTGCTCGACCGCGGCTATGACCTGGTCCAGGGTGGCCTCGACAACGGCACGGAGCGGGGCGCCCTCGGCGTCGAAGTCGATGGAGCCGTCCTTGGACTGCCAGGGCCGGATCTCCTCGACGGCATTCTTGAGCGCGGTCCATGCGGGGTGGTCGACCACCCGCCGGTCGGATACTGCGCCCCCCACGGCCGGGTCCTGCACAAGAATTTCCGTCATGTCACTTCCTCCACAGGAGAACCTCGCGTTAAGACACCGTATCCGCGTTCGGTTCCCCCGCTCAAGAGGTTTCCCAATAAATTATCCTGCCATCCCGCTGTCGCACCGCTCTTCTTCCTGTGTTAACGCAATGGCACGGCTATGGCTGCGGCAATGCCGTGATCGCGACCCGGCCGGCTGCGGCGGTGGCAGCCGGCACCGCCGCAGGGTGGAGAACCGGACAGCCACGACGGCCTGCCCGGCCCCGGACGAGACGTCGGCGCGAGTCGCGTCAAGGGCGGGAGGAATCGCCCACGGGCGGGTGACACGGGTTGGCCCACGCGGGGTGCGCACAGGTAGGACGGAAACCTTCCGCCCCGCAGCCCTCACCCCGGAGCCGCCCCCGTGAGTACCCGCGCAGTGCTTGTCGCAGCCGTCGTCACCGGCCTCGTCCTCGGGATCGCGTCAACCCGGTCGCAGGACGCCGATGCCCCGCGCGAGGCGGGGTCCGTTGCGGTGGCGGGCCGTTAGGCTGCGGCTGCCGCGTGCGCACGGGACCACCGCACGCGCCAATACCGCCGTCGACGGAAGCGAGGCCTGTCTTGACGTTCCTCACCATCGGTCATCGCGGGGTCATGGGTGTCGAGCCGGAGAACACCCTGCGTTCCTTCGTCCACGCAGAACGCGCGGGCATGGACGTCATCGAACTCGATCTGCACCTCAGCAAGGACGGCGCCCTGGTCGTCATGCACGACGCCGAGGTCGACCGCACCACGGACGGAAGGGGCCCCATCGGCGAGATGACCCTGGCCGAGCTGCGGGAGCTGGACGCGGGTCAGGGCGAGCGCATCCCCGTGTTCGAGGAAGTGCTCGACGCGGTGAAGACCCCGGTCCAGGCAGAGATCAAGGACGTCGCCGCGGCCCGCTCGCTCGCCGAGGTGATCCAGCGGCGCGATCTGGTGAGCCGGGTGGAGGTCCTGTCGTTCCACGACGAGGCGCTCGCCGAGATCGCCTCCCTCGTGCCCGGGGTGCGCACCGGGCTCGTCGACGACAGCTGGGGCCCCGACCTCATCGACCGGGCCCGGGCCGTCGGCGCGAAGACCCTGGTCCTGAGCATCCACCGGCTCACCCTGGAGACGGTCGAGCAGGCCCACGCGGCGGGGCTCAAGGTGATCGGCTGGACCGTCAACACCCAGGACCATCTGCGCCTGGTGCGCGCCCTGCAGCTGGACGGCGCGACGACCGACTACCCGGAGATCCGCCGCACCGGCCGCTTCACCGCGTAGTGCTCAGCGCGCTCAGCCCAGCTTCTTGACAAGGAGCTCGAATTCGAGGTCGTCGCGCTGCGGCACGCCGAAGCGCTCGTCGCCGTACGGGAAGGGCGTCATCGTTCCCGTACGGCGGTAGCCGCGCCGCTCGTAGAAGGCGATGAGTTCGTCCCGCACCGAGATCACGGTCATGTGCATCTCGCTCACGCCCCACTCGGCGCGGACGGTGCGCTCCGCCTCGGCGATGATCTGCTTGCCGAGGCCCGCGCCCTGGAGGGCGGGAGAGACCGCGAACATCCCGAAGTAGGCGGCGTCACCGCGGTGTTCGAGCTGGCAGCACGCGACGAGCACCCCGTCCCGCTCCACGGTGAGCAGCTTGCTCCCGGGACTCGTGATGACCGCGCGGACGCCTTCGGGATCGGTGCGCTGACCCTGCAGGATGTCGGCCTCGGTGGTCCAGCCGGCGCGGCTGGAGTCGCCGCGGTAGGCCGACTCGATGAGCGGCACCAGCGCCTCGACGTCGGCTTCGGTGGCGTCCCGGTAGCTCAGCTCTCCGGCGGCCCGGCTGACGGTGTCCATCGTGCGGTCTCCCTGCTGGTCGAATGCGCTGCGGCGGCCTCCCGAGCCTAACCCGGCCACTAGGGTCCCCGTCATGGTGCATGTACTGAGCAGCCGGACCCTTCTGCGCCCCACCGACCCCGAGCGTTCGCGTGCCTTCTACGGCGAACAGCTCGGGCTCGCCGTCTACCGCGAGTTCGGTACGGGGCCGGAGCGCGGCACGGTGTACTTCCTGGGCGGCGGCTTCCTGGAGGTGTCCGGCCGCGCCGAGCACCCGCCGGCGCCGGGCCTCCAGCTGTGGCTCCAGGTGGCGGATGCGGCGCAGGCGCACGAGGAGCTCGTGGGGCGACGGGTGACGGTCGTGCGGCCGCCGGTGCGCGAGCCGTGGGGGCTGATCGAGATGTGGCTCGAGGACCCGGACGGGGTGCGCATCGCGGTCGTGGAGGTCCCGGCCGACCACCCGCTGCGCTTCCGCCCCTGACGGCCCGGCGACTCCCGCGAACCCCCTCCCGACCGGTTGTGACCGATCCTGACCGGCGAAGATCCCCCGCGCGCTCCCTCTGTGTGTCCCTGCGCCCGCGTATGCGGCCCCGCGGCCGGGCATCGACCTGTCGGCAGGGCGATTCATCGAGCGGGGAGGTACGCCGTGCACGGTCCGGTGCTGCCCGGCTGGCTGCTCGTCGCGCTGTGCGCGGCGACGGGCTCGTACTGTCTGCTGCGGATGCGCAGCGGCTCCCCGCCGGCCCGCAGGGCGGCGGGCAGTGAGGCGGTCATGGGGTTCGGGATGGCCGCGATGGCCGTGCCGGCCGCGTTCCTGTCACCACCGCCGTGGATGCTGGCGGGGTATGCGGTGATCTTCGGCGGCGCCGCGCTCCGGGCTCTGTGGCCTGCGCGGGGCGGGGCGCACCATGTGCACCATGCGGTGGGCTCGCTGGCGATGGTCTACATGGCGCTCGCGATGACACCGGGTGCCGGGGGCGGGGCGCACGCCGGGCACGAGGGGCATGCGGCGGGCGGCGTTCCGCTGCTGACCGGGGCGCTGCTGCTGTACTTCGCGGGCCATGTCCTGTCCACGGGGGTGCGGCTGCTGCCCGCGGCGGGCGGGGGCGGGCCCGTGGCGGCGGTCTCCTGGAGCGCGCGGCCCGAACCGGCGCTGGCCTGCCGCCTGTCGATGGGGATCGCCATGCTCGCGATGCTGGTGACGGTCTGAGCGACATCGCGGGCATCGAAGGCTCCCATGGAGACGGCCCCATCGTGGCGTGCGTCACTTGGTGCCCGCGGCCATACCTATGACGGCGGCCCCGCTCATAGGCTGAGACCATGACGGTCTCCCTCGCGTTGCTGGTGCTCGGCCTCGTGTCCGCCGTCGCCGCTCCGCGACTCCTCGCCCGCGCCGACTGGGTCGAGCGCGAGCCCGTGGTGGCGTTGTGGGTGTGGCAGTGCGTGGTGGCGGCGGTCCTGCTCTGCTTCGGGCTCGCGATGGTCTTCAGCGCCGCGTCCGCCTGGCAGACCGTGCGCGGCCAGGTCTTCGCGTCCGCGCCCCGCGCCGTCGTCGAGGCGTACGCGCTCGGACCGTACGGCCCCTGGTCGGCGGCGCTCGCGGTGGTGCTCTTCCTCGGCGGCGCCTGGACCGGGGCGATGCTCACCCGGGAGATCAGGGACAGCTGGGCACGCCGGCGCCGGCGCCGGGCGGAGCTGCGGCTCCGCTCACCGCTGCTGCCGGGCGAGGAGCCCTCCGGCGAGCGCCTGGTGGTCCTGGAGGCGGCCCGGCCCGACGCCTGGTGGCTGCCGGGCCAGACGCCCCAACTGGTCATCACCACAGCGGCACTTCAGCGCCTGAAGGGTCGTCAGCTCGATGCGGTGCTCGCCCATGAGCTCGGCCACGCGCGGGCCCGGCACGACTGGCTGCTGCACTGTTCGGGAGCGCTCGCCCGGGGGTTCCCGCAGGTGCCGGTGTTCGCCGCCTTCCGCGACGAGATGCACCGCCTGGTGGAACTGGCCGCCGACGACGTGGCATCCCGGCGCTTCGGCCGCCTCACGATCGCGCTCGCACTGGTCGAACTCAACGAGCACCGCGGGGTGTTCGGGCCCTGCCCCGCCCCGGACGGCCAGCTCCCCCAGCGCGTGCACCGGCTCCTGTCGGCGGCCCCGCGGCTCCCCGCGAGCCACCGCCTGCGGCTGACCGCGTACGCCGCACTGGTCCCGGCGGTCCCCCTGGTCGTGGCCTTCGTGCCGGGCCTGCACGCCTTGGGCTAGCCGTACCCGGGCCGGATCGGCTTGGATCTCCCCCATGCTGCTCGCTCCCGCCGAGGCCCGCCCGCGCCCGGTCACGCCGCTCCGCGCCGGCCTCGTCTGTGCCCTGCTCGCCGCGGTACTGCTCGTTTTGGTGGTGGCCGAGTGGGGCCCGCTGATGGCACTCGACCGGACGGTCGCCGACGGGCTGCACCGCCGCGCCGTGGCCGACCCCGCGCTGACCCACGTCAACCGGATCCTCACCGACTGGGTGTGGGATCCGTGGACGATGCGGGCCCTGCTGGCAGTGGTCGTCGGGGTCCTTCTGTGGCGCGGCGAGCGGCTGCTCCCGGCGTGGGTCGCGGCGACGAGCGGCCTCGGTACGGCCGTGCAGCAGGGGCTGAAGGCGGCCGTGGACCGGGACCGGCCGCGGTGGCCGGACCCGGTGGACTCCGCCGGGTATGCCGCGTTCCCGTCCGGCCACGCGCTGAGCGTGACGGTGGCCTTCGGGCTGCTCATGTGGCTGCTCGCGCTGCACGGGGCCGGGCGCCGGACCCGTGCGGCGGTGCTCGTGACCGGAGCGGTCTCGGCGCTCGGCGTGGGGTTCACCCGGCTGTTCCTGGGGGTGCACTGGTTCTCGGACGTGGTGGGCGGCTGGCTGACCGGAGTGGCGATCGTGATGCTGAGCGCGGCGGCCCACGAGCGGTGGGCCTTGAACCGGCGGGGATGAGCGAGCGAGGATCGCGGGCATGACGATCAAGGGCGTTCTCTTCGACTTCTCCGGCACACTCTTCCGCGTCGAGCCGGTCCACGACTGGCTCTCCGCCGTCCTCGACGCCTCCGGCACCACTCTGCCGGACGCCGAACTCACCCGCTGCGCAAGGGAGTTGGAGGAGTCGGGCGCACTGCCCGGCGGCGCCAACCCGCTGAAGCTGCCCGACCATCTGGCCGACCTGTGGGCCGTACGCGACCGGAGCAGCGAGCTCCACCGGGAGACGTACACCGGTCTCGCGCGGCAGGTGGAGCTGCCCGATCCGCGCCTGTACGACCTGCTCTACGACCGCCACATGACCCCGGCAGCCTGGCGCCCGTACCCCGACACGAAGCGGGTTCTCGGCGGGCTGCGGCAGCGCGGCATCAAGATCGGCGTGGTCAGCAACATCGGGTGGGACCTGCGGCCGGTCTTCCGTGCGCACGGCATGGACGACTTCGTGGACGCGTACGTCCTGTCCTTCGAGCACGAGGTGCAGAAGCCGGACGAGCGGCTGTTCAGGGCGGCCTGCGAGGAACTCGGGCAGGACCCGGGCGAGGTTCTGATGGTGGGCGACGACCGGCGGGCCGACGGCGGCGCGGCGGCGCTCGGCTGTGCGGTGCACTTCGTCGACCACCTGCCGGTGGACGAGCGCCCCCAGGCCCTGCTGCCGGTGCTCGCGCTGGCCGGGGACGGCCGCTGAGCAGCGTCGAGGAGTGACCGGAAGGGGGCGGAGGAAAGGGGGGCCACCCGTTCGGGGTGATCCCCCGCGTCACCCCGAACGAGCAGCCGACGCCGCAGGTCAGACCCCGGCGAAGGGGTACCGTCCCACGACGGCCTGAGTATATTGGCTCCAAGCCAGTCAACGCAGGAGTTACAGCATGTCCCCGCGCAGCGCATCGGTCAATGAAGAATTGCGCAGGCGTTCTCGCGAGCGGCTGCTGCAAGCCACTGTGGAACTGGTGGCGGAACGCGGCTATGAGTCGACGACCCTCGGCGACATCGCGGACCGGGCCGGTTCGGCCCGCGGCCTGGTGTCGTACTACTTCCCGGGCAAGCGCCAGCTGCTCCAGTCCGCGGTGCACCGCCTCATGCATCTCACCCTCGAAGCGGGCCTGGAGCGCGAGCCGCAGACCACCGACGGGCACGAGCGCCTTGCCCGCGCCATAGACGCGATCCTCGGGCTCACGCATTCCCAGCCGGTCCTCATGCGGGCCCACATGGCGGGCATCCTGCAGGCCCAGGGGTTCGTGCAGTGCCCCGAGCAGCAGCGTCTGGCCGCCCTCCTGCGGGACACGGTGGAGCGGTACGGCTCGCAGGACGTGGACACCGAGTACCCGCTGCTGCGGGCCAACCTGATGGGAGCCGTCTTCGCCGCGCTCCTTCCGGGCGCCCCGATGGACGCGACGACCCTGCGGGCCGAGCTGTTCCAGCGGTACGGGCTCGACTGGGAGCTGGGCGCGCCGCCGGAACCGACCCCCTGACCGGCGGCGGATACCTATCCGCCATGCGCACCGCGGTGCCATCCTGAAGGTCCTCTGCGGTCTTCTGCGGTTCTCTCTCCCAAGGAGCACCCGCCATGCTGCGCATCGCCGTCGTCGGATCCGGGCCGAGCGGGGTCTACACCGCCCAGAGCCTGGTGGAGCAGAGCGCGGTCGCGGAGGTCCATGTGGACGTCCTGGACCGGCTGCCGTGCCCGTACGGCCTGGTCCGCTACGGGGTCGCCCCGGACCACGAGAAGATCAAGTCGCTGCAGAACAATCTGCGTACGGTCCTGGAGGACGGCAGGATCCGTTTTCTGGGGCATGTCGAGGTGGGTCCGGGCGGCGTCCCGCCCGAGCTGCTGCTGCGGCTCTACCACGCGGTGGTGTACTGCGTCGGAGCCAAGTCCGACCGGCACCTGGGGATTCCCGGCGAGGACCTGCCGGGCAGTTTCTCCGCGACCGAGTTCGTGTCCTGGTACAGCGCGCACCCCGACAGCGACGCCGACGCCTTTGTCCTGGGCGCCCGTTCGGCCGTGGTGATCGGTGCGGGCAATGTGGCGGTGGACGTCGCGCGCATGCTGGCGCGCGGCGCGGACGAGCTGCGGCCGACCGACGTGCCGCAGTCCGCGCTCGGCGCGCTCGCCGTCAGCCGGGTGCGCGAGGTCCACATGGCGGCCCGGCGCGGCCCCTCACAGGCCCGCTTCACCACCAAGGAGCTGCGGGAGCTGGGCGCGCTGCCGGGGGCGGACGTGACCGTGGACGCCGCCGAGCTGGCCCGGGACCCGGACTTCGTGGACCCCTCGGCGCTGCCGGGCGCGGTCCGGCGCAATGTGGAGGTGCTGCGCGGCTGGGTCGGGCGCGGGCAGCGGCACGGCGTGCGCCAACTTCATCTGCGGTTCTATCTGCGTCCCGCGGAGCTTGTGGAGCGGGACGGCCGGGTGGGCGCGGTGCGCTTCGAGCGGACGGTGCCGGACGGCACGGGCGGGGTGCTCGGCACCGGCACGTACGAGCACATCGAGGCACAGCTGGTGCTGCGGGCAGTCGGCTACCGCGGGGTGCCGCCGCAGGGGCTGCCGTTCGACCCGGCGACGGGGACGGTGCCGCACGCGGCGGGCCGGGTGCTGCGCGAGGGGACGGTGTCGCCGGGCGAGTACGTGGCGGGCTGGATCAAGCGCGGCCCCACAGGCGTGATCGGCACCAACCGCCCCTGCGCGAAGGAGACGGTGACCTCGCTGCTCCAGGACGCCCCGCGCCTCGCCGAGCGCCCGGTGGCGGCCGAACCCCTCGACGCACTGCGGGAGTTGGGCCTCCACCCGGTGACCTGGCAGGGCTGGCTGGCGATCGAGCGCGCCGAGGCCGAGCTCGGCGAGTCGCTCGGGCGCCGCTCGGTGAAGATCCCCGACTGGGACGGGCTCCTCACGGCGGCGCTCGGTACGGGCTGAGGCCGCGCCCGCACGGCTCAGGCGAGCGGCTCAGGCGTCGCCGCCGAGCCGCTCGGCCTCTCGTCCGGCCGCGTCCAGGATGCTGTCGAGCAGGCCCGGGAAGAGCGCGTCGAGGTCGGTTCGGCGCAGACCGTTCATCTTGGCGGTGCCCCGGTAGACCTGCTCGATCACGCCGGCCTCGCGCAGCACGCGGAAGTGGTGGGTGGTCGTCGACTTGGTGACGGGCAGCACGAAGTGCGAGCAGGAGAGTTCGTCCCCGGTCGTGGCGAGCGCCCGGACCACCCGCATCCGCATCGGGTCGGAGAGCGCGTGCAGGACGCACTCCAGGCGGATCTCGTCGCGCGCCGGGTGGGCGAGTTCACGGGTGTTCGTGGCGGTGGTCACGGAGCTCATTGTACGAGGCTCATCGTAGTTTGACATTCCCCGTACTACGAGAGTTATCGTACGAAGCGTTCCCGACGCCGCACCGGCGCCCCGGGCCATGTCGACTGGAGTCTGCCGTGTCTGCTGCGAGTGCCCTCTTCGAGCCCTACACCCTGCGGTCCGTGACCGTCCCGAACCGGGTGTGGATGGCGCCGATGTGCCAGTACTCGGCGGAGGCCTTCGGGCCGAACGCGGGCGTGGCCCACGACTGGCACTTCGCCCACTACGCGGCCCGCGCCGCCGGGGGCACCGGCCTGATCCTGGTCGAGGCCACGGCCGTCAGCCCCGAGGGCCGGATCTCGCCCGCAGACCTCGGCATCTGGAACGACACCCAGGTCGCGGCGCTGCGCCGGATCACCGCGTTCCTGGAGAGCCAGGGCACCGTCCCCGGCATCCAGATCGCTCACGCCGGCCGCAAGGCCTCCACGGACCGCCCCTGGCTGGGCGGCGCGCCGCTGGCTCCGGACAGCGAGGAGGGCTGGCAGCCGGTCGGCCCGAGCGCGGTGGCCTGGGACGAGCGCCACACCGTTCCCACCGAGCTGACGGTTGATCAGATCAAGGAAACCGTCGGCCTGTTCGCCGATGCGGCCCGCCGGGCCCTCGACGCCGGGTTCAAGGTCGTCGAGATCCACGGCGCACACGGCTACCTGATCGGACAGTTCCTCTCCCCGCACTCCAACAAGCGCACCGACGAGTACGGCGGCTCGTTCGAGAACCGCACCCGTTTCGCCCTCGAAGTCACCGATGCCGTACGCGCGGTGTGGCCCGAGGAGCTGCCGCTCTTCTTCCGCATCTCCGCCACCGACTGGCTGGAGGAAGGCGGCTGGAGCGCCGACGAGACGGTGCGCCTGGCCGCACTGCTCAAGGAGCACGGCGTGGACCTCCTCGACGTGTCGACCGGCGGCAACGCCTCGGGCGTACGCATTCCGACGGAGCCCGGCTACCAGGTGCCGTTCGCCGAGCGCGTGCACAACGAGAGCCCGCTCGCGGTCGCGGCGGTCGGCCTGATCACCGAACCGGAGCAGGCCGAGAAGATCCTCGCGAACGGCGAGGCGGACGCGGTCCTGCTGGGCCGCGAACTCCTGCGCAACCCGTCGTGGGCCCGCCAGGCGGCCCGTGAACTGGGTGGCGACGTGCACGTGCCGCACCAGTACCACCGCTCGGTCTGACACTCGACTGTCCTGCATGTCATGGGACTTGGAAGGGCTCGCTCACTCCGGTGAACGGGCCCTTCGTCGCACTGTCGCCGCGGTAAGCGATGCGGTACGAGCCCGGGGGTGCGTCCGGCGGGGATGTTCCGGGCGACCGCGGCGACGGAGGTCGCGCCGCCGGAGCGGGCCGAGCGCCACAGCGTGAACCAGGTTGACTGTGCGGGCCGGGCCCCGCTCTTCTCGAAGGCGAAGGCGCGGGCCCGCCGGCGGGTGTGGATGCCCGCGCTCTGCCGGTCCGCCTCGCCGTAGCCGGGCATGCCGCATTCGGCGGGCTCCCCGGCGATGTCGGCGATGCCGCGTTCGGCCCGAAATGCCGTACGGAGACGGCTAGTTGACGTGATCCGGGTCGGAGTCGGCGATCTGCTCGTAGAGCGGCTGGGCCTGGAACCAGCCCGCGAAGTGGCCGCCGAGCTGGCCGCGGGTGTGCAGGGCGGTGTCGCGGTCGATGTGCCGGGGGGTGCCGGCGGCCATGGCGAGGAGCTGGGCCTGGCAGGAGCGCTCCATGGTGATGAACCACCACACCGCCTCGGCGACGGAGTGGCCGACGGTGAGCAGCCCGTGGTTCTGGAGAATCACCGCCTTGTACGCGCCGAGGGCGGCCGCGATCCGCTTGCCCTCCTCGGCGTCGCTGACGACGCCCCGGTAGTCGCTGTAGAGGCCGTGGTCCTCGAAGAACGCGCAGGCGTCCTGGGTGATCGGGTCGAGCGGGATGCCGAGCGAGGAGAACGCCTTGCCGTGCAGGGAGTGCGAGTGGGCGGCGGCGATCGCGTCGGGGCGGGCCTGGTGGACGGCGGCGTGGATGACGAACGCAGCGCGGTTCACCGGGCGGGTGCCGTGCACGAGGTTGCCCTCGTGGTCGACGAGGATCAGGTCGGACGCCTTGATCCGGCCGAAGCTCATCCCGAACGGGTTCACCCAGAACCGGTCGGGGTGCTCCGGGTCGCGGACGGTGATGTGCCCGGCCACTCCTTCGGAGAAGCCGAAGCGGCCGAACAGCCGGAATCCGGCGGCGAGTTGCTCCTTGCGGTGGCGGCGCTCCTCCTCGACGTTCTCGAAGACGGGCGGCATGGGAATGGTGACCCCTTCGGGCATGGGGCCCGCCGCGCCCGCGATCACCTCGGCGGGGGCCTGAGCCGCGCCTTCGTCACTCATGTGCGTTCCTCCTGGAGGGAGTTGCCGAAGAGCCCGTATCGGATACATTCACGTATCCGATACGTCTCGGATGCTTTCCGAGTGCGTACGCGCTGTCAAGGGTCCGGGAGCGACAAGTGCCCAAGGGAACGACGAAGCGGCGGCCGCAGACGCTGGCCCGGCTGCTCGACGCCGCGCTGGAGGTGTTCGCCGAGTCCGGCTTCGGGGCGGCCAGGATCGAGGACGTCTGCCGGCGCGCGGGCTACACGCGGGGCGCGTTCTATTCCAACTTCTCCTCCAAGGAGGAGCTGTTCTTCGCGCTCTTCGACGCGCACGCGGCGCGCGAGCTGGAGCGGATCACCAGGCTGGCCGACGGGACGGACGACCGCGATCTGTCGGTGACGCGGGTCGCCGCGCTGCTCGCGCACGTCGAGCCCGACGAGCGCACCTGGTTCCTGGTGACCACCGAGTTCACCCTGTACGCGATCCGCAATCCGGAGGCGGCCGCCCGGCTCGCCGATCATGACGCGCGGCTGCGCGAGGAGGCGGCGGCCCTGCTCGGCGGCCTGCTGGCGAGGGCCGGGCTCCGGCCGCGCGGGGATCTGGCCGAACTCGTCCGGGTCGTGGTCGCGCTGCGTGAGGGAGCGCTCGGGCAGAGTTATGTGGAGCCGGACGCCCTGACGCCCGGCGCTCTGGCCGAGCAATTCCTCCCCTACCTCGTGGAAGCGGTGACGGAACCCCTCTGAGCTGCCTCTTTCCCGTCTTGGAGGCCGTTGTCAGTGGCCGGGTGCACACTGGCCACTATCCGGAACAACGGCGTTTTGGAGGGACCGGCATGACCGAGGTACTGCTCACGGTGGGTACGCGCAAGGGGCTCTTCGTCGGCCGCAGGCGCGGTGGGACCTGGGAGTTCGAAGGGCCGCACTTCAACGCCCAGGCGGTGTACTCCGTCGCCGTCGACACCCGGTACGAGCCGTCGCCCCGGCTTCTGGTCGGCGGGGACAGCATGCACTGGGGCCCGTCGGTGTTCCACTCCGACGACCTGGGCCGCACCTGGACCGAGCCGAAGCAACCGGCGGTGAAGTTCCCCGAGTTCACGGGCACTTCCCTTGAGCGGGTGTGGCAGCTGCGCCCGGCGGGGCCCGAGGCACCGGGTGTGGTGTACGCGGGGACGGAGCCGGCGGCGCTGTTCCGCTCGGAGGACGGCGGAGAGAGCTTCGAGTTGGTACGGCCCCTGTGGGAGCATCCGACGCGCTCGCGGTGGGTGCCCGGCGGCGGGGGCGAGGGCCTGCACACCATCGTCACGGACCCGCGCGACACCCGGGCGCTCACCGTCGCCGTGTCGACGGCGGGCGTGTTCCGCACAAAGGACGGCGGGGAGAGCTGGGCCCCCGCGAACAAGGGCGTCTCGGCGGTGTTCCTGCCGGACCCGAACCCGGAGTTCGGCCAGTGCGTCCACAAGATCGCCCAGGACCCGGCCGACCCGGACCGGCTCTATCTGCAGAACCACTGGGGCGTCTACCGCAGCGACGACGCCGGTGAGCAGTGGACGGACATCGGCGCGGGCCTGCCCTCCACCTTCGGCTTCGCGGCCGCCACCCATCCGCGCCGCTCCGGCACCGCCTACGTCTTCCCGATCACGGCCGACTCCGACCGGGTTCCGGCGGACAACAGGTGCCGGGTCTTCCGCACCGAGGACGCGGGCAAGAACTGGGAGCCGCTCTCGGCGGGCCTGCCGCAGGACGCCCACTACGGCACGGTGCTGCGCGACGCACTGTGCACGGACGACGCCGACCCGGCGGGGGTGTACTTCGGCAACCGCAACGGCGAGGTGTACGCGAGCGCCGACGACGGCGACAGCTGGAGCCTGCTCGCCTCGCACCTGCCGGACGTGCTGTGCGTACGGGCGGCGGTGATCGGCTGAGGTTGACGGGGGCGGGAATGCGGCGGGTGCTGCGCCAGTAGAGTGACGGCCGTGGCAGCACGACCGTTGAAAGAGATCGTCGAGCCCGGCTGGGCGGACGCACTGGAACCCGTGGCCGGAAGGGTCGCCGCGATGGGCGACTTCCTCCGGGAGGAGATCGCGGCAGGACGCACTTATCTGCCGTCAGGACCGAATGTGCTGCGGGCTTTTCAGCAGCCGTTCCACGAGGTGCGGGTGCTGATCGTCGGCCAGGACCCCTATCCGACGCCGGGGCACGCGGTGGGCCTGTCGTTCTCGGTGGCTCCCGAAGTGCGGCCGCTGCCGGGCAGTCTGGAGAACATCTTCCGCGAGCTGAACTCCGACCTGGGCGCGCCGAGGCCGTCCAACGGCGACCTGACGCCCTGGACCCGGCAGGGGGTGCTGCTGCTCAACAGGGCGCTCACGACGGCTCCCCGCAAGCCCGCCGCCCACCGGGGCAAGGGCTGGGAAGAGGTCACCGAGCAGGCCATCCGGGCGCTGGTCGCGCGCGGCACCCCGCTGGTGTCGGTGCTGTGGGGCCGGGACGCCCGCAACCTGCGGCCGCTGCTCGGCGACCTCCCGGCGATCGAGTCCGCGCACCCCTCCCCCATGTCGGCGGACCGCGGCTTCTTCGGCTCGCGGCCCTTCAGCCGTACGAACGAACTTCTCCAGCGGCAGGGCGCCCAGCCCGTCGACTGGCGCCTGCCGTGACGGACGGCGGCGCCCCCTGGGTGCTCGGGGTCGATTCGGGGGGATCCGGCGTACGGTTCGCGCTGCGCCGCGCCGAGCCGGGCTCCCCGGCCGAGGTCATCACCTCGAAGGAGCCGGTACGGACCGGTCCCGGCGGGATCGATGCCGGTCATCTCCTCGGTCAACTGCTTCCCGCAGCCGAGGAGTTGAGGGTACGCACCGGAGCGGCCCGGATCGCGGCGGTGGCGATCGGCGCGGCCGGGATGGCCACGCTCGGGGACGAACTGCGGGACGAGCTGCCCGGGGCCCTGGTCCGTTCGCTCGGCGTGCGCACGCTCGCCCTGGCCGCCGACGCGGTCACCGCGTACGCGGGGGCGCTCGGCGTGCGGGCCGGGGCGGTGGTCGCCGCGGGGACCGGGATGATCGCCCTCGGCACGGATCTCGCTGGATGGCGGCGGGCCGACGGCTGGGGGCATCTGCTCGGCGACTGCGGCAGCGGCGCCTGGATCGGCCGGGCCGGCCTGGAGGCGGCGCTGCGCGCCCACGACGGGCGGCGGGGCGGTTCGGCGGCGCTGCTCGACCGGCTCACGGCGGTGTTCGGTGCGCCCGGCGAGCTGCCCGGGATGCTGTATCCGCGCGGCGACCGGCCCGCCGTGCTCGCCTCGTTCGCGCCCGAGGTGGCGGGCTGCGCCGACGCCGATCCGGTGGCCGCGGGCATTCTGCGGGAGGCGGCCCGGCACATCGTCGGGGCGGCCGCCGCGGTCTGCCCGGCGGGCAGTGGCGAGGAGCCCCAAGTGGCGCTCACCGGCGGCCTGTTCAGGCTGGGCGAGCCCCTTCTCGTACCGCTGAGGGAGGAGTTCCGCCGTCAACTGCCGTATGCGCGCAGGGTCGAGGCGGCCGGGGATCCGCTCGACGGCTCGCTGCTCATCGCGGCGGGCCTCGCGGTCGGGGAGCTGCGACTGCCACGGGACCCGCGCATGTTGTGGGTCGCGACCGAGTGAGGGCGAGTGAGTCCGAGCGCGCATGAGTGCCCCGACAGATCAGGACAGTTGATCTTTATGCCACTCTCCGGGAAAAACGGGACAGATACCGCTCAGCTGTCCCCTCCCCGAACAGCCGCCCACGCAAAACCAGTAGCATGCGACGCCATGAGCACCCCCACTGGGCCAGCATCCGGCCTGCCCGTACGAATGCCGCGACCCCGCCAGTCCGGCCGGCACCGCCGCCCGGAACCGGTGGTTGCTCCGGAGGGCGCGCCCGCGCTCGTTCTCGCCGTTCCCGGCGTTCCCGGCCCGGCTGTGCGCAGCCTCGCCGACGAGGTCATCAGCATCGCCCGCTCGGAACTGCCCGGCCTGCACGCCCGCATCGGCTACCTGGACAGCACCGAAGCCGAATCCGCCGAGTACCCCACGCTCGACGCCGTTCTCGCCCACACCGCCGCCGAGCGCAGCGCGCGCGTCGAGCAGGCGCGTGCCGCGGGCCGCGAGGTCGCCGAGCCCGAGGGCCCGGCCGCCGTGGTCGTCCCGCTGCTCGCGGGCCCCGACAGCGCCCTGATCCGCCGGATACGTCAGGCGATCATGGACAGCCGCGCGGCCGCCGAGCTGACCGATGTGCTCGGCCCGCACCCGCTGCTCGCCGAGGGCCTGCACGTGCGGCTCTCCGAGGCCGGTCTGGCCCGCGCCGACCGCGCCCGGCTCTTCACGGTCGCGACCGCCGCCGACGGGATCATCCTGGCGACGGTGGGCGGCGAGGAGGCCGTCCAGGCGGCCGGGATCACCGGCATGCTGCTCGCCGCGCGCCTCGCCGTGCCGGTGATGGCCGCCGCCCTCGACCAGGAGGGCGCGATCGCGGCGATGGCCGCTCAGCTGCGCGGCTCGGGTTCGGTGCAGCTCGCCGTCGCCCCGTACCTGATCGGCCCGGAGGTGGCCGAGGGGCTGCTCGACGCCGCCGCCAAGGAAGCCGAGTGCGCGATCGCCGAGGCGCTCGGCGCCTACCCGGCGATCGGCAAGCTGGTCCTGTCGCAGTACGCGGCCGCGCTGGGCATCACCCCGCAGCCGCAGGGATCGCCGGTCCACTGACCGTACGTACAACGCGAAAGGCGGGGCCCGCACCGGACAGCCGGTGCGGGCCCCGCCGTATTGCTGCTCAGCTCGATGTCGATGCTCAGCCCGATGCTCAGCGGAAGACGACGCACGAGGCGGCGAGCGCGTCGATGGATCCGGCCCGGGTGGGGATGCCGGTGGCCGGGTCGATGTCGAACCAGGTCACGTCGCCGGAGCGCTCGTTGGCGGCGTACAGACGGCGCCCGGACGGGTCCAGGGTGAGATCGCGCGGCCAGTGCCCGCCGCAGTCCACGGTGGTGACGAGGCGGGCCTTCTCACCCGTTGCGTCAAGGGCGAGAACCGCGATCGAGTCGTGCCCGCGGTTGGCCGCCCATGCGTGGCGCCCGTCGAGCGCGACGACGACCTCCGAGGGGTACGTCGCCGTGGTGACCCCGTCCTCGACGACGGGCACTTCGTGGAGCGGTTCGAGGCTGCCGCCCTCCGCGTCCCAGCGGCACACGGTGAGCGTCGGCACGAGTTCGTTGAGGACGTACGCGTGGCGGCCGGCGGGGTGGAAGGCGAGGTGACGGGGGCCGGTGCCGGGCCGCAGGACGGTCTCGGAGTACAGCCGCAGGGCGCCGGTCCCGGGGTCGAGCGCACAGACGCGTACGGAGTCGGTACCGAGGTCGACACTGACGACCCAGCGGCCGCTCGGGTCGGCCAGCACCTGGTGGGCGTGCGGCTCCTGCTGGCGGTCGGGGTGCGGGCCGGAGCCGTGGTGCGCGAGGACGGACGCGGCCGGGCCCAGGCTGCCGTCGGTGCGGACCGGGAGCGCGGTGACGCTGCCGGAGTCGTAGTTGGCGGTGACGAGGTGCCCGGCGCCGAGGGCGAGATGGGTGGGGCCCGCGCCGCCCACCGGCACGGGCTCACCGAGCAGCCGGGGAACGTCTTCGCTGACGTCGAAGGCGGCAGCCGCCCCGTCGGCGTTCTCCCCCACGGCGTACAGGACGGCTCCGCCCTCCGCCGGCACCAGGAACGAAGGATTGGCGAGGGCATCCGAGGACCCGAGCGGGGTGAGCGCCCCGGTGGCCTCGTCCACGGCGACCGCGGTCACCCCGCGCCCGCCCGCCGTGGTGAACGACCCGATGAATGCCCGCGCGACCCTGTCCGTGCCCACCTTGCAGCCCCTCTCCGCCGTGACCGGCCCATACTCCGGAACCGGCCCGCACACCGCTGTGCTCCGGCGACGGTAGCAGGGGGTCTAGACCAGCTGGGGAGGGGTGAGCGGGATATCTCAGCCCGCGAAGAACGGGATCTCCGTGCCGTGCGCCTGGATCATGTGCCGCCTGATCTTCACCCGCGCGTCTACCTCGGCCGAGGGGTCGCTGCCCTGCACCGCATGACGAAGCTCGGCGACGAGGTTGGAGCACGGCTCGCACCCTTGCACGCCGTGGATCGGTGGGGCCGAAGGCGGCAGCGTGTAGTCACCGTTGCCGGGCGGATGGCTCGCATACATGCGTTGCTCCCCTGGATCGTGCCGGCTCGTTGTGACCGACTCGGTGATCGTCGCTCGCCCTCTCGGACGTATCTCCCCCCGAATTGAGGACAGTTGGGACGCCTCGGCGGTAGCTTCGAAGAAGGCCCAAACGTCCACGCCAAGGGGGTTGACAGGTGAATACGGGACTGCGCTCAGCCCTGGACGATGCGGGCATGACCCCCCGCAGGCTGGCCAACCTGGTGGGGGTATCGGCGAAGCAGGTGGAACGATGGCTCGGTGACGCCGAGTTGACACCGCACGCGAGGAACAGGGCCGATGCCTGCCGGGCGCTGGGAGTGGATGAAGAGATGGTGTGGCCGCAAGCCGTGAAGGACCGGATCAAGACGGGCAACGACCGCGAGCTCGTGCACTCGTACCCGTATCGCTCCGCCTGCCCGTCCACCGCGTGGGCCGAGCTGGTGGACGGGGCCGAGGAAGAGCTGTTCCTCGCCGGGTACACCAACTACTTCTTCTTCACGCAGGTCCCCGCGTTCCCCGAGACGCTCCGCCGGAAGGTGGCGTCAGGGTGCCGGGTGCGGTTCCTGCTGGGCGACCCGGGGGGCGAGGTGACGCGGCAGCGGGAGGCCGTCGAGGACGTGGCCCTGAGCGTGTCCACCCGGATCCGCATCACGCTGGAGCACCTGGAGCGCCTCGGCCTGGAAGGGCTGGAGGCTCGGTTCAGCGCACCGCTGGATGCCATCAACCATGTGTCGCTTTCCGTGTTCCGATTCGACCACGACGCGCTGGTCACGCCGCATCTCGCGCGGCTCGTCGGCCATGACTCGCCCTTGATGCACCTGCGGCGCCATGGCGACGGCGGCATGTTCGACCGGTTCGCGGAGCATGCCGAAGAACTCTGGGGCAGAGGCCTGCCGATCGGGAGGGAGCAGGCCCCGTCGGCCGAATGACGGGACCCGTCTCCGCTCAGGCCACGGCCAAGGCCGCCCGGGGCGAGGACCGCAGCGGTGCGGCCAGTTCTCCCAGGGCCCGCTCCAGGCCGTGCAGGTGGGTGAGGGCGGCCTCCGCGCCCGGGTGGTGGTGGGGGGCCGGGAGCGCGGTCAGGGCGGTCCACGGGGACGGGTCCGGCGACGGGGAGACCAGGGTCGCCACCGCCGCCTCCACGCGCTGGCACGCCGCGGTGAGGCGGGCGTCGTGCGAGGCGGCCGGGTCGGCGGCCACCATGGCCAGGCCCCGCACCTCGCGGGCGCAGTCGTCGAGCAGGACGAGGACCTGGTGGGCGCGGGCCCTGCGGGCACGCAACGGGCTGAGCGGGTGGACCAGCGGGGCCAGCGAGTGGCGGACGCGGCCAAGCAGGAGTTCCAGTTCGGCGGCGCGGGGCGCGGGGTCGGCGCTCTCGTCCCCGGCGAGCCGGTGCGCGGCCGCCGCGGTGCAGCGGTGTACGCAGTGCAGGGCCCGCTGGATCCACGCGTCGGTGGCGGCGTGCGTACTGACCGGCAGCACCAGGGCGACGCCGACAACCGCGCCGAGCGCACCCACCGCCGTCTCCTGGACGCGGAGCACGAGCAGCCCGGGGTGCAGCACGCCGAGCAGTCCGTAGAGCAGGCCCGCCATGACGGTGACGAAGAACATCATCCAGCTGTAGCTGGGCGCGGCCGTGTAGAAGATGCCGAAGACGCACACCGCGACCAGCACCGCGGTCGGGGCCGGCGCTCCGTGCAGCGGGATCGCGATGAGCAGCCCCGCGACGATGCCGGTGACCGTGCCGAGGACCCGGCGGAAGCCGCGTACCAGGGTCTCGCCGCGCGACGCGGTGTTGACGAAGATCCACCAGGCGGCGCCGACGGCCCAGTACCAGCGGGCCTCGGAGAGCGCCTGGCCCACGCCGAGCGCGATGCCGCAGGCCACCGTCGCCTGGAAGGCCTGGCGGGTGGTGGGGTGGGCGAGTCCGCGCCCGGTGAGCGGAGCCGGGGCCGCGGGCGGTGCGGTGCGCCGCTCGATGCACCACAGCCCGAACCTCACCCCCGCCGAGGCCGCGATCGCGAGTGCAACTGCACCGTAGAGTTCCGGCAGTTGGGAGGGAACCGCGTGCAGGAACTGGGTCGTGAAGAACATCATGAAGGCGAAGATCCCGAGCGCCTGGCCGCGCGGCCCCCAGCGTCGCGCGTACACCCCGGCGAAGATCACCGCGAGCCAGCAGACGTCGCGCAGCAGCGGGGTGCCGTGCAGCGCGGCAGCCAGGGCGAGCACCGGGAAACCGACGGCAGGGAGCAGCGCGGTGGTGACCATCTGGGAGCGGACCGTAGCGTCGCCGACCGTGAAAAGCGCGAGCAGCGAGGCGAGGCCCGCGGTGATCGACGCGGGCAGGGAGAGCCCGCAGAGTTCCGCGGCGGCCACCGACAGGCTCACGCCGAGAACGGCCCGCAGTGAAACACGCAGTCGCAAAAGCCCCGGGTCCGGAGCCACAAACATCCTCTTCACGACGGTCGCCGCGCCCCCTTTACGTGCACATTCGCTTCAGGCATGACAAAGGCGCCGCTGGGCCAGGACCGGCATCGTCACCGTCCCGCGCGCTGCGCGGCGCCATCTACCTTCAGAGGAAAACATCCGGAGTGACACTGGCTCAACCGAGCTCGGTATCACTGCGCCATTGGTACAGTCAAAGCCCTGCTGACAGGACCAGAAGGGAGCCAACGGGACATGACGGTGGACACACTCGACACCCGGATCCTGCGGTTGCTCATCGAGCAGCCGCGCACCAGCATCCGCGAGTACGCGCGCATCCTCGGCGTCGCCCGCGGCACGCTCCAGGCCCGGCTCGACCGGATGGAGCGGGACGGCGTGATCACCGGCACCGGCCCCGCGCTCTCCCCCGCGGCCCTCGGCCACCCGGTGCTCGCCTTCGTCCACATCGAGGTGACCCAGGGCCACCTCGACGAGGTCGGGGACGCGCTCGCGGCGGTGCCCGAGATCATCGAGGCGTTCTCGATCACCGGCGGCGGCGATCTCCTGACCCGGGTCGCGGCCCGCGACAACGCCCACCTCGAAGACGTCATCCAGCGCCTCATCCAGCTCCCGGGCGTCGTCCGCACCCGTACGGAGGTGGCGTTGCGCGAGCGGGTGGCCCACCGGCTGCTCCCGCTGGTCGAGTCGGTGGGGCGCGCCTCCGCGAAGTGAGCGGGGTGAAGCACTCCCGAAGTGGGTGCCCGCGGTGAGCCCCGCCGGGCACCTCCGCCAAGTGACCGACGCGGAACGCCTCCGCCCCTTGGCATGCTGGGACACATGAGCACATCACACACCTCTTCGGTCATCTTCGACCTCGACGGCACACTCGTGGACAGCGAGCCGAACTATTACGAGGCCGCGCGCCAGGTGCTCGCGCGCTACGGCCTCCCCGACTTCACCTGGGAGCAGCACGCCCGCTTCATCGGCATCGGAACCCGCGAGACGCTGGAGATCCTGGACCGGCAGCACACACTGACCGGTCCGATCGAGGAGATGCTGGCGGCGAAGAACGCGGCCTATCTGGAGCTGGCCCGCGCTTCCACCGAGGTTTTCCCGGAGATGCGCACGTTCGTGGAGCGGCTGCACGCGGCGGGCGTGCGGATGGCGGTGGCCTCGGGTTCCTCGCGCTCCGCGATCGACGCGATCCTCGCAGGCACCGGCCTCGATTCCTTCATGGAGCTCGTGGTGTCGGCCGAGGAGGTCGAGCGCGGCAAGCCCGAGCCGGACGTCTTCCTGGAAGCGGCCCGGCGCCTCGGAGCCGCGCCCGCCGACTGCGTGATCCTGGAGGACGCCCCGCCCGGAGCGGCGGCCGCGCACGCCGCCGGGATGCGCTGCATCGCCGTCCCCTACCTGTCGCAGAGCGCCGACGACCCGGCGTTCGCGACGGCTGGACTGCTCTTCCCCGGCGGCCAGCGCGAGTTCAGCGCGGAGCGGGCGTACGCGTGGATGACGGCAGAGGCCTGATCCTCAACACCCCTTGCCGACAAGGGCGTTCCACACGATTGACGGAAGGTCTGGACCAATCTACGGTGTGGGGCGCCACCCCCTCGCACCTCCTCAGGTCCCCCCACGGTCCAGGAGCCGCCGCGCCCCCACCGCAGCCGCTCCCGGAGGCAAGGAGCACAGCATGATCGGTCGTACGTTACGTCTGCTGGGAGCAGGCCTGCTGCTGGCGCTCGCCGCGCAGGCCCCGGTGGCCGCGGCGCCGAGCGCACCTCGGGCCGACACCTGCGCGGTCAAGTCGAGACCCTCGGGCAAGGTGCTCCAGGGTTACTGGGAGAACTGGGACGGCGCCGCCAACGGCGTTCATCCGCCGCTGGGCTGGATCCCCGTGACCGATTCCCGCATCGCCGGACACGGCTACAACGTCATCAACGCGGCCTTCCCCGTGATCCGTTCGGACGGCACCGTGCTGTGGGAGGACGGCATGGACTCGACGGTCAAGGTGCCGACGCCCGCCGAAATGTGTCAGGCGAAGGCGTCCGGCCAGACGGTCCTCATGTCCATCGGCGGGGCCGCGGCCGGCATCGACCTCAGTTCGAGCGCCGTCGCCGACCGGTTCGTGGCGACCATTGTGCCGATCCTCAAGCAGTACAACTTCGACGGCATCGACATCGACATCGAGACCGGCTTGGTGGGCAGCGGAAACATCAACACCCTGTCGGCCTCGCAGGCCAACCTCATCCGCATCATCGACGGCGTGCTCGCCCAAATGCCCTCGAACTTCGGCCTGACGATGGCCCCGGAGACGGCGTACGTCACCGGGGGCAGTGTGACGTACGGCTCGATCTGGGGCGCGTACCTGCCCATCGTGAAGAAGTACGCGGACAACGGCCGGCTGTGGTGGCTGAACATGCAGTACTACAACGGCAGCATGTACGGCTGTTCCGGTGATGCGTACGAGGCCGGCACGGTCGCCGGGTTCACCGCGCAGACGAGCTGTCTCAACAAGGGCCTCGTCGTCCAGGGCGCCACGATCAAGGTGCCGTACGACAAGCAGGTACCGGGTCTGCCTGCCCAGCCCGGCGCGGGCGGCGGCTATATGACGGCGAGTCAGGTCTCCCAGGCATGGAACACCTACAGCGGCGCGCTCAAGGGTCTGATGACGTGGTCCATCAACTGGGACGGCTCGAAGAACTGGACGTTCGGCGACAACGTCAAGGCATTGCAAGGCCGTTGATGTCCGTCCAGCCGTGCGCATGAGCCCGTGCGGCATGCGCCCCGCCCGGCTTCCGCCGGGCGGGATTCATGCGCTCACGGATCTCGCGGATCTCACGGATCAGATGTCGAGCACCAGACGCCCGGAGGAGCAGCGCGAGACGCACAGCATCATCGCGTCGCCCGCGTCCTGCTCGTCGGCGGTGAGCACCGTGTCCCGATGGTCGGGGGTGCCGTCGAGCACGACGGTCTCGCAGGTGCCGCAGACGCCTTCGCGGCAGGACGTCTCGATCGGGATCCCGGCGTCTTCGAGTGCCTCGACGATGGACTCCTCGGGGCCGACCTGAAGGGTGCGACCCGAACGGCGGCACTCCACCTCGAACCCGAGCTCGCCGCCCTGCGAGGCCGCGACCTCGACGGCGGCGAACCGCTCGACGTGCAGACGGTCACGCAGGCCGAGTTCGGCGCACTTCTGCTCGACGGCGACCAGGAGCGGCTCGGGTCCGCAGCAGTAGATGTGGGTGGTGGGCCCGGCCTGGGCGAGGATGCGGCCGAGGTCGAGGTGGCCGTGCTCGTCGAGGGGGTGGAAAGTCACCGCCCGCTCTTCGGCGACGAGTTCGAGCAGCTCGTCACCGAAAGCCATGGAGGCGCGCCTCCGTCCGCCGTGCCAGAGCTGCCACGGCCGCCCGTGCGCGCCGGCCTCCTTCGCCTGGGCGAGGATCGGGGTGATGCCGATGCCGCCCGCGACGAAGAGGTACGACTCGGCCTCCACCAGGGCGAAGTGGTTGCGCGGCCCCTTCACGGTGAGGGTGTCGCCGGGGCGCACCCGGGTGTGCAGATACCGCGAACCACCGCGCGAGGACGGTTCATTGAGGACGCCTATACGGTAACGGCCGACGTCACCCGGGTCGCCACAGAGGCTGTACTGACGGATGTGGTCACCGGCATGGACGTCGATGTGCGCACCCGCTTCCCAGGCGGGCAGCGGCTTGCCCTCGGGGTGGACCAGCTCGACGGAGAGAACGTCCTCGGCCTCCCATGTCATCCGGTGCACGAGCAGGTCGAACTGGGATTCCGGGGTGGTGCTCATGTCGTCCTCCTTGGCGGACCGATACGTCAAGATCGGGATGCGCTGCTGGCGGTGGATGCTAGCCCGCGCGCCCCGCCCCGCCAACGAGTGTTCAACTGCACGGTGTTCAGCCCCTGCCCCGGCCAGGGCCCCCTGTGCGAGCAACCCGGCACCGCCCGAGTCCGAAGGCAGGTTCAGGGGCGCGAGGAACTGCGCGAGCAACCACCGACGACCCGCACCCGAAAGACGGCATGGCACACCGTGCTGAGAGGGCGCCCATCACCACGGGCGCGACAATGGTGGTCCCGAACATGGCCGGCCCGCACACACCGGCACCCCGCACATATGGGCCAGCCACACAGATCGCCGGCCTCAGACCGCCCGGGGCCCATGCGGCAAGAACCGTCCGACCGCCCGCCGCGCGGCAGGGAACACGCCCGCAGCCGGGAGCTCCAGGACGGCCGGCTCCCGTACGCGCTGGAGCGGAACCGCGGGGCGGTACCACGTGCACGGGGAAGGAAGGGGGTTCGGCGGCCCGCCGGTGTGGGCCTTGAGGGCGACGCTGACCAGCGTGAGCAGCAGGTCCACGTCCGAGTCGCAGTCGAGCAGTATGGTCACCCACGCGGACCCCGGCTTCAGCCGGATCGCCGTGCTGTGCCGCAGCTCGGGACGCAGGCGCTCGATCGCCGTGTGGGTGAGATGCAGGTCGGCCGCGAATCCGGAATGGAAATGCACCACTTCGTACTCCGCCGTGAAAAGCGCCTCCCCAACTGCACATCGGGGTGGGCCACTTACCAGGTTCGGCCATGATTGCAACTGGTCCATGGCGCGATGAGCCGCGGTCATGACGCCATCCTCGCGCACACTTCACCCGGAGGACCACCCCCCGCCACCCATGGATGGGTTTCGTGGCCGGTCCACACCGGGCCACCTGCGGCCGGAGCGGCTTCTCCACGGGTGTTCACCCCCGCGTCATCTCCTGGCCAGGTGACCAGTTCTGACGGGTGAGGGGCTCTCCACGCCGCCCAGCGGCGCCGACTTGCCCTGGACGACGTCCGGCACCCCGCACATGCCTCCGAGGCAAGCGGAAGACCGCCTTCCGAAAACCTGCACATCCCATGCGCAACCCCGTCACCGAGGTCACGGACCGGCCTCGGGTCCGGACCGGGGGGCGGGGGTTTGGGGCGGGAGTGTCCCAGTTGGGAAAAGTGAGCCCCGGGCGCCAGGAATTCAACTCGTGAAGCTCGTGAAGAATCTGACCCCGATTCATGAACAGACCTCCACGCGACCGCAATTCGGAGCACCCGCCAACCCCTGGTCAGCCACACGACGATTGGCTGTGAAAGCTGTCCGCGTGTTTTGATCCTGGCCACTGCGGGAGCCCCGGCAAGGAGTTCCCGATAGGAAATGTCCCCATGAAAGGCAGTACTCACGATGAACAACGCTCCCCAGGTTGAGACCCTCGAGATCTCCGACGCCGACCTCGACAACGTGTCCGGCGGCCTCGTCGGCACCGCGCTCGGCAACGTGACCGGCACCGCCGACTCGATCCTCCCGGTCTCCGGCATCGTCGGCTCCGTCACGGGCCTCGTCGGCTCGGTCACCGGCGTGAACACCGGCGCCGTCACCGGCCTGGCCACGGGCCTCGTCGCCGGTCTCTGAGATCGCGCGTGAGCCCCGGAACCCTCTCGGTTCCGGGGCTTTGCGGATGATTTGCGGATGGTTCACGGTTAAGGAAAGAGTTTCTTGCAGTTTCGCCAACAGGCCCTTTCCAAACTGCAGTCACCGGAGGAAATCGACCTGCCGGTGCGTTTTGCGCGCCCGCAGGGCAGGCTCGTCCTTTTTGTCACTGTGGTGGTCATGGCCGCAGCCTGTTTCTGGGCCGTGACGGGTTCCGTTTCCTCCACGATCGACGCCCCCGGCATCCTCACGCACGCGCAGGGCAGCTATGTCCTGCAGAGCCCGGTCGCGGGCCAGATCACCGGTGTGTACGCCAAGGAGGGCCAGGCCCTCGCGGCCGACGCGCCGCTCCTCAAGGTGCGTACCGCGCAAGGTGACCGGACCGTCCGCGCGATCGCCGCGGGCCGCCTCACCAGCCTCTCCGCCACCATCGGCTCGGTCGTCGCCACCGGCGCGAACGTGGCGAGCGTGGAGCGTACCGGCGGCGCCGACGACCCGCTGATGGTGATGCTGTACCTGCCCGGCGACAGTGTCGCGAGCGTCCCCGCGGGCGCCTCCGTGGACCTCACCGTGCAGTCCGTGCCCGCCGAACAGTACGGGGTGCTGCGCGGCCGGGTGGCCGCGGTCGGCAGGGCGCCGCAGACACAGCAGCAGATCGCCGCGTTCCTCGGCGACGCCCAGCTCGCCGAGCAGTTCTCGCAGCACGGCAGGCCCGTGGGGGTCCTGGTGAAGCTCGATGCCGCGCCCGGCACGAAGTCCGGCTACCGCTGGTCGTCGGCCGGCGGACCTCCGTTCGCCGTCGACTCCATGACCCTGGCCACCGGCACCGTCCACCTGGCCGACCGGCGTCCCATCGATTGGCTCCTCCCGTGACCGCACCCCACGCATCCCCCACCGCCCCGCAGCTCCCTCCCACCGGCCATGGACGCAGACGCGCCGCCGGCTCTCCTGGCAGCAGCCGTCGTTCACGCGGTCGCCAGGCACCGAGGGCCGGGCGGACCACGACCGTGCGCAGCCCCACCGTCCTCCAGATGGAGGCCCTGGAGTGCGGTGCCGCCTCCCTCGCCATGGTGCTCGCCCACCACGGCCGCCACGTTCCCCTCGAGGAGCTGCGCATCGCGTGCGGCGTATCGCGCGACGGCTCGCGGGCCAGCAACGTCCTGAAGGCGGCCCGCAGTTACGGGCTCACAGCCAAGGGCATGCAGATGGAGCCGGCCGCGCTCGCCGAGGTGCAGGGGCCCGCCATCCTGTTCTGGGAGTTCAACCACTACGTCGTGTACGACGGCATGGGGCGGCGCCTGGGCCGGCGGGGCGTACACATCAACGACCCGGACAAGGGCCGCCGGTTCGTGCCGACGGAGGACTTCGACACCAGCTTCACCGGCGTCGTCCTCGTCCTGGAACCCGGCCCCGACTTCCGGCGCGGCGGCCGCAAGCCCGGCGTCATGGGCGCGCTGCCCGCGCGCCTTCGCGGCACCACGGGCACCATGCTGGCCTCGCTGCTCGCCAGCCTGCTGCTCGTGGCGGTCGGCGCGACGCTGCCCGCTCTGAGCCGTACGTACATTGATCTATTCCTGATAGGCCGTCAGACCTCGCTGCTGGGCGTTCTGTTCGCGGCCATGGGCACCATGGTGGCGCTCACCGTCGTGCTGACCTGGCTCCAGCAGGCGAATCTGCTGCGGGGGCGCATCATCTCGTCCACGCTCAGCAGCGCCCGGTTCTTCCGGCATCTGCTGCGGCTCCCGGTCACGTTCTTCGCTCAGCGCAGCCCCGCCGACCTCGTGCAGCGGCTCCAGTCCAACGACGCGGTCGCCGAGACGCTGGCCCGCGATCTGACCGCGGCGGCCGTGGACGGCATCGTCGTGCTGCTCTACGCCTTCCTGCTGTGGACCTACGATCCACAGCTGACCGTCATCGGGGTGGGCATCGCGCTGCTCAACGTCGTGGCGATGCGCATCGTCGTACGGCTGCGGGCAACGCGCACGCAGAAGCTGCGCGCCGACAGCGCGCGGCTGACCAACACCTCGTACACCGGGCTCCAGCTGATCGAGACGATGAAGGCCACCGGCGGCGAGAACGGGTACTTCCGCCGCTGGGCCGGCCAGCACGCCACGACCCTGGAGGAGCAGCAGCGCCTGGGTGTGCCGAGCGCCTGGCTCGGTGTCGTCGCGCCCTTGCTCGCCACCCTCAACAGTGCGCTGATCCTGTGGATCGGCGGACTGCGGGCGGTGGAGGGGCACATCTCGATCGGTCTGCTCGTCGCCTTCCAGGCCCTGGTGACCCGCTTCACCGCGCCGGTCACCCGGCTCAACGGCGTGGCGGGCCGCATCCAGGACTTCGCGGCCGACGTGGCCCGCCTCAAGGACGTCGAGAACTTTCCCGTCGACGCGCTGCACACCCGTCCCGAGCCGGCCGCGAGCACGCGCCGCCTCACGGGCCATGTGACGCTCGAAGACATCACCTTCGGCTACAGCCCGCTCGACAAGCCGCTGCTCACCGGGTTCTCGCTGACCGTCGGCCCGGGTCAGCAGGTGGCTCTCGTCGGCGGCTCCGGGAGCGGCAAGTCCACGGTGTCCCGGCTGATTTCGGGCCTCTACGCGCCCTGGGAGGGCACGATCCGCATCGACGGGCAGCGCCTGGAGGACATCCCGCGCGGGGCGCTCGCCGCCTCGGTCTCCTTCGTCGACCAGGACGTCTTCCTCTTCGAGGGCACGGTCCGCGACAACGTCGCGCTGTGGGACCCCTCGATCCCGGACGACGCCGTCGTGGCGGCCCTCGAGGACGCGGCCCTGTACGAGGTCGTCGCGCGCCGGGCGGGCGGCATCCACAGCCGGGTCGAGCAGGACGGGCGCAACTTCTCCGGCGGTCAGCGCCAGCGCCTGGAGATCGCGCGGGCTCTGGTGCGGAGGCCGAGCATCCTGGTCCTGGACGAGGTCACCAGCGCCCTGGACGCCGAGACCGAGCACGTCATCATCGACAACCTGCGCCGCCGCGGCTGCGCCTGCGTCGTCATCGCCCACCGCCTCAGCACCGTGCGCGACAGCGACGAGATCGTGGTGCTCGACCACGGGACGGTCGTGGAGCGCGGCCGGCACGAGGACCTGGTCGCCGCCGCGGGACCGTACGCCGAGCTGGTCAGGGAGCACTGAGGTGACGTCCGTACATCCCCTCGCCGAGCCCGGCACCGACCCGGTCGTCGGCGCGCTCGGCGGGCTCGGGCAGCACATCGACTGCGCCGGTCTGCGCAGCTTCTCGCTGGAGGGGCCGCAGGTGCTGTGGCTCGTGGTGAGCGGCGCCCTGGACCTGTTCGCGGTCGACGCGGTGGCCCAGGGCCACTGGCACTTCCTCGGCCGGCTCGAACCGGGCACCCTGCTGCTCGGCCCGGTCGAGGGCCCGCAGCACACCCTGGTCGGCCGCCCGCTGCGCGATTGCGTGCTGCGCCGCATCCCGCTGCGCGAGCTGTACCGGTACCCGGACGCCGGCGGGTACGAGGGGCAGTACCTCAGCCAGTACGACACCGGGGACGCGGCGCTCAGCCTCCTGGAGCACGCCTTCTCGCTCGGCGTCGGACGGGGCCAACGCGTCCTGTTCGAGGCGCCGTTGGACGGCCGTACCGCGCTCGACGAGGCGGTGGCCGACGACGACATCCTGTGGCTCCCGGTGTCGCCGGGCAGTGTGCAGTACGGGGCCGCGTTCAGCGCGGAGGCGGCCGGTGACCTGCTCGTCGACGGCGCCCTGTGGCAGAGCATGGTCAACCAGCAGTACCGGCTGCTCTCCGCGCTCGACCGCTGGATCGAGCGCCTCGAGCGTGCGCACGAGGACCGCACCGCGGCCGGCATCAAGGCGGGCGAGGCCGTCCGTGAGGAGGCCGACCGGGCGCTGCTCACCTCCATCGGCCGTACCCGCAAGGCACCCTCACGTACGGCGGGTTCGAGCGACGACGCGACGTACGCGGCGTGCCGCCTCGTCGCCGACGCGGCCGGGATCACGCTCGCGGACCCGGCGCTCGGCGGCGCGGTCAGCGACCGGATCGACGCGGTCGAGCGGGTCGCGGTCGCCTCCCGGATCCGCACCCGGCCGGTGCGGCTCGACGGGCGCTGGTGGCGCGAGGACTCCGGCCCGCTGGTGGGCCACCGCACCAGCGGCACCGCGGTCGCCCTGCTGTGGCGGCGCGGCGGATACGAGGCGGTGCACCCGGTGTCCGGCCGGCGCACCCGTATCGACGCCGACAACGCGGAGGAGTTCGAGCAGCGGGCCGTCATGTTCTACCGGCCGCTGCCGGAGCGGCCGCCCGGCACGTGGGGGCTGCTGCGCTTCAGCCTGCGCGGCACCCGCGCCGACGTGCGCAATCTGCTGCTCGCCGGTCTGGTGACGGTGGCGCTCGGCGCCCTGGTGCCGATCGCGACCGGGCAGGTGCTCGGCGTCTACGTGCCGCGCGCCGAGAGCAGCCTCATCGTGCAGGTGTCGCTCGCCGTGATCGTCTCCGGCATCGTGTCGGCCGCGTTCATGCTGCTCCAGAACCTCACCATCCTGCGCATGGAGGGGCGGATCGAGAGCACCCTGCAACCCGCGGTGTGGGACCGGCTGTTGAGGCTTCCGACGAAGTTCTTCGCCGAGCGCTCCACCGGTGAGCTGGCGAGCGCGGCGATGGGGGTCAGCGCGATCCGGCGGGTCCTGTCGGGCATCGGCCCGGTCGCCGTGCAGGCGGGCACGGTCGGGGCCATGAACCTGGTTCTGCTGCTGTGTTTCAGCGTGCCGCTCGCGCTGGTGGCGATCGCCATGCTGATCGTCATCGCCGCGGTGTTCCTCACCATGGGCATGTGGGAGCTGCGCTGGCAGCGCCGCCTGGTCGAGCTCGGCAACAAGCTCAACAACCAGGCGTTCCAGACCCTGCGCGGGCTGCCCAAGCTGCGGGTCGCCGCGGCGGAGAGCTTCGCGTACGGGGCGTGGGCGGGCGAGTTCGCGCGCAGCAGGGAGCTCCAGAAGCGGGCGGGCCGGATCAAGAACCTGACGACGGTCCTCAACGCCGTCTATCTGCCGCTGTGTTCGCTGCTCCTGTTCGTGCTGCTCGCGGGCCCGGCCCGCGGCTCCCTGTCGGCCAGCGCGTTCCTGACCTTCAACACCGCGATGACGATGCTGCTCACGGCGGTCACGCAGCTGACCGGCGCGTTCATCTCGGCCGCCGCCGTACTGCCCATGTTCGAGCAGATCAAGCCCGTGCTCGACGAGGCGCCCGAGGTGCGCGGGGCCAGCACTCAGCCCGGCGCGCTGTCCGGCGGGATCGAGGCGCGGGGCCTGTCGTTCCGCTACACCGACGACGGTCCGCTGGTCCTGGACGACGTGTCCCTGAACGTGGCGCCGGGCGAGTTCGTGGCGGTGGTCGGCCCCAGCGGCTGCGGCAAGTCGACGCTGCTGCGGCTGCTCATCGGCTTCGACGACCCGGTCTCGGGCAGCGTGCTGTACGACGGCCAGGACCTGGCGGCCCTCGACCGGGCGGCCGTGCGCCGCCAGTGCGGGGTCGTGCTGCAGAACGCCCAGCCGCTCACCGGGTCGATCCTGGACTGCATCTGCGGGGCGGAGGTGTTCACGCAGGAGGAGGCGTGGGAGGCGGCCGCGATGGCGGGCCTCGCCGAGGACATCAAGCGGATGCCGATGGGCCTGCACACCATGATCTCCGGCGGCGGCGCCATCTCGGGCGGCCAGCGCCAGCGCCTCATGATCGCCCAGGCCCTTGTCCGGCGCCCCCGCGTCCTCTTCTTCGACGAGGCCACCAGCGCCCTGGACAACGAGACCCAGCGCATCGTCATCGAGAGCACCCGGAGCCTGCGGGCGACCCGCATCGTGATCGCCCACCGGCTCTCCACCGTCCTGGACGCCGACCGCGTGATCGTCATGTCACAGGGCCGGATCGTGCAGCAGGGCCCGCCCGCCGAGCTCCTCGCCGACCCCCGCGGACGCCTGCACGAACTGGTCCGGCGGCAGCTGCGCTGAACGCCCGGCGCGGTGGCATTGTGGAGAGTGAGCACCACTTCACCGGTCCTGGAGAACGCCATGATCAAGAGGAATGTGCCGCCTCTCCTCCGGCCCCCGGCCCCCGCCGCGCGGCCCCGCACGCGGACGGCCCGTACCGCTCCGGGGAGGGTGTGACGGCCGTGCACAGTCGCTTCGAGCCCGACCGGCAGCTGACCGCCCGCATGCTGGTCACCCTGTTTCTGCTCGGCCTGCTGTACGTGGCGTTCGTCGGGGCCCTCCTGGTCCTGCTGAAGTCGACTCTGGTGGTCGTGGTGGTGGCGGCGGCCGTCCTCGTGTCGCAGTACTGGTTCTCCGACCGGATCGCCCTGTACGCGATGCACGGCCGCGTCGTGACCCGCGAGGAACAGCCCCAGTTGCACGGCATCGTCGACCGGCTCTGCGCGACCGCGGACATGCCGAGGCCTCAGGTCGCGGTCTCCGACACCGATCTGCCCAACGCGTTCGCCACCGGCCGCAACGCCGATCACGCGGTGCTCTGCGTCACGACCGGGCTGATGCGCCGCCTGGAACCCGACGAGCTGGAGGGCGTCCTGGCCCACGAGCTGTCGCACGTCGCGCACCGCGATGTCGCGGTCATCACCGTCGCCTCGTTCCTGGGCGTGATCGCGGGGCTCATCGTCCGCTTCGCCTTCTACTCCCAGATGTACGGGGGCCGCGGACGGCGCGACCAGAACACCATGGTCGTCCTGCTCGGCGTGATGGCGGTCTCGGCGGCCGTGTACTCGATCAGCTTCCTCCTCATCCGGGCGCTTTCCCGCTACCGGGAACTGGCCGCCGACCGCGCCGGGGCGCTGCTCACCGGGCACCCCTCGGCCCTCGCGTCGGCGCTGACCAAGCTCGACGGGGACATCGCCCGCATCCCGAGCAAGGATCTGCGGACGGCGAGCGCGTTCAACGCGTTCTACTTCATCCCGGCCTTCGGCAAGGGCGACAGCCTGTCCCGCCTCTTCAACACCCACCCGACCCTTGAGCAGCGTCTCGACGGACTGGCGAAGATCTCCGCGGAGCTGGGCCGTCCGGCCTGACCGCAGCACCTCCCACCCCCTGACCGAGGACGGAGCGCATGGGCTTCCTGGACATCCTGCTCGGCCGCACCCGGCCGGCGGCCCCCGACCTGGACCGGCTGTTCGGCCTGCCGTCGGCGGCCGTGACCCTCCAGGCGGCCGCGGACTTCACGCCGACCGGGCGGGGCTCGGTGTGCTTCACGACGGTGGAGGGCTCGGCATTCGCCGGGATCCGGCGGGACGTGGCGGACCTCCTGAACGCGGACACCGAACGGGACCCGTCCTCGGTCGAGTTCAGCCGCGACTCCTACGGCTACTCGTGGCTGCTGTCCCGCCGGAGCCCCGACGACCTGGCCTCGCTCGTCGGCGATCTGCACGCCGTGAACACCGCGCTCGAAGGATCCGGCTTCGGCCCTCAACTCCTGTGCTCCCTGGTCGGGTTCAGCAACGCGGACGACCGGGCGTTCGGGTTGGTGTACCTCTACAAGCGGGGCTCCTTCTACCCCTTCGCGCCGCTGCCCGGGGAGAAGCGGGACAACGCCCTTGAGCTGCGGATCAGGGCGGTCGTCGCGGACGACCTGCACATGGAGAGCGACCTGTCCCGCTGGTTCCCGGTGTGGGGCGCGCCGGGCCTGTGAGGCACGGATGCCCCGGCAGGGCTCCGGCCGGCGCCCGTTGAACGGGGGGTCGACCGTTTCCGTATGGAGGGACGTCCTTGCCCTCAGCCCGAAGGGCCTCTCGTGAGGCACGCAACGAAGTGCGGTGCGGCCCGCTGGGCCGTGGTGCTCGCAACCGTGAGCGCGGTCGCGGGCACCACGGCGGCGCTGCCCGCGAAGGGGCCCCTGCCGTCCGTCTCCGCGGTGGACGACTGCGCCAGGGGCGGCGTGGACGTCACGGCGAGCAACGGCGGCGATGCGCCCTTCACGTTCCGGCTGGCGGGTGTCTCGGCCGCCGTGGATCCGGGCCGGTCGCGGACCATCCTGGTTCCGGTCGCCGACCGCCAGAGCTACCGCTTCACCGTGCTCGGCCCGGGCGGCTTCCGCCAGGACGTGAGCGGCGTACTGAACTGCGCGGCGGCTTCCCCGTCGCCGACGCCGTCGCCGTCGCCACCCCCGTCGCCCGCGACCGGCGCGGACCGGGCGACCGGCTCCCGGCCCGTCACCGTCGCGCCCCGCGAGGCCGGCGCGGACGGGCGCCGGTTCGCGATCGCCGGGGTCACCGACCTCGACTCGCTGGTGACGGGAACGGTTCTGGTGCTGCTCGGCGCGATGCTCTTCGTCGTACGGCGGCTCAGGCTGTGAGCGGTGCTCGCCGGGCAGCGGGGCCGGTCCGGCTCAGAAGTCGGCCTGGGCCTTCACATCGGCGCGGCCCACCGACTCCAGGCCGTACATCGCGCAGTACAGACTGCGGATGTACTGGATGTCGGGGTCGTGGGTGTGGGCCTCGCGGGCGGGATAGAGCACCGTCAGCTCGTAACTGATCTCCCGGTTGATGGAGCCGGTCTTGTCGCGCCACTGGCCGCGGCCCTGCTGGATGGTAAGGCCGGACGGGAAGCGAGGGGTGATCACGTCGGCGACGAACTTCATGAACTGGTCGTCGGTTATGGGTGGTTCACCGTTGTGGCGGCCTGTCCCGAAGTAGAGATGGGTCGCCAG
This sequence comes from Streptomyces mauvecolor, assembly GCF_039532965.1. Taxonomy (NCBI): domain Bacteria; kingdom Bacillati; phylum Actinomycetota; class Actinomycetes; order Kitasatosporales; family Streptomycetaceae; genus Streptomyces; species Streptomyces mauvecolor. Next base: position 169,114 of record NZ_BAAASQ010000008.1, on the reverse strand, counting down.
ATATGGGCTGCCGTGGGCGGCCGTCTGCGTTTGTGCCGACGCGGTGGCGTTCGTGCCGTAGGCGACTTCGGACACCGGTCCTCCGGTGGCGAAGAGGAGAGCGACCGCCACGAGTGCGGCGGCCGCGGGCGTGGACACCCGGATCTGGAGCATGTTGTCCCTGTCTGTCGGCATGAAGTGGGGTGCTTTCCTGGCGGTGCCAGGGGGTCCTAGCGGGAAAGACGGTCCTGGCCCTCGGAGCGCGAGGGGACGGACGCGAGGAGAAAGGCCGCCGCGTCCCGCAGGTTCACCGGCGCCGCCGGGCAGCCGCGTAAGCGGGCGGCGGTGCGGGCGAGGGTCTCGGTCGTCCGTACGGAGCCGATGCTCGCGGCGCGCGGAGCGAGGTCCGCGATGAGGTCCTCGGCGTCGCGCCATGCTCCGGCTCCGGCGAGGGCGGCGAGGAGTTCCGCCGTGAAGAGGTGGCGGTAGGAGGGACCGGGGGCGGTGGCGGCCTCGTGCAGCAGAGGGATGGCGCGGTCCCAGTCGTGCAGCCTGGCGAGCACCCAGCCGTGGTGGCCGGTGAGTTCGGCCTGGTCGATCCACCAGGCCCAGGGCGGGTCCTGGCGGGAGGCGCCGTCGAGGAACCGGCTCCGGGCCCGCGAGATGAGTGCGTCGGCGTCCCGGTGGCCGCCCAGCATGGCGGTCGCGTGCGCCCTGCGTACCAGCACGAGCGTGCCGACCAGGGTCGGCAGCGGGCGGGGTCCGGACACGCGGGCGGCGGATGCCAGGGCGGCCCCCGGGCGTCCGGCGCGGGCGTGCAGCATGCTGTCGTTGAGCAGCACCAGGCGGGCGATCGCGCGGTCGCCGCAGAGTTCGGCGAGGGCCAGGGCGCGGGTGTTCATGCGGTGGGCCGTGTGGCTGAGGCCCGCGTCGAAGAGGATCCAGCCGATCACTTCGCAGAGTTCGGCGAGGGCGGCGAGCAGGTCACTGTCCTCGGCGTGCAGGGCGGCGGGGTCGGCCGACAGTTCGGGGACGTCGTGCAGGAGCTCGCGTACGGCGGGCACCGCGGCCGTCGCACCGTGCCCGGCGTCGAGGGCCACGAGGCGCTCAACCGCGCGCAGCGCAAAGGGAGTCAACAGCACTCCGGCGGAGGCGTCGGACACCTGTGTCATGACGGGATTCTGTCGGCCGCGCGCACCGCCCGGCCGTGGGTGAGGGCGGTGAACGAGGACGCGACCTGGGTCAGCCACTCCACCTCGTCGCGGAAGTCGTCGTACGGCGGCCGGGCGGGGATGTCGGCGGCGTCGGCCTGCTCGTCCCGTTCCTCGGCCGGGCGGTTCAGGACGGCCCGCACCTGGAGCGCCTCGCCGAGCGGCGAGGTGGGGTCCTCGGGGAGGCCGAGGGAGCGGGCGACCCGGGAGAAGTCGGCCAGCGAGAGCGAGGTGCGCAGCATCAGCTGTCCGTCGCGTATCTCGATGACGCGCCGGTAGAGGCTGTAGTGCGGGTCGCGCGGCGGGATCAGGTCGCGCGCCCAGGACCGGGGCGGGTCGAGCGCGATGTCCGGCGAGGCCTGATAGAGCGCCCACCACAGCGGCCGCAGCCGCAGGTAGGAGCGGTAGCTGCGCAGCCAGCCCGCGGCGCGGGTGAGGTGGATGCCCCAGGACGGAATGGTCCAGCCGGTGATCTGGAGCAGGGCGCCGATGGTGCCGCAGGACCACTGGATGGGGTCGAGCGCCGAGGCGTCGAAGTGCAGCCGGGTGCCGGCGATCTGAATGCTGCGGGTGACGCAGTAGACCAGGATCATGCTGGCGCCGACGGTGACCGTGCGCATACCGACTTTGAGCCATTGCCGGTTGGCCATCTTGGTGAATCGCAGCGAGAGCCGGACCGTCTCGAATTGCCCGATGCCGCAGATGACGAGATAGAACGACATGTACAGCGCGTAGCGGCCGTCTTGAATACTGAGAAGGATGGTCGACGTCGCCGTTTTCGCGCTGGCGACCGGGCTGACCGCGAGCGAGGCCACCACCAGGACACACAGCGCGGCACCGAAGAACAGCACCCGGCGCGTTGCCCGGTGCCGGGCCTCTTCGGGCGGTGACGACCAGTACACGAGGACGACCTGCTGGGCCGCGGTAAGGATGACGACGGCGACCTGGACAATCAGCGAGGTGATGTTGGGCAGGCCGAACAAGTCGGAAATGTGCACCCGCAGCGCGTCCAGGTCGACCAGGAAACTGATCCCGGAACACAGGAAGTAGACGCACAGCGCCCACAGGGCGACATCGTGCTTTCTGCGCAGCAGATCAGGCAGCCGGTAGGCGAAGGCCGCGAGGCCGCCGAGGGAACAGACCCAGGTGAGGACCAGGTTGACGGTATTCATGACTGGTCCGGATTGCCGACGCCGTTCTCGATGCGCGCGACGATCTCCGCGGCCTCCTCCGGCACGCCCCAGGCGGGTTCCAGCCACCTCTTGGTGGCGCGGGCCAGGATCAGCGAGGCCATCGTCTCGGCCTCCTGCTCCTCGTCGTCGCTGTAGCGGGAACGCATCAACATGCTCTGGACCACCGCCGGTTCGACATCCGTGAACAACTGACTCGTATCACTGTGGTCGAATTCCACGGAACCTCGGTGCGCGAAGGCGATATGAGACAGTTCATGGGCAATGATGTGCTCTTTGTGTGACGGGGAGGCAGCCTTCTCGTAAGCGATGATGTCGAAGTCGTCGAGTTTCAGCCACAGGCCGAAGAGATGGCGTTCCGGGAAGGGCATCGGAATGAGATGGATCGGCCGCTGATTCTGTGTACTGAGATAGCGGTGCAGTTCGTCGATGCCGCAGCCGTGCTCCATGCCCCAGTCCGCGAGCAGCGCCTCACAGGTTTGACGAACCTTTTTGAGACGGCGCCTGAGCCGACGGTCCTCCGGCGACGGTAACGCAGAGCCAGACACCTTCATCCTTTAGCCTTCCACGCCTTCCACGCTGGAGAAGCAGGCCGTTGCAATGCCGATTTCAGCGGTGCCGGGGATTCAGGCCGCCAAATCCCCTGCCGGACACCGCGGCCATGATGCCACACCCTTCAACTCTCCTACTGTTGAAGTGTCTTTCGCCGGACTCAGCCGAGAAAACTCAGCCGCACCTGCCGGTTCGGATTGTCCTTGTTCGTGTCCACCAGGCACACCGACTGCCAGGTGCCGAGCGCGAGCCGCCCGCCGACGACCGGCAGCGTGGCGTGCGGCGGCACGAGCGCGGGCAGGACGTGATCGCGGCCGTGGCCGGGGCTGCCGTGGCGGTGCTGCCAGCGGTCGTCGGCGGGGAGCAGCGTGTGCAGCGCGGCGAGCAGGTCGTCGTCGCTGCCCGCGCCGGTCTCCAGGACGGCGACGCCGGCCGTGGCGTGCGGCACGAAGACATTGAGCAGGCCGTCGCGGCCGGCCGCGCTCCGGGTCAGGAACTCCTCGCAGTCCTGGGTCAGATCGGTGACCGTCTCGTGGGAGCCGGTCGCGATGTTCAGGATGCGGGTGGTGAAGGCGTCGGACATGCTCCCCATCTTCCTGCCCGGGCGCCGCGTACGCGCGGGCGCCGCACCGGGGAACGCACCGCGGCCGCGCCCAACGGGCAAGATCGCGCGTCCGAGGAGCGAGACACCGTTGACCCCGTCCGGAACGGGTCGCTACGTTCGCGCCATGTTGCGTACAGCCCTGCTCACCACGCGCGGTCACATCGACCTGCTGCGGGTGGCGTCCGCCGCCTGTTGTCGCGGCTGCTGACGTCCTTTCAGGCGACGGGCACCCTTTCCCACCGGTGCTGATGTCTCTTTCTGCTGGTCACCGCTGCTGAGGCTCCTTGCCCCTCGGCCCGTTGCGTCCAGCGACGTCGTACGCCTCTCCCCCCGTCATTTCCAGAGCTCTTCCCGAGCCTTTCCGGGCCTCGCCGTCGACCGCCGACGCGTGCGGGCGAGTGGTCGCGTCCCGCGCCATCGCCCGGCGAAGGCCCGCACACACACGCGTCCGCGCCATGGCATCGTCCGCCGCTGCCCCAAGCACCCTTCATCTCCTTCGCCCGACCATGGAGTCCCCATGACCGTCGATCACGCCCCGCCGGATATTTCGGCCACATCCGGTGCAGCCACCCTCGCCACACCCGTCGGCCCCGCTCTCGAACCGGTCGTTCCCTCCGCTGCCCGGGGCAGTCGGCTGCGCTCCGTGCCGCGTTGGCTGCGACGCACCGTAGGGCCGCTCACCCTGCTCGTCCTGTGGCAAGTCCTCAGCGCCACCGGGGTGTTGAGCCCCGACACCCTCGCTTCGCCCGGCACCGTCGCCCGCGCCGGGGCCGATCTGATCGGGGACGGAACGCTGCCGTCGGCGATGGCCATCTCGCTCCAGCGGGTGGCCGTCGGCCTGCTCATAGGCGGCGCTGCCGGGATCACGCTGGCACTGCTCTCCGGGCTCTCCCGGCTCGGCGAGGACCTGATCGACGCCACTGTGCAGATGCTGCGCACCGTGCCCTGGGTCGGCCTGATCCCGCTGTTCATCATCTGGCTCGGCATCGGCGAAGCCCCCAAGGTGGCCCTGATCGCGCTCGGCGTGGCCTTCCATCTGTATCTCAACGTGTACGCCGGGATCCGGGGCGTCGACGCCCAACTCGTCGAAGCGGGGCAGGCGTTGGGGCTCGGGCGCTGGGGTCTGGTGCGGCATGTGGTGCTGCCGGGCGCCCTGCCCGGCGCGATGACCGGGCTTCGCTACTCGCTCGCCACCGCCTGGCTGGCCCTGGTGTTCGGCGAGTCGATCAACGCGGACGCCGGGATCGGCTTCCTGATGAACCAGGCCCGCGAGTTCTTCCGTACCGATGTGATCGTCGTCTGCCTGGTCGTGTACGCCTTCCTCGGCCTGCTCGCCGACGCCGTCGTCCGCACTCTCGAAAGGCTGCTCCTCCAGTGGCGACCGACCTTCACCGGCCAGTGACCACCACGGCCACCGCCGATGCCGTACGGGTCGAGGGGCTGACCCGGTCCTTCGACGGGCGGTCCGTCATCGACGGGCTCGAACTCACTGTGCGAGCGGGCGAGTTCACCGCACTGCTCGGCCGCAGCGGCTGCGGCAAGTCGACGCTGCTGCGAGTGCTCGCCGGGCTCGACCGGGAGATCGAGGGCACGGTGCTCGTGCCCAAGCGGCGGGCCGTCGCCTTCCAGGCACCCCGGCTCATGCCGTGGAAGCGGGTGTGGCGCAACGTACTCCTCGGACTTCCCGGCAAGCCCCAACGGGCCGTCGCGGAGAGCGCGTTGGAGGAGGTGGGGCTCGGGCACCGGTCCGGGGCCTGGCCCAAGACGCTGTCCGGCGGGGAGGCCCAGCGCGCCTCGCTGGCGCGGGCGCTGGTGCGCGAGCCCGATCTGCTGCTGCTCGACGAACCGTTCGGCGCGCTGGACGCACTGACCCGGATCAAGGCACAGCAGCTGGTCGCCGAGCTGTGGCAGCGGCGCGGCTGCGCGGTGCTGCTCGTCACGCATGACGTGGACGAGGCGCTGCTGCTCGCCGACCGCGTCCTTGTCATGCGGGACGGGGTCATCGCCCATGACGCGCCTGTCGATCTCGAACGGCCCCGCACGGTCGGTGCGCCCGGATTCGCCGGGCTGCGGTCCCGGCTCCTCACCGAACTGGGCGTCGAGCAGCCCGCCGCCCCTTCCCCATGAACCCCCTGCGAAGAAAGCACGTACTCATGCGACGCCACACCCTGCCCGTTCTGCTCCTGCCGCTCACCCTGCTCCTCGCCGCGTGCGGCGGGAACTCGGCCGCCGATACCAAGACCGGGACCTCCGGCAGTGTCACGCTCGACGTCGGTGACCAGAAAGGCGGTTCGCAGGCCATCCTGAAGGCGGCCGGAGAGCTCGACCATCTCGACTACACGATCAAGTGGTCCACGTTCACCTCGGGGCCGCCCCTGCTCGAAGCGGTCAACGCCAAGGCCGTCGACATCGGCGCGGTCGGCAACACGCCGCCGGTGTTCGCCGCGGGCGCCGATTCCAAGATCAAGGTGGTGGCGGCCAGCCACGGCTCGTCCGCCGGTGAGGCGATCCTCGTGCCCGAGGACTCCCCGCTGAAGCAGCCCTCGGACCTCAGGGGCAAGTCGATCGCCGTGGCCCAGGGGAGCTCCGCCCACTACCAGTTGCTGGCCACGCTGAAGAAGGCCGGGCTCGGCATCGGTGACGTCAGGCTCAGCTATCTCCAGCCCGCCGACGCGCTCGCCGCGTTCAACCGCGGCAAGGTCGACGCATGGGCGGTGTGGGACCCGTACACCTCGCAGGTCCTCGGCTCGAAGAAGGGGCGCGTGCTCGCGACCGGCGAGGGGGTCGTCAACGGCCTCGGGTTCCAGGTCGCGGCGCCCGCCGCGCTGGGCGACCCGGCGAAGGCGAAGGCCATCGGGGACTACGTCCAGCGCCTCAACCGCGCCCAGGACTGGGTCTTCAAGCACCCCGAGGCGTGGGCCAAGGTCTGGTCGAAGGAGACCGGGCTCCCCTACTCCGTGGCGCTCGACTCGGTGAAGCGCAGCAACGGCACCCGCGTCCCGGTGGCCGTGGACGATGCCGCGATCGCCTCGGAGCAGCAGATCGCCGACACCTTCGCCGACCTGAAGCTGATTCCGCGCCGCTTCTCCTTCAAGGACTACGTCGACACCCGCTTCAACGGCTCGCTCCCCGCCTCCACCACCGCGCCCCGCTCGTACGGAAAGGCCTCCTCCTGATGACCGTCCATCTGCACTGGTTCCTGCCCACCGGCGGCGACGGCCGGACCCTGGTCGACCGGCACGCCTACACCGACGGCGGCATCAAGCGCTCACGGATCACTCCGGTCACCGGGGTGCGCGCGCCCGACATCGAGTATCTGGCCCAAATCGCCAAAGCGGCCGAGCAGTTGGGGTTCGAAGCGGTCCTGACGCCGACGGGGACCTGGTGCGAGGACGCCTGGCTGACGACGGCCGCGCTCGCCCAGCACACCGAGCGGCTGAAGTTCCTGGTCGCCTTCCGGCCCGGCGTGATCTCCCCCGTCCTCGCCGCGCAGATGGCGGCCACCTATCAGCGCATCACCCGCGGCCGGCTGCTGCTCAACGTGGTGACCGGCGGCGACTCGACCGAGCAGCGCCGCTTCGGCGACCACCTGGACCACGACCGGCGCTATGCACGGACCTCGGAGTTCCTGTCCGTCGTACGGGGTGTCTGGCGCGGGAAGCCGTACGACTTCGACGGCGAGCACTACCAGGTGGAGGGCGGGCTGACCGCGCTGCCGCCGGATCCGCTGCCGGAGATCTTCTTCGGCGGCTCGTCGGCGGCGGCCGGACCGGTGGCCGCCGACCATGCGGATGTGTATCTGACCTGGGGCGAGCCGCCCGCGCAGGTGAAGCAGAAGATCGACTGGATCCGGGGGCTCGCGGAGGAGCGGGGGCGCACCGTCCGGTTCGGCATCCGCCTGCACACCATCTCGCGTGATGCGTCGCGCGAGGCGTGGGCGACGGCCGACCGGCTGCTCGGCGACCTCGATGCCGAGACGATCGCGGCGGCCCAACAGGCGCTCGGCAAGAGCGAGTCGGTGGGCCAGCAGCGGATGCTCGCCCTGCACGGCGGCTCGCGGGCCGACCTGGAGATCTCGCCGAATCTGTGGGCGGGCGTGGGGCTCGTCCGGGGCGGCGCGGGCACGGCGCTGGTCGGCAGCCATGCGGAGGTGGCCGACCGGATCGAGGAATACCACGACCTCGGCATCGAGCACTTCGTGCTCTCCGGCTATCCGCATCTGGAGGAGGCGTACTGGTTCGGCGAGGGCGTGACGCCCGAGCTCGCCGCGCGCGGTCTGCTGCCGAGGATCCCGGCTTCGCCGCTGCTCGGGGTGCCCGCGGAGAACGGGCGTCCGGCCTCCGCGCCGGGCGGGGCGCCGCTCCTGGTGGGTGGCGGGCGCTGAGCGGGCCTCGGCCACGGGAAGATCCCCGCACCTCGCGCGGTTAGTAGAACCGTGAACGACTTCGGGGTGCGAGACGTGGACGTGGTGGTCATAGGCGCCGGGCAGGCGGGCCTGTCCGGCGCCTACCACCTGCGGCGGGCGGGCCTGGAGCCCGACCGCGACTTCGTGGTGCTCGACCACGCGCCGCGACCGGGCGGTGCCTGGCAGTTCCGCTGGCCCTCGCTCACCTACGCCAAGGTGCACGGCATGCACGCGCTGCCCGGCATGGAGCTGACGGGGGCCGCCGCGGACCGCCCCTCCTCGGAGGTCATCGGCGGGTATTTCGGCGCGTACGAGGACGCCTTCGACCTGCGGGTGCACCGGCCCGTCGATGTCGGCGCCGTACGGGAGGGCGAAGGAGGGCGGCTGCTCGTCGAGACCTCCTCGGAGGGCGGCTATGCGACGCGTGCACTGATCAATGCCACCGGGACCTGGGATCGGCCGTTCTGGCCGCGCTATCCGGGCCAGGAGACGTTCCGGGGACGGCAGGTGCACACGGCGAACTATCCGGGCCCCGGCGCTTTCGCGGGACAGCGGGTCGTCGTGGTCGGCGGCGGGGCGTCGGGCACCCAGCATCTGATGGAGATCGCCGAGGTCGCGGCGGACACGACGTGGGTGACGCGCCGGCCGCCGGTGTTCCGCGAGGGCCCGTTCGACGAGGAGGCCGGACGTGAGGCCGTGGCGATGGTCGAGGAGCGGGTACGGCTCGGGCTGCCGCCGAGGAGCGTGGTGTCGGTGACGGGGCTGCCGCTGAACGACGCCGTCCGGGCGGCGCGCGCCAAGGGCGTCCTGGACCGCGTTGCGATGTTCGACCGGATCACCGAGCGCGGGGTGGCCTGGAACGACGGGCGGACCGTCGAGGCCGACGTCATCCTCTGGGCGACCGGGTTCCGCCCGGTCGTCGACCATCTCGCCCCGCTGCGGCTGCGCGAGCCGGGCGGCGGCATCCGCCTCGAGGGCACGAGGGCGGCCCGGGACGAACGCGTCCACCTGGTCGGCTACGGCCCCTCGGCATCGACGATCGGTGCGAACCGGGCCGGGCGGGCGGCGGTGCGCGAGATCAAACGGCTGCTCGACCGGAATCCGGTCGGGGTGTAGCCGGCCCGCCCGGAGGGCGGGCGCCATCCGGCTCAGCCCGCCTTGGCCGCCTTCTTCTGCTTCTCGTTGAACTCCCCCACATTCAGCTGCTGTTGGGCATAGCTGTCGGTGAAGCGGGTGTCGCCGGGGGCCACGGTCACGAAGTAGAGCCAGTTGCCCGGAGTCGGGTTCAGGGCTGCGCTCATCGCATGCCGGCCCGGATTTCCGATGGGGGTCGGCGGCAGGCCCTTGTGACGGTAGGTGTTGTACGGGCTGTTGGTCCTGGTCTCGGACGCCGTAGTAATCAGCGTCGAGCGGTTGAGCGCGTAGTTCAGGGTCGAGTCCATCTGGAGCGGCATGCCGAGGGCCAGGCGGTTGCGGATGACGCGCGCGACCTTGCCCATGTCGGCCGGGGTTTCGGCCTCGGCCTGCACGATTCCGGCGATGGTCACCATCTGATACGGCGTCAGCCTGCTGCGCCGGGCGCCCGCACTGGCCCGCTCCTGCCCGAACTGCTGGTTGGCGGTCTCGACCATGTAGGCCAGCAGTCCGCCCGGGGTCGTGTCGTCCGTGATCGGGTACGTCGCCGGGTACAGGTAGCCCTCGGGGTTTCCCTTGGCCTCGGCCGGAAGCTTGAGGTGCGTCTTCGCGGCGGCCGCCTTCGTGGTGCCGGGCGGCAGATCGAGACTCTTGTCGACGGCCGCGTACACCTGACTCGCCCGCCACCCCTCCGGCACGACCAGCGTCCGGGCCGGGGCGCCAGTGTCCCGCAGCAGCAGGAAGAGCGCCACAGCGTTCACCATGAGCAGCGCGAGCGCCAGCAGGAGGAGCAGTCGGCCACGCCGGGACAGCCCGGCCCGTCGACGGTACGAGGTCTCACTCATGGCGGCACGCTACCTCCACATATAAGACAAATCAGACATTCGCCAGTGGTCGACACGCAACGCGCCCAACCTTGGGGAACACACGAACAGGGGATCGGTTGTTCGCTGGTACGCGTGATCGTCACGGCATTCGTTGCTCAACTCCCTTGCGGCGACGGATGCTTGAGAGGCGCAAGCGACGGGCTGCAGACCGACGCTGCGCAGTCCCACAGCGGCATCTGTCCGATGCCCACCGCACAAGGAGAAAGCACCACCATGAACCTGATTACTGGCCTGCTCGCCGGCGTCCTCCACTTCATCGGCTGGCTCGTCTGACGATCGTCACGCCCGGCGCCGTCGCTCCCCGTCCCACGGGAGCGGCGGCGTCGCCGTGTGCGGGGACACCGGGGCTCAGCGCGTGACCGGGGCCAGCTCGGCGTCCCTGCGGACCAGGGCCGCGTATCTGCCGTCCTGGTCGAGCAGTTCCTCATGGGTGCCGCGCTCGGCGATCAGGCCGCCGTCGAGGACGACGATCTGGTCCGCGTCGCGCACGGTGGAAAGGCGGTGGGCGATGGTGATCGTGGTGCGGCCCTCGGAGAGCGCGTCGATGGCCTGCTGGACGGCGTGTTCGGTACGGGTGTCGAGCGCGCTGGTCGCCTCGTCGAGGATGAGGACGGGCGGGTCGCGCAGGATCGTGCGGGCGATGGCCAGGCGCTGTTTCTCGCCGCCGGAGAACCGGTAGCCGCGCTCGCCGACCAGGGTGTCGTAGCCGTCGGGCAGCGAGGCTATGTGGTCGTGGATCTGGGCCGCGCGGGCGGCCTCCTCCAGCTCCTCGTCGGTGGCCTCCGGCTTGGCGAAGCGGAGGTTCTCGGCGACCGAGGCGTGGAAGAGGTACGTCTCCTGGGAGACCACGCCGACCGAGCGGGCCAGGCTGTCGAAGTCCAGCTCGCGCACGTCGACGCCGTCGAGGGTGACGCGGCCGCCCGTCACGTCGTACAGGCGCGGCACCAGGTAGCTGAGGGTGGACTTGCCGGAGCCGGTGGGGCCGACCACGGCGAGGCTGCCCCCGGCGGGCACGGTCAGGTCGATGCCGGAGAGGGTCGGCCGCTCCTGCTTGTCGTCGTAGTGGAAGTCGACGCCTTCGAAGCGGACGGCGCCGCGCGCCTTGGTCAGGCGCACCGGCTCGTCAGGTTCGGTGATGTCCACCGGCAGGTCGAGGTATTCGAAGATCCGCTGGAAGAGGGCGAGCGAGGTCTGCATCTGGACGCCCGTGGACAGCAGGCTCACGGCGGGCCGGAACAGGCCCTGCTGGAGCGAGACGAAGGCGACCAGGGTGCCGATGGAGACGGAGGGGCCGCCGGTGTCCAGGGCCATGCCGGCCGCCCAGTAGATGACGGCGGGCATGGCGGCCATGACGATGCCGATGGTGGACATGCGCCAGCGGCCGGCCATGTTGGAGCGGACTTCGAGGTCGACGAGACGCTCGGACTCGGCGGCGAAGGACTTGGTCAGCGAGTCGGCCCGGCCCATGGTGCGACCGAGCAGGATGCCGCTCACCGACAGCGATTCGGTGACCTCGGCGGCCATGGCGGCCATCTGCTTCTGGCGCTGGGTGGTGATCTTCTTGCGTTCGCGGCCGACCCGGCGGCTGATCCACACGAACACCGGCAGCAGGAGCAGCGACACGAGCGTCAGGCGCCAGTCGAGCGCGAGCATCGCGACGACGGAGGCGACGACAGCCGTGAGGTTGGAGACCAGCGAGGTGGCGGTGGAGGTGACGGTCGCCTGCATGCCTCCGATGTCGTTGGCGATGCGGGACTGCACCTCGCCGGTGCGCGTCCGGGTGAAGAAGGCGAGCGGCATCCGCTGGAGCTGGGCGTAGACCGCGGTGCGCAGGTCGTGCATGACGCGCTGGCCGACGGTGGTGCTGATGAGCGTCTGCAGCACGCCGAACACGCTGTTCACGACAGCGGTGGCGATCATGCCGAGGGCGAGCAGGCTCAGCAGGCCCGTGCGGTTCTGCGGGATGGCCACGTCGAGGATCTCGCGCAGCAGGAACGGCGAGGCGACCGAGACGAGCGAGGACGCCGCGACGAGAAGGCCGACGATCGCGAGCCTGCCGCGGTAGGGGCGGAACAGGCCGAGGATGCGGCGGATCTGGGCCGGCTCTTGCGGGCCGGCGCCGCGGGGCGGGGGTGTCCAGGTGGATTGTTCGGGGCGCATGGGCTCCTTCGACAGGGTGTGAGGGCGTCCGCCCGAAGGCGGAACGGCGATGACTTCGGGAGCATAGCTCATTGTTACCTATACTCACAATGAACGGGGTCCTGTTATTGTTCCCGTATGCAGCCACACATTTCCCGGGCCCCCGACGCCGACGGCCTGCTGGCCGAGCAGTTGCTGCGGCTGACCCGCCGACTGCACCGGATCCAGAAGCAGCACCTGGAGCCGGTAGGCATCACGCCCGCGCAGTCCCGGCTGCTGCGCACGGTCGCGCACTGGAACGAGCCGCCGCGCATGGCCGACCTGGCCGCCCGCCTCGAAGTGGTCCCGCGCGCCGTGACCACGCTGGTCGACGCGCTGGAGGAGAGCGGGAACGTGCGCCGGGTGCCGGATCCGACCAATCGCCGGGTGATCCGCATCGAGCTCACGGACGCGGGCCGCGCCACGCTGCGGGCCCTGCGCAGCGCGCGCCGGGGCGCCGCGGAGGAGATCCTGGCTCCATTGACCGCCGGCCAGCGCGAGGTGCTCGGCGGACTTCTTACGGCTCTGGTGGACGGATCTCCGGAGCGCCGCTGCTGACGGACCCGAGGAGGCCGTGGCCATGCCACTCCTTGAGCCAGATCCGCGAAGCCTCCGCCCGCGAGGACGCCGCGAGCCGTCGCCCGACCGGGTCCCCGACCGCCTGGCGGCCGGCACTCCCGAGCCGCTGCGCTCGGAGCTGATCGCGCTGCTCGGCGCGGACAAGGTGTGCTGGAAGGTCTCCGACCTCGTACGGTACGCCTCGGACGCCAGCCCGTACCGCTTCGTCCCGCAGGTGGTCGTCGTCGCCGAGGACATCGACGACGTCTCCGCGGTCCTGTCGTACGCGCACGGCAGGGGCCGCGAAGTCGTCTTCCGGGCGGCGGGCACCAGCCTGAACGGTCAGGCGCAGGGCGAGGACATCCTGATCGACGTGCGCCGGCACTGGGCGGGGGTCGAGGTGCTCGACGACGGGCTGCGGGCGCGTGTGCTTCCGGGGACCACCGTCGTCCGCGCCAATGCCGCGCTCGCCCGGCACGGCCGGGTGCTCGGGCCCGATCCGGCCAGTGCGATCGCCTGCACGGTCGGCGGGGTCGTCGCCAACAACGCCTCGGGCATGACGGCGGGCACCACCCGCAACTCGTACCGCACCGTCTCCTCGCTCACCTTCGTACTGCCGAGCGGCACGGTCGTCGATACCGGCGATCCGACGGCCGACGAGGACCTCGCGCATGCCGAACCCCGGCTCTGCGAGGGCCTGTTGGCCCTCAAGGCGGAGATCGAGGCGGACGCGGAGCTGACCGCCCGGATCCGCGCCAAGTACGCGATCAAGAACACCAACGGCTACCGCCTGGACGCGTTCCTCGACGGGGCGACGCCCGTCGAGATCCTGCGCGGGCTGATGGTCGGCTCCGAGGGCACCTTCGGCTTCATCTCCGAGGTCGTCTTCGACACGCTGCCGCTGGACCGCCTGGTGTCCACGGCGCTGCTCTTCTTCCCCTCACTGCCCGCCGCGGCGGCGGCCGTGCCGCTGTTCAACGAGGCGGGCGCGATCGCCGTCGAGCTGATGGACGGCAATACGCTGCGGGCCTCCGTCCGTGTCAAGGGGGTTCCCGCCGACTGGGCCGGGCTCCCCAAGGACACCACCGCGCTCCTGGTGGAGTTCCGGGCGCCCCACGCGGCGGCCCAGGATGCGTACGAGCGGGCGGCCACGGAGGTGATGGCCGGGCTCGACCTCGTCGCGCCCGTCGCCTCGGTGACCAACGAACTCACCCGGGACGCGCGAACGATCGCCGGGTACTGGAAGGCCCGCAAGGCGTTCGTGACCGCGGTCGGCGGCTCCCGGCCCTCCGGCACGACGCTGATCACGGAGGACTTCGCGGTACCGCCCTCCAGCCTCTCCGAGGCCTGTGCGGCGCTGCTCGGACTCCAGGCCCGGCACGGTTTCGACGCGGCCGTCGCCGGCCACGCCGCGCACGGCAACCTGCACTTCCTGCTCGCCTTCGACGCGTCGAAGCCGACCGATGTCGAGCGGTACGCGGCGTTCATGGACGAGTTCTGCCGCCTCACGGTGGAGCGCTTCGACGGGTCGCTCAAGGCCGAGCACGCCACGGGCCGCAACATCGCGCCGTTCCTGGAGCTGGAGTGGGGGCCGAAGGCGACCGAGCTGATGTGGCGGACCAAGCACGTCATCGATCCCGACGGAGTGTTGGCGCCGCGCATCGTGCTCGACCACGACCCGCAGGCGCACCTTCGAGGCCTCAAGACCATCCCGAAGGTGGAGCTGATCGCCGATCCGTGCATCGAGTGCGGCTTCTGCGAGCCGACCTGCCCCAGCCGCGATCTCACCACCACACCCCGCCAACGGATCGTGCTGCGGCGGGAGTTGATGCGCCAGGCGGACGGCTCCCCGGTGGCGGCCGGGCTGCTCGACTCGTACGGCTACGACGCGGTCGACACCTGCGCAGGCGACTCCACCTGCGCCCTGGACTGTCCGGTCGGCATCGACACGGGCGCCCTGATGAAGGAGTTCCGGCACCGGCGGCACAGCCCGCGCGAGGAGCGCGTCGCGGCGCTCGCCGCCCGTCATTTCAAGGCGGTCGAGGCCTCCGCGCGCCTCGCCGTCGCGGCGGCGGACAAGGTCGGCGACCGGATTCTGGAGCGGGCGACCGGCCTCGCCCGGCGGGCCGTGCGCCCCGATCTCGTACCGGAGTGGCTTCCCCAGATCCCGGGCGCGGCCCCTGCCTCGCTCCCCCGCACCCAGCGGGTCGGCGCCTCTGCCGTGTACTACCCGGCCTGCGTCAACCGCATCTTCGGCGAACCCGAGGGCTTCCGCGGGCCCTCGCTCGCCCAGGCCCTGGTGGCCGTGTCCGAGCGGGCCGGGCGGCCGGTGTGGATTCCGGACGACGTGGCGGGCACCTGCTGCGCCACGATCTGGCACTCCAAGGGGTACGTCGAGGGCAACGCGGTGATGGCCAACCGCATCGTCCAGGCCGCGTGGGGCTGGACCGCCGGGGGTCTGCTCCCGCTGGTCGTCGACGCGTCGTCGTGCACGCTCGGCATCGCGCACGAGGTGGTGCCGTATCTCACCGACGACAACCGGGAGTTGCACGATGAGCTGAAGGTGGTCGACTCCGTGGTGTGGGCCGCGCAGGAGTTGCTTCCGCACCTCACGATTCTGCGCACGGCGCGGTCTGCCGTCCTCCATCCGACCTGCTCCATGCGGCACTTGGACGACGAGGCGTCGTTGCGGGCCGTCGCCTCGGCCTGCGCGGAGGAGGTCGTCGTGCCGGACGATGCGGGATGCTGCGGGTTTGCGGGAGACCGGGGGATGTTGCATCCCGAGCTGACCGCTTCGGCCACGGCGCGAGAGGCGGCTGAGGTCGGTGCGCTCCCCTACGAGGCGCATCTGTCGGCCAATCGGATGTGTGAGGTGGGGTTGGAGCGGGGTACGGGGCGGCGGTATTACTCGGTGATCCTTGAGCTCGAGCGGGCGACTCGACCGGGACCGGAGTATGTGAGGCGGAGCTAGGCGCGAGCGCGGGGCGCCGGGGCAGGGTTCGGCTGCGGGTCGTCCGTGGCCGGTCGCGCCCACGCGGCGGAGCCGCACAGTGTCACAGCCCCGCGCCCATGGAGGGCGCCCAGTACTGCATCGGGGCCCCGCAAAGCCCTTCTCCGCACCCCGACACGCGCACCCGCCCTCTTGCGCATCGCACACCTCACCCACCAAGGTCGCTACCTGGGTTCGGTAAAGGTCTCACAAACGTCAGCCCATGGGATTCCTGTCTCTCACCAGGAGGTTCGATGAACGACGCGGTGCCGGAGCAGCACGAGGTCAGTCGGCGGTCCGTTCTGGGGGCCGCGGGGGCCGCCGGGGCCGGGCTCGCTTTCGGGGCCGCACCCGCCGCAGCCGAGGAGGTTGCCGCGCAGGAACCCCGGCGCCAGGGCGGGACCATGATCGGGGTGCCTTTTCAGCGGCGTTCGGCCGTGCGGGTCGCGCTGATCGGGCTCGGCAATCGGGGCGGGGCGATGATCGACCTCTATCTCGCCGTGCCCGGCGTCAAGGTGGTGGCGTTGTGCGATCCGGTGAGGGCGAAGGCCGAGCGGGCCGCTGCCAAGGTCGTGGCCGCGGGGCAGCCGGCGCCGGCCGTCTACGTGCATGGCGACCACGACTACGAGCAGCTGTTCCGGCGCGGCGACATCGACTTCGCGCATGTCGCCACCCCCTGGGACTCGCACTTCGAGATCGCCAAGTCGGCGCTCCTGAACGGGGTTCACGTCGGCGTGGAGTGCCCCGTCGCGCTCCAGCTGGACCAGCTGTGGGACCTGGTGAACCTCTCCGAGCGCACCCGCAGGCACTGCATGCAGCTGGAGAACTGCTGTTACGGCCGCAACGAGATGCGGGTGCTGCGCATGGCGCACGCCGGGAAGTTCGGGGATCTGCTGCACGGCGCGGGCGCGTACAACCACGATCTGCGGGGCCTGATGTTCGACCCCGCGTACTACGAGGGCCCCTGGCGCAGGCTCTGGCACACCCGGCTGCGCGGCGACCTCTACCCCAACCACGGCTTCGGCCCGGTCGCCAACTACATGGACCTCAACCGGGGCGACCGCGCGGTCAGCATCGTCAGCGTCGGCTCGCCCTCGCTCGGCCTGGCCCAGTACCGGGCCGCCAACATGCCTGTGGGCGACCCGAGTTGGAAGGAGACGTACATCGAGAGCGATCGCACGATCAGCCTCGTGCAGACCGCCCGGGGCCGGGTGATCCGCCTGGAGCACGACGTCTCGACGCCGCATCCGTACAGCCGGATCAACAGCCTCGGCGGCACCAAAGGGCTCTTCGAGGACTACCCGGAGCGGATCTACATCGAGCCGGACCACAAGAACGACGAGTGGGGCGACTTCTCGAAGTACGCCGAGTGGGACCACTGGCTGTGGAAGGAGCACGCCGATCCGCCGGGCGGGCACGGCGGGATGGACTACATGCTGGTGTTCCGCCTCATGCAGTGCATGCGGCTGGGTCTCGTGCCCGACTTCGACGTGTACGACGCGGCGACGTGGACGTCTCCGGTCCCGCTGAGCAATCTGTCGATCAAGCAGCGCGGCCTGCCGCAGCGGATTCCCGACTTCACCCGCGGTGAGTGGAAGAAGTCCCGCCCCGGGATGGACTCCGCAAAGCCCGTAGAAGCGTGAGGCAGGGTGCCCCCGGCCCGGGGGCACCCGCGTTTCAGCAGTGCCGGACGTCCTCCGTCAGGGTGCCCTGGGCCGTTTTCAGGCTCCGGTCGTAGCAGCCGTCCGAGCCGTACAGACGGTAGCGCTCGGCGGAGGTGCCCACCGCGTGGCGCTGCTCGCGCGGCACGTTCATCGTCCAGGACGCGTCACCCCGATAGGTGTCGTCGAGGTGCGAGAAAGCAGTGGGGCGCGCGCCGCGCAGGGTGACGGCGTCCGCGCGGTCGCCGAGGGTGATGACGGTGCGCAGCCGGTTGTCCGCGGCGATGGTCGTCGTGCCGTCCATCGTGTAGGTCCGATTGTTCCGGGCGGTCACGGCGGGGCCCCGGCCATCCGTCGTCACGCTCTCGTCGTCGTGCCAGCTCCCCTTCAGCGCGTCGGTGTTCTCGCCCTCGGTCCAGCGGTGCACCGATTCGGCCGACACCGAGCGGGCCACCGTCGTGGTGACGCGGCCGTGCGAGGTGTCGAGGTAGCCGGCCGTGGTGAGCCGGTGGCTACTGCTCGCGTCGAGGCGCAGCTCCGGCGAACCAGGCTTGTACGTCGTCGAGTTGACCGGCTTCGTCTCGTCGTGCCGGGTCAGCGCGCCGGTGACGACCTTGCTGCCCTTGTCCTGCCAGATGAGCAGGTTCGTCGGAGTGGACCAGCCCGCCTGCCCGGCCGGGACCCCGGCGACGGACACCTCGACCTGATGCGGGCGGCCGTCATTCAGCAGCGCCGCGTACGGCGTCAGGTCGTACTCGACGGGCTTCACGTCGAAGGCGCGGGGCGCGGGGACGACGTACCAGAGGAAGGGGTTGGACCAGCCGCCCGTCCATACGGTGGGGAATGGCGCTGCTATTCCGGCGAGCTGGCCGTCGACCCTGACCTGCACCTCCCGGTTCGGCCCGGCGGGCGCCTTGCAGGAGTACGCGGCGGGGTCGGGGGCGGCGAGGTACCAGAACTCCTCGCAGCCGCCGCCCGAGCCGGTCGCGTACACCTCGGCGACGACGCGTTCGGCGTTGCGCGGGGTGGTGACCTGCGGGGTGTCCAGCGGGAGCACCTTGTCGGGGGTCGCGGCGGGCGCGGTGCGGCCCTCGGCAGCGTAGAAGGTGAGCGTCACCTTGACGTCGATGACACCCGTGTAAGTGTCGTCGACGGTGTTGCCGATGAGCATCTCGACGGGCTGCGCGGCGCGGAAGGTGTCGCTGTAGCGCGTGACGTCCTTCTCGACGTTCCAGGCGATGCCGTCCACCGAGGGCTCCGGCGTCGAGGTGCGCAGCACTTCCACGCCGCCGACGTGGAGATAGCCGAGGCGGTCGTACTGGCGCCCCTTGACCTTGCCGTCGAGGCGCAGCACCACCTTGCTCCAGCGGTCCCCGCAGCCCTGGGGAGGCGCGTAACTCCCCTTGTAGGGCGTGTAGTCGCGGAACTGGACTTCCGCCAGGGTGACTTGGCAGGACTTGGTGTGCGGGGTCGCCACCGGCGGCGCCGCGGTCAGCGGGTCGTGCCAGTCGGTGCCGAACTCGGCGGGCGGGGTGTCGGCAGCGGCGGCCGGGCCCGCGCCGAGCAGCAGACCGGCGGCCAGGGTGAGGCCGCCGAGCATGGACATGATCCTTCGTCGTCTCATGGGTCAGGAGTGAAGCGCGAGCGCGGCCGGGACGCCAGACCCGAGGGCCGGACCATGGCGGGTTCTGGGCCCCAACGCGGAAAAATCGATTGAAATCCGTAAGTGAAAAGGGCGAACCTTGCACGGCTCCAGCCACTCGATGCAAGGAATCCCGGGACGTCATGCAGATTCGCGATCTTCCCTTTACGGATCCAGGCGAACCGGACGTCCGCTCGGGTCCCCGCTTCCTCTACTGGCTGGGCCGCAATCAGCTCGGCGGCCAGCTCAAGTCCCTCGCCTGGGGGCTGCTCCACCAGTGCGGCATCGCCGGACTGCCGCTGACCGTCGGCCTGGCCGTACAGGCGGCCGTCGACCGCTCGGGCAACCGGCTCGCGCTGGCGGCGGCGCTCAACGTGCTGCTCGGCGTGGCCATCGCGGTCGGCGAGATGATGCTGCACCGCACCGCGGTCACCAACTGGATCACCGCGGCCGCCCGGGTGCAGCAGCTGCTCGCGCGCAAGACCGCCGAGCTCGGCTCGGTGCTCACGCGCCGGGTCGCGGCGGGCGAAGTGGTGGCGGTATCGACAGGCGACGTGGAGAAAATCGGATGGTTCGTGGAGGCGCTCTCGCGCTTCGCGGCGGCCGCCGCCGCACTCGTGATCATCTGTGTCGGTCTGCTCATCTACCAGCCCGCGCTCGGCATCGTCGTCGCGATCGGCGTGCCCGTACTGGCCCTGGCCGTCCTGCCGTTGCTGCCGCGCGCCACCAGGCGCGCGGACGTCCAGCGCGAAAAGGCGGGCCGGGCGACGGAGTTGGCGTCCGACACGGTCGCCGGCCTGCGCGTGCTGCGCGGCATCGGCGGCGAGGACCTGTTCCTCGGCCGCTACCGCGAGGCCTCCCAGGAGGTCCGCCGGGCCGCGGTGCACAGCGCCCGCATGTGGTCGCTGATCTCGGCGGTCCAGGTGCTCCTTCCCGGACTCCTGCTCATCACGGTCGTCCTGTACGGCGCGCGTCTGGCGCTCGACGGACGGATCGCGGTGGGTGAGCTGGTCACCGTGTACAGCGCGGTGACGCTGATGCTGTACCCGTTGCAGCACTTCGAGGAGATCGCGATGGCGTACTCGTTCTCGCGGCCCTCCGCGAAGCGGGCGGCGCGGGTGCTCGCGATCCAGCGGGTCACCGACCCGGCCGGGACGGACACGGGGGTGCCGTCCGGGCCGGAGCGGGCTCTGCCGTCCGGTGACCTGTACGACCCGGCGACCGGATTGCTCGCCCCCGAGGGCCGGTTCACGGCCGTGGTGTGCGGCGATCCGGACGCGGCGGGGCGGCTCGCGGACCGGCTCGGCGGACATGCCGCGGAGTCGGACGGGCTGGCGTCGGTGCTGCTCGGCGGGGTGGCGCTCGACGGTCTCGCGCTGGACAGCGCCCGCACCGTCGTCCTGGTCCAGGACAAGGATCCGGTGCTGCTCTCGGGCACGCTGCGCGAGCTGCTCGACGTGCCCTCGTCCGGGCAGGTCGAGGCGGCGGAGGCGCTGGCGGCGGCACAGTGCGGTGACGTACTGGAGGCGCTCGCGCAGGCGTCGGTCGACGACGGCCAGGACCCGATGGGCACCCGGATCACCGAGCGCGGCCGGTCCCTCTCGGGCGGGCAGCGTCAACGCCTCGCCCTGGCACGCTCGTTGGTGGCCGACCCCGAGGTCCTGGTGCTCGACGAGCCGACCTCGGCCGTCGACTCGCACACCGAGGCGCGGGTCG
This sequence comes from Streptomyces mauvecolor, assembly GCF_039532965.1. Classification (NCBI taxonomy): domain Bacteria; kingdom Bacillati; phylum Actinomycetota; class Actinomycetes; order Kitasatosporales; family Streptomycetaceae; genus Streptomyces; species Streptomyces mauvecolor. The sequence goes on along the minus strand of NZ_BAAASQ010000008.1, from coordinate 148,408 downwards.
CGGACGGCATCAAGCGGCTGCGGGCGGGGCGGACGACGGTCGTGTTCACGTCGTCGCCGCTGCTGCTCGACCTGGCCGAGCGGATCGTGTTCGTGCACGACGGCGAGGTCGCGTCGGTCGGCGTGCACCGCGAACTGGTGCACACCGACGCCCGCTACCGAGCGGTCGTCACCCGCGAGACGGACGAGGAAGAGTCGAAGACGATGGCGCAGGCGGCGTCACGGGCCATGGAGAAAGTGGAGGAGTCGGCATGATCGGCGTGGCAGCACCGGAGTACGACCCGGCGGCCCCGCAGTCGGCCACCACCCTGCCGGTCGGCACCCCGGCGACGGTGCGTTCGTACGTGAGGGAACTCATGCGGCGCCACCGCAGGGCGTTCTCGGTCCTGGTCGGAGTGAACGCGGTCGCCGTGCTCGCCTCCATGGTCGGCCCGTACCTCCTCGGCGGCGTCGTGGAGGACCTCTCGCAGGGGTCCCGCGACCTTCACCTCGGCCGCGTGGCAGCCCTGTTCACGGCCGCGCTGATCGTCCAGACGGTGTTCGTGCGGATGGTGCGGCTGCGCGGCGGGATGCTCGGCGAGGAGATGCTGGCGGATCTGCGCGAGGACTTCCTGGTGCGGTCGGTCGGGCTGCCGCCGAGCGTGCTCGAACGGGCCGGTACGGGCGACCTGTTGTCCCGGATCACCACGGACATCGACCGCCTGGCCAACGCGATGCGCGAGGCCGTGCCGCAGCTGGCGATCGGCGTGGTGTGGGCGGCCCTGCTGCTCGGCGCGCTCGGGATCACGGCCCCGCCGCTGGCGCTCGCGGTGCTGATCGCGCTGCCGGTCCTGATCGTGGGCTGCCGCTGGTACTTCCGGCGGGCGCCCGCCGCCTACCGCTCGGAGGCCGCCGGTTACGCGGCGGTCGCCGCCGCGCTGACCGAGACGGTCGACGCGGGCCGCACGGTCGAGGCACACCGCCTCGGCGCCCGCCGGATCGCGCTCTCGGACCAGCGGGTCAAGGAGTGGACGGCATGGGAGCGGTACACGCTGTGGCTGCGCACGGTGCTCTTCCCCGTGGTCAGCGTCAGCCACATGACGATCATGGTGTCGGTGCTGACGATCGGCGGGGTGTTCGTCCTCAAGGACTGGATCACGGTCGGCCAGCTCACCACGGGCGCGCTGCTCGCCCAGATGCTGGTCGAGCCGGTCGGGCTCATCCTGCGCTGGTACGACGAGCTCCAGGTGGCCCAGGTGTCGATCGGGCGCCTGGTCGGCGTGCGGGACATCGAGCCCGACGCGGGTGACGCCGGGGTGCGCCCCGACGGGCGGCACGTCGATGCGGACGAGGTCCGCTTCGGCTACCGCGAGGGCGTGGACGTGCTGCACGAGGTGTCGCTGTCGGTGGCCCCGGGCACCCGGGTCGCCCTGGTCGGGCCGTCCGGGGCGGGCAAGTCGACGCTCGGCCGGCTGCTGGCCGGGATCTACTCGCCGCGCGAGGGCCGCGTCACGCTTGGCGATGCCGAGCTGTCACGGATGCCGGCGGAGCGGGTGCGCGAGCATGTCGCGCTGGTCAACCAGGAGCACCACGTGTTCGTGGGCTCGCTGCGGGACAACCTGCTGCTCGCCCGCACGGGCGCCGACGACGCCGAGCTGTGGGCGGCGCTCGGGGCGGTCGACGCGGACGGCTGGGCGCGGGCGCTCGACGACGGCCTCGGTACGGAGGTCGGCTCGGGCGGCCTGTCCCTGACCCCGGCGCAGGCCCAGCAGATTGCGCTGGCCCGGCTGGTCCTTGCGGACCCGCACACGCTGGTCCTGGACGAGGCGACCTCGCTCCTGGACCCGCGGGCGGCCCGCCACCTGGAACGCTCACTGGCCCGCGTCCTGGACGGCCGCACGGTGGTGGCGATCGCCCACCGGCTGCACACCGCCCACGACGCGGACGTCATCGCGGTGGTCGAGGGCGGCCGGATCAGCGAGCTGGGCAGCCATGACGAGCTGGTCGCGGCGGATGGCGCGTACGCGGCGCTGTGGCGCTCCTGGCATGGATGACCCTGCGGGGGCTCGGCACTCCGGTGCTGGGCCCCTGGCCCCGGTTCGTCGTTGAGCGCGGGTGTGGCATTTCAGCCCGTCATGGGGTCCCCCTGGCCCTTGAGGCCTTGGGGGAGTTTGAGGACGAGCGCCCTTAAGGCGCGAACGGGGTCTGGGGCGGAGCCCCAGGAAACCCTGCTTCGCCCCTTCACCAACCCCCGGCGGGTCTAGGGAGGGGGCGGGGTGGGGGTCAAATGAAGTTCAGCGCCCCCGCCGCCCCTATCCCGCCCAGCACCATGAACGCCGGCATCAGGACCTTCAGCTCCACCCAGCTGCCGGCACGGAAGCGCATGCCCTTCGGCGGGCCGATGGGGTGCCACCGCTTGCGGCCCAGCGGGATGGGCCACAGGATCGGGCAGCCCGAGACCGTCAGGGCGTCGCCGATGTCGTGGACGAGCGCGCCGAGCACGATCGGCAGACCCAGCCACAGGTACTCCTGGCCCGCCCCGCTGAACAGCCAGTCCGAGCCGTTGCCGGGCTGGTCGAGCACACCCGCCAGGATCCACGCGCTGGTGGCCCCGAGCGCCCACACCAGCACGTCGCTGGAGACCCGGGCGGCCCGCCACAGCAGGCCTTCCACCGCGAGGACGAGGTGCACGAAGAGGATCGCGAGGACCGCCCAGCGCCCGCCGAACACCGCCGCCGCCGAGGCGCCCGCCCCGATCAGGACGGCCCACAGCCAGGTGTGGGTGAGCGTGCGGTGGCCGCCGTTGCGGCGCGGGTCGCCGGGGCCGCGGGTCGCCTTGTAGACGGCGTGCGACAGCTCGTCGACGATGCCGCACAGGCCGCGGGACACCGGCCCGAAGGCGCGCGAGATGGTCGCCGACTTGTGATCGAGGTCGGGCGCGAGGGCCGCACCCGCCGTGATCAGGGCGCCCACGACGAGCACCGGCCACGGCATGGGATGTCCGGCGGCGGCCGCTGCCGCGCCCACCCCGAGCCAGGCCGCGGCCCCCGACAGTGAGTGAGCTGGTCCCATCATGGCCGTGCCCCGCCCCATTCCTCTTGCTCATGAGCTCAGTTGACGGCCTGTCCGGGGACGGGCCGAGCTGGCAGCCTACCTGCGATGATCTTCATGCCGACGGCCGGTTCCCGCTTCCGGTCCCGAGCCAGGCAAGATGGGGTCGTGACCCTTATCGATCAGCTGCCGCCGAGTGCCGACCCCGATGCCCTTTTCGAGGCCTTCTCCACCTGGGCCGAGGACCAGGGCATCAACCTGTACCCGGCCCAGGAGGAGGCGCTGATCGAGGTCGTGTCCGGGGCCAACGTGATCCTTTCCACCCCGACCGGCTCAGGAAAGAGCCTGGTGGCGGCGGGTGCGCACTTCGCGGCACTGGCTCGGGACGAGGTGACGTTCTACACCGCGCCGATCAAGGCGCTGGTCTCGGAGAAGTTCTTCGACCTGTGCAAGCTCTTCGGCACCGAGAACGTCGGCATGCTGACCGGTGACGCCTCCGTCAACGCGGACGCGCCCGTCATCTGCTGCACCGCCGAGGTGCTCGCCTCGATCGCGCTGCGCGACGGCAAGCACGCCGACATCGGCCAGGTCGTGATGGACGAGTTCCACTTCTACGCCGAGGCCGACCGCGGCTGGGCCTGGCAGATCCCGATCCTGGAACTCCCCCAGGCGCAGTTCGTCCTGATGTCGGCCACCCTCGGCGACGTCGCGATGTTCGAGAAGGACCTCACCCGCCGCACCGGCCGCGAGACCGCGGTGGTCCGCTCCGCGACGCGGCCCGTGCCGCTCTCGTACGAGTACGTGACGACGCCCATCACCGAGACGCTGACCGAGCTGCTCGAAACCCGGCAGTCACCGGTCTACATCGTGCACTTCACTCAGGCGCAGGCGGTCGAGCGGGCGCAGTCGCTCATGTCGATCAACATGTGTACCCGCGAGGAGAAGGACAAGATCGCCGACCTGATCGGCAACTTCCGCTTCACCACCAAGTTCGGCCAGAACCTGTCCCGTTACGTCCGCCACGGCATCGGCGTGCATCACGCAGGCATGCTGCCCAAGTACCGCCGCCTGGTCGAGAAGCTCGCGCAGGCGGGCCTGTTGAAGGTCATCTGCGGCACGGACACCCTCGGCGTCGGCGTCAACGTGCCGATCCGTACGGTCCTGTTCACCGCGCTCACCAAGTACGACGGCAACCGCGTACGCACCCTGCGCGCCCGTGAGTTCCACCAGATCGCGGGCCGCGCCGGGCGGGCCGGGTTCGACACCGCCGGGTTCGTGGTGGCCCAGGCGCCCGAGCACGTCATCGAGAACGAGAAGGCGCTCGCCAAGGCCGGCGACGACCCGAAGAAGCGCCGCAAGGTGGTCCGCAAGAAGGCCCCCGAGGGCTTCGTGGCCTGGTCGGACACCACCTTCGAGAAGCTGATCGGCTCCGATCCGGAGCCGCTGACCTCCCGCTTCCGGGTCACCAACATCATGCTGCTCTCGGTGATCGCCCGGCCGGGCAACGCCTTCGAGGCGATGCGGCACCTCCTGGAGGACAACCACGAGCCGCGCAAGGCGCAGCTGCGGCACATCCGGCGGGCCATCGCGATCTACCGCTCGCTGCTCGACGGCGGCGTGGTGGAGCAGCTGGACACCCCCGACGCCGAGGGCCGCACGATCCGGCTCACCGTCGACCTCCAGCAGGACTTCGCGCTGAACCAGCCGCTGTCGACGTTCGCGCTCGCCGCCTTCGACCTCCTGGACCCGGAGTCGCCGTCGTACGCGCTCGACATGGTCTCCGTCGTCGAGTCGACCCTGGACGACCCGCGGCAGATCCTCGCCGCGATGCAGAACAAGGCACGCGGAGAGGCCGTCGGCCAGATGAAGGCGGACGGCGTCGAGTACGAGGAGCGCATGGAGCGGCTCCAGGACATCTCGTACCCGAAGCCGCTGGAGGAGCTCCTGTGGCACGCGTACAACGTCTACAAGAAGTCGCACCCGTGGGTCGGCGACCACCCGGTCTCGCCGAAGTCCGTCATCCGTGACATGTACGAACGGGCGCTCACCTTCACGGAGTTCACCTCCTGGTACGAGCTGGCGCGCACCGAGGGCATCGTCCTGCGCTATCTGGCGAGCGCGTACAAGGCGCTCGACCACACCATCCCGGACGACCTGAAGACCGAGGACCTCGAAGACCTCATCGCCTGGCTCGGCGAGATGGTCCGCCAGGTGGACTCCTCGCTCCTGGACGAGTGGGAGCAGCTCGCCAACCCGGAGATCCAGACGGCCGAGGAGGCCCAGGAGAAGGCCGACGAGGTCAAGCCGGTCACGGCCAACGCCCGCGCCTTCCGTGTGCTCGTGCGCAACGCCATGTTCCGCCGGGTCGAGCTGGCGGCCCTGGACAACGTCGACGCGCTGGGCGAGCTGGACGCGGAGGCCGGCTGGGACGCGGACGCGTGGGGCGAGGCGATGGACAAGTACTGGGACGAGTACGACGACCTCGGCACCGGTCCCGACGCGCGCGGGCCCAAGCTCCTCGCGATCGAGGAGGACACGGCGCACGGGCTGTGGCGCGTCCGCCAGACGTTCGCCGACCCGAACGGCGACCATGGCTGGGGCATCAGCGCGGAGGTCGATCTGGCGGCCTCCGACGAAGAGGGCCGCGCGGTGGTGCGCGTCACCGACGTCGGCGAGCTCTGACCGCGCCCCCTTCTGCGAGAGGACTGCGACGAACATGACCAACCCTGCGGAGAGACTCGTCGACCTGCTCGACCTGGAGCGGATCGAGGTCGACATCTTCCGTGGCCGCAGCCCCGAGGAGTCCCTCCAGCGGGTCTTCGGCGGGCAGGTCGCGGGCCAGGCCCTGGTCGCGGCCGGGCGCACCACGGACGGCGAGCGCCCGGTGCATTCGCTGCACGCGTACTTCCTGCGCCCGGGGCGCCCCGGCGTGCCGATCGTCTACCAGGTGGAGCGGGTGCGCGACGGGCGTTCCTTCACCACCCGGCGGGTCACGGCCGTCCAGCAGGGCCGCACGATCTTCAACCTCACCGCGTCCTTCCACCGGCCGGAGCACGGCAGCATCGAGCACCAGCTCCCGCCGCGCCTCGACTTCCCCGAGCCCGAGTCGCTGCCCACGGTCACCGAGGAGATCCGCGAGCACCTGGGCGCCCTTCCCGAGGCGCTGGAGCGGATGGCGCGCCGCCAGCCGTTCGACATCCGGTACGTGGACCGGCTGCGCTGGACGGCCGAGGAGATCAAGGGCGCGGATCCGCGCAGCGCGGTCTGGATGCGCGCGGTCGGCCCGCTGGGCGACGACCCGCTGGTGCACACCTGCGCGCTGACGTACGCGAGCGACATGACGCTCCTGGACGCGGTGCGCATCCCGGTCGAACCGCTGTGGGGGCCGCGCGGCTTCGACATGGCCTCGCTCGATCACGCGATGTGGTTCCACCGCCCGTTCCGCGCCGACGAGTGGTTCCTGTACGACCAGGAGTCCCCGGTCTCGACGGGCGGCCGGGGCCTGGCCCGCGGCCGGATCTACAACCGCGAGGGCGAACTGCTGGTGTCGGTGGTCCAAGAGGGCCTCTTCCGTCCTCTGGCCACCCCCGCCGACTGATCAACTCACCTTATTCCAGAAGGAGTTACCGATGAGCCTGTACGACATCCCGCTGCGCACCCTGACCGGCGAGCCGACTTCCCTCGCCGACTACGAGGGCCGCGCCGTGCTCCTGGTGAACGTGGCGTCCAAGTGCGGTCTGACCCCGCAGTACGCGGGCCTTGAGCGCCTCCAGAAGGAGTACGGCGACCGCGGTCTGACGGTGCTCGGCGTGCCGTGCAACCAGTTCGGAGGCCAGGAGCCCGGCACCGCCGAGGAGATCGGCACGTTCTGCTCGGCGACGTACGGCGTGACCTTCCCGCTCCTGGAGAAGACCGACGTGAACGGCGCCGGCCGGCACCCGCTGTACGCGGAGCTGACGAAGACCACGGACGCCGACGGCGAGGCCGGCGACATCCAGTGGAACTTCGAGAAGTTCCTGCTCTCCCCGCAGGGCGAGGTGGCCGCCCGGATCCGCCCCCGCACGGAGCCGGACGCCCCCGAGGTCGTCGCCCTCATCGAGGCCAACCTCCCTGCCTGACCGGGCAGTTGACGCCAAGGCGCTCCCCCCTCCTGTGAGGGCGGGGCGCCTTTCGCGTGTCCGGGCCGGTCACCGGCGGCCGAGCGCCTTGGCATGCGTATGGGACCAGCTCGTGAGGATCGCTCCAGCGGCGATCACGACCGCGTACACGCAGAGCAGGGCCCAGAACCCGGCGGGCAGCCAGCCCAGCAGTCCGCGGTTGTCGTGGTCGATGAGCAGCCGGATCGCACCCTGCGTGAACAGGGCCATCATGATCGCGCCGACGATCTGCAACACGTCGTACTTCATGGTTCCTCTCCCGTCGGAATCCCTCACCCGTTGATACGAACGTACCAGTGCGAATGTGGTTAACCCCTGGCCAGAAGCGCCTTACGTCACACCAATTTCCCACCTATAGTCAGGATCGTGCGTGACGAAAAGGAAGCCCGCTGCGAGGTGTGCGGTACAGGTCTGGGGCCGGCGGGGCGCGGGCGTCCGGCCCGCTACTGCTCGCGGAGCTGTCAGGCGCGGGCGTACCGCGCCCGCAAGCGGCCACCGCTGCCCGAGCCGGAGCCGCAGGAGCCCGAGGACCGGGAGGGGCGGCGGCGGGAGATCGCCGGGGCAGTGTGGCGCATCGCGGCCGGGCGGGGTCTGCACGAGGCGAGCATGCGCGAGATCGCGGCCGAGGCGGGCGTCTCGCTGCGCTCGGTCCAGTACCACTTCGGGAGCAAGCACCAACTCCTCGTCGGCGCGCTGAAGTTGCTGCATGCGGACAACGAACGGCGGGCCCGCGAGCGCGTCGACCACGACCCGGACGATCCGCGCGCGCTGCTCAACGCGATTCTGGAGGAGTGCCTGCCGCTCGACGAGGAGCGGCGCTTCGGGCTGCGGGTCCTCTCCGCGTACTACTCCCGCAGCCTCACCGATCCCGCGCTCGCGGCGGTGTTCCTGAGCGCCGAGCATCCGCTGGAGGATCTGGTGGCGTGGATCATCGGGCAGGCGCAGGAGAGTGGCGCCTGCCGGCCCGGGCTCGACGCGCGGCACGAGGCCGATCTGCTGGTGTCGGGGGCCGTGGGGCTCGGCGGGGACATGCTGCACGGGCGGCGCGGCGCGGTCGAGGTGACAGCCGCCCTGGGCTATCACCTCGACCGGATCTTCAAGCCGCGCGCCGAGGGCTAGCGGATCGGCATGCCCGAGAGGGTGCGGGCGATGACCAGGCGCTGGATCTCGCTCGTGCCCTCAAAAATGGTGTAAATAGCCGCATCCCTGTGCATGCGCTCCACCGGGTACTCGCGCGTGAAGCCGTTGCCGCCGAGGATCTGGATCGCCTGGGCGGTGACCTTCTTGGCCGTCTCGCTGGCGTACAGCTTGGACATCGAGCCCTCGGCCGACTCGAACTTCTTGCCCGTCGTCGCCATCCAGGACGCGCGCCACACCAGCAGGCGGGCCGCGTCGATCTGGGTGCGCATGTCGGCGAGCTGGAAGGCGATGCCCTGGTTGTCGATGATCGGGCGGCCGAACTGCTCGCGGGTCTTGGCGTATTCGAGCGCGTAGTCGTACGCGGCCCGTGCGGTGCCGACCGCCATCGCGCCGACGGCCGGACGGGAGGCCTCGAAGGTGGCCATCGCGGCGTTCTTCACGCGCTCCCCGCCACCGGCCTTCGCCTTCTCGCGGGCCCGGGCGAGCCGCTCGTCGAGCTTCTCCTTGCCGCCGAGCAGGCAGTGGCCGGGGACACGGACGTCCTCAAGGACCACCTCGGCGGTGTGCGAGGCACGGATGCCGTGCTTCTTGAACTTCTGACCCTGCGTCAGGCCCGGGGTGCCCGGCGGCACGATGAAGGAGGCGTGGCCCTTGGAGCCGAGTCCGGCGTCGACGACCGCGACGACGACGTGGACATTGGCGATGCCGCCGTTGGTCGCCCACGTCTTGGTGCCGTTCAGGACCCACTCGTCCTTGGCCGCGTCGTACACGGCCCGGGTGCGCATCGAGGCGACATCGGAGCCCGCGTCCGGCTCGGAGGAGCAGAAGGCGGCGACCTTGACATCGGTCACGTCGCCGTACATCTGCGGGATCCAGGTGCCGATCTGCTCCTCGGTACCGTTGGCGAGCACGCCGACGGCGGCAAGTCCCGTGCCGACGATGGAGAGCGCTATACCCGCATCGCCCCAGAAAAGCTCCTCCATGGCGACCGGGATGCCGAGGCCGCTCGGGTCGAAGAACTGCTGCGCATAGAAGTCGAGGGAGTAGATTCCCACCTTGGCCGCTTCCTGGATCACCGGCCAGGGGGTCTCCTCGCGCTCGTCCCACTCGGCGGCCGCGGGGCGGATCACATCCTTGGCGAACCCGTGCAGCCAGTCACGGACCTGCTTCTGATCATCGTTGAGATCCATCGTGAACTCGGCCATGTCCCCTCCACCACTCCAAGCGTTACTTGCGGTAACCGAAGTCTGTTACCGACGGGTAGCCCATGTCAACCGACCACCGGCCGCCCAGCGCCGCGGCCGGGCGGAGTGTTACGTTGCGCAAGGCTTTCGAAAGATGGAACCCACGGAACATGCAGTACGGGCGGGGAGAAGAACCCATGGAGACCACACAGCAGGCCGAACAGCAGCGAACGGCGGCGGAGCGCCGGCGGCGCGAACTGCTGGAGGCGGCGGACCGGGTGGTGCTCCGGGACGGCCCGAAGGCCTCCATGAACGCGATCGCGGCGGAGGCGGGCATCACCAAGCCCATCCTCTACCGGCACTTCGGCGACAAGGGCGGGCTCTACCGGGCGCTCGCCAAGCGCCACACCGACGCCCTGCTCTCCGCGCTCCGCGCCGCGCTCGACGCGCCGGCCGAGCGGCGCGAGCGGGTCGAGGCGACGCTGGAGACCTATCTGACGGCCATCGAGGCGCGGCCCCAGGTGTACCGGTTCCTGATGCACCCCGCCGAGGACACTCCGGCGCCGGAGTCCGAGCAGGGCTTCGACGTGGGCCGGCACTCCGCGCCGCTGCTTCGCCGCATGGGCGAGGATCTGGGTGTGGTGATCGCCGAGCGGATCGATCTCGGGCCGGGCAGCGAGGTGCTCGCGCGGGTGTGGGGGCACGGGATCGTCGGCATGATGCATGCGGCGGGTGACTGGTGGCTGGGCGAACGCCCGTGCTCCCGCGGGGAGTTGGTGCGGGCCCTGGCCGACCTCTTGTGGGGGCGGCTGGCCGCGGCGGGCGACAGGGTGGGCGGGCCCAGCTTCTGATTCCCGGCCCCTTCCCGAAACCCGCCGGGGGTGAAAGGTGCTGGGGCTCCGCCCCAGACCCCGTATCGCGCCTTGAGGGAGCTCGTCCTCATGCGCCGGACGGGCTAGGGGTGGGCTGATGTCCGTCATAGCCTCACGGGCTGGAGATGCCGATGCGGGCCGGCACCGATCCCGCTGGGGGCCCGGGGAACTGCGCGACCAGCCACGCACGGTCCGCAGCCGGGCATCACACCCCCGACGGGTTTCGGGAAGGGGCGGGGTGGGGCCAGTCCGCCCGGCCGCCCCACGGCGCCTTGCGGATCGCCCGCCGCAGCCAGGACTTGCGCCACCCCGTGACCCGGTCCGCGTACACCACCCCCTCCAGGTGGTCGCACTCGTGCTGCAGGCAGCGGGCGAAGAACCCGGTGCCTTCGATGCGCACCGGGGCGCCGGAGAGGTCCACGCCCTCCACCACCGCGCGGTCGAAGCGCGAGGTCGGCGCCTCCAACCCCGGCAGGGAGAGGCAGCCCTCGGCGCCGCGCACCTCGATGCCGTCGGCCTCCACCAGACGGGGGTTGACGACGTACCCCAGATGCCGCACGTCCTCGTCGTCGGGGCAGTCGTACACGAACACCCGCCGGGCGACGCCGATCTGGTTCGCCGCCAGGCCGACACCGTCGGCCGCGTACATCGTCGCGAACATGTCCTCGACGAGCCGGTGCAGCTCGGGACCGAAGTCCGTGACGGGTTCGCAGGGGGCGTGGAGCAACCGGTCGCCGAGGAGACTCATCTCTCGTACGGAGCCGGAACTGCCGGGAATGGGGCGGTGGCGCATGGGCGCAAGAGTACGTTCCCAGGGGTGGAGGCCATTCCGGATGGTGGCGCGGTTCGGGCCGCCGACCGGATCTCGATAGGCTGACACCCGACCCAGGCGCAAGGAGGATCAAGGACGATGTCAGGACACGTTGGAGGTGCCGGGCCCCTGTCACCGCGAGCCAAGCTGGCGGTGACCGCGGGCAAGGCCGCCGCGGCGGTGTCGCGCGCGGCGGGCCGGGGCAGTGGATCGGTGATCGGCGGGCGCGTCGCGCTCAAGCTCGACCCCGATCTGCTCGGGCGGCTCGCCACTCATCTGGACGTCGTCCTGGTGTCGGCGACGAACGGCAAGACGACCACGACCCGGCTGATCGCCGAGGCACTGCGGGCCAGCGGCCCGGTGGTGTCGAACGCGCTCGGCGCCAACATGCCGGCCGGCATCACGTCGGCGCTGGCGGGCGGTTCGGATGCCAAGTACGGCGTGATCGAGGTCGACGAGAAGTATCTGGCGGGCGTCGCGCGCGATGTGACGCCGAAGGCGATCGCGCTGCTCAACCTCTCGCGCGACCAGCTGGACCGTGCCGCCGAGACCCGCATGCTCGCCGAGAAGTGGCGCGAGGGCCTGTCCGGCTCCAAGGCCGTGGTGATCGCCAACGCGGACGACCCGCTGGTCGTGTGGGCGGCGTCCTCCTCCCCCAATGTGGTGTGGGTGGCGGCCGGTCAGGAGTGGAAGGACGACGCCTGGTCGTGCCCCGCCTGCGGCGGTGTGATGCAGCGGCCCGGCGACGACTGGTTCTGCGGCGAGTGCGGTTTCCGCCGCCCGGCGCCCAGTTGGGTGCTCAACGGCGACTACGTACTGGACCCGCACGGCTCGGCCTGGCCGATCCACCTCCAGCTGCCCGGCCGCGCCAACAAGGCGAACGCCGCGACCTCCGCCGCGGTCGCCGCGGTGTTCGGGGTGCCGCCGCAGGTCGCCCTGGAGCGCATGTACCAGGTGCAGGCGGTCGCGGGACGCTACGACGTGGTCAGCTTCCAGGGGCGTGAGCTGCGGCTGCTGCTCGCGAAGAACCCGGCAGGCTGGCTCGAAACGTTTTCCCTCATCGACCCGCCGCCCACGCCGGTCGTCCTGTCCGTCAACGCCCGCGGCGCGGACGGCACGGACACCTCCTGGCTGTGGGACGTCGACTACACCCGGCTCGCCGGCCACCCGATCTTCGTGATCGGCGACCGCAAGCTGGACCTGGCGGTGCGTCTGGAGGTCGCGAACCTGGACTTCCGGGTCTGCGAAAGCCTGGAGGAGTGCACCCAGTTGGCGCCGCCCGGGCGGATCGAGCTCATCGCCAACTACACCGCGTTCCAGGACGTCCGCCGCGTCGTCGGCAACTGACCCCAGCAAGGAGCAAGCAAGCGACATGGCAGACAACAGCCTGCGCCTCGTGTGGGTCTACCCCGACCTGCTGAGCACCTACGGCGACCAGGGCAACGCCCTGGTCGTGGAGCGCCGGGCGCGCCAGCGCGGCCTGGAAGTGCACCGGCTCGACGTCCGCAGCGACCAGCCGATCCCGACCTCCGGTGACATCTACCTCATCGGCGGCGGCGAGGACCGGCCGCAGCGGCTCGCGGCCGAGCGGCTGCGCCGCGACACCGGGCTGAGCCGGGCCGCCTCCAACGGCGCGATCATCTTCTCGGTCTGCGCCGGGTACCAGATCCTGGGCCACGAGTTCATCAACGACCTCGGCGAGCGCGAGCCGGGCCTCGGCCTGCTCGACGTGGTCTCGACCCGCGGCGAGGGCGAGCGCTGCGTGGGCGACGTCCTCGGTGACATCGACGAGCGGCTCGGGCTGCCCCAGCTGACCGGCTTCGAGAACCACCAGGGCGTCACCCACCTCGGCCCGACCGCCCGCCCGTTCGCCCGGGTCCGCCTGGGCAAGGGCAACGGCACGGGCGACGGCACCGAGGGCGCGTACAACGACACCGTGTTCGGTACGTACATGCACGGCCCGGTCCTCGCGCGCAATCCGCAGATCGCGGACATGCTCCTGAAGCTGGCCCTCGACGTGAACGCGCTGCCGCCGACGGACGACCGCTGGTACGAGGCGCTGCGCGCCGAGCGCATCGCGTCGGCGACCCAGCCCGCGTAACGCCTGAAAAGGGCAAGAGCGGACACCTTGGGCAACTCGGTCCGGCTGGTGGGCGGTTCGTGCGTTCGTACCACGTCCATCAGTCGGACCTCCGATTCGGCCCCCGTCACCCTGCGCCGGTAGGGTGACGGGGATCCAACCGGACGACGTGGTCCGGTCGTCGGCCCACGTTGCAAAGGTTCTCCGGGCAATGCGAATTGGTGTGCTCACCTCCGGCGGCGACTGCCCCGGCCTGAACGCCGTCATCCGATCCGTCGTGCACCGCGCGGTGGTCGACCACGGCGACGAGGTCATCGGCTTCCACGACGGCTGGAAGGGCCTGCTCGAAGCCGACTACCGCAAGCTCGACCTCGACGCGGTCGGCGGCATCCTCGCCCGTGGCGGCACCATTCTCGGCTCCTCCCGCGTCCAGCCGGCGCATCTGCGCGACGGCGTCGAGCGCGCCAAGGGACACGTCGCCGAGCTCGGTCTCGACGCGATCATCCCCATCGGCGGCGAGGGCACCCTGAAGGCCGCGACCCTGCTGTCCGAGGCGGGTCTTCCGATCGTCGGCGTGCCCAAGACCATCGACAACGACATCGCCTCGACCGATGTCACCTTCGGCTTCGACACCGCCGTGGGTGTGGCGACCGAGGCCCTCGACCGTCTGAAGACCACCGCGGAATCGCACCAGCGTGTGCTGATCGTCGAGGTCATGGGCCGCCACACCGGCTGGATCGCGCTGCACTCGGGCATGGCCGCCGGCGCGCACGCCATCGTGGTGCCCGAGCGCCCCTTCGACATCGACGAGCTGACCGAGCTGGTCGGCCGGCGCTTCTCGGCGGGCAAGAAGTTCGCGATCGTCGTCGTCGCCGAGGGCGCCAAGCCGCGCGAGGGCTCGATGCAGTTCGACGTGGGCGGCACCGACATGTACGGCCACGAGCGATTCGCGGGCGTGGCCCGCCAGCTCTCCATCGAGCTGGAGCAGCGCCTGAACAAGGAGGCCCGCCCAGTCATCCTCGGCCACGTCCAGCGCGGCGGCACACCCACCGCGTACGACCGGGTGCTCGCCACCCGCTTCGGCTGGCACGCGGTCGAGGCGGCCCACCGCGGCGAGTTCGGCATGCTGACCGCGCTGCGCGGCACCGACATCGTGATGGTCCCCCTCGCCGAGGCGACGGCCACCCTGAAGACCGTCCCGGCCGAGCGCTACGCCGAAGCGGAGTGCGTCCTCTAACCGTTCTCCGGCTTCCGGTCGCCTCCGGATTGTTTTGTACGCAATGAACCGCCCCCGGCCGCATCACCGGCCGGGGGCGGTTCTAGTCTGGTGCGGGACAACCGGTACGAATCAGGAGTCAGCGGATGGATCACAGCGGGCACGGCATGGACATGAACATGGACCTGCCGCCGTTCACGCTGGCACGGGGGCTCGAATGGTCGGCGGACTCCTTCTTCCTCATCGGCTGCCTGCTCGGGCTCGGCCTGTACGCGTGGGGCGTGGTCCGGCTCAAGCGGCGCGGTGACAGCTGGCCGGTCAGCCGGATGATCTCCTGGACCGTGGGCGTCCTGACCATCGCGCTCGTCATGTGCACCAAGCTCAACGACTACGGCATGGTCATGTTCAGCGTGCACATGGTGCAGCACATGGTGATCAGCATGCTGTCGCCCATCCTCCTGCTGCTCGGCGCGCCGGTCACGCTCGCGCTGCGTGCGCTGCCGGTCGCCCCGCGCGGCCGCAAGGGCCCGCGCGAGCTGCTCCTGATGCTGCTGCACAGCCGGTACATGAAGATCATCACGCACCCGGCGTTCACCATCCCGCTGTTCATCGCGAGCCTGTACGGGCTCTATTTCACGCCGCTCTTCGACTTCCTGATGGAGTCCAGGACCGGGCACATCGCGATGATGGTCCACTTCCTCGCGGTCGGCCTGGTCTTCTTCTGGCCGATCATGGGCGTGGACCCGGGCCCGCACCGGCCCGGCTATGTGATGCGGATGCTGGAGCTCTTCGCCGGGATGCCCTTCCACGCCTTCTTCGGCATCGCCCTGATGATGGCCAGCGAGCCCATGATCGGCACGTACAAGAACCCGCCGGCCTCGCTCGGGATCGACGCGCTCGCCGATCAGCAGGCGGGCGGCGGCATCGCCTGGGCGTTCAGCGAGATCCCCTCGGTGCTCGTCCTGATCGCCCTGGTCTTCCAGTGGTACGCCACCGAGAAGCGGCACGCGCGCCGCACCGACCGGGCCGCCGAGCGCAACGGCGACAAGGAACTTCAGGCCTACAACGCCTATCTCGCCTCACTGAACACGCGCGGGCAGTAGCGCTGCGGCCCCTCCCGGGGAGACCATGGTCTTCACGGCGCCCGCCGGGAGGAAGGGGACGCTATGCCCCGTTCGACGAAGTCCATGATGGTGCTCACCCTCGTGATGCTGGTGGTGATCACGGCGTACACGGTGGCGCTCGGCAGCAGCGGCTGGCTGTGGTTCGGCTGGGTGGTGCTCGGGCTCACCGCGATCGGGACGGCCGCGACATCGCGCAGCACCTAGCCGCCCTCCCGGTCAGCCCAGTCTGACGGTGATCTTCTGGGTGGCTCCCCCGGTGCCGCTGAGGTCGCCGAAGGTGAGGGCGAGGGACGAGCCCGTGGTGGCACCGGTGACGGTGGCCGGTCGGGAGGTCACCGAGGCCACGGCGCGTCGCCAGGTCAGGGTCAGCGAGGTCTGCATCCGCATGGGGTCGCTGACGCAGATCACCGCGGTGCCGTCGCTCCGCTCACTGATCATCACCGCGCACGGCGCACTGGCGTCGAGCGCGCCGACGGTGCCGCCGAACCAGAAGGCGACCCCGGTGAAGCCGAGCGAGGGCACCTGGACGCCCTGCTGGCTGTCGGTGTTCGCGAGCACGCTCAGCCAGCCGGTGTCGGCGGCGCGGGCCGCCGTCCGGTCGGCGGACGCACCCGGCATCAGTACATAGGCGTATCCGGCGCCGGACGGATTCGTGCCGTGGTCGGCCCACAGGGTGAGGTAGCGGCGGCTGACCGGCGTCGTCGAGCCGCCCTTGTTGATGTCGCTCCAGCGGCCGGTCCGCTCCTCGCGCCTGGCCTGTACGGTCGCCCGGCCGGGGAAGACATATCCGCCGTGGCCCGCGAGGTGGACCCAGGAGGCGCCGGGCAGGGTCGCGGACCAGGGGTAGACGAGTGGCTGCACGGTGCCGTCGACGGTGAGGGCGGCGTTTCCGGTCGGCCCGAGGTTGCGGTTGTCGACGGTCGACTCGACCGCTGTGCCGTCCTTGCACGAGATGCCCGCGCCCAGGCACACGATGGCGTCGTCCAGGCAGAACCAGGACTTCTTCGCGAGCAGGGTGCCGCCCAGCCCCTTGAGGTACTGGCCGATCGCGGCCCGCTGCCCGTCGGTGGCGCCGCCCACCCAGTTCACGTCCGGTCTCGACGCACCCCAGTCGCCGCCCGCCGCATCGGCGAGGACCTTGCGCGAGGCGGTGGTCCCGGGCAGCCGGTAGGGGTCCACGGTGGGCCAGAAGGCATCGCTGTACTGCCCATTCGCATAGGTGTCGCCCCACCAGTAGAGCATCCCGGACCCGGTGTGCCAGCCGTGCAGGTTCTCGCCGTTGCCGGTCTCGTAGTACGTGATCCGCTTGTCGGCCATGCTGATGGCGGCGGCCCAGGTGGGACGGCGGTGGGTGGCCCGGGCCATGTGCGGGAAGAGGCGATGGCCGACGGGCTCGGCGATCTCGGCCACCGTGCCGTCGCCCTCAACTTCCTTGAGGCGGGCGAGACTTGAGATGGAGAGAAAGCTGTCGCCCATGGGCGGGCTGTAGTAGTCGCGCCGCATCCAGCCCTTGACGAGGCCGCGCCATCGGGCGTTCTCGGCGCTGTCGGCACCCTGGCCGAGCAGCACGATGGAGGCCATGATCGCGTGGCCGCGTAGGTGGTCGTCCTGCTGAAGGCCGCCCGCGGCGGAGATCCCCCGGCTGATGGCGCGTCCGGCGACACCGTCCAGGGCGAGGCCGTTGTACAGGAACGGCGCCCAGGCGTTCTCGACCGCGTCGAAGACGATCTGCCGGGCCGGGTCGGTGACCGCCCAGGCGGAGCCGGCGAGCAGGGCGAACAGCATGCCGAGGCCGCCGAGCACGACCGACCCGTAGGAGGCGGTGTACGGCACATAGGTGTGCTGGACGAAGGAGCCGTCGGCGTAGAGCCCGTCTCCCGAGGTCACATACGGGAAGACCGGCGAGAGCGCGTTCGCGGCCAGGGAGAGTTTCGCGGAACTCCTGCCGAGGACGCCGCGCAGCGCGAGCACCCGGCACAGGTCGACGCGGTTGGCGCCGGTGCTCGTACCGGAGTAGACGGAGACGGCACTGTCCGGTACGAAGTGGTCAACTGCCTTGAGATAGTTGTCCAGTTGGGCCGACGACAGGTGTTCGTACAGCAGGACGCAGCTGTCGAGCAGGGCCTGCGGGGCGCCTATCTGCCAGTTGTACCAGTTGCCATAGGTGGCGCGGTTCTCGTTGTAGACGTCGCCGTGGAGGTGGTCGAGGCCGGTGGCTATGGCGGTGGCGAGGGCGGTGTCGCCGGTGAGTCCGGTGCCGGGCTGGCTGTAGGCCTCGGCCATGGTGCGCA
The DNA here is from genome assembly GCF_039532965.1 of Streptomyces mauvecolor. Taxonomy (NCBI): domain Bacteria; kingdom Bacillati; phylum Actinomycetota; class Actinomycetes; order Kitasatosporales; family Streptomycetaceae; genus Streptomyces; species Streptomyces mauvecolor. The sequence goes on along the minus strand of NZ_BAAASQ010000008.1, from coordinate 130,504 downwards.
GCCGGGTGTAGCTGTCGTTCATCCTGGCCGAGTAGCCGAACGACTCCTGGTCGGTGTCCGGATCGGGGTCGGCGTACACGGCGTCGGGCCACAGCGATCCGCTCGCCGGGGCCATCGTGGAGAGCAGGGCCGAGGCGGAGGAGCCGAGGCCGGCGAGCTTGGACGTGAACGGTTCGGCGCCGGGGCTGAAGCCGTCGCCCAGGATCAGGGTGCGCCAGGTGGCGCGCAGCGCGTCGTAGGCGTCGGCGGCGTGCGCCTGCGGGGAGGCGGTGATCCCCAGAGCGAGGGCCGAGGAGCCGGTGGCACGGAGAAAGGCACGGCGGGACCAGGGAGTTGTCATGAAGACTCCAGCCCGAGAAGGGAGGGGAGAGATAAGGGGAGGGAGGGGCTCACGCGGTGACGTGAACGGTTTCTACTCTTCGCACTTCGTTCGCTCAAGAACTCGCGCACAAATGATCGTTTGATCGATCCGCTGTCGGGCCGGCCGACGGTGGTTACAGCGGCCCGGCCCTCCCCCTACACTGGCCACCCTTCTGCATGGTGAGGAGCTTGCGGGTGCTCTACTACATCCTCAAATACGCAGTCCTGGGGCCCCTGTTGAGACTGCTGTTCCGGCCGCGGCTGGAGGGTCTTGAGCACATTCCCGAGGAGGGCGCGGCGATCGTCGCGGGGAACCACCTCTCCTTCTCCGACCATTTCCTGATGCCGGTGATGCTGAAGCGGCGCATCACCTTCCTCGCCAAGCAGGAGTACTTCACCGGGCCCGGCATCAAGGGCCGGCTGACCGCCGCGTTCTTCCGGGCCATCGGGCAGATCCCGGTGGACCGGTCCGGCAAGGAGGCGGGGCAGGCCGCGATCCGGGAAGGGCTCGGGGTGCTCGCCAAGGACGAGCTGCTCGGCATCTACCCGGAGGGCACGCGCTCGCACGACGGCAGGCTGTACAAGGGGAAGGTCGGCGTCGCGGTGATGGCCATCCGGGGCGGAGTGCCGGTGATCCCGTGCGCGATGGTGGGCACGTTCGAGATCCAGCCGCCCGGCCAGGTCGTGCCGAAGATCAAGCGGGTCTCGATCCGCTTCGGCGAGCCGCTGGACTTCTCGCGCTACGAGGGGATGGAGGGCGAGAAGGCCATCCTGCGGGCGGTCACCGACGAGATCATGTACAAGGTCATGGAGTTGTCGGGCCAGGAGTACGTGGACCGGTACGCGGCCGATGTGAAGGCGGAGGAGTCGCGCAGGTTCCGGGGCATCATCAGCTGAGCCGAAGTTCCCGTGATCGCTCGGCCCTGGGCGGATCCGCGCACGGCGAAACGCCCTGTCCGTCTCGATCGGCGCGGGCGTAGCGTCCGGGCCATGACAAAGGGAACCGCGTTCGTCGTCGGAGCTACCGGACAGATCGGGCGGGCCGCCGTGCGCGCGCTCGCCGAGGACGGCTGGGAGGTGCGGGCCGCGTCACGCGGAGGCGGCGGAGACACCGGCTGGCCCGGGGACGTGCAGCGGGTGCGGCTCGACCGTGAGGACGACGCCGCCCTCGCCTCCGCACTCGGCGACGGTGTCGACGTACTGGTCGACATGGTCGCGTACGGGCAGGACCACGCGCGGCAGCTGGCCGGCCTCGGCGACCGGATCGGGTCCGCGGTGGTGATCTCCAGCGGCGCGGTGTACGAGGACGACAAGGGCCGCAGCTTCGACACCCAGGGCGAGCCCGACGGGTCGCCGTGCTACCCGGTGCCGATCCCGGAGTCGCTGGCCACCGTGGCTCCCGGCGAGGCGACATACGGCACCCGGAAGGTGGCTCTTGAGCGGGAGTTGCTCGGCTCGTCGATCCCCTCGACGCTGCTGCGCGCGGGGGCAGTGCACGGGCCGCACTGCCAGACACCGCGTGAACTGCACTTCGTGAAGCGGGCGTTGGACGGGCGGCCGGTGCGGGTGCTCGCGTACAACGGGCAGAGCCGGTTCCATCCCGCGCATGTCGCGAACATCGCGGAGCTGATCCGGCTGGCCGCGAACAGGCCCGGCGACCGGGTGCTGAACGCGGCGGACGGCGAGGCCCCTACGGTCGCCGAGATCAGCGCGGCCGTCGACGAGATCCTCGGCGTGCGCAGCGAGCTCGTCCTGGTGGACGGCCCCGCGCCGCAGGGCACGGTCGGCATCACGCCGTGGAGCACCCCGCATCCGATCGTCTACGCCATGGGTGCGGCCGAGCGGGAGCTGGGCTACCGGCCGGTGACCGGGTACGTGGAGTCGCTGCCCGCCACGGTCGAGTGGCTGGCCGGGCAGCTGAAGGGCCGGGAGTGGAGCGAGGCGTTCCCGAAGATGGCCAGGAACTACGCGGCCGTGGGTCTGTTCGACTACGCGGCCGAGGACGCCTGGCTGGCCGGGCGCGCGTAAGGAAGACGCATAAGGGAAAAGGGGCGACCGGACAACTCCGGTCGCCCCTGTCCGCTCAGCCAACGCCTACGGCACGGGAGTTGCGTGCGGGGTGCAGGTGTAGTCCGCCTTGTCGGTCTTGCCGGTGAGCAGGTAGTCGTCCACGCGCGAGTTGATGCACGGGTTGACGAGACCGGTCACACCGTGCGAACCGGCGCCCTTCTCGATGATGAGGCGCGAGTTCTTGAAGGCCTTGTGCAGTTCGACGGCGCCCTGGAACGGGGTGGCGGCGTCATTGGTGGACTGCACGATCAGGACCTGCGGGAGGCCCTTGCCCGTCTTGACCTCGACCGGGTTCTGCTGCTTGGTGGACCAGGTGGCACACGGCAGGTTCATCCAGGCGTTGGACCAGGTCAGGAACGGGTAGTCCTTGTTCAGCTTGGTGTTGTCGCGGTCCCACTTGCGCCAGCTGGTGGGCCACTTGGCATCCGCGCACTCGACGGCGGTGTAGACCGCGTTGCCGTTCTCGGAGGCGATGTTGCCCGCGATGTCAGACATGTCGGGAGCGGAGGCCTCGACGACCGGCTTGATGTCACCCGCCGCGTAGGCGCTGAGCGCCTTGGCGACCGGCACCCAGTACGAGTCGTAGTACGGCGCCTTCTGGAAGTACCCGAGCAGCTCGGCCGGGCCGACCTTGCCGTCGAGGGGGCTCTTCTTGGCGTCGGCGCGCAGCTTCAGCCACTGGGCCTCGACCTGTGCCCGGGTGGTGCCGAGGTGGAACTTGGCGTCGTACTTGGCGACCCAGTCCTCCCACTCGTTCCAGCGGGCCTGGAAGGCGACGTCCTGCTCCAGGTTGGCCTGGTACCAGATGTTGTCCTGGTCCGGGTTGACCACGCTGTCCACGATCATGCGGCGGACGTGCGAGGGGAACAGCGTGCCGTAGACCGCGCCCAGGTAGGTGCCGTAGGAGACACCCAGGTAGTTGAGCTTCTTCTCACCGAGGGCGGCACGGATGACATCCATGTCGCGGGCGGTGTTCGGAGTGGTCATGTACGGCAGCATCCAGCCGCTGCGCTCGGCACAGCCGTCCGCGTACTCGGCGGCGAGCTTGCGCTGGGCGCGCTTGTCGGCCTCGCTGCTCGGCACCGGGTCGGCCTTCGGCGCCTTGGCGTACTCCTGCGGGTCCACACAGGAGATCGGCGTCGAGTGGCCCACGCCGCGCGGGTCGAAGCCCACGAAGTCGTACGCCTTCGAGGTGTTCGTCCACAGCGGGTTCTTGGCGGTCACCCGGGTGGGGAAGCGCATGCCGGAGCCGCCGGGGCCGCCCGGGTTGTAAATGAGGGCACCCTGGCGCTCGGCCTTGGTACCGGTGTTGCCGATGCGGTCGACGGCGAGCTTGATCTGCTTGCCGTTGGGCCGCGCGTAGTCGAGCGGGACGCTCACATAGCCGCACTGGATGGGCTTGGCGATGCCCCAGTCGGCCGGGCAGTCCGTCCAGCTGATGCCCTGCTTGGCCGCCCTGTCGGCGGCGACCTGCGCGCCACGCGCCTCGGACCAACCGTGGTCGCGGTTGTCGGCGTTGGCGACCGGAGCCGCTATCGCGCCCACCATCAGCGTGCCCGCGATCAGTGTGCCGGCCGAGCCGAGCACTGCGGTGCGTCTCAAGTGGTACCTCCCCCTGCTGAAGTGCGCTGTCAGTCTCAGCGCGCCATTTGGGCCTGTCGGGGGATCCTTTCGTCTGTGAGCCCACTGTGCACAGGCCGTACAGGTGTTTTTTTACCGAACCGATAGCCGGAGAGTGGTGTTCCGCTGAGCGGTCAGCGTGTCGCGAGGTGCGCGTGCAGTACGTCGTCGAGCGTCCGGCGCAGCAGCCGGGCGTCCGGGGCCAGCGCCGTGACGAGGAAGCCGGGCCCGGCGAGCGGGGTGAGCACGGCACTCTCGCCGAGCAACCTGGCCTCGGCGGGCCTCTCGCTGAACTCCGGTCCCGCAACGAGCAGTTGGCCCGCCGCCCGGTGCCCGCCGAGCACCGCTCCCCCGTCCCAGCCACCGGGCGCGCCCGGCCCGTACGCCAGCTCCTGGTCGAGGAGCGGGCGGCCTGCGCGGTGCACGGTGAGCCGGGTGGCGAGGGTTCCGGGCGCCTCTCCGTGGCGCCCGAGCACCTGTTCCTCGCGGAACACGAGGCGGGCTCCGGCCGCGAGGTCGATCCGGGTGCGCATCGCGAGATCGCTGCCGTGCGCCGAGATGAGCTGCTCGGGGAGCCAGCGCAGTTCCGCGTCCTCGCCGACCACGAGCCGTACGTCGTAGTGCGCCCGCTCGCCGTCGCGGCCGGGCAGTGCGATGGTGGCGGCGGCCGAGTCCACGTCGAGCCGCGCCCCGTCGCGCACCTCGGCCTCGACGGCGATGCGGTCGCCGCCGAGCGGGGCGCTCATCGCGCCCACGACGGTGACCCGGTGGTACGGGCCGCGCGCCCGAGTACGGCGCAGCGCGAGCGGCCCCTCCCCTTCCAGGACGGGCAGCCCCTCGGGGGTGGCGACGATACGGGCGGTGGCGCGCACCCCCGGCGCGCCGAGGGTCAGGCCGCCCATGCCGCGAGCTGCACCCGCACCCAGCCGGCGACCTGGTCGACGCCCTCGTCGGACCTCAGCGACTGGAAGACGACGGGGAGTTCGGCCCGCTGTTCCTTGGCGTCGCGCGCCATCCGCCCGAGGTCGGACCCGACATAGGGCGCGAGGTCGGTCTTGTTGACGACGAGCAGGTCGGCGGTGGTGACCCCCGGACCCCCCTTGCGCGGAATGTCGTCGCCACCGGCCACATCGATGACGAAGATCTGGGCGTCGACCAGTCCCTTGGAGAAGGTGGCGGTGAGGTTGTCGCCGCCGGACTCGACGAGGATCAGGTCGAGCGGCCCGACCGCGTCCTCCAGGTCCTCGACGGCTTCGAGGTTGGCGGAGATGTCGTCGCGGATGGCGGTGTGCGGGCAGGCCCCCGTCTCGACGGCCTGGATCCGCTCCGGCGGCAGCACGGCGTTGCGCAGCAGGAAGGCGGCGTCCTCGCGGGTGTAGATGTCGTTGGTGACGACGGCGATGGAGAGCTGGTCGCGCAGCGCCCGGCAGAGCGCCGCCACGGTGGCGGTCTTCCCGGACCCGACGGGCCCGCCGAGCCCGACGCGCAGGGCCCGCCGGGTGCCGTCGGGGCGGTGGGCATCGGCACTGATGGCGGCGGGGCCTTCGTGGGAGTGGTCGAGGTGCATGGGGGCGACTCCGGGGGAGGGGGGTGGATGGGGTTCCGGACGGTGGGTCGGTCCGCTGTCGGGCTCGGGCTTTGGGCTAGGGCCCTTGGCCGGTCCGGCGATTGAGGACGAGCCCGTTCAGGGCGATGGGGGTCTGGGGGCGGAGCCGCAGTACGGAGGCAAGAGGGGGCTACGACGCAAACAGCCGCACCGGCCAAGCCGCATGCGCCTCGGCCATGACATCCAGGAGCGGCGCGGACGCCGCAGGCAGCGCATCAAGCCCCTCGACAACCGCCTCCGCCGCAGCGAGGGCGGCCCGCCGAGCCACCGCGTCAAGCTCCGGCGCAAGCCGGGCAAGGACGGCCGTCGCATCGAACGGGTCGAGGCTCAGCAGACGTACCACCGCCGTGGCCGGCCCGCTGACCACCTCGTACGCCACGCAGTGCGCCGCGTCCTCGGGACCGAGCCCCGCCGCACGGGCGGCGAGGCCGAGCACGATGGGCTGGTGAGCGCCGCGCGGGCGGGCCGTGGCCAGCGCGTCGAGTTCGGCGGACGGCCAGGTCGCCCGGGCCGCCCGCATCATCTGGCGGCCCAGTTTGCGGGCGGTGGCCCGCAGGGCGGGGGACGGGGTGCGGGCGTCGGCGGCCTCGTCCAGGGCGAGCGGGTCGAGACCCGCGGCCGCCGCCGCGGCGAGCGCCGCGGAGGTGAGGCCCGCGGTGTGCAGCCGCCCCCGGCAGAACTCCGCGAGGTCGGCGGCGTTGCGGACGCGCCCCGCCTTGACGGCCGGTTCGGCGCCGCCGGAGTGGGCGTGTCCACCGGCGGGGAAACGGCCGTCGGCGAGGACGAGCAGGGCTGCGCGACTCATGGAATGACAACCCGTCAGAAGAGGAAGTACCGCTGAGCCATGGGCAGTTCGACGGCCGGAGCAGGCTCCACCACGTCACCGTCGATGGTCACGGTGAACGTGTCGGGGTCCACCCGCACATCCGGCATCGCGTCGTTCTCGCGCATGTCCGCCTTGCCCACCCGGCGGGTGTTCTTGATGGCCACGAAGCGCTTGTCCAGGCCGAGCCGCTCGGGAAGGTCGTCCTCCAGTGCGGCCTGGGAAACGAAGTTGAGGGAGTTGGCGGCGGGTGCCTTGCCGTACGCGCCGAACATGGGGCGCGGCAGGATCGGCTGCGGGGTGGGGATCGACGCGTTCGCGTCGCCCATCTGCGCGTATGCGATCTGGCCGCCCTTGATGACGAGCTGCGGCTTGACCCCGAAGAACGCGGGCTCCCACAGCACCAGGTCGGCGAGCTTGCCGCTCTCGACCGATCCGATCTCGTGGTCGAGGCCCTGGGCGACGGCCGGGTTGATCGTGTACTTGGCGACATAGCGCCGCACCCGGTGGTTGTCGGCGCGCCCGTCCCCGGCCAGCGCGCCCCGCCGGACCTTCATGACGTGCGCCGTCTGCCACGTACGCAGAATGACCTCGCCGATGCGGCCCATGGCCTGGGAGTCCGAGGAGAGGATGGAGATGGCGCCGAGGTCGTGCAGGAAGTCCTCGGCCGCGATCGTCGAGGGGCGGATCCGGGACTCGGCGAACGCCAGGTCCTCGGGCACCGCCGGGTTGAGATGGTGACAGACCATCAGCATGTCGAGGTGTTCCTCGATGGTGTTGATGGTGTGCGGCCGGGTCGGATTGGTGGAACTCGGCAGCACATTGGGCTGCGAGACCACGGTGATGATGTCGGGCGCGTGCCCGCCGCCGGCGCCTTCGGTGTGGTACGCGTGGATCGAGCGGCCCGCGATGGCGGCGAGGGTGTCGCCGACGAAGCCGGCCTCGTTCAACGTGTCGGTGTGGATGGCGAGTTGGGCCCCGGTCTCGTCGCAGACGCTCAGGCAGGCGTCGATGACGGCAGGGGTGGCACCCCAGTCCTCGTGGATCTTGAACCCGAGGGCCCCGCCACGCAGCTGGGAGTGCATGGCCGCGCGCGACATGGTGTTGCCCTTGCCGAGCAGCCCGATGTTGACGGGCGCGTTCTCCAGGGCGGCGAACATGCGGGCCAGATGCCAGGGGCCCGGTGTGATGGTGGTGGCCTTGGTGCCCTCGGCGGGTCCCGTGCCGCCGCCGACCAGCGTGGTGATGCCCGAGGAGAGCGCCTGGTCGATGAGGGTGGGCGAGATGAAGTGGACGTGGGTGTCGACGGCTCCCGCGGTGAGGATCTTCCCGTTGCCCGCGATGATCTCGGTCTCGGGGCCGATGACGAGGTCGGGGTGGACGCCGTCCATGGTGTCCGGGTTGCCGGCCTTGCCGATGCCGGTGATCCGCCCGTCGCGGATGCCGATGTCGGCCTTGACGATGCCCCAGTGGTCGATGATCACGGCGCCGGTGACAACGGTGTCGGGCGCGCCTTCGGCTCGCGTGGTCCGCGCCTGCCCCATGGACTCGCGGATCACCTTGCCGCCGCCGAACACCGCCTCGTCGCCCGAGCGCCCGGGGCCGCCCGCGCGGTCCTCCTCGATCTCGACCAGGAGATCGGTGTCGGCGAGCCGGATGCGGTCGCCGGTGGTGGGGCCGAACAGGTCGGCGTACACGGCACGGTCGAGGTCAGTCATCGAGGGAACCTCCGGTCTCGCCGCGCAGCCCCGGCACGATGCGGCGGCCGGTCAGGGGGACGAGTTCTACGTCGACGGGAATGCCGGGCTCGAAGCGGACGGCGGTGCCCGCGGCGATGTTGAGTCGCTTGCCCCGGGCAACCGTACGGTCGAAGTCGAGGCCGGGGTTGGCCTCGGCGAAGTGGTAGTGGGAGCCGACCTGGACGGGCCGGTCGGCGGCGTTGAGGACGGTCATCCGCACGACCTCGCGGCCCTCGTTCACAACGATGGGGTCCTCGGCGAAGAGGATCTCTCCGGGAATCACGGCAGCGCTCCCCCGTCAGGCGATCGGTTCGTGGACGGTGACGAGCTTGGTGCCGTCGGGGAAGGTCGCCTCGACCTGGACGTCGTGGATCATCTCCGGGATGCCCGGCATGACCTCGTCCCGGGAGAGCAGCTTCCGCCCGGACGCCATGAGTTCGGCGACGGTGCGGCCGTCGCGGGCGCCTTCGAGGATGTGCGAGGTGATGAGCGCGACGGACTCGGGATGGTTGAGCTTCACCCCGCGGGCTCTGCGCTTCTCGGCCACATCCGCGGCTACATGGATGAGCAGCCGTTCCTGCTCGTGCGGCGTCAGTTGCACGCTTCCCACCTCACAGTCGTGCCCTTCCGTCCACGGACAGCCATGGACGGACCCAGCTGGCGTCGAGGGCGGAGACCGACCGGACAGGTGCTTGCCGCCCGAACGCAGCGGAACCGTATCCGACTTCAACATCCTGTTGAGCGCCACCTCCGGGCCCCTTGGCCAGGCATTGCACGTTAGAGCGGAAGTTTTTCCGGCGCGTTAACTGGCGCTTTAAGAACACATGATCAACAAAGGGGCGCCATGACAGGGCAGGTCCGTGTATAGGACACTCTCACCGCGGCGGGTGTGCGCACCGTCAGTCGCCGATGCGCGGACCCCGGTGTTCCGCGGCGATCCCGAAGCGCCGGGGCTCCGCCGGGGCGGACGTCGGCAGGGGGCTCCCGAACGAGAACGTCCTCGTCACCTGCTCCTCCTGCTGTGCCTCCGGCTCCGGCTCGGCCTCCAGTTTCGCCAGGTCGGCGGCGGAGACCAGGGCGACGAGCGGCTTCCCGTGGCGCGTCACCACGACCCGCTCACCGCCGTACACAACGCGGTTGATCAGCTCCGCGAGCTCTGCGCGGGCTTGCGTCACCGGAATCTCGTAGGCCATGCACCCAGCTTAGACTCCGCCCAACCGCGCCGTTAGATCCGTGGGAAACGGAAGTCGCGCAGGTCAGTGGGGTGCGAGGGACCCGGCCCGCAAGGGGCCCCGGCCGGGGGACGCGCTCCGGCCGGGGCCCCGCCGTGCCACGCGCGACAGATCAGGCGGCCGCGGCGGCCGCTTCCCACGCCGTCCTGGCCTCGGCCGCGTACACGTCCACGTACTCCTGCTCGGACAGCTTCTGCACCGCGTACATGATCTCGTCCGTCACGGCCCGCAGCACCAGACGCTCGTCCTCCATCCCGGCGTAGCGCGAGAAGTCCAGGGGTTCGCCGAAGCGGAGGGTGATCGGCACGCGCCGGGGCAGCCGGCGGCCCTTCGGCTGGGCCTCGAACGTGCCGATCATCGCCACCGGGACGACCGGGGCGCCGGACCGTAACGCCATCGCCGCGACCCCGACCTTGCCCTTGTACAGCCGCCCGTCATGGGAGCGCGTCCCCTCGGGAAAGACCCCCAACACCCCTCCGCCGTCCAGGACTTGGAGCGCGGTGTCGAGCGCCGACTGTGCCGCGTCCTTGCCGGAGCGGTCGACCGGGATCTGGCCGAGGGCGCGGAAGAACGCCGCGGTCGCCCGGCCCGTCAGGCCCGGAGCGGTGAAGTACTCCTGCTTGGCCAGGAAGGTGAGCCGGCGCCTGAGCGTCACGCCGAGCAGGAACTGGTCGGTGAACGACTGGTGATTCCCCGCGAGGATCACCGCACCTGCCTCGGGTACCCGCCCGGCCCCTTCGACGCACGGGCGGAACAGCCACCGCAGCAGCGGCACCAGCACCACGAGACGGAATGCGAAATAGAACACTTCAGTGAGCCCTCTCCCCAGGTGACCCCCGCGCCGACGCACGCTAGTGACCCGCGGAGATCGCCGGGAGAGGGCCTATTGAGCCAGGACTCGCGCCCCCTGGCGGCCAAAACCGCCCGCTCGCTGACAGCGAAACCCATCCGACCTGCACCTTCTTCGACATTTCCGGGCCGCACCCCCCTCTCGGTCTGTACGTCCTGTACATTTTTTACAGAGGCCTTCGGAACTCCGGTCGAGGAGAGGTATGTCATGAACCACCGCCCTGCCGCCCGCTACGTGCTGCCCGAGTTCCAGGAGCGCACCGCATCCGGCATCCGCACGCTCGATCCGTACTCCAAGCTGTTCGAGGAGAGGATCGTCTTTCTCGGCACCCCCGTCGACGACGCTTCGGCCAACGATGTGATGGCGCAGTTCATGCACCTCGAACACGCCGATCCGGACCGGGACATCTCGCTCTACATCAACTCCCCCGGCGGCTCGCTCACCGCCATGGCCGCGATCCACGACACGATGCAGTTCGTCACCTGCGATGTGGAGACGTTCTGCCTGGGCCAGGTGAGTTCGGTGGCCGCGGTGCTGCTCGCGGCCGGCACGCCCGGCAAGCGCCTGGTGCAGCCCGGCGCCCGGGTGCTCCTCCAGCAGCCCTCCATCGAGGAGCCACTGCAGGGGCAGCCGTCCGACATGGAGATCCAGGCGGCGGAGATCCTGCGCGGCCGCGCGCTGCTGACCCGGCTGCTCGCCCAGCACACCGGGAAGAGCACCGAGCAGGTGGCCGCCGACATCGAGCGGGACGTGGTCTTCGACGCGGCGGGCGCGGTGGCGTACGGGCTCGCCGACCACGTCCTGGAAAGCCGCAAGACGTCGCTGCGCGGGAGGTGAACCCGCCGTGCTGCCACCGGAACTCCCGCCGCTGCCCGCGCTGACGCGCGCCGAGGGCGACTTCATCGACTCCTATCTCGCGGTGGTCGATCTGCTCGGCCGGATCAATCCGGCACAGGGTCATGACACGTACGCCGCCCTCAGGGCCGCCCAGGCGCTGGTCGGCCGGGCGGCCGCGCTGAAGGAGGCCCTGACGCTGATGCACCAGCGCGGGGAGACCCATGTACATGCCCAGACACTGACGCGGGCGCTGCGGGTCCTGGACGGCGAGCGCCGCGCGGGACGGCTCCTGGTGCCTCCGCAGACGACGGGTTGAGTGCACCCGGGACCGCGAGGGATACCCGACGCGCTCATGAGGCCGACGAAACGCACCAGACGGGGTACCCCCGTTCGGCTCACCGGCGGCTACTTTCGACGGCCCTTATGAGCTGCTTATGGCTGTGGACAATCTGCTGAATCGATCCTTCCAGCGCTGGTACGAGGCTCCTCAGCCCCATTCGGAGGAGTGCCGAACGAGCCGTGTCCACCCGAACGGGGCAGTCGTGAGCACCCTCACACAAAGCCGTTTCGGGCCCGAAATCCGCGTGTCGGTGCGTGAAGATCCCAGAGACGACAAGCCCCCGCCGCCGCGGCGGGGCGGTCCGGGCGGACGCCGAGTCCTGCCGCCGTTCCGGACGACTGGTCGACAGGAGTGGACCGGCAGGAGTGGAGGACCCGAGTACTTCGGGAGGGCCGGACCCCGGCCGTCCCTCGGGGTGAAGCCGCTGACGCGGCCGGGCATCTTCGCCAGCCCGAACCCGACAGGTCATCCTTCGCAGGCGGTTTGACGAAGGGTTGCGCATGACCGCGCATACACACGTCTCGTCCCTGGCGGTCCGCCTCGGCACCGTCTGTGCCCTCACCCTCGCCGTGACGGGCGCGACGACACTGGCGCCGGGCGCCACGCACGAGGCATACGCCGCCGCCGTGGCCACCAAGGCGCTCCACGTGGCCGCGTCGAAGAAGGGTTCGCCCTACCAGTTCGGCGCCACGGGCCCGCACCGGTTCGACTGCTCGGGGCTCACGCTGTACTCGTTCAAGCAGGCGGGCCACAAGCTGCCGCGCACCGCCCAGCAGCAGTACAACCACGCCCGGCACATCTCCGGCTCCGCCCGCAAGGCCGGGGACCTGGTGTTCTTCCACTCGGGAGGCCGCGTCTACCACGTGGGGATCTACGCCGGGAACGGCAAGATCTGGCACTCTCCCAAAGCCGGCACGGTGGTGCGCCTGGAGCGGATCTGGAGCCACAGCGTCTGGTACGGGCGCGTGGGCTGACACTCCGTCGGACCGGGCGTCCCGGTGCGTGTCCCGCGTACCGGGGCGCCCTCGTACGCCCTCGGCGCGTCCCTAACCGCTCTGGACCGGCGCGGTCCACGGCAGGGCGATCCAGACCGTCTTGCCGCCGTCCGCGGTGGGTGCGACCGAGAGGCGCCCGCCGCACTCGGCCGCGAGCCAGCGGATGATCACCATGCCGCGGCCGTTGTCCTGCTGGACGGCGGCGGGCAATCGTTTCGGCCAGCGCGGGTGGCTGTCGGTGACCCCGATCCGCAGCTCCTCCTCGTGCTCCAGCTGGACGTCCACGGTGAAGGTGGGCGACTGGCCGAAGGTGTGCTGCACGGCGTTCGTGGCGAGCTCGGAGACGATGAGACGGACCGTGTCGGCGGCCTCGGCGTCGGAAGGCAGACCCCAATCGGTGAGGACCCCGGCGACATACCGCCGCGCCGCGGAGACCGAGGCGGGATCGCTCGGCAGGGTGACGGTTGCTTCGAGGTGGTCTGCCATGGCGACGCTGTCCCTTTCCCACCCGGGCCGGCTTGAGGACTCGTAGCGGTTGAGCGCTCGCGAAGACGACATCGGCCTCGGATTGTGCTTCGCGCCAGAGTGCCACTCATCGTGCCGGTCTCGGGTGCGATCCACCAAGATATGCATATATCTGTCGCTCAAAGCAGTGAACTCTCCGACGGTAGACCGTATTTGGGCTCACACTTACCCATCGCCGGAGACGAAGGAGGCGGCTATGGGGCACGGGCCGGCGGTGCGCAGACGCAAGCTCGGCGAGGAGTTGCGCAAGCTGCGCGACCGAACGGGGCTCACGAGCGGGGAGGCGGCAAGTCTGGTCGGCTGGCACCAGTCGAAGGTGAGCCGGATCGAAACCGGCCGCAGTGGCGTGAAGCCCGCGGACGTGGCCCGGCTGCTCGAAGCATACGGGGTACGCGACCCCCGACTTCGCGCGCTTTTGGAAGCGTTGGCCGATTCGGCGGGCGGCGTCGGGGTGGACTGGGCGCATGCGTACCGGGGTCTGCTGCCGACGCAGTACCGCGACTTCATCAGCCTGGAGTCGCAGGCGCGCACGGCGCGCACCCTGGAGACGTCGGTGGTGCCGGGCCTTTTGCAGACGCCGGCGTACGCCCGGGCGGTCACGCGGGCCGCGCTCGGCGGGCTGCCGCCGGACAAGGTGGATTCCCTCGTGGAGGTGCGGATCGCTCGTCAGGAGGTGCTGCGCGGCGATCCGCCGCTGGTGCTCAGCGCGGTGCTCGACGAGGCGGTATTGCGCCGCGGAGTGGGCGGCCCGGCGGCCATGCGGGAGCAGTTACGGCATTTGCTGGAGCTCGCCGCACTGCCGCACGTGCGGTTACAGGTCATCCCTTTCCATTACGGCGGCTATGTCGGCCTCACGGGCCCTTTCATTATCTTTTCATTTCCGGCCATTTCGGATCTGGATGTGGTTGTTATCGACCATTTGACGAGTAGCCTCTACCTCGAACGGAGAGAAGACCTTGAGGCGTACAGTGCCGCGTTCCTGACCGTTCAGGCACTCGCGCTTTCCTCCGAGGACTCGTTGGATCTCATCGCCCGGACAGCCCGGGAAGGACCGGGCTAGTTCGTGGCGAGTGGGGAGGCATGATGTCCGCACACCCTGCGCACGTTCCTTCCAGCACTTCCCTCACGAGTGCCACGTGGCGGCGCAGCAGCCGCAGCGTGGGCATGAACAACTGTGTCGAGACGGCGCGGCTCAATGGCGAGCTGCTTGCCGTGCGCGACTCCCAACGGATCGACGGGCCCGCGCTGCTCTTCGGCGCCCCCGCCTGGCAGCGCTTCATCTCCACCTTCATCGCAGCGAATTGACGGCTCGTCAAGCGGTGGGCGCGGTCTTCAGGATCGTGCCCACCGCCTTGTCGATCTGGCGCTCCGTCAGGTCCGCCCGTGCGGTCAGCCGGATCCGTGAAATGCCGTCCGGCACCGACGGAGGCCGGAAGCAGCCGACCACGAGCCCGGCGTCACGGCAGTCGGCGGCCCAGGCAACCGCCGCCTCCGGCGAGGGTGCCCGCACCGAGACGACCGCGGCGTCGGGCCGCACCGCCAGATGTCCGGCCGCGGTGAGCCGGCCGTGCAGCTCGGCGGCGACGGCGCGCGCCCGGCCCGCCAACTCCGGTTGCGTACGCAGCAGTTGCAGGGCAGCGAGCGCCCCGCCGGCCGCCGCGGGGGCGAGCCCGGTGTCGAAGATGAAGGTGCGGGCCGCGTTCACCAGATGGCGGACGACCCGGGCCGGGCCGAGGACCGCGCCGCCCTGGCTGCCGAGCGACTTGGACAGGGTGACCGTGGCGACCACGTCGTCCGCGCCCGCGAGCCCGGCCGCGTGCAGCGCGCCGCGCCCGCCCTCGCCGAGCACTCCGAGCCCGTGCGCGTCGTCCACGACCAGGGCGGCCCCGAACTCCCGGCATCCGGCGGCGAGTTGATCCAGCGGCGCGGCGTCGCCGTCCACCGAGAACACCGAGTCGGACACGACGAGACCGGGCCCGCCGTGCGCGTCCAGGGCCTTGCGGACGGCCTCCGGTTCGGCGTGCGGCACGACCTCGGTACGAGCGCGGGCGAGCCGGCAGCCGTCGACGATGGAGGCGTGGTTGCCCGCGTCGGAGACGATCAGCGAGCCGTGCGGGCCGAGCGCGGTGAGCGCCGCGAGGTTCGCCGCGTACCCGGAGGAGAAGACCAGGGCCGACTCGAAGCCGCAGAACGCGGCGAGCTCGCGCTCCAGCTCCGTGTGCAGCGCGGTCGTCCCGGTGACCAGGCGGGAGCCGGTGGCCCCCGCGCCCCAGCGGTGGGCGGCCCCGGCGGCGCCCGCCGTGACCGCGGGATGCCGGGTGAGCCCCAGGTAGTCGTTGCTCGCCAGGTCCAGGAGGTCCTGGTCGGCGGACCGGGGCCGCAGGGTGCGGACCAGACCGGCGCGCTCGCGGCGCTCCGATTCTCCATCGATCCAGTCGAACGGCGCTCGCGGCATGGTGGAGTCCCTTTTTGTAGGCTGCCGACAGACCCTAGCCGGTGCCATGCCAGGTCAGGGTGTGGCGATACACACACCTCAAACGGGCCGTGTTGTGGGATCCCTACCTTGGCCGCAGGCGGTGCCGTGCGCGAAGATCGGCGCCATGGACCTGCTGAACACGCTGGTGGACAAGGGGTTGCGGCGCGAACTGCCGACCCGCGAAGAGGCACTCGCCGTACTGGCGACCTCCGACGACGAACTGCTCGATGTGGTGGCCGCGGCCGGCAAGGTGCGCCGCCAGTGGTTCGGACGCCGGGTGAAGCTGAACTATCTGGTCAACCTGAAGTCGGGCCTGTGCCCCGAGGACTGTTCGTACTGCTCCCAGCGGCTCGGCTCCAAGGCCGACATCCTGAAGTACACGTGGCTCAAGCCCGACGAGGCGTCCAAGGCCGCGGCCGCGGGCGTCGCGGGCGGCGCGAAGCGGGTCTGCCTGGTGGCCAGCGGCCGCGGCCCCACGGACCGCGACATCGCCCGGGTCTCCGAGACGATCGAGACGATCAAGGAACAGAATGAGGGCATCGAGGTCTGCGCCTGCCTCGGCCTCCTCTCGGACGGCCAGGCCGAGCGGCTGCGCGCCGCCGGGGCCGACGCGTACAACCACAACCTGAACACGTCCGAGGGGACGTACGGGGACATTACGACCACGCACACCTATCAGGACCGCGTGGACACCGTGACCAAGGCGCACGACGCGGGACTCTCGGCCTGCTCGGGTCTGATCGCGGGCATGGGCGAGTCCGACGAGGACCTGGTGGACGTGGTCTTCGCGCTGCGCGAGCTGGACCCGGACTCGGTGCCGGTCAACTTCCTCATTCCGTTCGAGGGCACCCCGCTCGCCAAGGAGTGGAACCTCACCCCGCAGCGCTGCCTGCGCATCCTGGCCATGACCCGGTTCGTGTGCCCGGACGTCGAGGTGCGGCTCGCCGGCGGCCGTGAGGTGCATCTGCGCTCGATGCAGCCGCTCGCCCTCCACCTGGTCAACTCGATCTTCCTGGGCGACTACCTGACCAGCGAGGGCCAGGCCGGACAGGCCGACCTCGACATGATCGCGGACGCCGGGTTCGAGGTGGAGGGCGCGGGTACCACGACCCTCCCCCGGCACCGCGCGGACGCGGTCGCCGCGGCGGGCTGCGGTTCGGGCGCGAGCGCCTGCGGTTCGCACGAGGAGAGCGGCTGCGGCTCCCACGAGGGCGGCGGCTGCGGGCCCTGCGGCGGCCACGCCGCCGCCGCGGAACCCGAGCAGGCGCCCGCGGACCAGGCGCGCACCGATCTGGTGGCCGTGCGCCGCCGCGGGGCGGGGACGGATCTCGCGCCCAATGCCTGAGTACTCCCCCACCGATCTGCTCGATCTGGACCGCCGGCACGTCTGGCATCCGTACGGGCCGATGCCCCATCGGCAGGAGCAGCTCCTGGTCGAGTCGGCGTCGGGCGTACGGCTGCGGCTGGCCGAACCGGCTCACGGGCAGCGCGAGTTGATCGACGGGATGTCGTCGTGGTGGTCGGCCGTGCACGGCTACAACCACCCGGTGCTCAACGAGGCGGCGCGCGGCCAGCTCGACCGGATGAGTCACGTCATGTTCGGCGGGCTCACCCATGAGCCCGCCGTCCGGCTCGCCGCCCGGCTCGTCGAGATCACGCCCGGGCCGCTCCAGCACGTCTTCCTCAGCGACTCCGGTTCGGTCGCGGTCGAGGTCGCCGTGAAGATGTGCCTGCAGTACTGGCGCTCGGTCGGGCAGCCGCGCAAGCAGCGCCTGCTCACCTGGCGCGGCGGCTACCACGGCGACACCTGGCAGCCGATGTCGGTGTGCGACCCCGAGGGCGGGATGCACGAGCTGTGGCAGGGCGCGCTGCCCCGCCAGGTCTTCGTCGGCGCTCCGCCCGCGGAGTTCGAGGAGTCGTACGCGCATGAGCTGCGCGAGGCGATCGCGCGGCACGCCGACGAGCTGGCCGCGGTGATCGTGGAGCCGGTGGTGCAGGGTGCGGGCGGGATGCGCTTCCACGCGCCGGAGTATCTGCGGGTGCTGCGCGAGGCCTGCGACAAGCACGGTGTGCTGCTCGTCTTCGACGAGATCGCCTCCGGCTTCGGCCGCACCGGCGCGCTGTTCGCGGCCGACCACGCGGCGCTCTCGCCGGACGTCATGTGTGTCGGCAAGGCGCTGACCGGCGGCTATCTGTCGATGGCGGCGACGCTCTGCACGAGCCGGGTCGCCGAGGGCATCTCCTCGGGCGAGGTCCCGGTGCTCGCCCACGGCCCGACGTTCATGGGTAATCCGCTGGCCGCCTCGGTGGCCCTCGCCTCGATCGATCTGCTGCTCGGCCAGGACTGGCAGCGCGAGATCAAGCGCATCGAGAGCGGCCTGCTCGACGGCCTTGGGCCGGCCCGCTCGATCGAGGGCGTACGGGACGTCCGGGTGCTCGGCGCCATCGGCGTGGTCCAGCTGGACCACGACGTGGACATGAAGGCGGCGACCGCGGCGGCCGTGCGCGAGGGCGTGTGGTTGCGGCCGTTCCGGGATCTGATCTACACGATGCCGCCCTATGTGACGGGCGACGACGATCTGGCGCGCATCTGCCGTGCGGTGTGCGCGGCTGCGCGGGAGGGCTGAGATGGCGATTCTGGTCGTGAGCGGTACGGGCACCGAGATCGGCAAGACGATCACCACGGCGGCCCTCGCCGCGGTGGCGCTCGCCGCCGGCCGTTCGGTGGCCGTGCTCAAACCGGCCCAGACGGGGGTCGCGCCGGGCGAGCCCGGTGACGTCTTCGAGGTGCGGCGGCTCGCCGGCGAGGCGGTGACCGGGGTCGAACTGGCCCGGTTCCCCGAGCCGTTGGCGCCGAACGCCTCGGCCCGCCGGGCCGGGATGACGCCGGTGGGTCCCGAGGAGGTGGCCGAGGCCGCGGCGAAACTGGCCACCGAGCACGATCTCGTCCTGGTCGAGGGCGCGGGCGGGCTCCTGGTCCGCTTCGACGACGAGGGCGGCACGCTCGCGGACGCGGCCCGGCTGCTCGGTGCCCCCGTCCTGGTGGTGACGCCCGCCGGACTGGGCACACTGAACTCGACGGCCCTGACCGCCGAGGCCCTGCGGGCCCGGGATCTGGAATGCGCCGGGGTCGTCGTGGGCAGCTGGCCGGCCGAGCCGGATCTGGCCTCGCGATGCAATCTCGCGGACCTTCCCGAGGCGGCCGGGGCCCCCTTGCTCGGCACCGTGCCCGAGGGCGCCGGACGGCTGGCGCCCGCCGACTTCCGTACCCGAGCGGCCGGCTGGCTCGCCCCGGCGCTCGGCGGCGTTTGGAGTATCTGATGGCTGTGTTACGGGCCCGCCTCGGGCAGCTCGTCGTGGACTGCGCCGACCCGGGGCGGCTCGCCCGCTTCTGGGCCGGGCTGCTCGGCGGGCGCCCGGTGGTGCGGGACTCCTCGTGGTCGTACGTCGATCCGCCGGGCGCGCCCAGGCTCGCCTTCCAGCGCGTACCGGAGGAGAAGGCGGGCAAGAACCGGCTGCACCTGGACCTCGCGGTCGAGGACGTGCGCCGGGCGCGGGCGGCGGCCGTGCGGCGCGGGGCGCATCCCGTGGGTGCGACCGTGACCGACGCCCAGGGGACCTTCCAGGTGATGCGCGACCCCGAGGGCAACGAGTTCTGCTTGGTGGAGTCCGCGGACGGGTGAGCGGGCGCGGCGCGGGGACAATGCGGGTAACGCGACGGCTGCCCGCCCGCAGGCTCAGGAGGTCCGACATGGCGCAGCGCACCAAGATCGCCCCGGATGCCGTGCACCACCCCGTGTTCGCCCGCTTCTACGCGCGCTACAGCGAGGCGGTCGACCTCAGAGCCGGGATCGCCGAGCACCGCCATGAACTGCTCGACGGGCTCTCGGGGCGCGTCATCGAGATCGGCGCGGGCAACGGGCTCAACTTCGCGCACTATCCGGCGGCCGTCTCCGAGGTGGTGGCCATCGAACCGGAGCGCACGCTGCGGCAGGCGGCGGTCCGCTCGGCGCTCCGGGCGGAGGTTCCGGTGGATGTGGTGCCGGGTGCGGCGGAAGCCCTTCCGGTCAAGAGCGAGGCCTTCGACGCGGCGGTCGCCTCGCTGGTGCTGTGTTCGGTACGGGACCTCTCCAGGGCGCTCGGTGAGATCCGCCGGGTGCTGCGCCCGGGCGGCGAGCTGCGGTTCTTCGAGCACGGCCGGGCGGACGGCCGGGTGCTCGCGACAGTGCAGCGCGGCCTGGACCGCACGGTGTGGCCGCTGCTGTTCGGCGGCTGCCACACGGCGCGCGATCCGCTGGGCGCGATCGAGGCGGCGGGCTTCGAGATCGCCGGCTACCGCCATGTGCGGGTGCCCGCCAAGGGCGTCGCATCCCCGTCCTCGCCGTGCGTGCTCGGGGTGGCGCGGCGCCCGGCGCTCGGCCCGGACGAATAGGAGCCCGGGTCCGAGCGTGGCGCGTGGCCCTTACATCCGCCTCCCCATACCGGGCCCCTCGACGGATGGCGACGGCTCGGCCCCGCCCTCTACTCTCTTATGCGGTACGGGAGTTGGAACGGCCATGACGCCACAATCGGGGAGGCGGCCTTGTCCACACCTGCAACGGCACACGCGTACGGCACGCAGCCCGCGGGGCCGGTCGCCGCGCGGGCGCGCGCACTCACCAAGGCGTACGGCAGCGGCGAGACCACGGTGCTCGCGCTGGACTCGGTCGACGTGGACATCGTGCGGGGCGCCTTCACCGCGGTGATGGGTCCTTCGGGTTCGGGGAAGTCGACGCTGATGCACTGCCTGGCCGGGCTCGACACCGTGTCGGCGGGGCAGGTGTGGCTCGGGGACACCGAGATCACCGGGCTCAGGGACCGGGAGCTGACCCGGCTCAGGCGGGACCGGATCGGCTTCATGTTCCAGTCGTTCAACCTGCTGCCCACGCTCACGGCGGCCGAGAACATCACGCTGCCGATGGACATCGCGGGCCGCACCCCGGACCGGGCGTGGGTGGACCGGGTCGTCGACACGCTGGGCCTGCGCGACCGGCTGGGGCACCGCCCGGCGCAGTTGTCCGGGGGCCAGCAGCAGCGGGTGGCGTGTGCGCGGGCGCTCGCGTCCCGGCCCGAGCTGATCTTCACGGACGAGCCCACCGGCAACCTGGACTCGCGGGCCGGCGCGGAGGTCCTGGCGTTCCTGCGGGAGGCGGTGGACAGCCTGGAGCAGACCGTGGTGATGGTGACCCACGACCCGGGCGCCGCGGGCCACGCCGATCTGGTCCTCTTCCTGGGCGACGGCCGGATCGTGGACCGGATGGAGCGGCCCACCGCGGAGGCCGTCCTGGAGCGGATGCGGCTCTTCTCGGGTGCCCGGGCGAATCCCGGCGGCGCCCCGGACGACATGCTGCGGAAGAGCTGACCGGCCGTGCTGAAGGCGACCCTGCGCGGTTTCCTCGCGCACAAGGGACGGCTCCTCCTGTCCGCTCTCGCGGTGGTGCTCTCGGTGGCGTTCGTGGCCGGTTCGCTGATCTTCTCGGACACCGTGGCGCGCACCTTCGACCGGCTCTTCGCCTCGACGTCGGCCGATGTGACCGTGTCGCCGAAGAAGCAGATCGACACCGCGCTGCCGTCCGGCGAGACACCCACCGTGCCGGCCTCGCTCGCCGCCCAGCTCGCCCACGTCGACGGCGTCGCGGCGGCCCGCATCGACGCGGCCGTCTCCGGCATCACCGTCATCGACGCCCACGACAAGGCCGTGGGGCCGACCACCGGCGGACCCACGATCGCCACCAACTGGTATGTCACCCGGCGCAGTCCGGTGAAACTGACGAGTGGTCACGAACCGCGCGGGCCCCATGAGGCGCTGCTCGACAAGGACACCGCGGACAAGAAGAAGGTGCGGATCGGCGACACCCTCACCGTGCTCGCCGGGCCCGGTTCGTTCAAGGTGGGCGTGGTCGGGATCGCCACGTTCACCACCACCAACCCGGGCGCGGCCCTGGTCTTCCTGGACACCCCGACCGCCCAGTCCCGGCTGCTCGGCAGCGCGGACGCGGCGACCGGCATCTCGGTCGACGCGGCCCCGGGCGTCAGTGACGACGTGCTGAAGCAGCGCATCGCGGACCGGCTCGGCGGACGGTACGAGCTGAAGACGGCGGCCGAGCAGGCGACGTCGGACGCCGCGCGGCTCGGCGGGTTCCTCGATGTCATCAAGTATCTGATGCTGGGGTTCGCGGGCATCGCGGTGCTCGTCGGGATCTTCCTGATCGTCAACACCTTCTCGATGCTGATCGCCCAACGCACCCGTGAACTGGGCCTGTTGAGGGCGCTGGGCGCGGACCGCGGGCAGGTGCGCCGTTCTGTCCTTCTGGAGGCGCTGCTTCTCGGACTGGTCGGTTCGACGCTGGGTCTCGCCGCGGGCGTCGGGCTGGCCGTGGGGCTCATCGCGCTGATGAGCCTGTTCGGGATGAACCTGAGCGCCGCCGAGATGGTGTTCAACTGGCCGACGCCCGTGTCCGCTTACGCGGTGGGTGTCGGCGTGACGTTCGTGGCCGCCTATCTGCCGGCCCGCCGGGCGGCCAAGGTCTCCCCCATGGCCGCGCTCGTCGATGCCGAAGTGGCGGGTGCCGGACGGCCGTTGCGGGTACGGGCCGTGGTGGGTGCGCTGCTCGGCGCCGCCGGAGCGGCGGCCCTGGCGGGCTGCGCGGCCGCCGACAAGGCCTCGACCGCCTCGTCGCTGCTGGGACTTGGCCTGGTGCTCACGCTGATCGCGACCGTCGTCGCGGGTCCGCTTCTGGTGCGGCCGGTGATCCGGGTGCTCGGCGGGGCGTTCCCCACGGTGTTCGGCCCGGTGGGCCGGATGAGCCAGCGCAACGCCCTGCGCAACCCGCGGCGTACCGGAGCGACCGCGTCCGCCCTCATGGTCGGCATCGCCCTGGTCACCGGGCTCTCGGTCGCCAGCACCTCGATGTCCAAGTCCTTCGACCAGCAGATCGACCGGGTCCTCGGCGCGGACTTCGTCGTCCAGAACGCCAATTTCCAGCCGTTCCCGCAGGAGATCACCGAACGGATCCGGGCGACGCAGGGCGTGGGCACGGTGGTGCGCCAGCGGTTCGCGCCCGTGCGGGTCACCCTGCCGGACGGCAAGAAGGCCGACACGACGGCGTCCGGCTACGACCAGCGGCTCGACGACGTGGCCCATCTGACGTACGCGGGCGGCGGCACCGCACAGGCGCTCGCCGCCGACGGCCTCGCGATGGACAAGACGTACGCCCAGGACCACGGCGTGCGGATCGGCGACTCGCTGCCCGTGCTGTTCTCCTCCGGGCAGCAGGCGCGCCTGAACGTCGCGGCTCTGACCGACATGAACGGGGGCAGCGGCGGGTTCGCGACCGAGGGCGCCCTCTTCATGGGCCTGTCCACGCTTGAGCGGTATGTGCCCGGCGGCCAGGACGCCGCCGTGTATGTGAACGCGGCGAGCGGCACGTCCGCCGACCGGCTGCGCGCCGCGCTGAAGACCGCGCTGAACTCGTATCCGCAGGTCCAGGTACGGGACCAGAGCGACTACAAGAAACTGGTGCACGACCAGATCGCGGTGCTGCTCTACCTGGTGTACGCGCTGCTCGGCCTGGCGATCGTGATCGCGGTGCTCGGGGTGGTCAACACCCTTGCCCTGTCGGTGGTCGAGCGGACCAGGGAGATCGGGCTGCTGCGGGCGATCGGGCTCTCGCGGGTGCAGCTGAGGCGGATGATCCGGCTGGAATCCGTCGTGATCGCCGTCTTCGGCGCACTGCTCGGGCTCGTCCTGGGCATGGTGTGGGGGGTGGCGGTGCAGCAGGTGCTCGCGCTCCAGGGCCTCACCGCGTTCGCGGTGCCGTGGTCGACGATCGTCGCGGTCGCGGTGGGCTCGGCGGCCGTCGGCCTGGTGGCGGCGCTGCTGCCCGCCCTGCGGGCCTCGCGGATGAACGTGCTCGCCGCCATCGCTCACGAGTGACTCCCCGTCCATGGAGGAGAGTTGATGATCCGTCCGTTCCGTTTCGCTGTGAACATGGTGACCCCGGCGGTGGGCGGGGAGTGGCGCAAGCGCTGCCGCCGGGCCGAGGAGCTCGGCTACGACGTGATCCAGGTGGCCGACCATCTCGGCATGCCCGCGCCGTTCCCCTCCGTGGTGGCCGCCGCGTACGCCACCGAGCGGCCCCGGGTCGGGCCCTTCGTGCTCAACGCCGCGTTCTGGACGCCGGCGCTGCTTGCCCGCGAGATCGCCACGGTGGACGCGCTGACCGACGGGCGCCTGGAGGTCGGGCTCGGCACCGGATACGTACGCGAGGAGCACGAGCGGGCCGGGGTCGCGTGGCGCACGCCGGGCGGCCGGGTCGACCATCTCGCCCGCACGGTACGTGAGTTGGAGCGCTTGCTGGGCGACGAGGCACACGCCGGGCAGCTCGTGCAGCGGCCCCGGCCTCCGCTGCTCATCGGCGCGAAGGGCGACCGGATGCTGCGGCTGACCGCCGAGCACGCGGACATCGCCGCGTTCACCGGGGCGCGGACCTCGCCCGTCGACGGGACGCTCACCGTCATGAACGCCGACGACCTGGCGGAACGGGTCGCCACCTACCGGAGGTTCGCGGCCGGGCGCGAGACTCCGGCCGAACTCAACCTGCTGATCCAGTGGGTGAACGTCACCCGGGACCGGCGGGCCTCGGTGCGCGAAGCCCTGCACCGCCTTCCCTATCTGACCGAGAACGAGATGCTCGACCTGCCGATGCTGCTCATCGGCACGGTGCCGCAGATGGCCGACCAGCTGCGCGCCCAGCGCGAGCGCTACGGCTTCTCCTACCTCACGGTCCTCGACGCGTACATGGAGGAGTTCGGGGCGGTGATCGAGGAGCTGCGGGGCGAGTGAGCGGACGCCCGCGTCGATCGGGGTCCGTATCGATCGGCGTCCACATCGATCGACCCGCGTCGATCGGGGTCCCTGTCGATCGGCGTCCGTATGGCAAAACGGTTCGCCGCGGGTCGCGGCCCGGTGGTGGGATGAACTCCATGAACGACTTGCGCATCCGGGCCGCCGGGCCCGAGGACCTGGACGCGGTCCTCGCCTTCTGGAAGACGGCCGCCGAGGGCACCAGCATCAGCGACGACCGCGAGGGCGTCGAACGCCTCGTGGCCCGCGACCCCGAGACGCTGATCCTGGCGGAGTCCGACGGCGATCTGGTCGGCACGGTGATCGCGGGCTTCGACGGCTGGCGCTGCCATCTCTACCGCCTCGCCGTCCACCCGGACCACCGCCGCAGGGGCATCGGCGGGGCGCTGCTCGCCGCGGCCGAGGACCGGTTCGTCGCGCTCGGCGGGCGTCGCGCGGACGCCATGGTGCTCGTCCGCAACGAGCTCGCGCAGCACGCCTGGCAGGCCGCCGGCTACGGGCCCGAGGAGCAGTGGCGCCGCTGGGTGAAGCCGCTGGGCTGAGCGGGGTCTGAGCGGCTGGGCCCGCTCCTCTTTGCCAATGCTTTACCATGGGTGAACCTCTACCCATCGACTGAAAGGTGTGAGCGTCCGCCCATGGGCGAGCCTCCCAGTACCAGCACCGCCGCGCGACACCGCGCGCACCGCCTCCCCCTGGCCGATCATGGGACGGAGGTGACCCGATGACCGAAGTGCTCCTCCTCCTGGCGGCCGTACTGCTCTCGCTGGTCTGCGCGGTCTTCGTCGCGGCCGAGTTCTCCCTCACCACCGCCGAGCGCAGCGATCTGGAGCGGGCCGTCGAGCGCGGCGAACGAGGTGCCTCCAGCGCGCTGAAGGCCGTACGGAGCCTCACCTTCCAGCTGTCCGGCGCCCAGCTCGGCATCACCGTCACCGGCCTCGTCATCGGCATGATCGCCAAGCCGTCGATCGCCAAGCTCCTGACCGGCCCGCTCGAAGCGCTCGGCCTGTCCGCGACGACCGCGAGCTCGGTGGCCCTGGTGCTCGGCATGGTGCTCTCCACCGTGTTCCTGATGGTCGTCGGCGAGCTGGTCCCCAAGAACTGGGCGATCTCCTCGCCGCTCGCCGTCGCGAAGGTCGTCTCGGCCCCGCAGCGCGCGTTCAGCGCGGCCTTCCGCCCGCTGATCAGCCACCTCAACACCTCGGCCAACCACCTGGTGCGCCGCTTCGGCCTGGAGCCCGCCGAGGAGCTGGCCTCCGCGCGCAGCCCGCAGGAGCTGGTCGCCCTCGCCCGGCACTCGGCCAAGGAGGGCGCCCTGGAGGCGGACACCGCCGAGCTGTTCGTGCGGACCCTCAGCCTCGCCGAGCTCAACGCGGAGAACGTGATGACGCCCCGCGTGCAGGTCACCGCGCTCGACATCCAGGCCACCGCCGAGGACGTCGCGAACGCGACCCGCGCCACGGGCCTGTCCCGCTTCCCCGTGTACCGGGGCAGCCTCGACTCGGTCGTGGGCATCGCCCACATCAAGGACGTCCTCGCGGTGCCGGCCGAACGCAGGCGCCTGTATCCGGTCACGTCGCTGCTGCGCGAGCCGCTGCTCGTCCCCGAGACGCTCACCGTGGACCGGCTCCTCGACCAGCTGTACGGCAGGCGCACCATGGCCGTCGTCATCGACGAGTACGGCGGCACCGCGGGCGTCGTCACCCTGGAGGACATCGTGGAGGAGGTCGTCGGCGAAGTGCGCGACGAGCACGATCCGCACGAGACCCCCGACCTCGCCCCCGCCGGACAGGACGCCGACGGCCGCACCCTGTACTCCGCCGACGGCGCCGCCCGCGACGACCAGCTCGCCGCGATCGGCCTGCGCGTGCCGGACGGACCGTACGAGACCCTCGCCGGACTGGTCGCGACCGAACTCGGCCGGATTCCGACGGTCGGCGACCGCGTGGACCTGGCCGGCTGGCGCATGGACGTCGTCGACGCGTCCGGCCGGCGCGCGGCCCGCGTCCTGCTGCACGCACCCCTGAACCCCGAGGACGACAACGAGGAGGCCGGCCGGTGATCATCGCGATCCAGATTCTGATCGGCCTGGCGACCCTGGTCGTCAACGCCTTCTTCGTCGGCGCCGAGTTCGCCCTGATCTCGGTGCGCCGCAGCCAGATCGAACCGCTCGCCGAGGACGGCAACCGCCGCGCCCGCAGCGTCATCTGGGGCCTGGAACACGTCTCGGCCCTGATGGCCGCGGCGCAGCTCGGCATCACGCTGTGCACCCTGGTGCTCGGTGTGGTCGCCGAACCCGCCATCGCGCACATGGTCGAGCCGGTCTTCGACGCGGTGGGCGTGCCGACCGGCCTCATCCATCCCGTGTCGTTCGTGCTCGCCCTCGCGGTCGCCACCTATCTGCACATGCTGCTGGGCGAGATGGTGCCGAAGAACATCGCACTGGCCGAGCCCGCGCGCACCGCGCTGCTCCTCGGCCCGCCGCTGGTGACTCTGGCGCGGGCGCTGCGCCCGGCGATCTTCGCGATCAACGCCTTCGCCAACACCCTCCTGAAACTGCTCAGGGTGGACGCCAAGGGCCATGTCACGGCGACCTTCTCGGACGACGAACTGGCCCGCCTGGTGACCGACGCGGGCGATGCCGGGCTCCTCGACGACCGGGCGGCCGAGCGCCTGCACGACGCCCTTGAGCTGGGACGACGGCCCGTTCAGGACGTGGTCGTGCCGCTGGACAAGGTGGTACGGGCCGAGGTCGGCACCACCCCGGAGGAGCTGGAGCGGCTCGCCGCGAGCTCCGGTTTCTCGCGCTTCCCGGTCGTCGACGAGGACAGCCGGATCCTGGGCTATCTGCACGTCAAGGACGCCCTGGACGCGGCGCCGCGCGAGGTGGCCTTCCCCGTCGCAGCGCTGCGCCCGATCGCCCGGGTGCGCGCCGCGACCCCGCTCGACGACGTCCTGACCGCGATGCGGCGCAGCCGTACGCATCTGGCGGCGGTCCTGGGCGAGGAGGGCAAGCTGGCGGGCCTGGTCACCATGGAGGACGTGCTGCGGGAGCTCGTGGGCCCGCCGGCGGCCGCGGCCTAGCCCTGACGGCTGCTTGGTTGTTCGGCTGCCGAGCCGCTCACGCGGCGGGTTTGGCGGGAGCGGCCGGGCTCGTGGTCTCGGTGAGACCCGGGCCCGGCTGCCCCAGCTGCGAGGAGCCGACGGCCATCAGGACGGCGAGCACCGCGGCCATGCCCGCGGTCGCGAAAGCCGCGGTCCAGTGGACGTCGAGGAGGTTGGTCGCGCCGGCCGTCAGGACGGCGGCGAGCGCCTGGGCGAAGGTGCGGATGGCACGCTCGGCGGTGGCCTTCCAGAAGGCCGCGGTGAACAACATCGACGCTCGCTCTCTCGACGGCCGGTTCCGGCCGGGTTCCATAAAAGTTGATGTGTTCCTGGCATACCGCGGAACGGGCCCCGCCGAAAGGGCCTGGTCGGCCTCCTTGTGATCACGGTCCCCACGAGGCATTCGATGCCCCCGGACCGCCGTGGCTACCGCGCGGTACGATCGCTCCGCCATGGAGATGAATGCCTCATACACCAGCTTTGCCGCGATCGGGGACTCCTTCACGGAGGGCATGTCCGACCGGCTTCCCGACGGCTCCTACCGCGGCTGGGCCGATGTGCTCGCCGCCCGCCTCGCGGCCCGCACCCCCGGCTTCCGGTACGCGAACCTGGCCGTGCGCGGCAAGCTCATCGGGCAGATCGTCGAGGAGCAGGTGGCCGCGGCGGCCGCGCTGCGCCCGGACGTCATCACCCTGGTCGGCGGCCTCAACGACACCCTGCGCCCCAAGTGCGACATGGGCCGGGTACGCGGACTCCTCACGGAGGCGGTCGAACAGCTCGCCCCCGCCTGCAAGCACCTGGTCCTGATGCGCAGCCCGGGCCGCAACGGCCCGGTCCTCGACCGCTTCCGCCCCCGCATGGAAGAGCTCTTCTCGTACGTCGACGAACTGGCCGGGCGGCACGGCGCGTTGGTCGTCGACCTGTACGGCGCGCCGGTCCTCGGCGATCAGCGGCTGTGGGACGTGGACCGGCTGCATCTGACCGCGGAGGGGCACCGCAGGGTGGCCGAGGCGGTCTGGCAGACGCTGGGCCTGGACGCCGAGGACGACTGGCGCTCGCCCCTGCCGCCCGCGGTCCGCCCCGGCTGGGCCGCGAGCCGGACGGCCGACCTGCGCTTCGCCCGCCGGCACCTGGTGCCGTGGATCGGGCGCCGCGTCACGGGCCGCTCTTCCGGCGACGGCCGCAGCGGCGCCCACTTCGACGCCGCGCGGGGGCAGGCTTTCTGGGTCACACCGGGGGACACGGCGGCTCGGGGGCCGGTGCCGGAGTGGGTCCGGGCCGAGGACTGAGCCATCGTCAACGGGGCCTCCCCGGGCCGGAGTTGTGGGTTCGGCGGCTTGCGCCGGGCACGACCGGGAGTGCGCAGGCCCGCCGCCCGTCACCCTGCCGCGCTCGGCTCCGGTACCCGGGCCGCGAGGAACCGGGTGGTGCGCCGGAGCCGGAAGCCCAGGGACTCGTACAGCCTGATGGCGGTGGTGTTGGTGGCCGCGGTGTGCAGGAACGGGGTTTCGCCGCGCTCCCTGATGCCGAAGGCGACCGCGCGGACCAGGCGGGAGCCGAGGCCCTGGCCGCGGAACGCGTCGTCGGTGCAGACCGCGCTGATCTCGGTCCAGCCCGGCGGGTGCAGCCGCTCCCCGGCCATCGCGATGAGCCGGCCCTCGCGGCGGATGCCGAGGTAGGTGCCGAGCTCCACGGTGCGGGGCAGGAACGGCCCGGGACGGGTGCGCTCCACGAGGGCGAGCATCTCGGGCACGTCGTCCGCGCCGAGCCGTACCGCCTCCTCGTCGGGGCGGGCGTCCACCGCCTCGTCGACGAGCTGGACGCCCTCCAGGTCGAAGGTGATCTCCCAGCCCTCGGGCAGCGCGACTCGCACCCCGGGGAGCGCCACTTCCGCGCCGGGCCCGGCGAGCGCGGCCAGGTCCGCCCAGTCGCCGGCGTCCGGGTCCGCGGGCAGCCCCAGCCAGGGCGACACGTCGGTCTCGTAGCGCAGCACTCTGCCGCGGACCTGGGCGAACCGCGCGTGCGGCCCGGTCAGCGAGGCGTACGCGGGGTTGTCCAGCGGGTGCGCCGGGGTCTCGGTGCGGACGGACGCGTCGGGCATGATCTCCTCGCTCGGAGTCTCGGGATCGCGGGATCTCGGCACAGGGCAACGCCGGATGCGCCCCTGAACGTCGGGGGCGCCTCTCCATGAAAGATCCGATTCCGGTCACGCATTCCCTGACGAGCCGGATTGTTCACAAGGCGGACATGATCCCGGGTGCGCGTCCAGTGATCGTTCTTGGCATCCTGTGAGCATGTCGTCCCCCGCGCTCATCGACCTCGTCGACCAATTGCTCGCCGGCTCAGGCCCCTTGCCGATCGTCGCCGCCGGCGACCCCGTGCTGCGCCGGCCCGCCGAGCCGGTGGACGGCCGCCTGGACCGCAAGCGCCTCGACCGGCTGATCGAGGCGATGCGCGAGACCATGCTCGCGGCCCCGGGCGTCGGCCTCGCGGCACCCCAGGTGGGCCTGCCGCTGCGGCTCGCGGTCATCGAGGACGCGGCGGAGGTCTCCGAGGAGATCAGGCAGGCCCGCGGCCGCGTCCCGCAGCCGTTCCGGGTCCTGATCAATCCGTCCTACGAGCCCGCCGGCCCCGGCCGGGCCGCGTTCTTCGAGGGCTGCCTGAGCGTGCCGGGCTGGGGCGCGGTCGTGGCCCGGCACGCGAACGTACGCCTGCGTGCGCTCGACGAGCACGGCCGCGCGGTGGACGAGGTGTTCACCGGCTGGCCCGCCCGCATCGTCCAGCACGAGACCGACCACCTCGACGGCACGCTGTACCTGGACCGCGCGGAGCTGCGCTCACTGTCCTCGCGGGAGGCGATGGCCGACCGCTGGGCCCAGCCGACCCCGGCCGCCGCGGCCGAGGCCCTCGGGTTCGAGCTCGGCGACGGCCACGAGGGGTGAGAGCAGCCGTCACCGCGAGCCGACTTCCCGTGCCGCTGTGTGAGCGGCGCCCCCTCCCCCGGCAGCGAGGCATCGTCTCGTAGCAAGGCACAAACCGGGGTGGGGCGCTGGCCTGCAGAAATCGCCAGTAGACTCTGGACACGTGACTGCTGTGTCTGCGAAGCCTCGCATCCCGAACGTTCTGGCCGGCCGCTACGCCTCCGCGGAGCTCGCCGTCCTCTGGTCCCCCGAGCAGAAGGTCAAGCTGGAGCGCCAGCTGTGGCTCGCCGTGCTGCGTGCCCAGAAGGACCTGGGGATCGAGGTGCCCGAGGCCGCACTCGCCGACTACGAGCGCGTCATCGACCAGGTCGACCTCGCCTCCATCGCCGAGCGCGAGAAGGTCACCCGGCACGATGTGAAGGCCCGCATCGAGGAGTTCAACGCGCTCGCCGGCCACGAGCAGGTCCACAAGGGCATGACCTCGCGCGACCTCACCGAGAACGTCGAGCAGCTCCAGATCCGGCTCTCCCTCGAACTGATGCGGGACCGCACGGTGGCGGTCCTCGCGCGCCTCGGCAAGCTGTCCGGCGAGTACGCCGAGCTGGTCATGGCCGGGCGCTCGCACAACGTGGCCGCGCAGGCCACGACGCTGGGCAAGCGCTTCGCGACCGCGGCCGACGAGCTGCTGGTGGCGTACGGCCGCCTCGAGGACCTGCTCGCCCGCTACCCGCTGCGCGGCATCAAGGGCCCGGTCGGCACCGCCCAGGACATGCTGGACCTGCTCGGCGGCGACGCCTCGAAGCTGGCCGACCTGGAGCAGCGCATCGCGGGCCACCTCGGCTTCGCCCACGCCTTCACCTCGGTCGGCCAGGTCTACCCGCGCTCCCTCGACTACGACGTGGTGACCGCGCTTGTGCAGCTGGCCGCCGCACCGTCCTCCGTCGCCAAGACGATCCGCCTGATGGCCGGGCACGAGCTGGTCACCGAGGGCTTCAAGCCCGGCCAGGTCGGCTCGTCCGCGATGCCGCACAAGATGAACACCCGCTCCTGCGAGCGCGTGAACGGACTGATGGTCATCCTGCGCGGCTACGCCTCGATGACCGGCGAGCTGGCGGGCGACCAGTGGAACGAGGGCGACGTCTCCTGCTCGGTGGTCCGCCGGGTCGCGCTGCCCGACGCGTTCTTCGCCTTCGACGGTCTGCTCGAAACCTTCCTCACGGTGCTCGACGAGTTCGGCGCGTTCCCCGCCGTCGTCGCCCGTGAGCTGGACCGCTACCTGCCGTTCCTGGCCACCACGAAGGTCCTGATGGCCGCCGTCCGCGCCGGGGTGGGCCGCGAGGCCGCGCACGAGGTCATCAAGGAGCACGCCGTCGCCTCCGCCCTCGCGATGCGCGAGCAGGGTGCCGAGCGCAACGAGCTCCTCGACAAGCTGGCGGCCGACGAGCGCATGCCGCTCGACCGCGCACAGCTCGACGACCTGATGGCCGACAAGCTGTCCTTCACCGGCGCGGCCGGCGACCAGGTCACCGCCGTGGTCTCCCGCATCGAGGAGATCGTCAAGCAGCACCCCGCGGCCGCCGGCTACGCCCCGGGCTCGATCCTCTGATCCCGCACCCGTGCTGAGCCCCGAGGAACTCCGGGCCGCCCGCGACACCGTCATCCCCGACGTGATCGCGGGCGGTCTGTCCGTGCTGTTCTGCGGCATCAACCCGAGCCTGATGTCGGGCGCCACGGGCCACCACTTCGCCCGCCCGGGCAACCGCTTCTGGCCGGTGCTGCACCTGTCCGGCTTCACCCCCAGGCAGTTGAAGCCCGCCGAGCAGGGCGAGCTCCTCTCGTACGGTCTCGGCATCACCAATGTGGTGGCCCGGGCCACCGCGCGGGCCGACGAACTCGACGCCGAGGAGTTCCGCGAGGGCGGACGCCTGCTGGCTGCGAAGGTCGAGCGGCTCCGGCCCACCTGGCTGGCGGTTGTGGGCGTCACCGCGTACCGCACGGCTTTCGGTGACCGCCGGGCCCAAATCGGCCCGCAGGAGCACACGATCGGCGCGACCAGGGTGTGGGCACTGCCCAATCCCAGCGGGCTGAACGCTCACTGGACCGCGCAGACGATGGCCGAGGAGTACGGGCGGTTGCGCGTGGCTGCCGAGGGGGGCTTCGGCTAGGCCCGTGGCTCCCCCAGCTGCGGTACGGATCTTCGGGTGTGGGCCGTCCGTGGCTGGTCGCGCAGTTCCCCGCGCCCCTTTCGGGGTGCGCCTCCCTGCGAGGGGACTACTGCCCTGCTCGCTAGGGCGGGTCCACCTCCGTCACCGTCACGCTCAGGTCCCAGCCCGGGCCCTCCGCCTCCAGGTCGAGGCCCACGGCTATCCATCTGCCCTCGATCCGCCACAGGTTCAGGAAGTCGAAGCCGACGGCGAACTCCGCCCAGGGCTCCGGTATCTCCTCCCCCGCGACCAGCCGGGCCTGGGCGCTCCAGAGGCTGATCCACTGCGGTTCCTCCCAGCGTCGGGTGAGCTCGGCCACCAGGGCGTCGTGGTCGGCGACGCATTGGGCGCGTTTCTCCAGGCGTTCCGTCAGGTCCTCCCATTCCTCCTCGTCGGCGCTCAGGCATGCGGAGTGATATCCCGGGCCGCTCACTTCCGCGCCGCTTCGGCTGCGCTTCGCGGGGAATTCCCGCGAGCGCAGCCGGTCGATGTGCTGGAGATACAGAGCGGTGGTCATGTCGTCAGTAAACCGCCCGGCACTGACAATTGGCGTCCCGTCAGCCGCTGGACGGCTGCCATCCGGTCAGGCGTCTCGGCGCCGCAGCGCCCACCAGCCGGCGGCCGTCGCAAGCACCGTCCAGGCCGCCAGGACGGCCATCCCGCTCCACGGCCCGAGCGTGCCGGCCGGGTCCTGGAGCAGGATCTGCTGGCCCGCCCGGTCCGGCAGGAAGTCGGCCGCGCCGCCGCCCTGCGACATGTCTCCCACCACGAACGGGAGGATCAGGAATAGTGGCACGAGCAGGCTCAGCGCGCCGGTGACACTGCGCAGGAGGGCGGCGACTCCTGCCGAGAGCAGGCTGATCAGAGCCAGATAGAAGGCGCAGCCGACGACGGCGCGCAGCGCGCCCGGGTCCGCGATGCCTATGCCGAAGCCCCGGTCCATCAGGGCCTGGCCGCCGAGGAAGCTGATCAGGCTGGCCACCAGGCCGACCGCGAGGACGCATCCGCCGATCACCGCGAGCTTGGCGCCGTAGAACAGCGTTCTCTTGGGCACGGCAGCCAGGGATATCCGGATCCCTCCGTTCTTGTATTCACCCGCCATGGCCATGACGCTGAAAATGATCGCTGCCAACTGCCCGAAATTCAGGCCGTAGTAGGAGAACAGCACCGGGTCGAAGTCCGTGCTGTCGGGCTGTGGGCGGCCGAGCGCGGCGCAGATGAGGAGGGAGAGGCCCGCCGTCGCCACGGGGACGGTCAGCAGGGAGCCCACCAGGGAGCGCAGCGAACGGATCTTGATCCACTCGGTGTGGAGTACCGCGGGGAACGACATGGCCTAGGCCTCCTGGGTCTGGGGGGCGCGGGAGGATGCGTACTCCGCCTGGTCGGCGGTCAGATCGAGGTAGGCCTGCTCCAACGTGCCTTCCTCATTGGCGAGTTCGAGAATGGGGATGCCCTCGCGGGCGGCGATCGGGCCGATTTCGTCGACGCGTGCGCCCTCCACCGTCCAGAGTCCGTCCTCTGCCTGGACCGGGTCGAAGCCCTTGCCGAGCAGGAGCGTCCGCAGCCGGGCACCTTCGGTGGTGCGCAGCCGGACCCTGGGCCGGATCCGGGAGTCGATGAAGTCCTGCATCGGGGTGTCGGCGAGGAGCCGGCCGCGGCCGAGGACGACCAGGTGGTCGGCGAACGAGGCCGTCTCGTTCATCAGGTGGCTGGAGACGAGCACCGTCCTCCCCTCCCGCGCGAGGCCACGCATCAACTCCCGTGTCCAGATGATCCCTTCGGGGTCCAGGCCGTTGGACGGCTCGTCCAGGATCACCACCGCCGGGTCGCCGAGCAGGGCGGCCGCGATACCGAGCCGCTGCCGCATCCCGAGCGAGAACGTCTTGATCCGGCGGCCCGCGACCCCCGCGAGCCCGGCTTCCTCCAGGACCTCGGCCACCCGCCGCACCGGTATGCGGTTGCTCGCCGCGAGGGCCAGCAGATGGCTGCGGGCCGTGCGGGAGCCGTGCGCGGCCTGCGCGTCGAGCAGGGCGCCCACTTCGCGCAACGGCTCAGTCAGGTCCGCGTACCGGCGGCCGCCGATCAGTGCGGTGCCGGACGTCGGCCGGTCGAGGCCGAGCAGGATACGCAGGGTGGTGGACTTGCCGGCACCGTTGGGGCCGAGGAAGCCGGTCACCCGGCCCGGCTCGACCGCGAAGGTGAGCCGGTCCACGGCTCGCGTGGTGCCGTACTCCTTGCGGAGCTCTTGGACGTCGATCCTTGTCATGCCCCAAGCGTCGCCGTCCGCGCAGGTCAGCCGCCTCCCCCGGCCGGGGGGAGCTTCTCCCCCGCACGGGGGAGCCGGATCGATCACCGCGCTGGGACGATGAGCGAATGCATCGCTCACTTCGCCCGCTGGCCCGCCCGGTCACCTACACACGCTGGCTGCATCTGCTGATCCCGATCGCGTTCGTGGCGATCTGGCTCTTCATCGACATGCAGCGGGTGTGGGTCCTTGGGCTGCTCGTCGTGCCGCTCGGGCTGATACCGGCGGTGCGTCTCGAAGAGGGCATTCAGGCGCAGCTCCTGCTCACTCCCGGCGAGCGCGGCCGGCCGGACGCCTCGATCGCGGCCGCGCCGTCGGCCACCTGGCGCGACCGCTGGCGGACGGTGCTCTGGCTGGAGGCGCGGCTGATGCTGTCCGGCGTGACGATCGCGGGCACCGTCTGGCTTCCGGCGTTGTCCGTGGACCTGGTCGCGCGGGGTTTCGGTGGGCCGCCGTTGGTGTTCGGACAGATCGCGCCCTGGCTGCCGCCCCACGGCTGGCTCGTGCCGCTCGCCCTGGTGCCGCTCGTCGTCATGCTGGCCTGTCTGGTGGCGGCCGGGAACCTGATCACCTTCATCGCTCGTAAGCTGCTCGGGCCCTCGGCCACGGAGCGGCTCACCGCGCTGGAGGAACGGACCGAGCTGCTCCTCGAACGCAACCGCATGGCCCGCGAGATCCACGACTCGATCGGCCACGCGCTGACCGTCGCCGTGGTGCAGGCGGGCGCAGCCCGTGCGGCCGGGGATCCAGCCTTCACCGATCGGGCGCTGGCGGCGATCGAGGAGACCGGCCGGGCCGCCCTGGAGGACCTGGAGCGGGTGCTGCTCGTCCTGCGCGAGACGGGCCTGCCGGCCAGTCAGCGCCCCACACTGCTGGAGGCCGACCGGCTCATCGAGTCGGCCCGCGGCTCGGGCGCCGCTGTCGACTCGGAGTTCTCCGGCCCGCTGGATCAGGTGCCCGGTCCGGTGTCGCGGGAGGGGTACCGGATCCTGCAGGAGGCACTCACCAATGTGCTGCGGCACTCGGGACCCGTACCCATACGGATCCGAATGGCCGTGCTGGGCAGGCGACTTGAGATGGATGTGACCAATCCGCTGACGGGGGCGGCGCCCGGTGGAAAGGGAGGCAGTGGTCTGCGCGGAATGCGGGAGCGGGCCGCGCTGCTCGGAGGGGAGGCGGAGACGGGGCCGCATGAAGGCGAGTGGCGTGTGCGGGTGCGGCTGCCGCTGGACACACTGATCTGACACCGGGGCGAGGCAGGGCCCGGCACCCGGCCGCGATGGCCCGGCGTCTGGTCCGGCGTTGTCCACAGGCCCCCGGGCCCCCTCTGGCCTGCGGCTAGGCTGGCCGGATGCCGGTAACCGTACTTCTGGTCGACGACGAACCCCTGGTCCGCGCGGGTCTGCGGGCCGTGCTCGAAGCGCAGCCCGACATCGAGGTGGTGGGCGAGGCGGCCGACGGCGCGGCCGTGATCCCGCTGGTGCGGCAGCTGCGGCCGGACGTGGTCGCGATGGATGTGCGGATGCCGCTCCTGGACGGCATAGAGGCGACGCGGGCAGTGCTGCGCACGGTCGAGGACCCGCCGAAGATCCTGGTCGTGACGACCTTCGAGAACGATGAGTACGTGTACGAGGCGCTGCGGGCCGGGGCCGACGGTTTCCTGCTGAAGCGGGCCCGGCCCGCCGAGATCGTCAACGCGATCCGGCTGGTGGCGGAGGGCGACTCGCTGCTGTTCCCGGCGGCGGTGCGCGCGCTCGCCGCCGAGTACGGCAACGGCGCGGCGCGCACGGCGCTCGCCGAGGCGGCGCTGACCGACCGGGAGGCCGCAGTGCTGCGCCTGATGGCGCGGGGACTTTCCAACGCGGAGATCGCCGCCAAGCTCATCGTCGGCTCGGAGACCGTGAAGACGCATGTCAGCGCGGTGCTGGCGAAGTTGGGCGCCCGGGACCGCACGCAGGCGGTCATCGCCGCGTACGAGTCCGGTTTCGTGGCCCCGGGCTGATGCGCCCCCGTTACCGGCCGCCGCTCGCCGTACACCTGACCAGCGAGTACGATCCGGCAGACACGCGCACGAGCTGAGAGGACACACGTTGGGGCGGCTGACCGGCGGGGACCCCTCTCTGCTGCGGAGGATCAATTCCGCGGTGGTGCTGCACGCCCTCAGGGGTGCGGAATCTCCCACGCTGACCGATCTGACCCGGATCACGGGTTTGTCCCGGCCGACGGTCGAAGGCGTGGTCGACGGCCTGATGGAGGCCGGGCTCGTCGTCGAGTCGGCCCCCGAGGAGGGCGAGGCGCGGCGCCAGGGCCGGCCCGCGCGGCGCTTCCGGTTCCGGGCCGAGGCGGGGCATCTGCTCGGCATAGAGATCGGCCCGCACCGGGTGGCTGCGCTGCTTTCCGGTCTGGACGGCCGGATCTTCGGCGCGGGTTCGCGCGAGGTGCCGGAGACGGCATCGGCCGACGAGCGTCTCGAACGGGTCCGGATGACCGTCGCCGATGTGCTGCGCCGGGCCGGTGTGGCGCGCAGTTCGCTGCGTGCGGTCGGCGTCGGCAGCCCGGGCATCGTCGAGGCCGACGGCACCGTGCGCCTCGGTACCGCGCTGCCCGAGTGGACGGGCCTGCCGCTGGGCGAGCGGCTGCGGCGTTCCTTCCGCTGTCCCGTACTGGTCGAGAACGACGCCAACGCC
This sequence comes from Streptomyces mauvecolor, assembly GCF_039532965.1. NCBI lineage: Bacteria > Bacillati > Actinomycetota > Actinomycetes > Kitasatosporales > Streptomycetaceae > Streptomyces > Streptomyces mauvecolor. Next base: position 92,907 of record NZ_BAAASQ010000008.1, on the reverse strand, counting down.
GCGGCCGTCGCCGAGCACTGGAAGGGTGCGGCGGCCGACTCCGACGACGTCGTCTTCGTCATGGCCGGCCTGAGCCCGGGGGCGGGTTCGCTGATCGGCGGCCGGCTGCACCGGGGCTTCGGCGGCGCGGCGGGCGAGATCGGTGCGCTGCATCTGCTCGGCCGCGATGTCACCCCCGAGAAACTGCTCTCGACGACGGACGAGCCACTGCACCCGCTGGACGAACAGGCCGTCGCCGATGTGTTCGCGCTGGCCCGGCAGGGCGATGCGCGGGCCCAGGCCGCGGTGGAGCGGTTCCTTCAGCGCCTGGTGCACGATGTGGCCGCGCTGGTGCTCGCCCTCGATCCGGAACTGGTCGTCGTGGGCGGCTGGGCGGCCGGCATCGACGGCGTACTGGAGCCGCTGCGCAGGGAGTTGGCGCGTTATTGTCTGCGGCCGCCCCGGGTGGTGCTCTCGATGCTGGGCGAGGCGGTGGTGGCGACCGGAGCGCTGCGGCTCGCCCTCGACCACGTGGAGGAAGAGCTGTTCGCCGTCGAGGGAACGGTGACGGCGCGGCGCTGAGGCGCCTCAGGTCCGGTGACCGGCCCGAGGTTCCTCGCGCCGAGCACCGGACGGGGTCAGGAGGCCTGGCGCTGCTGACCGGGGTGGTTGATCTCCACGTCGACCGAGTCGCCGAAGGTGAGGCGGCAGGTGTCCGCGCGGTAGGTGGCGACGGAGACGGCGGCGGTGCGGCCCTCGGCGAAGTACCGGGTGGTCACGACGAGGACGGGGGCGCCGGGCAGCCGGTCGAGTTCCTTGGCGTCGTCGGCGCGCGCCGAGCCGAGTTCGACGGCGCGGTCCTGGCCTTCGAGTTCCAGGCGCTGCAGTTCGCGCAGGACGGCACGGCCGCGGGCCGGGCCCGAGGGCACGTCGATCGCGGAGAGCTCGGGCACGGAGCCGACCGGAACATAGAGGAGCTCGGCGGCGACGGCCTGGCCGTGGGCGACCCGGGTCCGGCGGACGGTGTGCGTCTCCTCGCCGGTGGCGGTGTCGAAGAGGCGGGCGACCGCGGCGGGCGGCACGGCGACCGTGGCATCCGCGGTCTGCCAGGCGTCGCCGGGCGCACCGGGCCAGTCGTGCTGGGCGGTGGAGACCGAGACGGCCGTGCGCGGCGGGGCGACGGTGGTGCCGACGCCGCGGCGGCGCTGGAGCCGGCCTTCCAGTTCGAGCTGTTCCAGTGCCTGGCGGAGCGTGGCGCGCGCGACGCCGAACCGGGCCGCGAGGTCACGCTCGTTGGGCAGGATCTCGCCCACCGCGAAGTCCGAGTCGAGCGCCTCGCTGAGTACCGTCTTGAGGTGCCAGTACTTCGGTTCCGGCACCGATTCCAGCTGCGTGGTCCCCACCCTGATCCTCCGCAATCGCCGTGTCCGCGGCGGCTTTCCGTGCCCTTGTTTATTAAAGGTTCCTGCACTAACTCTGCGACCATAGGGCGGCCCACCCCCTTGGTCAAGACCAATCCTCGTTCCGTTACGGAGCGCGCACGAGGGTTGCCGCAGAGCGTTCACATGACGTTCGCGCCCCGGTGACGACCCCACTGCGCAAGGCCCCGGGGCGACGGCCGGGGCCCGGGAAAAGTCGCCGGCCCACCGAGATGTCCGATATGCCTCTTGAACTCCAAGCTACCGAGCGGTAGTTGTTGCTGACAGGGCGTCTAAGCGTGGATCCCAGGACAGGGAGCAGCCCCATGACCGCAGAGGTCTCGTTCGCGATCGACACTCCCCTGGGGAGCCGCTCCACCTCGGTCACCTACCGGCGCGCGGGCACGGGCGAGCCGCTCCTGCTGCTCCACGGGATAGGCCACCACCTGCAGGCCTGGGATCCGGTCTTCGATCTGCTCACCGCCGACCGCGACGTGATCGCGATCGACCTGCCGGGCTTCGGTGCCTCGCCCGCGCTGCCGGAGGGCACCGCCTACGACCTCTCCACCGTCGTCCCGATCCTCGGCGCGCTGTGCGAGGCCCTCGGCATCGAGCGGCCGCACGTCGCGGGGAATTCCCTGGGCGGCCTGCTCGCCCTGGAGCTGGGGCGCGAGAAGCTCGTGCGGTCCGTGACGGCGCTCTCCCCGGCCGGCTTCTGGACGCCGTCCGAGCGGCAGTACGCCTTCAATGTGCTGCGGACGATGCGGCTGGTGGCGAAGGCGCTGCCGCTCCCGGTCATCGAGCGGATGTCCCGCACGGCCGCCGGGCGCACCGCGCTGACCAGCACCATTTACGCCCGGCCCGGCCGTCGTTCGCCGGAGGCCGTCGTCGCCGAGACGCTGGCGCTGCGCACCGCGCCCGGCTTCGGGCAGACCCTGGCCGCCGGGCAGGACGTCCTGTTCACGGACGACGTGTCCGGGGTGCCCGTGACCGTCGCCTGGGGCAGCGGGGACCGGCTGCTCCTGCGCCGCCAGGGCGTCCGCGCCAAGCACACCATCCCGGGCGCCCGGCTCGTGCGGCTGCCCGGCTGCGGCCACGTCCCCATGAACGACGACCCGGCCCTGGTCGCCCGGGTCATCCTGGACGGAAGCCGCCCGGCCGGCGAGGTTCCGTCCCGCCCGGAGACTCAACTCGCCTGACCTCAGGACGACTTCGGGCTGCGCACCGCGAAAGCGTCAGGCGTTGGACCACGCGCGCTTGCAGAGCACGAGGCGGTACCCGTCCGGGTCGGCGACGGTCACGCCCCATTCGTTCCAGTACGGGTTCGGCGACCGGACGCGTATGCCGCCGTGCTCCACCAGACGGTCGACGAGCTCTGCCGGGACCTCCTCGTCGAGGTAGACGACGAGGAGGTCCTCCTCGGTGGGCCGGGGTTCGACCGGGTGGCCCGCCTCGCGGACCAGCTCCAGGTGCCAGTCGGCGTCCGGCCACCCGAGCATCAGGAGGTCGTGCCCGTCCGCCTCGGCCCGGTAGACGACCTTCAGGCCCAGCCCCTCGACCCAGAAGCGCTCGGCCGCCGCGAGGTCGAGGGACGGCCTGGCGATGCGGATGTGTGAACGGCCGCCGATAGGCATGCGGTGCTCCTCATTCCCTGGTCCGCCCCGTCGGCGTCCCGTACACGCAACCTAGTCAACGAAGATCGACGGGTCGATCGTTCCTTGGTCCCGGTCCGCTCGGCCTAGGCCGGTTGTTCACCCGGAGTTCGCGCCCGCGCCGCAGCCGGGCAGTAGGCATGGCAGGGCACCCAGCGACCAACCTCCCCAGGAGGCGACACCGATGCCCAACCGCCGTACCGTACTGAAGGGTTCGCTCGCCGCGTCGGCGGGTCTCGCCCTGCCGACCGGGCTCGCCGCGGCGCCCGCGTTCGCCCGCGCCGGCCGCCCGAGCGCCTCCTGGGGTGTGCAGGCCGGCGACATCACCGCCTCGTCCGGGCTCATCTGGGCGCGCTCCGACCGCCCGGCCCGGATGGTCGTGGAGACGTCCGCGACGGAGTCCTTCCGGCGCGCCCGCAGATGGCAGGGGCCGCTGCTCGGGCCGGGTACGGACTTCACCGGTACGACGTCGCTGCGCGGGCTCCCGGCCGGGGAGCAGATCCACTACCGGGTCACCCTGTCCGACCCCGACGACCCGCGGCGCACCGGCCGGCCGGTGTGCGGCACCTTCCGCACCGCGCCCGCCAGCCGGCGCGACGACGTGCGGTTCCTGTGGTCCGGGGACATCGCGGGGCAGGGCTGGGGCATCAACCCGGACATCGGCGGCTACCGCGTGTACGACGAAATGCGGCGCCTGGACCCGGACTTCTTCCTGTCCAGCGGCGACAACATCTATGCCGACGGCGTGATCCTGCCGAGCGTGACGCTGCCCGACGGCCGGGTGTGGCGCAACATCACCACCGAGGAGAAGTCCAAGGTCGCCGAGACCCTCGCCGAGTACCGGGGGAACTTCCGCTACAACCTGCTGGACGAGAACGTCCGCGCGTTCAACGCGCAGGTGCCGTCCATCGTGCAGTGGGACGACCATGAAGTTCGGAACAACTGGTACCCCGGACAGATCCTGGACGACGCGCGCTACACGGAGAAGAACCTCGACGTGCTCGCGGCCCGTTCGCGGCGGGCGTTCAGCGAGTACTTCCCGATCTCGACGCTGGGGACCGGCGAGCGCGCGGGGCGGGTGCAGCGCGTGCTGCGGCACGGGCCGCTCCTCGATGTGTTCGTGCTCGACATGCGGACGTACCGCGACGCCAACTCGCCCGGCCGGCAGCCCGACGACCGGGTCGGCATCCTCGGCGCCGAGCAGCTCCAGTGGCTGAAGCGGGAGTTGGCGAGGTCGCGGGCGGTGTGGAAGGTCATCGCCGCGGACATGCCGCTCAGCCTCGTCGTCGTGGACGGCGCCACCGACTTCGAAGCGGTGTCCCAGGGCGACCCCGGTGCGCCGCTCGGGCGCGAGCTGCAGATCGCCGAGCTGCTGCGGTTCATCAAGCACCAACGGATCACCGGCACGCTGTGGCTCACCGCGGACGTGCACTACACGGCCGCCGAGCACTACGACCCGTCGCGCGCCGCGTTCAAGGACTTCGCCCCGTTCTGGGAGTTCGTGTCCGGGCCGCTCGCCGCGGGCGGCTTCCCGCCGGACAAGGTGGACGGCACGTTCGGCCCCCGGCAGGTCTTCGTGCAGGCTCCCACCAAGGCCAACGCCTCGCCCATGGAGGCCCCGCCGAACTTCGGCGAGATCGAGATCGACGGCGGCTCCGGCGAGCTGACCGTACGGCTGCGGGCGCAGGGCGGTTCGGTACTCTTCACCCAAGTGCTGCAGCCCGGGCTCGTAGGTCAGTGATCCCGGACCCGGTGACGGGCAGGCCGGAACGCGGAGACGCACACTCCAGGCCACATCCGGCAGAAAACAGCCAAAAGAGCATCAGAAGCACACTTAACCCGTCAGTCACAAAGCGTTCGTGATCACGCAACAACGCTGAGCCACAGTGATGCCATGACTGATGTGCAAGGACAGCTGTCCCACAAGCAGGCCCGCCGCCGTCACCACTGGCGGCGGGACCTCGTCGAACTCGCCGCGCTGTTCACGGCCGTCGCCGTCGCCGACGGACTCGCGAACATGGTCGCGCACGGCCCCGACGGACCGTTCCTGCTGGTCGCCTCGGCCGTGGCACTGATCGCCACGGCGGCGTTCCACACCTGGTGGGCACGCCGCCACAGCCATGCCCCGCCGCTCCCGGATACCGGCGATACGGGCGATACCGACGGCCCGGCGGCCGGCGGCGACCCGGCGAGCGACAGCGCGCGCCGCGAGACGGCGCTCTGGCGGATGCGGACGACCGTACGGGACGAGCCGGGCAGCCTCGCCGCACTGTGCACCGCGCTCGCCGGGCACCGCGTGGACATCCTCACGCTCCAGACGCACCCGCTCGCGGACGGCACCGTGGACGAGTTCCTGCTGCGTACGCCTGCCGAGCTGTCGGGCGCCGCACTGGCCCGGGCGGTCTCCGCGGCGGGCGGCCACGACACCTGGACAGAGCGGGCCGACGCCCACGACCTCGTGGACGCGCCGACCCGCGTCCTCGGTCTCGCCACCCGCACCGCGCTCGATGCGGCCGAACTCCCGCTCGCGCTGCGCCAGTTGCTCGGCCGCTGCACCATCCACTCGCTGCCCGCGGTCTCCCTGACCGGCCGCCCCACCGGCGAGACGGCCCCGGTCGAGGGCGTACTGGAGTCGACGACCATGCGGCTGCGCGACCCGAACGGCGGGGCGATCACCATCGAGCGGCCCCATCTCCCGTTCACCCCCACCGAGTTCGCCCGCGCCCGGGCGCTCGTGGAGCTGGATGCCCGGCTCGGCCCGCGCGTGCCGCGCAGCGAGGACGTCCTGACGCTGCCCGAGGGCAACGAGATCACGGTGCGGCGTGCGGACCAGAGCGACATCGAGGCCGCCAAGGCCATGCACGAGCGGTGCTCGGACCGCACCCTCGGCCTGCGTTACCACGGCCCCGTCGCCGACGCCGACCGCTACCTCGGGCACCTGCTGAGCCCGCGCTACGGCCGCACCCTCGCCGTACAGACCGCCTCCGGACGCCTGGTCGCGCTCGGCCACCTCCTGTGGGACGGCGACGAGACCGAGGTGGCCGTGCTCGTCGAGGACTCCTGGCAGCGCCGCGGCATCGGCTCCGAACTGCTGCGCCGCCTGGCCGACCTCGCCGTCGAGGCCCGCTGCGACAGCGTGTACGCCGTCACCCAGGCGTCCAACACCGGCATGGTCGCGGCCATGCGCGGGCTCGGGCTGCCCCTGGACTACCAGGTCGAGGAGGGTACCTTGGTCGTGACCGCCCGCCTCGACAAGACGGCCCCGATGAGCTCCGCCGGTCGCCGCGGGGGCTTCGAACAGCGCTGAGCAGTCCGGTTCCCGGCGGCCCGGTCAGGCGTTCCGGCAAGATTGGTGGTGACGCGGAGCCCTCACTTGGAGAGGATGTCCGCATGTCAGTCACTTCCAGCAGCGCGCTGCCCCGCCAGGTCGCCGACGCCTACGTCGACGCACTCATCGAACTCGACCCGATCACCGGGAGCTATCTGGGCGTCAGGGCGAGCCACGCCCTCCTGCCCGACTTCTCCCCCGCAGGACAGTCGGCCGTGGCCGACCTGGCGCGCACCACACTCGCCCGCCTCGACGAGGCCGAGCGGCAGCCCGGCGCCGACAGCGACGCCGAGCGCCGCTGCGGCCGGCTGCTGCGGGAGCGGCTGACCTCCGAACTCGCCGTCCACGAAGCCGACGAGGGCCTGCGTACGATCAGCAATCTGCACTCGCCCGCCCACAGCGTCCGGATGGCGTTCACCATGACGCCGACCGAGACCGAGGAGGACTGGCGGGCGGTCGCCTCCCGCCTTCGCGCGGTGCCCGCAGCCATCGAGGGCTACCGCGCCTCGCTCGAACTCGGCCTGGAACGCAAGCTGTTCGGCGGCCCGCGCGCCACCCACACCGTCATCGGCCAGCTCGGTGAATGGATCGACACCCGCTTCTTCGAGGAGCTCGCCGCGCCCGGCCCCGAGGCCCTGCGTGCCGAGCTCGACTCGGCGGCGGGCGAGGCGTCCGCGGCTCTTGCCGCACTGCGCGACTGGCTGCGCGACGTGTACGCGCCGGCCATCGAGGGATCCGCCGACACGGTGGGCCGCGAGCGGTACCAGCGCTGGTCGCAGTACTACAACGGCACCGCCCTCGACCTGGACGAGGCGTACGCGTACGGCTGGTCCGAGTACCACCGGCTGCTCGGCGAGATGAAGACCGAGGCCGCCAAGATCCTGCCCGGCGCGGGCCCCTGGGAGGCGCTGGCGCACCTCGACGAGCACGGCACGCACATCGAGGGCGTCGACGAGGTCCGCGACTGGCTGCAGTCCCTGATGGACGAGGCCATCGAAGCGCTGGACGGGACGCACTTCGAACTCGCCGAGCGGGTACGGAAGGTGGAGTCCCGCATCGCGCCGCCCGGCGGCGCCGCGGCCCCGTACTACACGGGCCCCTCCGAGGACTTCTCGCGGCCCGGCCGCACCTGGCTGCCCACCATGGGCGAGACCCGATTCCCGGTGTACGACCTGGTGTCGACCTGGTACCACGAGGGCGTGCCGGGCCATCACCTGCAGATCGCGCAGTGGGCGCACGTCGCGGACCAGCTCTCCCGCTACCAGGCCACCGTCGGCCACGTCAGCGCCAACGCCGAAGGCTGGGCGCTGTACGCCGAGCGCCTGATGGACGAGCTGGGCTTCCTCACCGACCCCGAGCGCCGGCTCGGTTACCTGGACGCGCAGATGATGCGCGCCTGCCGGGTGATCATCGACATCGGTATGCACCTGGAGCTGGAGATTCCGGCGGATTCTCCGTTCCACCCGGGCGAGCGCTGGACTCCGGAGCTGGCGCACGAGTTCTTCAGTGGCCACAGCAGCCGTCCGGCGGACTTCGTCCGGAGCGAGCTGATCCGCTATCTGTCGATGCCGGGGCAGGCGATCGGCTACAAGCTGGGCGAGCGCGCCTGGCTGCTTGGCCGCGAGAACGCGCGGGCCCGCCACGGCGACGCCTTCGACCCGAAGGCCTGGCACATGGCGGCCCTCTCGCAGGGCTCGCTCGGTCTCGACGACCTGGTCGACGAGCTGTCCAAGCTCTGAGGCACCGGCGGGGCGGTCCGGTGACCGGGCCGCCCCGCTCCCTCGGTGCCCACGGCGTTCAGCAGCCGCAGTCGTCGGAGTCGACCGGCGCGGTCAGCGGGTCGGCGGCACGCTTCTCGCGCCCCTCCCACGTCTCGAACTCGAAGCCCTCGCGGACCCAGTACTCGAATCCGCCGAGCATCTCCTTGACCTGGAAGCCGAGTTCGGCGAGCGCGAGGGCCGCGCGGGTGGCACCGTTGCAGCCCGGGCCCCAGCAGTACGTGACGACCGGCACGGACTTGTTCAGGAGCTGCTCGGCCTGCTCGGCGATCAGCGCGGTCGGCAGGTGGACGGCGCCGGGCACATGGCCCTGGTCCCAGGACGCGGTGGAGCGGGAGTCCAGGACCACGAATCCCGGGTCGCCCACGACGGCGAGCCCCGAGGCCACGTCGGAGACGTCGGCGTGGAAGACCAGGCTGGCGCGGAAGTAGGCGGCGGCGTCGGCGGGGGCGGCCGGGGCCACGCGCAGGACGGGATTGGCGGGGGCGGTGAGCTGTGTCGTCATGGCTGAAAATCTATGTCCCGATGATCAACTCCGGGAAGGTCCGATCCCCGGAACATCTCTTGATCCGCCGGGGATTTCACGGTTGTGTGGGCGGCATGACCGCGTATTCCCCGGACGCCACCGACTGGCGCATTCTGGAAGCCCTCCAGCAGGAAGGCCGGGCCACGTTCGCCGAGCTGGCCAGGACCGTCTCGATGTCGGCGAGCGCCGTCACCGAGCGGGTACGTCGCCTCGAAGAGGCCGGGGTGATCGCGGGCTACACGGCCGTCGTCGACCAGGAACGCCTCGGCCGGCCGATCCTCGCCTTCGTGCGGCTTCGCTATCCGAACGGCCATTACAAGCCGTTCCACGATCTGGTGGACGCGACGCCGGAAATCATGGAGGCGCACCATGTGACGGGGGACGACTGCTTTGTGATCAAGGTGGGGGCGCGGTCGATGAGCCATCTCGAGGAGATCTCGGGGAAGATCGGGGCGTTGGGGTCGGTGACGACGAGCGTGGTGTATTCGTCCCCGCTCCCGCGGCGGGCGATCGGCCGCTGATCGGGGGGCGGGGGTGCCCCTGGGACTCCGCCCCAGACCCCGGTCGCGCCTCAACGGTGCTCGTCCTCAAACTCCCCCAAGATCTTAAGGGCCTGGGGGTACCCCATGACGGGCTAAAGATGCCGGTGCTGACCAGAATCGACACTGCCAGGGGCGCGGGGAACTGCGCGACCAGCCACGCACGGCCCGCAGCTGAAGCACCACCCATGGCGATCCGCAGCCGAACCCACCCACCCCCGGAGGCCACGCGTCGGAGCCGCAGAATGTCACAGCGGGAAGGGGTGGGGAGGGACCTACGGGGTCTGGGGCCGAGCCCCAGCGGCCACTCCACGCAGCCGCACCGACGACCCCGCGCGGTCCTTCACCACCTCCAGCTGCGCCGGGATGCGGCGCCTCAGGTCACCCACGTGGCTCACGATCCCCACGCTGCGGTCCCGCTCTCGCAGCGAGTCCAGGACGTCCAGCACCTCGTCCAGGGTCTGGTCGTCGAGGCTGCCGAAGCCCTCGTCGATGAACAGCGTGTCGAGCCGCACCCCACCCGCCTCGTCGGTGACGACATCGGCCAGGCCCAGGGCCAGCGCGAGGGAGGCGAAGAACGTCTCGCCGCCCGACAGCGTCGCGGTGTCGCGCTCGCGGCCCGTCCAGGCATCGACCACGTGCAGCCCGAGGCCCGACCGCCCCCGGCCGCCCCTCACGTCGGAGTGGACCAGCGTGTACCGCCCGCCCGACATCCGCTGGAGCCGGGCCGTCGCCGCGGCCGCGACCTGTTCGAGGCGCGCGGCAAGGACGTACGACTCCAGGCGCATCTTGCGCTCGTTGTCGGCGGAGGTGCCCGCGGTGAGCCCGGCGAGGCGGGCGACCCGCTCGTACTCCTCGCGCAGCGGGCCGATCCTGCGGGTCTCCTCGGTGGCCCGGCCGCTCAGAGCGTGCAGTTCCGCACAGCGGGACCGGGCCGCAGAAAGGGCCGAAACGGCTTCCCGCAGGGCCCGTTCGGCCGCCGCGGACTCGGCCTCCGCCTCAGCGGTGCGGGCCGGCGCGGCAAGACCGGCCGCGGCCGTCTCCGGCTCGGCGAGGCGCGCGGTGACCGTGGCCCGCTGGTGCTGCCATTCGTCGAGCCGGTGCTGGATGTCGCGCTGGCCCCGCTCGTCGATCAGGGCGGCCGATGCCGCGGCCGGGGTGTCGAACCCGGCCCGGAACGCCGCCTCCGAGAGCCGTCCGTCGGCCTCCTTGAGCCGCTCGGCGCTGTCCTCGACGGCGCGCACCGCCTCCACGGCCTCGGCGAGGATGGCCGCCCGGTGTTCGAGCAGCCCGGCCTGCTCGGCGACGCTGGCTGCACCCGCCCGGACGTCGCTCAACTCCCGCTCCAGAACTGCCTGTTCGCGATCCAGGGCTTCGCGGCTCGCGGTCCGGGCGGCCATGTTCTGCTGTGCCGTGCGCTGGGCGTTCAGGCGCCTCTCGTACTCTCCCTCCGCCGAGGCAAGCGCCAGCTGAGCCTCGTGCAGCCCGGCCGCCGCGCCCCGCGCCGCACCGTGCGCACGCTGCAACTCCCCCGCAGCATCGGACAGTTCGGCCACGCTCGCCGCGCCCGCCTCGGCCCGCGCACCGGCGAGCTCCTCCCGTACCAAGGACAGGGCGGCCTCAGCTTCGGCGCGGGCCCGGTCGGCGTCCCGGTATGCCTGCTGCGCGGCATCCTCCGTCGCGCGGTCGATCTGGCCGGTGCCGGGGCGGGCGGGCGCGGGGTGGTCGGCCGAGCCGCACACCGTGCACGGCTCCCCCTCGCGCAGCCGCGCCGCAAGCTCGGCCGCGATGCCGCGCAGCCGCTCCTCGCGCAGCGCGAGCCAGTGTTCGTGTGCGGCGTTGGCGGCCTCGCGGGTGTCGGCATGTCGCCGGTCGGCCGCGGTCAGGCGAGCCTGTAGCGCATCGCGTTCGCGGGCGGCCGCGAGCCGCCGCTGGGCCGGTTCGAGCTGTCCGGCGAGCTGTTCCGCGCGGGTCGCCGCTTCGTGGGCGGCATCGATCCGCTTCTGGTGGCCGAGCCGGGCGGCCTCCCAGCCCGCGAGCCATGCCGCGGTGTCGGTGAGGGCGTCCTCGTCGGCGCGGGCCTGCCGGTCGAGGCGGGCGCGCTCGTCATCGATCTCCGCACTGCGGCGCTCGGCCCGGCGGGCGGACTCCAGCGCGCCGAGATCCTGGCGCATCCTCCGCTCCAGGGAGGCGAGTTGATCGGCTCCGGCGTCGGCGAGGTCCGGGTGCAGCCGGGCGCGGGAGCGGTCCCGCTCGGCGGTGGCCGTGCGGTGTGCACGCTGGGCCTGCTCCCGCCATTCGAGCGCGGGCGAGACCAGTTCCGCCTTGCGGGCCGTGTCCAGGCGGGCCCGCAGTGCGTCCTGTTCGGGGCGGCGGGCCGCCAGCTCCTCGGCTCTGCGGGCAGCTTCCGCGTACCGCTCCTGGAGGGCGGCCAGCTGCCGGGCCTCTTCGGCGATGCGGCGGGCCGCGGCCTGCCTGCTTTCGGCGGCGGACACGGCGGCCGAGGCGATGTCGAGGCGTTCGTGTGCGCCGCCGCGCGCGACGGCCGCCCACTGCAGGACGGCCGAGGCCAGGCCCGGGTCGCCGGGCCGTGCGTCGGGCAGCGGCCATGCGCGCGCGTCGGTGCTGTCGCCCGCGGCCTGCGCCATCCGCTGGGCGATGGCGAGCAACTGCTCGTCGCCGTCCTTGACCTGGCGCTCGGCGGTCTTGCGCAGCTCGGCGAGGCGCTCCTCCACGGCGGCGAACCGGCGGGTGTCGAAGAGCCTGCCGAGGAGGCGTCCGCGCGCTTCCGCGTCCGACCTCAGGAACTTGGCGAACTCCCCCTGCGGCAACAGCACGACCTGGCAGAACTGCTCCCGGCTCATCCCGATGAGCCGGCCGAGCTCCTCGCCGACCTCCTGGTGCGAGCGGCTCAGCGCCTGCCAGGCGCGGTCGGCCGGGTCGTACTCGCGCAGCCAGGTCTGCGCCTTCTCGGTGGTGAAGCCGATGCCCTTCTTTTTGGGCCGTTCCTGCTGCGGGCGCCGGGTGATCTCCAACCGCCGCCCGCCGACGGTCAGTTCGAGCAGCACCTCGGTGAAGACGTCCTGCGCGGCATGGTCGCTGCGCAGGGGGGTGCCGGGGCTCTGGCGGGCGCCGGGGACCGCTCCGTACAGGGCGAAGCAGACCGCGTCGAGCACCGAGGTCTTGCCCGCGCCGGTCGGGCCGTGCAGCAGGAACAGGCCCGCGGCGGACAGCGCGTCGAAGTCGACCTCCTGGCTGCCCGCGAAGGGGCCGAAGGCCGTCACGCGCATGCGGTGCAGCCTCACCGGGCCACCTCGCGCACGCCATCGTCCACGCGTACGGCGTCGAGCGCCCCTTGCAGCACGGTGCGTTCCTGGGCGTCCGGGCCGCTGCCGCCGCGTACGTGCGCCACGAAGTCCTCCGCGATCTGCTGGTCGCTGCGACCGCTGAGGCGCTGCGCGTACGAGGCCTGCGGATCGCCGTCGGCCCGCTCGGGGTCGAAGGCGAGGCTCAAGGTGTGCGGGAAGCGCGTGCTGATCCGGGCCATGGCGTCGGCGGGGCGCTGCACGTCGGTCAACGTGGCCTCCACCCATGCCTGTTCGTGGCGGGACAGCGCCGGGTCTTCGAGGAGTTCGTCCAGGTGTCCCCGGATACGGGCGAGGGGGCGGGGCACCGGGCAGTCGATGCGTTCGGCGGTGACCGCTCCGTCGGCGGCGAGGTCCACCAGCCACATGGACTTGCGGTGGGCGGCTTCCGAGAAGGAGTAGGCGAGCGGCGAGCCCGAGTAGCGGACCCGGTCGGTGATCACCTGACTGCCGTGGAGGTGGCCGAGGGCCACGTAGTCGACGCCGTCGAAGACGCCGGCGGGCACTGCGGCGACTCCCCCTACGGTGATGTCGCGCTCGCTGTCGCTCGGCTCGCCCCCGGCCACGAAGGCGTGCGCGAGCACGATGGACCGGGTGTTTTCGGGGCGGGTCGCGAGGTCCGCCCGTACGCGCTCCATGGCCGCGGCGAGCACCGCCTCGTGCCCGGCCTTCGGCGCCGCCAGTTCGTCGCGGACCAGGGCGGGTTCCAGGTAGGGCAGCCCGTAGCAGGCCACGTCGCCGATCATGACCGGTGTACCGCAGCCCGTCGGGTCGGTCCGCAGATGGATCCCGGCCCTCTCGATGAGGCCGGCTCCGACGCCCAGCCTGCGCGCCGAGTCGTGGTTTCCGGAGATCATCACCGTGGGCACACCGAGATCGGCGAGGCTGTGCAGGGCCCGGTCGAACAGGTCGACGGCGGCGAGCGGCGGCACCGCCCTGTCGTACACGTCCCCAGCCACGAGCACCGCGTCCACACCTCGGTCACGTACCGTCGCCACCACGTGGTCGACGAACGCCGCCTGAGCGCCGAGCAGGTCGACCCGGTGGAAGGACCGGCCCAGGTGCCAGTCCGAGGTGTGCAGGAATCTCATGATCCCCGAGGGTAACGGTGGGGTCTGACAACACGGGCGGTAACCGGGACATCCGCCCGCTCCGCCCGCCTCGGCTCTCCCATGCCGCTGCCGCCGGGCTTACGCATCCCCGTACGCCTCTCCGCCCAGCTCAAGGGTCGCGGTGCCGGCGGTGGCGTCGGCGAGCCAGGCGCGGAAGCCCTCGACGTCGGCCTCGGGGAGCCCGATCTCGATGGTCACGGCCTCCGCGTACCGCACCTCGTGCACCGCGCGGCCGGTCGCCCTCAGGTCGTTCTCCAGCTTGCCCGCGCGCTGGTGGTCGACAGTGACGCTGGCGAGCCGGAACCGCCGGCGCACGATCGTGCCGAGCGCGTCCAGGGCCTCGCCGACGACACCCCCGTACGCCCTGATCAGACCGCCCGCGCCGAGCTTGACCCCGCCGTAGTAACGGGTGACCACGGCGACGACGTACCGCACCTCGCGCCGGGTCAGCATCTGGAGCATCGGCACGCCCGCGGTGCCGCCGGGTTCGCCGTCGTCGCTCGCCTTCTGTACGGAGGCGTCGGCTCCGATGACGTACGCGAAACAGTTGTGGCTGGCGGTCGGGTGCTCCTTGCGGATGCGGGCGACGAACGCCTGTGCCTCCTGTTCGGTCGCGGCGGGGGCGAGCGCGCAGATGAAGCGCGACCTGTTGATCTCGCTCTCGTGCACGCCCTCTCGGGCGATGGTGCGGTACTGCTCCTGCATCCGCCCACCCTATGCGCCTGTTCCGCCCCGGCCGACCGGGGCGGAACAGGCAGCGGCGGCTACCGCGTCAGGAGCGCGTCGGCGACCGCGGCCGGCACCGGCGCGAGCGGCGCGGGCCGGGTCGTGAAGGTGCCCCGGCCCTGGGTCCGGCCGCGCAGCCGGGAGGCGTACCCGAAGAACTCGGCCAGCGGGACCGCCGCCGTGATCACCGCGGAACCGGCTCCGGTGGTGGACGCCGACACCTGGCCGCGGCGCGCCGCGAGGTCACCCAGGACGCCGCCGACGCCGTCCTCGGGCACGGTCACCGTGACCTCGACGACCGGTTCGAGCAGCCCCATCACGCTCGCCCGCAGCGCCTCGCGCAGGGCGAAGCGACCGGCCGTGCGGAACGCCATCTCCGAGGAGTCCTTGGAGTGGGTCGCCCCGTCGGTGAGCGTGACGCGCAGGCCCGTGACCGGGTGGCCGCCGAGCGGGCCCTCGGCGAGGGCGTCGCGGCAGCCCGCCTCCACGGCGCGCGCGTACTCCTGCGGCACCCGGCCGCCGACCACCGTCGACCGGAACTCGAATCCCACCCCTTCCATCGGCTCCACATCGAGGACGACCTGCGCGAACTGCCCGGCCCCGCCGTCCTGTTTGACATGCCGGTGGACGAGACCGGTCACGCCGCGCACGACGGTTTCGCGGTACGAGACCTGAGGCCGGCCGACGCCGACCTCCACGCCCTGGTCGCGCCGGATCTTCTCCACCGCGACCTCCAGGTGCAGCTCGCCCATGCCGGAGAGGACGGTCTGACCGGTCTCCGCGTCGGACCGTACGACCAGCGACGGGTCCTCCTCGGCGAGACGTGCCAGCGCCGCGGCGAGCCGGCCGGTGTCGGTGCTGCGCTTGGCCTCGACCGCGACCGACACCACGGGTTCCGCCACCGAGGGCGGTTCGAGGAGCACGGGCGCGTCCGGCGCGCACAGGGTCGCGCCGGGCCGGGCCGACTTGAGACCCACCACGGCGACGATGTCGCCCGCCATCGCTTCCTCCCTCTCCTCGTGCCGGTCGGCCTGGACGCGCAGGATCCGGCCGACGCGTTCGACGCGGCCGGTCGCCGCGTCACGTACGGAGTCACCCTTGAGCAGGGTGCCCGAGTAGACCCGCAGATAGGTCAGGCGCCCGCGCGCGGTGGCCGCCACCTTGAAGGCCAGCGCCGTGAACGGCTCCGCCGGATCGGGCGCCCGCTCCTGCTCGACGCCGTCGACGGTGCCGCGTACGGGCGGCATGTCGGCGGGCGACGGCAGGTAGGCGAGCACCGCGTCCAGGAGGGGCTCGATCCCGCGGTTGCGGTAGGCCGAACCACCGAGCACCACCACGGCGTCCCCGCTCAGGGTCAGCTCGCGCAGGACACGGACCAGGGTCTGCTCGGTCAGCGCCGAAGCCGCGCAGAACTCCTCCAACGCGTCCGGATGGAGCTCCGCCACCGTCTCCTCAAGGAGGCGGCGCCTTCGTGTCGCCTCGTCGAGCAGTGCCCCGTCGACCGGCCCGCTCGTGCAGGTGTCGTCGTGCCACCGCAGAGCGCGCATGCGCACCAGGTCGACGACGCCGGTGAACCCGTCCTCGCGTCCGATGGGCAGCTGGACCACCAGGGGTACGGCGCCGAGCCGCTCCCGGATCGAGGCGACCGCCCTGTCGAGGTCGGCGCCCGCCCGGTCCAGCTTGTTCACGAAGGCGATGCGCGGCACGCCGTGCCGGTCGGCCTGTCGCCAGACCGACTCGCTCTGCGGCTCGACTCCGGCAACGGCGTCGAACACCGCGACGGCCCCGTCGAGCACCCGCAGGGACCGCTCGACCTCGTCGGCGAAGTCGACGTGGCCCGGGGTGTCGATGAGGTTGATGCGATGCCCGTCCCAGCGGCAGCTCACGGCCGCCGCGAAGATGGTGATGCCGCGGTCGCGTTCCTGCGCGTCGTAGTCGGTGACGGTCGTCCCGTCGTGCACCTCGCCCCGCTTGTGGACGGCACCGGTCGCGAACAGGATCCGTTCGGTGACGGTGGTCTTGCCCGCGTCGACGTGGGCGAGGATGCCGAGGTTGCGGACGGCGGAGAGGGACGTGGCGGCGAGAGGTCGCGTGTTGGTGCGCATGGCCTGAGGCCTTTCGAGTGCTTTCGCTGAGGAGCCCAGTGATGAGACGGACTGGGCGAGCCGGCAGCGCGATTCAGGACGACGGGAGCCCGGTCGACTCAGC
Source organism: Streptomyces mauvecolor (assembly GCF_039532965.1). Classification (NCBI taxonomy): domain Bacteria; kingdom Bacillati; phylum Actinomycetota; class Actinomycetes; order Kitasatosporales; family Streptomycetaceae; genus Streptomyces; species Streptomyces mauvecolor. The sequence goes on along the minus strand of NZ_BAAASQ010000008.1, from coordinate 76,276 downwards.
CGTGACGGCAGGTCACAGCTGTGCCGGAAACAAAGGGATCTGACGTTGCGTCACAGAAATCCGGTGAAGGCCGCGCAGCCGTCACCGAGCGATGCGAGACACCAAAATCACGTCGTAACGGGACGAGGGAGCAATGGCCGCGGTGTGCTGCGTACGCATGGCCCGGCTCCCCTTCTCTTCGCTCGTTCGCTCGCGCACTCGTGTGCACGGGCCTGCTCAACAGCAGAGCGCGTCGCCTTGTCGGCGGCACGCAGAGCGAGTGTAGGGAGGGGGCCGGGGAGGGGGCACCGGGTTTTTCGCGGCGTTGGGCGCGAGCCGTGGTGCACCGGGTGGCGGGCGCGCGTCCGCGCGGGGGCCCGACGCCCGGGGCCCGGTCCAACGGGCCGCGATCGCAGGGGCGTTGACTCCAATGAACCTCCGGACTACCTTGAGCCCGCTCGCAAAGTTCCCGTATCTGAGCAATGTTCAGGTGGTTGAACCAGATAACGAGATCGTGCCCCTCCCCCACCGCCCGCGCACCCTGACGTGAGGACGAGCGATGCCGCTGGATCGCAGAGACGTACTGCGTCTCGGAGCAACTGCCGCTACGACCGCCGCGGTCTCCTTCGGGCTCGGCGAGCCCGCGACGGCCGCGCCCGGGGGCGCGTCGGACGCCCCGGACCACGCAAAGATCGTGGCCGCCTACCGCACGCTCCAGGTCGGCACGGGCCGGGTGTCGTCGAAGCGCGACCGGGCCGTGGCAGCCCTGGACGAAGTGGCGCTCGGCTATCACTCGGCCATGGATGTGACCCGCGACCAGCTCTGGCCCGATCTGCCGACGGGCCCCGGCAGCACCTACTTCCCCATCATGTACTACCGCTTGCGGACGATCGCGGTGGACTGGGCGACGCCGGGCTCCGCCCTCTCCGCCCGCCCGGAGCTGCCCGGGCGCATCGTGACGGCGCTCAACACCCTCTGGCGCACGCAGTACAACGAGCACACGGCCGAGATCGGCAACTGGTACTCGTACGAGATAGGCGTGCCCTACTGGCTGCTCCAGACCGTCGTGGCGCTCGGAGACCGGCTGCCCGCCGCCGACCGGGAAAGGGTCCTGCGCCCCGTGCTGCGCTTCGTCGCCGACCCCAACCGGCGCACCGCGACGGCCGGGTTGGTGGAGACCGGCGCCAACCGCGCGGACAAGGCGCTGATCACCGTGGTGTCCGGGGCCCTCGCGGGCGACGCCGGCCGGGTGGCAGCGGGCCTCGCGGCGGTGACCGACGCCGCGGGGCAGGGAGCGGCGGACCTCACCAAGCGGTCGACCGAGGGCGACGGCTACCGCACCGACGGCTCCTTCATCCAGCACGAGGTGGTGCCGTACCCGGGCCACTACGGCCTGGTGCTGCTGAGCGCGATCGCCGCACTGACGTATGTCACCGACGGAACCGGCACTCAACTGACCCCCCGGGTAAGGGCGATGTTCGAGCAGTCGGTCCCGGATGTGTACGCGCCGTTCCTGTTCGCCGGGTCGATGATGGAGCCGGTCCGCGGCCGGATGCTGTCCCGGCAGGGCGAGACCGGGCATGACGCGGGGCACCAGTTCATCGCCGCGGTGGTGCTGCTCGCCAGGACGGCGGCCGAGCCCGCCCGCTCACGCCTCGCCGGTCTCGCCGCGCGGTGGATCGCCGAGGGCACGTGGGCGCCGTACCTCGATGTGGCGGACCTGGTGCGGTTCTCGGGCGGGCTGCAACCCGTCGGGGTCCCCGAGGTCGAGTTCGCCGAACAGCTCACCGCGCCGTGGCCCGGATCCGCCGCCCCGCTCGCCCATCGGGTGTTCCCGCAGATGGACCGCATGGTGCACAGCACGGGCGGCTGGTCGGCCTCGCTCGGTGTCGCTTCGAAGCGGATCTGCCGGTACGAGTCCATCAACGGCATGAACCTGCACGGCTGGTACACGGGCGACGGCGTCCTGTACACCTTTCTGCCCGGGCAGCAGGGCCATTACAGCGACGCGTACTGGCCCACCATCGACGCCACCCTGCTGCCCGGCACCACCGCGCGGGACGCGGCCCCGCCCCCGCTCCTCTCCGACCCTCCGCGGACCACCACGTCGTACGCGGGCGGGGTGCGCTTCGACGCCCAACACGGCGCGCACGGGCTTGACTTCGTGTCGCAGGACGGCGCCTTGTCCGCGCGGAAGTCGTGGTTCTTCACCCCGGACGCGGTGATCTGTCTCGGCGCCGCGATCACCGACGCCTCGGGCGCCCCGGTGCGGACGGCCATCGAGAACCGGAACCTGGGCGAGGGGGGCGCCGCCCGGCTCCTGGCCGACGGCAGGCCCGACACCTCGCCGCTCGGCACGACCCGGACCGTGACCGGTGCGCGCTGGCTGCATCTGGCGGGCACGGCGGGATACGTCCTGCTCGACGGACCCGGCCGACAGCCGGTCACGCTGCTGCGCGAGGACCGCACCGGCAGCTGGCTCGGCATCGACACCGGCGCCAACACCCATGGCACGCCCGTCCCTTGCACCCGCCGCTACCAGAAGATCGTCCTGGACCACGGGCCCCACCCGGCCGACGCGAGCTACGCCTACGCCGTACTGCCCGGCGCCTCGCCCGCCCAGACCCGCCGGGCGTGCGGCCGCTGGGCCGTCCTCGCCAACACGGCGCTCGTTCAATCGGCGCACCTGGACGGTCAGTTGACGGCGGCGACGTTCTTCGCCGCCGGGGCCGTCGAGCGGGTCCGCGTCTCCGGTCCCGCGGCGATGATGTGGGGCCGCACCGCACACGGGTGGACCTTCACCCTCTCGGACCCCACCCAGACCCAGGACACCGTACGCGTCACCGTCGACGGCCCGGCCCGTCGCATCCTGCACGCCGACGCGTCCGTCACCGTGGTCGCCACCCATCCGCGCCTGGTGGTGGACGTCAAGGTCGCCGGGTCGTTCGGGGCGACGCACACGTTCATGGCGGGCTGAGCGGCACCCGCGTGCGCCCTCGGGGTGTCGTACGTACATCGACGCCGGCCGGCGCCTCGACTTCGTCAACGACCTGGCGGAGGACCTCGCGGACGGCCGGCTCACCATTCCGCGCGAGACGCTCGACCGGTTCGGGGCCCCCGGGCGGCCGGGAAAGGCACGGGCCTCCTGATGGGGGCGGCCCGGCCCTCGGTGCCGGGGGCCTTGGGGGTGCTGCTGCGGGAGTACGTCCAGGCCCGGCGCCTGCGGCAGAGCCTCGGCCTGCGGGAGACCGCGACGACGAAGTAGAAGGAATGCCGTCCACGGCCGCGGGCGTTTCACCCATGACCGTGGACACCCCATCCGAGGAGATCTCCGTGCAGTCCGAGCAGGACACCATCCGCAAGATACTCACCACCACCGGCGACACCTGGGCCATAGTCGGGCTGTCCTCCAATGAGCGGCGCGCCGCGCACGGCGTCGCCGACGTGCTTCAGCGCTACGGCAAGCGGATCGTGCCCGTGCACCCCAAGGCCGAGACCGTGCACGGTGAGCAGGGGTATGCCTCGCTCGACGCCATTCCGTTCCCGGTCGATGTGGTCGACGTGTTCGTCAACAGCGAGCTCGCCGGGGACGTGGCCGATCAGGCCGTGGCCATCGGCGCCAAGGCCGTGTGGTTCCAGCTCGGGGTCATCGACGAGGACGCGTACGAGCGGACCCGGGCCGCCGGGCTCGACATGGTCATGGACCGGTGCCCGGCGATCGAGATCCCCCGACTGGGCTGAGCGAGGAGGAATCCGGCCGCGCATTCGACGAGTGCGGGTATGTACCACTGAATCGCACACGCTCATACTGTCGCCTACCAGACCTACGGGGAGGCACCAGTTGGGGGAGCTGATTCGTACCAGGGACGGGCGCGACTTAGCGGTCGAGAACTACGGGAACCCGCAGGGCAGGCCGGTGTTCCTGTTGCACGGCACCCCGGGGAGCCGGCTCGGTCCGGCGCCCCGCAGTGCGGTGCTCTACCGCCTCGGCGTCCGCCTCATCACGTTCGACCGGCCGGGTTACGGCGATTCGGACCGGCTGCCGGGGCGCCGGGTCGCGCATGCGGCGGCCGATGTGGAGGCGATCGCCGACGCGCTGGACATCGGCGAGTTCGCCGTCGTGGGGCGATCAGGTGGCGCCCCTCACGCACTCGCCTGCGCGGCGCTGCTCCCCGGCCGTACGGCGCGGGCCGCGGCCTTGGTGGGGCTCGCGCCGCGCGATGCGCAGGGGCTCGACTGGTTCGAGGGGATGACCGAGTCCAATGTGCGCGAGTACATCAACGCGGCGGCCGGGAAAGGGCAGTTGACGACGTCCCTGGAGATGCGGTCGATCACGATCAGGGCCGATCCGCGCCGTTCGGTCAACGACATGCGGCCCGGGCTGCCCAAGCCGGACCGGGGCATCGTGGCCGACGCCGGCATCCGGGCGATGCTGGAGCGCAACTTCGAGGAGGGGCTGCGCAGTTCGGCCGACGGCTGGGTGGACGACGTGATGGCGTTCAGCACCGACTGGGACTTCCGCCTGGAGGACATCCACGCGCCGGTCCTGCTGTGGCACGGCGAGCAGGACGTGTTCGCACCCGTGCAGCACACCCGATGGCTGGCCGAGCGGATTCCCGGCGCGCAGATGATCGTCGAGCGCGGAGCGGCACACTTCGGCGCGCTGCGGGCGCTCACCCGCGTGCTGAGCTGGGCCACTCGGTGAGCATGCGGGGATGAACCGGGGAGTGCCCGGGCCCGTGGGCCCGGGCACTCCCCCTCCCGCTCACACCGGCTGCGGCTCCAGGTCCCGGTTGATCCGGCGCCAGGCGCGGGCCGCCTCGGCGATCGGATGGTCCACGCCCAGCTGCTTCGCGGCCGGTTCCAGGATGGAGGAGCGCAGCCGCTGGGCCTCCTCCTCGCGGCCGGCCGACCGCAGGGTGATCGCCAGGTTGGACCGGCAGGCGAGCACATCGGGGTGGGTCGGCGCGAACCGCTCCAACAGGCCCTTGAGCGCGGTCCGTTCCCACCGTTCGGCGAGATCGGGGCGGCCCATGTCGCCGTACGCGTTGGCGAGGTTGATCGCCGCACAGAGCGTGAACGGGTGGCGTGCGCCCAGGACTTCCTCAAGGGCCGCCCGCACGTCCTCGCCGCCCCGCACCGCCTCCTCGGCCGCGCCGAGCCCGCGCTGGTAGATGTAGACGTTGTTGCGGCAGGCCAGGGTGAAGGGGTGCTCCTCGCCCAGCGTGCTCTGGTAGCCCTCCAGCGCCTGGACGGCGAGGTCGAGGGCGGCCTGCTTGTCGCCGGTCGCCGAGAAGTCGGCCGCCAGGTTGAGACAGCAGGCCAGCGCGTCCGGCGCCTTGGTCCCGTACCGTCCGCGGTAGCGGTTGTACGTTTCCTCGGTCAGGCGTTTCGCCTCGTGCGGATGGCCCGCCTTGCGCAGGGACACCGCGAGGCTCTTGGCGGTGCGCAGCGCCTCGGGCACATCGGCGTTGAGGACCCGTTCGAACGCCGACACCACTTCCCGGAGCACCTGCACCGAGGCCGCGTACTCGCCGCTCTCACGCAGGTCACGGGCCAGGTGGCCCTTGGTGGTGAGGGTGAAGGGGTGCTCGTCGCCCAGTAAGGCGCTGCGGCGCTCCACCGTCTCCTCGTCCAGCCTGCGGGCCGCCTCGCTGTCGCCGCTGAGCCGGTAGTCGATGGCGAGGTTGTTGGCGGCGATCAGGGTGCGCGGGTGGTTCTCGCCGAAGATCTGCCGCAGGCCGTGGTAGATCCTGAGGTCGCGGGTGAGGGCCTCGTCGAACCTGCCGAGCGCGCGCAGGTCGGCGGCGAGGCTGCCGGTGGTGATGAGGATGCTGGGGTGGTCGTCGTTCGGGTGGTCCTTGTGCAGGACGCTGATCTGGCGGGCGAGGGTGTCCTCGTCCATCGCCCGGGCCTCCTGGTACTTGCCCTGGGCGCGCAGCGCGTTGGCGAGCTCGAAGCGGATGTTGAGGGTCTGGAGGTCGTTCTCGCCGAGCTCTCGCGTCCAGACCTTGTTGAGCTGGGTGCCGAGCACCCGCGCGCTCTCCAGCTCGCCGCGCTTGAGCAGGTAGCGGATGCGGTCGACCATGAGCTGGCGGACCTTCTCCTCGTCGCAGTCGGCGATGCCGGACGCGCTCAGGTGCGGCCAGATCAGCTCGAAACTGGGCCAGCTCTTCGGGTCGTTGACCGGGTTGTCGCGGTCGACGCCCTCGACCGGCCGGGCCTCGGCGAGGATGCGGTGGACCTCGTGCTTGGCGGTGTCCACCTGCTCGTCGGAGAGGCCGGCCCGCACCGCGGCCTGGACGAGCCGGTGCACCTGGATGCTGCTGTCCGCCGGGTCGACCTTGGCGAGCGCGAACCGGTTCAGGGTCTGGATGACCTTGCCCAGCATGTACCGCTCGCGCAGATCGGGGTCGTACGGCAGAAGGGACTCGAACATCGAGTCGCTGCCGATCAGGCGCATCGAGATGGGCTCCGCGGAGAAGAACGAGCAGAGCTCCAACAGACGTACCGCGGCCTTTGATTCGTCGCGCAGCCGACTGATCGAGATGTTCCAGGTCGCGCCGATCTGCTCCGAGTAGTCCTCCGGCTTGCCGAGCGAGAGGACCTTGGTGCTCTGCTCCTTGAGCTGTTCCACATAGGCGTCGACGGGGGTCGCGGTCTCGGCGAGCCAGGCGGCCGCGACCTCGACCGCGAGCGGCAGGTCGCCCACCGCGTCGGCGACGCGTTCGGCGTCGGCGGTGGGGAGCTTGGTGACCCGGCGGCACAGGTGCTCGACGCTCTCGGCGCGGGTGAAGACCTCCACCTCGATGGCCTCCACCTGCGTCGAGGCGGGCTTGTTGCGGCAGGTGGCGAGGATGTGGCCGTACGTCTCGCCGGAGATCGGCTCGGTCTCCTCCGGGAGGAGCTTCAGCGCCCGGTCCAGATCCTCGACGTTGTCGAAGATCAGCAGCCAGCGGGAGTAGGGCGCGCCCCGCCGCAGCGCCTGCATGGCCGCGCTGGCCGCCTCGGCCACGACGTCACCGGCCCTGAGGTCCATCTCGGCGGCCAGCTCGGCCAGCGAGGACACCACCCGGTCGGGCTGTTCGGCCTCGATCCACCACACCAGGTCGTAGTCGGCGCGGAAGCGGTGCGCGTACTCGCGGGCCACCTGGGTCTTGCCCACGCCGCCGAGCCCGTACAGGACCTGCGGGAAGCGCTGGGCGGAACGGCTGTCGCCGCGCAGCTGGTCGCGCAGCTTCTCCAGGACGGAGGTGCGGCCGGTGAACCAGGCGTGCCGGGGCCGTACGTTCCAGATCTTGGGCACGCTGCCCGGATAGCGCGGCCCGGCAGGCCCGGCGGTCAGCGCGGTGACCGCCTCGGCCCGGTCGAGCGCGTGCAGCACGGCGGCCCCCGCGTCGCTCTCGTCGAGGCGTACGAGGTCGATGAGGCCGCGGCTGCTGAGCGGCGGGCTGAGCCGTACGTCACCGACGCGCACCGGCAGTATCTGGCGCCGCCCGCCGGCCGCGTCGAGCCCCGCGCCGGTCTCCCAGAAGCCGCGGGCGCGCTCGGTGTTGAGGTAGGCCTGCGAGACCACGGGGATGACGCGGTATCCGACGCCCGAGGTGAACTCGGCTTCCACAGCGGCCGCTTGGGGGGTGCGTACATCGATCGGCACGACTTGGAAGCCGCCGATCGTCAGCACGTGCACCAGCCAGTCCGCCCACATCTGGTCCTCGGCGACATGGGTGAGGACCACATTGGACGGCGGCATGGGCCTGCGCCGGGTGTAGGCGGCGACATGGGTGAGCCGGTCGGCCTCGTCGATGGGCGGCAGCGCGTTCACCACACCGCCGGTGAGGACGGAGGTGAGCCGTTCGCAGGCGCTCAGCATGGAGCTGCTGACGTTGGGCGCGTCGCCGAAGGTGGCCAGGATCTCTTCGTAGGCGTAGAAGGGGCGGTAGGGAACCTCCACCGTGCCCCAGTAGTTGCCGAGTTCCTCGGTGCTGAGGCCGCTGGGGAAGCCGGGGAAGCTCTCGCGGGCGAGCGCCCGTCCGGCGTCCGCCTTCTCCTTCTCGCCGTCGTCGATGCGCATCGGGACGGGCAGGATGCGGATGCCCCGCTCGTGGTAGCGCTCCTCGATGTCGCGGGCCACCGCCGAGGCGCCGTCGATGCTCTGGTCGCTCAACGTGAAGCAGACGACGAGGACTTCGGGCATCTGGACGGTGCAGATGTCGGCGATGTCGCTCAGGCCCGTACGGCTGTCGATCAGGGTGTAGTCGTAATGGCGCTGCATGTCGTCGCGCATGGCGTCGAAGAACTGGCCGCCGCCGAACCGCTCGTGGAAGTCGTCCCAGTCCATCTTGCCGACGATGGACGGGTAGTCGCGGTTGCGCCGCCCCGCCGAGAGGAAGTCCAGGCTGCCGCCGTGCGGGAAGTTCCAGTTCAGGGAGGTGGCGTGGGGGCGGACCCGGGCGTAGTCACGGTGCCAGTCGGGGTCGCGGTCGGCGGGGCGCCGGGCCTCGTCCTGGTAGTCGGTGATCAGGTTGATCAGGCCCGGGGTCGCCTCCAGGTCGGCGAGGTCGAGGAAGGGGTGGAAGAACCGGTGCAGGCCCGGCGCCTCCAGGTCCCAGTCGACCGCCAGTACCCGGTATCCGTTGGCCGCCAGGATCCATGCGCAGTTGGCCAGCGCCATGGTCCTTCCGGTGCCGCCCTTGTACGAATAGAACGTGACGACGGTCCCGTTGCGGTTCTCAGTCATCTGATGAGCCCTCCGCCTTATCACCGTTGTTCTTGTCCTGGTCCGTGCTCTGACCGCGGCCACCGGGGCCACTGACGCCGTAGCCGATGCCGCGCGGAAGCACCCGGGGCATCGGCCCACCGCTTCCGGGCGGTGGATAGGTCGGCGCGTTGGCCTCGTAATGTCTGACCGCCGCCTTCACGGCCCCCGGGATCGCCTTGCTGAAGGCTTCCAGTGTGGGCAGTCCGGCGCTCGGCGTGCGGTGTCCGTCGCTCTCGTCGACGCGGGTGGCGAGGGCGGCGTCGGTCTGCCGCGACAGCTCCTCGTCGCGCTCGCGCGTCTGGGGGTCGGCCTCGTTCCCCGGAACCAGGACGCTGATCCACGGCCGGGGCGTGGCACACAGCCGGGTCATCAGGTCGCGGCGGCTCCGGGCGTCCAGGGCCCAGCGGTCGAGCAGCAGGAGACCGGGCCCTCCGGGCGGGTCGGAGTCGAGGAGCCGGTGGGGCTCGGCCTCGAAGTCGCTGAGGTGCACGGTGTATTCGTCCAGGCCGCGTACGACGTCGACGGTGTGGTCGGCCAGCGGTCTGGAGGAGGCCGGATGGTACGGGTTCCAGTCGAGGGCCTCGGATCCGTAGCAGTCCGGGCTGCGTCCGGTCGGGAGGGTGGCGCGCGAGCAGGCCAGGACGGAGACCTCCAGTTCACGGGCGGGCTCGCCGGCCGGACCGAAGGCGGCCGGCACCTTCGCGTAGTCCTGGTGCGGGTCGCCGGGTTCGAGGCGGATCTGCTGGGCGACGCTCACGATGCGTTTGGCGAGCTGGTAGACGGCGCGTTCGTACTGGTCGCGCAGGTAGTTGAGCTTGATGAGCCCGTAGAAGCCCTCGTCGGCGTACTCGTCGCCGAAGGTGGCGTGGTTGAACTGGAGCCGCTCGGCCGGCTGCGGCAGCTGCCTGGTCGGCACGGGCACCCAGAGAGCGGGCACGATTCCGGTGACGGGGTTGCTGTTGTTGTGACTGTTTCGGGTCTGGGCGGCGGCCCGGCTGGAGAAGGCGAACCACTCCCGGCCGCACTGTTCGCTGAGGAAATAGCGCGGCGAATAGAGCGGCACGAACACCTTGCAGAACGCCAGCGCCTCCGAGAGCCGTTCCTGCCATCCCTCGCCGGGCTGCATCTGCTGGTCCATGAAGCCGGCGCTGCCGGCCGGCAGGGACGTCAGCTGCATCACATGGGCGCAGAGGTCCCGGAAGAAGCGCTCCACCCAGAGGTTGGGGTTGCGCTCCTTGGGGTCGCTCTTCGGCGTGTGCGCGTAGCTGAGGAAGAAGTACGGCTTCTGCTCGTCGCCCCCGGCCCCCACTGATCCCTGCACCACTGTCTCCCCCGGTCCAAGTGGATGGGTCCTCAGTGTAGGAACGGAGGATTCTCCGGCGGAACAGAACGAACAAACCCAATGGTTGATCCACTCACGGAGTTCCGATCAGATCATGACCGAAATCATGCGTAGCTCAGTGAGTGGATCAACCAATTAGCGGGAGAATTCGCTCAATTCGAGGGGGAATTCACTCAGCGCGAGGCTTCGACGCGGGCCTTCCACTCGGCCCGATGGCGCTTCGCGGAGCCGGCCGCGGCCGTGAGAGCCGCCCCCGAGACGGGTTCGTCCAGCCAGCCGCGCACCGTGTGCCCCATGCGCCCGACGAAGCGTTGCCCCAGGTCGGTGAGGGTTCCCGAGCCAAGCAGCTCCTCGACGGCCTCCGCCGTCTGCTGCCGCCAACGCGCGAACTGCGCCTCGGCCGCGCCGCGTTCGGAGGTCCCCTCCGCGGTCCGCCGGCGCACCCGCCAGAAGTCGGTCACCGCGATATGGGCGTACGTTCCCTGGAGCAGCCCGCCGATCGGCCGCGGGTCGTCGCGCCAGGGGGCGTAGTACAGGTTCCGGTCGGCCGTGTCGTACAGGTCGACGGCGTCGAGGACCGCGGCGAGCTTCACGTGCTGGAACTCGTGGACGATCAGCAGGGCGAGCAGGTCGGGCGAGGAGGGCCTGGCGGCCCCGATCGCGCCCCAGGCCTCCTTGCAGGCGGCGCTGACGTTGCTGCGCTCCTGTGCGTGCAGCGGGGTGATCAGACGCAGCCCCGCGGCCACGCCGTCGGCGTAGGCGGGCAGTTCGTGCCGGATCAGGGACCAGGCACCGGTCAGGTCCTCGGCCCACAGCTTGGCCTCGTCGGCCGCGAGCCGCCCGGAGACGGGCCACTTGTGGCAGTCCCGCAGCGGGTCGGTGTCCTCGATGGCCACGCTCCAGCCCTCGCCCTCGAAGAGGCGCACGGGGTGCCAGCGCGGCGTCGGCCCGTCCAGGCCTTCGTGCCAGCCGATGTCGAGCCGCCCGGAGCCGGCCCGCACGGTGAACCCGTCGGCGCCCGCGGTCACTTCGGCGTCCTCGGCCCCGCCGTCGAGCCGTACGCTGCCGAGCCCGGGAAGCCGCAGGGCGCCGCCGCGCAGCGGTACCGTGACGCTCCGGCCGAGCCGGGCCCGCAGCACCGTGGCGGCCGCGATCTCGGCGAGCCCGCCCGCGGGCGCCGCCCTGCCTTCGAGCACGCTCAGGGCCCATGGCCTGGTGTAGGGGTGGGCGAGGACCGCGTCGAGTTCGGCGGGCACCTCGGCGTCCAGGTCGGTCAGGAGCTCCCAGGCCCTGGCGCCCTCACGGTCGGAGAGGGCGATGCGTTCGCTGACGGCGGCGAGCAGCTCCTGGTTGATCTCCAGCTGGGCCGCCGCGAGGCGCGCGACGGTGTCCGCGCCGCCGAAACCCGCGGCCAGGGCATCGAAGTCTCCCTGATCCAGGGGCAGTTCGGCGGATGTCGGCGTCGGTGCGGGCACGGCCGCCTCCCGGTCTCGGATGGTGGTGACCAGTGCCAGCAGGTCGGGGCAGAACACGGAGGGGTTGTCGAACTCGTTGCCGGTGCGATAGCGGTGGGCGTAGAGGCCGCCCCCGCAGGACTGGACGACCGGGCAGCTCCGGCACTGCGCGCAGAGCTGCCCGATGCCCTGCTGGCGGGCCAGCATGCCGGGGTGTTGGAGCACGTCGTCGAGCGAGTGCGTGAAGACGTCCATGCCGGTGGCCGGGGCCCCGTCGTACGCCGTCTTGAGGCTGTCGGCCTGCTCGAAGGTGCCGTCGGTCTCGATCACGACGAGGTCGGCCGGGGCGAGCCCGAGCGATTCCGTCAGGCTGCTCTCGCCGCGCAGGGTGCGCAGCACGGAGTCGAAGATGCGGACCGGGACGGGGCGGCCCGCCGCGTCCCAGCGCCGGTAGATCGCGTCGAGCCAGTCCGCGTACGGGGTGGCCGCGCCGCCGGGGCGGGGCGGCGGGGTGTCCCACGTGGCGTGCGGGAGGAGGAAGTCGATGCGGGGCGGCGAGAGTGCGACGAGCGCGTCGTAGACGGCGACCGGGTCGTTCTCGACGTCGATGGTGCAGAGCAGCCCGGCGAACAGGCGCCGGTAGCGCGGGCGGTTGAGGAGCTCAACCGCGCGGATGACCTTGGCGTGGCTGCTGCGGCCGTCGGCGTAGCGGCGGTGGCGGTCGTTGGAGACCTTGTCGCCGTCGAGGGACACCCCGACCTTGATGCCGAGTTCGAGGAAGAGCTCGCAGAACTTCTCGTCGAGGAGCACACCGTTGGTGTGCATGCGCAGATCGAGAGCGCTCACCGTGTGCAGCGCCCGCTGGAGTTCCTCGGCGGCGCGCCGGATCCGGTCGGGTCCGGCGAGCAGGGGCTCGCCTCCGTGCAGAACGACGTGGACGGTGGGGAGTTGGTGACGCCTGGCGTGCTCGGCGATCCGGTCCGCCACTTGCGCCAGGATGTCCTCGGAGACGGCTCGGGGCCGGCCGCGCCAGCTCGTGTCCGCGTGTTCATAGACGTAACAGTGATCGCATGCCAGATCGCAGCGGCTGTGCACCTTCAGCACAAACTGGGACAAGGCAGGCTGAATCGGCCGGTCCATGGGGTGAGTCGTTCCGCCCGTCAGAGCGCCGACTGGAAGGCGGACGTACCGGGGACGCCGGCGCTCCCGCCTGCTGTCATCACCCTGGCCAGGCTCGCCGGAGCTTTCCCGGCGCCCTGCGCCGCTGCCCGCTTCACCAGCGGCAGCCGCCCGCTGGCCGGCCTGTGGGGGGCGGGGCCGGGCCGTTCGGCCGCCGAGACGAGAGCTTCCACGTGAGCGCCTTTCGGATCGTAGCGCCGTTGTCGCAGCAAGGTCTTTCTGGATCACTGCGCAGAAAACGGCTCATAGAACATTGCATGGGCTTTTCACAGGTCGTGCAATTCGGCCGCACGCCGTGCCCATGTGCGCTCATGCGCCACGAGCGACTGGTCCGACCACTGCCGCCTCCCCGGGACACCACAACTGCGTTGGCCCGTGCCCAGGTTCGGCGTTGGCGCCAAAACCACCCACACGAGTGGTTTCGTCCGAGATGAACTCCGCTTTCGTCGCCCCCTCAGTCGCGAGAGTGACGATAGTCAGCCTCCACCCGACTCGGCCCTGAACACCAGATACAAGGCCAAAATCGTCCAGAACCGATCACGGCGCGCGCCCCGGGGGCACACACCGGCTCACGTTCGGGCTCGGTCTCCCCCTCCGCAGCTCTCTTACAAGCGTACGGCCATGAGGCCAACCGGCCGTACCGGCAAAGGGGTTGATCGGCTCAGCGATCAAAGGGAACCGAGATGGCCATCGTCATCACGACCGGCTCGGCACCCCGATTGCCGTATGTGTGCGGCGCGTTGGCCTCGAACGATGCCGAATGGCCCGCCGGGACGGGGTGGTCGACGCCGTCCACGACGAGGGTCAGCGTGCCGTGCGTCACATGCAGCAGTTCAATCGTGCCGGCCGGATGCGGGTCCGACGCACTGGCGTCCCCCGGCATCAGACGCCACTCCCACATCTCCAGCGGGCCGGGCGCCTCGGTCCCGGCGAGCAGCGCGCTGTAGCTCCCCTGCTCCGTGGACCAGAGCCGGACGACCTGCTCGGGCGGCACGATGCGGACCTTGGGCCCGCTCTCGTAGTCGAGCAGGGTGGTGATGCTCACGCCGAGCGCGTCACCGATCTTCACCACGGTGCCCACACTGGGATTCGTCCGGGCCTGCTCGATCTGGATGAGCATGCCGCGGCTGACCCCGGCGCGGGTCGCGAGCGCGTCCAGCGTGAAGCCGCGCTCGGTGCGCCAGCGTTTGACGTTGCGGGCCAGTGACTGGGTCAGCAGTTCGAGGTCCGACACATTCCGTCCATCAGGTGGGCCCCAGAGAGGCCGTCCAATATTTTTGATGACAGGGTTCAATATGGTGCACTACGGTGGAGTGCACCCCACTGAATCCCCTGTGTCACTGCACTGTACTGCGAGGCCCCCGATGACAGCACTGTTCGCCCTGGCCACCAGCCTCCTGTGGGGCTTGGCCGACTTCGGCGGCGGGCTGCTCACCCGGCGCATACCCGCGCTGACCGTCGTGGTCGCCTCCCAGTCGGTCGCCGTGGTCGTCCTCGGCGCGGTCGTCGTCGCGACCGGCGGCTGGCACGAGGCGGGCCCGCAGCTCTGGTTCGCGGTCGCGGCGGGGGCCGTCGGCCCGGTCGCCATGCTCAGCTTCTACAAGGCCCTCGCACTCGGCCCCATGGGCGTCGTCTCGCCGCTCGGCTCGCTGGGCGTGGCGGTGCCGGTCGGCGTCGGGCTCGTCCTCGGGGAGCGCCCCGGCTTCCTGCAGTTCGCCGGGATCGCGGTGGCCGTGGTGGGCATCCTGCTCGCGGGCGGCCCGGAGTTCCGCGGCGCCGCGGTGCGCCGCCAGGCCATCCTGCTCACGCTGCTCGCGGCCTTCGGCTTCGGCGCGGTGATGGCGCTGATCTCCGAGGCGTCCACGACCGTGACCGGGCTCTTCCTCGCGCTGTTCGTGCAGCGCGTCACCAACATCGCCGTCGGCGGCAGCGCCCTGTACATCTCGGTACGGCGCGGCGCCCGCGCCCTGCCCGAGGACGGCGGCCTTCGCCTGGTCCGGCTCTCGCTGCCCGCGCTGGCCTTCGTGGGCCTGGCCGACGTGGCCGCCAACGGCACGTACTCGATCGCCGCACAGCAGGGCCCCGTCACCATGGCGGCCGTGCTCGCCTCGCTCTACCCCGTGGTCACCGCCCTCGCGGCGCGCGGGGTCCTCAAGGAGCGACTGCGCGTGGTGCAGGCGGCGGGCGCAGGTCTGGCCCTGGTCGGCACCGTCCTGCTCGCGACCGGCTGATCAGGCCTCTTCGGGCGTCAACTCCGCGATGGCGAGCAGCTGTTGAGGGGTGACGCCCTCGGGGATGGGCACCGGCGCGGGCGTGCGCAGCGGCGGCTGCCAGCCGTTCTCCTCGTCCCAGGTGCGGACGATCCTCGCGGGGGCCCCGGCCACCACCGCATGGTCGGGCACCTCACCGCGTACGACCGCGCCCGCCGCCACGACCACGTTGCGGCCGAGCCGCGCGCCGGGAAGCACCACGGCGCCCGTGCCGAGCCAGCAGCCGGGGCCGATCTCGACCGGCTCCATGCGCGGCCACTGCTTGCCCACGGGCTGGTGCGGATCGTCGTAGCTGTGATTGGTCGAGGTGATGTAGACGTACGGGCCGCAATACGTGTCCGAGCCGATGGTGACCGTCGTATCGGCGATGACATGGCTGCCCCGGCCGAGCACGACCCCGTTGCCCAGGGTCAGTATCGGATCGGCACCGAGGTCGAGACCGGGCATCATCCCGGCGGTCAGGGTGACCTGTTCGGCGATGATGCAGTGGTCGCCCAGCTCGATCCAGGGCTCGCCGAACACGGTGCCCTGCGGGAAGGCGAGGCGGGTTCCGGTGCCGATCCGGCGGAAGCGCAGCTTCCCCGGGTGTTCGGCGGTGACCGCACCGGCCTCCTTGATCAGGCCCCAACCGCCGTGGACCGCGCGGGAGGCGAGCCTGCGCCGCCAGGCGGTCAGCGATGAGAACGTGTTTCTGTTCTTGGGCACCCGCACACGGTACTCATCGCCGACCCGGCCGATCAGGGCCGACGCCTGTGATCTTCCGCTCAGCGCGGGCTCAGCCGCCGTGCGCCGTGCGGTGGTCCTCGGCCAGGCCCAGGTACATCAGGGCGTTGACCTTGATCCCCTCGCGCTCCTCGTCGGTCAGCTCGCGCCGCACCTTCGCCGGTACGCCCGCGACCAGGGAGCCGGGCGGCACGACCATGCCCTGCGGCACCAGGGCGTGCGCCGCGATCAGCGAACCGGCACCGATCCGGGCCCCGTTGAGGACCGTGGCGCCCATGCCGACCAGGACGTCGTCCTCGACGGTGCAGCCGTGAAGGACCGCGTTGTGCCCGACGGTGACCCGCTCGCCGACGGTGACCGGGAAGCCCGGGTCCACGTGCACGGTGCAGTTGTCCTGGATGTTGCTCTCGGCGCCGATCACGATCGGCCCGCAGTCGGCCCGCAGGACCGCGTGGTACCAGACGCTCGCGCCCGCCCCGAGGCTGACCTCGCCGAGCACCACGGAGGTGGGTGCGGTGAATGCGGTCGGGGCGATCTCGGGTGTCTTGCCGCCCACTGCCACGACCAACGCCTGCTCTGCCATGCGCCACTCCTTGTACGGACCCTGTACGGATTCCATCGCGCCGGGTGTCACGCTAAGCGACCGCGCCTGGGCCCGCGCGGCCGGGGGGCCGCTTACGATCGCGCGATGGCACTCTTGCGGATCGCCCGCCGCACGCACCTCACTCCCGCCGAGGCGTGGCGTCGGCTCACCGACTGGGAACGGCACGGCGACAGCGTCCCGCTGACCCGGATCGTCGTGAGGACCCCGCCACCGACCGGCGTGGGCACGGTCTTCGTGGCCCGCACCGGCCTCGGCCCCGTGGGCTTCGACGACCCGATGGAGATCACCCGCTGGCAGCCACCGACCGAGGCGGGCCCGGGCGTGTGCCGCCTGGAGAAGCACGGCCGCGCGATCACGGGCTGGGCCGAGATCGAGGTGGGTGCGTCAGGGCCGGGATCGTATGTGATCTGGCGGGAGGACCTGCGCGTACGCGGACTTCCGCGCGCGTTCGACGGGTTGACGGCGCGGACCGGCCGGATGGTGTTCGGCCGGGCGGTGAAGGTACTGCTGCGGGACAGAACTCCCTGAGGGGCGCGACTTGTGCGCTTCCGAACCCGCTCAAGGGCGTGGGAACCTGCACGGCGGGCCCAGTGGAACCCCTTGGGAGCGCGGGGCACTGCGTGACCAGTCACGGACAGCCCGCGGCCGATCCACTCCCGGCGGAAGCAATCAGTCCGCGGCCGGAACCTGATCCGGCGCGGAATCGGCCTCGGCCTGAGCCATGGACTTCTTCGCCCGGTTCTTGACCACCAGCATCGACACGACGCCGATAAGGAGCGCAGCGACCAGACCCAGGTACGAGAAGTTCTTCAGCCAGGACTCGGCGACGATGCCGACGTAGTAGATGACGGCCGTCGTACCGCCCGCCCAGCAGATCCCGCCGAGGACGTTGGCGATGAGGAACTTCCAGTACGGCATGTGCAGGACGCCCGCGAGCGGGCCCGCGAAGATGCGGAGCAGGGCGATGAAGCGGCCGAAGAAGACGGCCCACATGCCCCACTTCTGGAAGGACCGTTCCGCCATGGCGACATGGCCCTCGCTGAAGTGCTTGGGGAACTTGCGGCCGAGCCAGGCGAGCAGCGGCCGGCCGCCCTTGCGGCCGATCGCGTAGCCGATCGAGTCGCCGATCACCGCTCCCGCCGTGGCGCAGGCGCCCAGCACGACCGGATTGATGTGGCCCTGTTGTGAGGCGAGCAGTGCCGAACTGACCAGGACGATCTCGCCGGGCAGCGGGATCCCGAGGCTTTCGACCCCGATGACCAGCGCCACCAGAAGATAGACACTGACGGCGGGGATGTTCTCCAGCCACTCCTGGATGTGCAACGCCGCTTCCTCCCGCTCGCACCGGGCCGGAGCCCGGCGTGCGCCCCCCTGGCGCACGCCGGGAAGCCTACCCGGTCAAGGTCGGCCGGCCGCTGAGCGCGATCGGACCCGGCCACGGCCGACGAGCCGCGGTTCGCGCGCCGAGACACCCACGCTCACCTCGCGCGTTCCGGTGCCGAGCACCCAGCCGTGCCGCTCCGGGTCCCACGAGGACAGCGAGCGCGCGGAGATCCGTACGGTCACCCGCTGCTCGCGGCCGGGCTCCAGTTCCAGGCGGCGGTAGCCGGCCAGGGCGCGGCGCGCCTGGTCGAGGCGGAGGTCGGGCGAGGGGCCGAGGTAGACCTGGGCGACCGTGGTGCCGGTGCGGCGGCCGGTGTTGCGGACGGTGAAGCCGACCGCGAGCCCGTCGCCGTCGGGCCGCACGCTCAGGTCCGCGTACTCGAAGGTGGTGTAGGAGAGACCGTGCCCGAAGGGGAAGAGCGGGGTCACGTCCTCGGCGTCGTACCAGCGGTAGCCGAGGTGGATGCCTTCGGAGTACTCCTCGGTGCCGTCCACGCCGGGGTAGCGGCGCGGGTCCCCGGCCATGGGGTGCCGGTCCTCGGAGACGGGGAAGGTCTGGGTGAGCCGCCCGCCGGGGTCGCAGTCCCCGAACAGGACGGCCGCGGTGGCCTCGGCGCCCTCCTGGCCCGGGTAGTACATCTGCAGTACGGCGCCGACGCGGTCCAGCCAGGGCATGGTGGTGCACGACGAGGTGTTGAGCACCACGGTGGTGCGGGAGTTGGCGGCGGCGACCGCTTCGATCAGCTCGCCCTGGTGGCCGGGCAGCGCGAGGGAGGTGCGGTCGGCTCCCTCGGTGGCGTCCTCGTACGCGAAAAGGACCACGCTGTCGGCCGCGCGGGCGGCGCGCACCGCCTCGGCGACGTCGGCGGCCCGGGTGGCTCCGGTGGTGCGGCGGAGCCGGAAGAGCTGGCCCTTGTCGCGGCCCTTGGCGGTGATGGTGAGCCGGTGCGTCCCCGCGGTGAGGTCCAGGGTGCTGCGGCGGACGGTGAGCCCGTCGGGTGCGGCGCCGATGAGTCCGCCGGCGAACAGCTCGCCGAGGCCGGGCGCGGGCGGGAAGAGTTCGGTGCCGTCCAGGAGCACCTTGGGGCGGTCGCCGGAGTAGTGGATGCAGAAGGTCCACTCGTCGGCCTCGTCGACAGTGAGTGTGCCGTCGTACGTCCAGGTGGCGCCCGGGGCGACGCCCTGGCCCTCGAAGTCGGCGCCCGCGGTGGTGCCGGGGAGCGGCTTGCCGAAGAGGTCCTCGCCCAGTGCGTAGCCGACGCGGGCGCCGTGGCCGGCCCGGGCTCCGATGGCGTCGAGGGGGCTCTGCGCGTGGTCGGGCACGACGTGGGCGCTGCCGCCGCCGCTGACGAACGGGATGGTTCCGGTGGGCCCGATGACGGCGATGGTGCGGGCGGAGCGGCCGGTGAGGGGGAGGGTGGCGTGCCGGTTGTGGAGCAGGGTGGCGCCGGCCTTGGCGACCTTGAGCGCGGTGCGTGCTCCGGCCCGCGGGTCGCGGCCCGGCCGTGCGGGAGCGCTCCCGTCGAGCAGCCCGAACCGGTCCATGACGGACAGGATGCGGCGTACGGAGCGGTCGACGAGCGCCTGGGGGACGCTGCCGTCGAGCACGGCCTTCTTGAGTGCGTCGGCGAAGTAGTTGCCGCTGGGCATCTCCATGTCGAGCCCGGCGGTGAGGGCGGCGACCGTGCTGTGGGCGGCGAACCAGTCGGTCATGACCCAGCCGTCGAAGCCCCAGCCGTCGCGCAGGATGTCGCCGAGAATTGGCTTGTTCTCGCAGGCGAAGGTCCCGTTCACCTTGTTGTACGCGCCCATCACGGCGCCCGCTCCGGCGGCGACGGCCGCTTCGAAGCCGCGGAGTTCGAGCTCGCGCAGGGGCTGTTCGGCGATCCGCACGTCGATGGACATGCGGTCCTTCTCCTGGTTGTTCAGGGCGAAGTGCTTGACGGTGGCGACGAGGCCCTGGCTCTGGATGCCGCGGATCTCCTCGGCGACCAGGTCCGCGCCGAGCAGCGGGTCCTCGGAGAAGGTCTCGTAGTTGCGTCCGGCGTACGGGGTCCTGATCAGGTTGACCATGGGCGACAGGAGGACGTCCTGGCCAAGGGCGCGGCCCTCGCGGCCGATGACCTCGCCGTACTCGCGGGCGAGCGCGGGGTCGAAGGCGGAGGCGAGCATGACCGGGGCCGGCAGCGCGGTGGCGTGGGCGGTGACGCGGACGCCGGCCGGTCCGTCGGCGAGTCTGAGCGGGGGGATCGAGAGCCGGGGCACACCGGGGACGTAGCCGGCCTGACCCAGGTTCCCGGGGTCGTCGGCGCCGTGCAGGAGCGCGACCTTCTCGTCCGGGGTGAGGCGGGCGATCAGCGCTTCCACCCTGCGGGAGGCGGGGGTGGTGGAGAGCGCGCGAGCGGGGGCGGCGAGGGTGCCGGTCGCGGCCGCCGCGACCGTGACGGCGCCGCCGAGCAGACGCAGTGCTGACCTTCGGGAAACGGTGTCGGGCATGGACCGTCACTCCTTTGTGTGCGGGCACGACGTGGTGGACCGCGGCACAGCAGGCGGCGGGCCGGCGTTCGACCTGTGAACGCACTATGCGTCACGACCGAGTTGACACCCCGTCAGGCGCCACGAGGCGCCGGGAAACGTAGGACCGTCCGGTGGAAGAGTCAATGAAGGCGACGAGGCGGCCGTCAGGACATGGAAAAAGGCGCCCCGGCCGGAGCCGGGACGCCTTCGGGTTCCGTAGCCCCCGCTACGGGGTGATCAGGAGTTGGGGCGCAGCGTCCACACAACGGTCATCTCGCCGGTCACGGCGCCGTCCGCGCGCTGGATCTCGATGACGACGGGGAACTCGGGGCGCTGTCCCGCGTCGAGTTCGGCCACCACGTCGGCGATCGGGCGGCCAAGGGTCGCGGTCGCGGTGACGACGCCCATGGCGAGCTTCTTGTAGCCGATCTCGGCCTTGACGGCGAGCGGCACGGCCCGGTTCATCTGGTCGCCGAACGCGGCGATGACGATGGCGCCACTGGCGGACTCGGCGAGCGTGAACATCGCTCCGGCGTGCGGTCCGCCCACGTGGTTGTGGTAGTCGGGCTGGTCCGGCAGCTCCACCACGGCGCGCTCGGGGGTGGTCTCCAGGAACTTCAGGTTGAGGGTGCGGGCCATGGGAACGGTCGCGGCGAGCATCTCGCCCACGGACATCTGATCAGCGCTCATGGAGCCGATGTTACCCATGGGTAGCCATCATTGGCCATCCCCTGGCGGGGGCGGCCGTAGCAGGAGCGGGAGTGCACCTCTATGGTTACTGGCCATGTGGCCAGGACAGCAGCCGCCCGGGGGCGAGCAGAACCCGCAGGATCCGAATCAGAACCCGTACCAGCAGCCGGGGTACCAGCAGCCGAACCCCTATGCGCAGCCGGGGCAGCCGCCCACGCAGCCGCCGGGGTACCCGCCGCAGGGTTACCAGACGCCGAACCCGTACCAGCAGCCGACGGTGCCGCAGTACCCGGTGGGCAGCCCGCCCGGGCCGCCTCAGCCGCCGGAGAACAACGACAAGAAGAAGACCACCCTCATCGCCATCATCGCGGCCACCGCCGTGGTCGTGGCCGCCGCCGTGACCGGCGTGGTGGTCCTCAAGGACGACGGCAAGAGCGACACCAAGGCCGATGGCAAGGACAAGAAGTCGCCCGCGGCTTCGTCTCCGGCGGCGCCGTCCTCCCCGGCCGCCAACCCGCGTGGCGCGGGCGCCCAGGTCCAGCCGGTGATCGCGGGCTGGAAGGTCGTGGTGAACCCCACCAAGGGCGACGCCTTCGACGTGCCGCCGGACTGGGAGGTCGACAGCCCCGGCATGAGCGTGGGCTGGTCCGACAAGGCGGACCCCAACGGGTTCGGCGGCATGATGATGTCCTCCCCCGCGTACTACAAGTCGAAGTGGTGCACCGCCAAGAACGGCAGCGGCCGTGATGTGAACACCGCTCTCGCCCAGATCGGCACCAAGGGCGCGAACGGCGCCAAGTCGACCGACGAGGCGGCCGAGCAGGCCGACGACTGGCTGTACTACGCCTACACCCAGCCGGACAAGAACCACATCACCTCCGAGAAGCCGGTCCCCTTCACGACCAAGTCGGGCCTCCAGGGCAGCGTGGTCCGCGCCAAGACGACCGGCGTGAAGAAGACGGACAAGTGCACCACCGAGGGCCAGTCCGTGCTGTTCGGCTTCAAGACCGCCAAGGGCGACCTCGCGGCCTGGAGCTTCATCGCCAACACCGGCGTCCCCGGCGCTGTCGACGAGGACACCATCCAGAAGATCCTCAGCACCATCCGGCTCGTGCCGGTCACCGACTCCGGTTCCTGAGGCGCACGGCTTACGCGATCCGGTCCTGAAAGGGACCGGGTTCCTGCCGCGGGCGAGGCCGCAAAACCGTTTGCCGCCACGGGGTGGCGGCGGCGATAGTCCCTCGGTGACTTCCGCCGCCACCCCTTCGCCTACGCGCCGCCCCTCGTGGGCGGGCCGCAACTACACCCTGCTGACCGCGGCCGCGGTCGTCACCAACCTGGGCAGCCAGGGCGCGCTGATCGCGGCGGCGTTCGCGGTGCTCCAGTCCGGCGGCAGCGGTGGCGACGTGGGCCTGGTCGCGGCGGCCCGCACCGTGCCGCTCGTCCTGTTCCTCCTGGTCGGCGGCGCGCTGGCCGACCGGCTTCCGCGCCACCGGGTGATGGTCGCCGCCAACACCCTCAACTTCCTTTCCCAGGGCGCCTTCGCGCTCCTCGTCCTGACCGGCGACCCGAAGCTCTGGCAGATGATGGCGCTCACCGCGCTCGGCGGCGTGGGCCAGGCGTTCTTCGGCCCCGCCTCCGAGGGCATGCTCATGTCCAGCGTGAGCGGCGTGGAGGCGGGCCGTGCCTTCGCGTTCTACCGGATGGCGATGCACGGCGCGGGCATCGGCGGGGCTGCCCTGGGCGGCGCGTTGATCGCCGTGTTCGGCGCGGGCTGGGTGCTCGCGATCGACGCCGCGGCCTTCGCGGTGGCGGGCGCGCTGCGGGCCTTCCTCGACGTGAGCCACATCCCGCCGCGCGAGGCGGGCAGCGGCATGGTCTCCGATCTCCGCGAGGGCTGGCGGGAGTTCATCACGCGGCCGTGGCTGTGGTCGATCGTGGTGCAGTTCGCGGTGGTCAACGCCGTGGTCGCGGCGGCCGAGGCGGTGTACGGGCCGCTGGTGGCCCGCGACGAGCTGGGCGGGCCGGGCCCGTGGGGGCTCGCACTTGCCGCGTTCGGCGTCGGCACGTTCTGCGGCGCGCTCCTGATGATGCGCTGGAAGCCGCGCCGACTGCTGCTCGCGGGCAGCCTGTGCGTCTTTCCGCTGGCCCTGCCCTCGGCGGCGCTCGCCGTGCCGCTGCCGGTGGGCGCGCTCGCGGCGGTCATGCTCGTGACGGGCGTGTCGATCGAGGTGTTCGGCGTCTCCTGGATGACCGCGCTCAACCAGGAGATCCCGGAGGAGAAGCTCTCGCGCGTCTCCGCCTACGACTGGCTGGGCTCGATCGCCATGGTGCCGCTGGCCACCGCGCTCGCCGGGCCCGCCCAGAGCGCGGTCGGCCGCACGTCCGCGCTGTGGGGCTGCTCGGCGCTGATCGTGCTGCTCACCGCGGCGGTCCTGTGCGTGCCGGACGTACGCCGCCTGACCCGGCGCGCCTCGGAACAGGTGGCCGCGGGCGGGCCGGAGGTGTCAGCCGATGCCGAAGGCACCGTCGGGCGGCTCGGGTGAGGGCTGCGCGTCCGCGTCGCCGACGGGCTGCGCGTCCGCGATGAAGCGGCGCAGCGAGTCGCCGTGCTCGACCCGGGCCGGGAAGGCGTCGCCCGCCGTACGCCGGGCAAGCGCCGCGACATCGAGGGGGCGTGCCGAGGCGAGCAGTACGGCATTCCCGAAACGCCGACCGCGCAGCACCGACGGCTCGGCGATCAGCGCGACCTCCGCGAACACCGCCCGGAACGTGGCCAGTTGGGAACGCAGGAACGCGAAGGGCGCGCCGTCCGCCAGGTTGGCCGCATAGATGCCACCGGGCTTCAGGACGCGCTCGGCGACGCGCGCGTACTCGATCGAGGTGAGGTGGGCGGGCACCCGCGAGCCGCCGAAGACGTCCGCGACGAGCAGGTCGGCCGAGGCGGCCGGCGCGCTCTGGGCCCAGGCCCTGGCGTCCGCCGCGTGCAGGGTGATCCCGGTGCCCGGGGGCAACGGCAGGTGTTCGCGGACGAGTTGGAGGAGCGCGCGGTCGGCGTCCACGACGTCCTGCCGCGAGCCGGGCCGGGTCGCCGCGACGTAGCGGGGCAGGGTGAGCGCCCCTCCGCCGAGGTGCAGCACGTCGAGCGGGGCGCCTTCGCCGGCCGCGCAGTCCACGACATGGGCGAGCCGGCGCACGTACTCGAACTCGATGTACGTGGGGTCGTCGAGGTCCACGTACGACTGAGGGGCGCCGTTCACCGTCAGGAGCCAGGCGCGCTGCCGGTCGACGTCGGGCAGCAGTTTGGCGGTGCCCCAGTCGACCTCCCGGACGACGGGTATCGGTTCGGCGCGCGGGTCGTCGTTCACCGTCCCATTGTGCCTTTGCCCGGCAGATGTCAGGAGTTCGGATCTCCTGGGCGTGCGCCCGGCGAACGGGTAGCGGTTCGCCGGGCGGTGTGCGTCAGGCCCAGAGTGCCTTGACGGCGTCGACGTGGGCGGCGGCCTGGGCGAGGCCGGCCCGGGCGGCCGGGGCACGCCGCGCCGGGTCGAGGCTGCTGCGCCCGAAGGCCTTCTTGGCCGCGGCGTCCGGAGTGATGAGCACGGCCTTCGCGCCCGCCGCGGTGAGCTTCGCGGCCTGGGCCGCGGGGGAATCGAGCGGGCCGCCGCCGGCCGGGCTGGGCGCGATGATCACGACGCGGCTGCAGCCGGCCGCGAGGTGGGCGTTGGCCGTGGAGTGCAGCCCGCCGTCGATCCACTTGCACCCGTCGACGGTGACCGGCGGCCAGACCAGCGGGACCGCACAGCTCGCGGCGACCGCGTCGACGAGCGGAACACCGCTGTCCTTGTCGAAGACCCTCAGCTCGCCGGTGTCCGCGGCGACCGCGGTGAGCTTCAGCGCCCGCTCGGGCCACTCGTGCGTGAGCAGCCGCGCGGCGATGACCGCACGCCGGTCGGCCTCGCTCGGGGTGTCCGCGGCGAGCGCCATCCGGCCCATCTTCGCGCCGTAGTCCTCGGGCGTACGGGAACCGATCACGGCTCGCGCGTACCGGAAGAGCTTGCCCGCACCGAGGTGGCCCGCGATCTCCCCCTTGGGGTCGGCGAGTTGACGCTCGTACAGTTCGGCGAGGGATATCCGGCGCGCGCTCGTGTTCACGCCGACGACCGCGCCCGCCGAGCTTCCGACGATGAGATCCGCGTCGGTCAGGTCTACGCCCGCCACGGCGAGGCCGTGCAGGATGCCGATCTCCCAGCCCACTCCGGTGAGGCCGCCCGAACCGAGTACCAGTGCAGTGTCCGTCATGATCGCAGTGTGCCGGAACGCCGAAGGCCCGCCTCCCCCGGGGTGTTGGGGAAGGCGGGCCCGCTGGTCACAGGACCGAACTCACCGTTCCGGCGCCGACGGTGCGGCCGCCCTCGCGGATGGCGAAGCCGAGGCCCGGCTCCAGGGGCGTGTCGCGGCCGAGCTCGACGGTCATGGTGACCGTGTCGCCGGGCCGGGCGACCGCGAGCTCGCCGAGGTCGACGTCGCCGACCACGTCCGCGGTGCGGATGTAGAACTGCGGCCGGTAGCCGGTCGCGACCGGCGTGGAGCGGCCGCCCTCGCGCGTGGAGAGGACGTACACCTGGGCGGTGAACCTCCGGCTCGGCGAAACGCTGCCGGGCTCGGCGACCACGTGGCCGCGGCGGACCGCGTCGCGTGGCACCCCGCGCAGGAGCAGCGCGACGTTGTCGCCGGCCTGCGCCGACTCCATGGGCTTGCCGAACGTCTCCAGGCCCGTGACCACCGACTCGATGTCCGCGCCCAGGACCTGCACGCGGTCGCCGACCCGCACCGTGCCGCGCTCGACGGCTCCGGTGACGACGGTGCCGCGCCCCGTGATGGTGAGCACGTTCTCGACCGGCAGCAGGAACGGCGCGTCGACATAGCGCTCGGGCATGGGCACATAGGTGTCCACGGCGTCGAGCAGCGCGCCGATCGCCTCGGTCCAACGCGGCTCGCCCTCAAGGGCCTTGAGCCCGGAGACCCGGACGACGGGCACGGAGTCGCCTCCGTATCCGTGCGCGGACAGCAGCTCGCGCACCTCGAGCTCGACGAGGTCGCTCAGCTCGTCGTCCCCCGCGTCGGCCTTGTTGAGCGCGACCACGATGTGGTTCACGCCCACCTGCCGGGCGAGCAGGACGTGCTCCGCGGTCTGCGGCATGATCCCGTCGAGCGCGGACACCACGAGGATCGCCCCGTCGAGCTGGGCGGCGCCGGTGACCATGTTCTTGACGTAGTCGGCGTGGCCCGGCATGTCGACGTGCGCGTAGTGACGGGTGTCGGTCTCGTACTCGACGTGCGCGATGTTGATGGTGATGCCGCGGGCGGCCTCCTCCGGGGCCCGGTCGATCCGGTCGAACGGCACGAACGTGCCGCTGCCGCGCTCGGCGAGCACTTTGGTGATGGCGGCGGTCAGGGTCGTCTTGCCGTGGTCGACGTGGCCCATCGTGCCGATGTTGAGGTGGGGCTTGGTGCGTACGTATGCCGTCTTGGGCATGGCTGAATGTCCCTCGCGTGGTCGCTGAGCGTGCTGGGACCCCTGAATCCGGCCGACCCTCCCCGTACGGGGTCCGCCGGACTTTCCGGGAAGGGTCAGCTTCGGGCGCCGCCGAAGGGCGCTGCGGCCGTGAATGCGCAGGCCGCTGTGAAGACGGCAGCCTTCGGCGCGTCCGCGACTGCGGACGGCGCTGCGAGGAAGGCGTACCTGGACATGTCGCCGATCATCCCTGGTGGGCGACGGCGCGTCGAATGGTTTTCGGTGGGCGGGAGTTGAGGCGCCGGGCGACGCCTACAGGTTCTTCAGCGCCTCGCGCACGGACAGCGGCGACAGGCGTTCCCGCTCTGCGCTCACGAAGGCGCGGACCGCGCCCGGGTCGGTCTTGGCGTACTCGCGCAGGCTCCAGCCGATGGCCTTGCGGATGAAGAAGTCCGGGTGCGTGCCGCGGCGCAGGCAGTACTCGAAGAGCCGGTCGGGGTCGGTGCCGTCCTTGTAGGCGAGCTGGTGGAGCAGGGCGGCGCGGGCGATCCAGAGGTCGTCGTCCTCGATCCACTCGTCCATCACGGCGGCCAGCTCGCCGTCGGCGGCTACGAGCGGGCCGACGACGTGGGCGGCGAGGTGGTCGACGGTGTCCCACCAGGAGGTGGTGGCGACGAGGTGGCGGGCGACCGGCAGGAACCCGGACGAGCAGACCCGGATGTGGCGCCGCAGGTAGTCGACCGCGAAGTAGTGGTACTCACGCTCGGCCAGCTCCCAGCACCGCAGCGCGACAGCTGCGCAGTCCGCTTCGGCGGGCCGGGGGAGCCCGTCGAGCACCGTCCGCGACAGCGCGCGCCGCTCGGGGGTGCGAATGCCGAGGAAGGGGGCGATGCCCTTCATGTACGCGACCATCTCGGCGGCCCGGTGCGGGTCGCCGCCCCCGGGATAGACCCGGACGAGCCGTCCGAGCACGTCGTCGGCGAGCGGGCTGCGGGGCGCGCGAGGGGGCATGGGATCACGGTACGGGGCGAGTGCGCAGGGCTCGCCGCAGGCCGCCGGCGGGGCTCGGGCACAGGCTCTTACGACGGGCAACCGTCCGCGTCGGTTAGTCTCCCCGGATGCTGGAGCCCGCCGTCCGCCCGTCCCCCGGCCTCGCCGCCCGCTGTACGAGAGCAGTGCTCTCGCCGTGGGCCCGGCTCGGGCTGCTCGTCGTGGTGCTCACGGCTGCCGGAAGCGCGGTGCTGGTCCTCCAGCCTCAGCGGCTGCTCGCCGACGGCTGGCCGCCGCAGGTGGGCGGAGCCGGTGCGGTCGTCCTCTTCGCGGTGGCGTACGGGCTGTGCACGGCGGCGTTCGTGCCGCGCCCCATCCTCAATCTGGCCGCCGGGGCACTCTTCACCACCTGGGCCGGATTCGCGTCCTCGCTGGTGGGCACGGTGCTCGGCGCGGGCATCGCGTTCGGGCTCGGCCGGGTGCTCGGGCAGGACGCGCTGCGGCCCCTGTTGCGCGGGCGCTGGCTGAAGGCGGCGGACGGCCAGCTCTCACGGCACGGGTTCCGCTCGATGATGGCGATCCGGCTGTTCCCCGGCGTGCCCTTCGCAGGCGCCAACTACTGCGCTGCGGTCTCGCGCATGGGGTGGACGCCGTTCCTCCTCGCGACGGGCCTCGGCTCGGTGCCCAACACCCTCGCGTACGTCGTCGCGGGCAGCAGCGCCTCGTCGCCGACCTCACCGGCCTTCCTGATCGCGATGGGGTTCATCGTGCTGAGCGGCGCCGCGGCCGCCGCGGTGGCCTGGCGCAAGCGGCACGGGCTGCGGCGGCGGTAGGACACAGGCCCGGCGAGGTTCACCGGAATCCGGAGCGCCACGCTTCCCGCAGTCCTCGCCGCGTCAACCATCCGTTAACCCATGGCCGTTACCGTGCCCCTCGATCCGCGCAAGATCGCCGATGCGGCCGCGCCGCACCGGCGCTCCGGCCGGTCCCCGTCGTGCCGAACGGCCGTGGCCCCGACCCTCTTGGATGGCGCAGTAACCCATGTCTTGGTTCGAATCGTTCATACTCGGGCTCGTCCAGGGGCTTACGGAGTTCCTGCCCGTCTCCTCCAGTGCTCATCTGCGGCTGACCGCGGCCTTCGCGGGCTGGCAGGACCCGGGTCCGGCGTTCACGGCGATCACGCAGATCGGCACCGAGACGGCCGTCCTCATCTACTTCCGTACGGACATCGCGCGGATCGTCTCGACCTGGTTCCGCTCGCTCACCGACCGCTCCCTGCGCCGTGACCAGGACGCGCGGATGGGCTGGCTCGTCATCGTCGGCTCGATCCCGATCGGCGTGCTCGGCATCGTCCTCAAGCACCAGATCGACACCTCCTTCCGCGATCTGCGGGTCATCGCCACCACCCTGGTCGTGATGGGCGTCGTGCTCGGCATCGCCGACCGGCTCGCGGCCCGCGACGAGTCGGGCGGCCGCCACCGGGCCGCCAAGGAGCGCAAGTCGCTGCACGAACTCAGCACCAAGGACGGCCTGATCTACGGCATCTGCCAGGCCATGGCGCTGATTCCGGGCGTCTCGCGCTCCGGCGCCACCATCAGCGGCGGCCTCCTCATGGGCTATACCCGCGAGGCGGCGGCCCGTTACTCCTTCCTGCTCGCAATCCCGGCCGTGCTTGCCTCGGGGGTCTTCGAGCTGAAGGACGCGGGCGGTCCGGGCCAGGCCCCGATGCTTCCGACGCTGTTCGCCGCGGTCATCGCCTTCGGCGTGGGCTATGCGGTCATCGCGTGGTTCATGGCCTTCATCTCCAACAAGAGCTTCATGCCGTTCGTGGTCTACCGCATCGTGCTCGGCATCGCCCTGTTCGCCCTGATCGCCGCCGGCACCCTCAGCCCGGACGCGGGCGGCGGCCTCTGACTCACCTGATGCGTACGGGAGTTGGCGACCTCAGTCCGCCGACTCCCCGGGGCCGCCCCCCTTGACGTCCTCCGCGCGCAGCGCCAGGTCCTGGAGCACATCGGCCGAGGTCACGTCCTGCTCGCCGGAGTCGTGGACCTGGGCGAGGGCCACGAACGCGAGGCTGAACGCGGCCACGAGCTGGCGGATGGCGCCGCCGACCTCCCTCGCCACGAGGGTGGCCATCTCCTGCGGGGTGGCCTCGGCCGGGATCTCGATGTGCGGCATCGTCTCGTTGAGCAGAGCGGTGACGATGCCGATGTCCGTGCCCCCGGCGCCCCGTTCGTCGTCCTGCTCGATGCGGCGGCGGTAGTCCCCGGCCTCGGTGAGAATGCCGATCACTCGCTTGAGAACCTCGCTCTGCTCCATGCCGCGAGGATAGGCGGCGGCGTCCGTCCGGCGGCCGGACAACGCCCCGGCCGCGCCCGGCAATTGCCGCGCCAGGACGCCGCGTGTCCGGATCTCGCCCCCTGGGAACCGCTTGGTTCCGGGCCTCCCGCCTCGCTCAACTGCTTCATGTTGGCTGAGAGTTCCCACTCCGTGGCGGTGGGTCACCTCATGGCCGTAGGGTTGTCCCCATGCCCCCGACTTTCGACCGCCGCTCGCTTCGCCCTGCCGAGGTGGTGAACGCGGAGATCCGCTCGCTGTGGGAGCGGTCCGACGGACGCCTCTCACCCGAAGAGGAGGAGCGCTACCACTGGCTCCTGGTCGAGTGGGCCGCTGCCGTACGCGGAGACGCCGCCCAGGCGGCCTGACTTCGGGCGGGCCAAACGTCCCGGACCCTGTGATCTTGACCACCCCGCACCGCTCCCACCTGGGGTTCGGCGCGTTCGGCGGGGGCGGTTGTCCGACCGGACCCGTAGCCTGGTCGCATGTCTTCCTCCCCCGAGCGGCCCGGCCCCGCGCCGACCGACGCGGATGCCGCCAACGACGCCATCCGTGCGCTCGTCGACGGCGCGGACGAGCACTGGCCCGCGGAGGAGTACGAGCGGCTGCTCGCCGAGTGGGCCGCGGCGGTGGGCGAAAGCGCCCCGGTCGCGGCGGGAGCGTCCTCGCGCCGACGGGCCTGAGCCGTCCGAATTCCGGTTGCTGTGGCCCGCGTCACGGTGTTGGAGTGGCCGGATGGACACCAGTACTTTCGGCACCGATGACGAGTTGCTCGCGGTTTTCGACCGGCAGATGCGGGAGAACGCCCTTCCCGACGGCCCCGGCGCGATCGTCGAGCGGACCGGCGATGTCGTACGGCAGGTGGGTCCCGGCCATGTGTGGAACGGCATCCTCTGGTCGGACCTGACCGCGGCGAACGCGGACGCGGAGATCGCGGCACAGGCCCGCCACTTCGCCTCACTCGGCAACGAGTGCGAGTGGAAGCTGTACGGCCACGACTGCCCCGCCGACCTCGGCCGGCGCCTCCTCGCGGCCGGATTCGAGGCCGAGCCCGAGGAGACCGTGATGATCGCCCGGGTCGCGGACCTCCCCCTCGACGTCGAGCCCGCCGACGGCATCACCCTGCGTCCGGTGACCGACGCGGCCGGAGTCGACCTCATGACGTACGTCCACGAGCGGGCCTTCGACAAGGACGGCGCCCGGTTCCGCGCGCGCCTCCTCACCCAGTTCGCCGAGGCCCCCGACACCGTCACGGCGGTCGTCGCCATGGCCGGGGACATGCCGGTGAGCGCGGCCCGCATGGACTTCCACCCCGGCACGGAGTTCGCCAGTCTGTGGAGCGGCGGCACTCTGCCCGAGTGGCGCGGCAAGGGGATCTACCGCGCCCTGGTCGCCTACCGGGCCCGCATCGCCGCCGAGCGCGGCTACCGCTATCTCCAGGTCGACGCCTCCGACCAGAGCCGCCCCATCCTGCAGCGCCTCGGCTTCACGCCGCTGACCGTGACGACGCCGTACATCCGTCGGCCCTGAAGGCGCTCAGCCCCGGCCCTCGAAGGCGCCGTGCCGACCCGCCCCCGCCGCGAACCTCGCCGCTCCCTCGGCCGCCTCCCCGAGCGCGTGGGCGCCGTGCCGCACCTCGCCCAGCAGGGCTTCCGGTTCGCCGAGGCCCTCCTGTTCGAGCAGCGACATCCGGTCGTGGCGCAGGCACGTCTGCGGGAAGGCGGCGATCTCGGCGGCCAGCTTTTCCGCGGCGGCACGGGCGGTGCCGGCGGGTACGACCCGGTCGGCGAGGCCGATGGCGTGCGCCTCGGCCGAGTCCACCGGCCGCCCGGTGAGGACGAGGTCCATGGCGCGGCCCGCCCCGATGAGCCTCGGCAGCCGTACCGTCCCTCCGTCGATCAGGGGCACGCCCCAGCGGCGGCAGAAGACCCCGAACACGGCGTCCTCCTCCATCACCCGCAGATCGCACCACAGCGCGAGTTCCAGGCCGCCGGCCACCGCGTGCCCGGCTACGGCCGCGATCACCGGCTTGGAGAGCCGGAGGCGGGTGGGGCCCATCGGGCCGTCGCCGTCCTCCGCGACCGTGTTGCCGCGTTCGGTGCCGATCGCCTTGAGGTCGGCACCCGCGCAGAACGTGCCTCCCTCCCCCCAGAGCACCGCCACCGCGGCCCGCTCGTCGGCCTCGAAGGCGCGGAAGGCGTCGGCCAGGGCCTTCGCGGTCGGGCCGTCCACCGCGTTGCGCACGCCGGGCCGCGAAAGGATCACCGTCGTGACCCGGCCGTGCCGTTCGCTGCGTACCACCGGAGCCGTCTCATGAGTCATGGCGCCAGCGGTAGCACGGGGCGCCAACCAGCCACAAGTGCAGGACTCTTGGCGTACCGGGCCCGCTGGCACAGACTGAGCCGATGACGCAGCGCGTGGACCTCGGGACCCTGCTCGACCGTTTGGCCATCGACGAACTCATCACCGCGTACGCCGCGGCCGTCGACGACGCGGACTGGACCGCCTACCGTGCCCTGTTCGCCGCCGACGGCCGCGCGGACTACCGCCCGGCGGGCGGCATCGAGGGCCCGGCCGAGGAGGTGGCCCGCTGGCTCGCCGAGACCATGCGGCTCTTCCCGGTCCGCCAGCACCTGATCACCAACCGCCTGGTGACCCTGCAGGATCTCGGCGGCTACCCGGGCGACCGCGCGGAACTGCGTGCCGACTACCTCAACCCGATGTGCCTGGGCGCCAACGGCGACGGCAGCCCGCCCGCGCCCGACTTCGAGTCCGGCGGGCGCTACACCTTCTCGCTGGTCCGCACGGACGCGGGCTGGCGGCTGAGGTCGGTGACCGTGCACGAGAAATGGCGGCGGATGTCGGGGGCGCTCGCCGGGGGCTGAGCGCGCGGGCCGGACGCGCCGGGCGCCGGGCCGTCTGTGCGCGGCGGCCCCTGACCTGCACACTGGCAGGAGAACCCAACTGATCACGGGGGCGGGCAAGGAGGCGCTGCATGCGGATTCCGGTCGGCCGTCACACACCGCGTCCGAGCGATGCCCGGTGGCGCGGCGCGGCCGCGCTGCTCGCCGGGGCGCTGCCCTCACTGGCCTTCCCGGCGCCCTCGCTGTGGTGGTTCGCGTACGTCGCCCTCGTGCCCTGGCTGCTGCTGATCCGGTCCGCCGGCAGCGTCCGGCGGGCCGCGCTCGACGGGTGGCTCGGCGGCATCGGGTTCATGCTGGCGGTGCATCACTGGCTGCTGCCGAGCCTCAACGTCTTCATCGTGGTCCTGGCCGCTCTGCTCGGGCTGCTCTGGGCGCCGTGGGGCATCCTGGTGCGCTCGACGCTGGGGGGCAGGCCCTCCGTGCCGCGCGCGCTGGCCGCCGTCGCGGTGGTGCCCTCGGGCTGGCTGATGGTGGAGCTCGTCCGGTCGTGGCAGGGGCTCGGCGGGCCGTGGGGGCTGCTCGGCGCGAGCCAGTGGGAGGTCGCTACGGCGCTGCGACTGATGTCGGTGGGCGGGGTGTGGCTGGTGAGCCTGCTGGTGGTGGCGGTCAACATCGCCGTCACGCTCTGTGTGGCCCTCCCCTCTGTGCGTACCGCCATGGTGTCCGCCCTCGTGGTGTGCGCGCTCACCACTGGAGCCGTGTGGATGTGGGCTCCGCACATGCAGCGGGACGGGCAGATCAGGGTCGCCGTGGTGCAGCCCGGTGTGATCGAGAACGGCGACGCCCGGTTCGCCCGCAGCGAGGCGCTGACCCGTGCGCTGGCCGGGCAGCACGTGGACCTCGTCGTGTGGGGCGAGAGCAGCGTCGGGCAGGATCTGGCGGCCCGGCCGGATCTGGCCGCGCGGATCGCGGCGCTGTCCAAGGACCTGCACGCGGACATTCTGGTGAATGTGGACGCCCGCAGGTCCGACAAGCCGGGGATCTTCAAGAGCTCGGTCCTCGTGGGGCCAGAGGGACCGACCGGGCAGCGCTACGACAAGATGCGGCTCGTTCCGTTCGGCGAGTACATCCCGGCGCGTTCGCTGCTCGGCTGGGCGACCTCGGTGGGCAAGGCGGCGGGCGAGGACCGGCAGCGCGGCACGACGCCCGTGGTGATGACGCTGCCGGACGCGGTACGGGTGGGGCCGCTGGTGTGCTTCGAGTCCGCGTTCCCCGACATGAGCCGTCATCTGGTGCGCATGGGCGCCCAGTTGCTCATCGCGCAGTCCTCGACCTCCACGTTCCAGGACACCTGGGCGCCGGCGCAGCACGCCTCGCTGGCCGCGCTGCGCGCCGCCGAGACGGGCCGTCCGACGGTCCATGCGACGCTGACCGGCATCAGCGCGGTCTACGGCCCCGACGGCGGGCGGATCGGCCGGTGGATCGGCACGTCCGCCAGCACCTCCGCCGTGTACGACGTGCCGCTCGCCACCGGCACGACGCCCTATGTGCGGCTCGGCGACTGGGCAGTGTACGGGGCACTGGCCGTGCTCGCCGCCTTCTGCTCGGCCGAGGGCGCGCGAGCCCTCAGGAGGCCTGCTCCAGGGCCTCCCGCACCACCCTCTCGCACAGCTCATGAGTCGCCAGCGCATCCTGCGCACTGAGCGTCTTGCCCGCCCGTACGGCGTCGAGGAAGGCGAGGACGGACTGCTCGATGCCGCGCTGGCGGGCGACCGGCACCCAGTCGCCGCGGCGGCGCACGGTCGGCTGGCCCTTGTGGTCCACGACCTCGGCGAGGTTGAGAACCTGGCGCTTGGTGTCCTGGCCGGAGACCTCCAGGATCTCCTCGGTGGAACCGTTCATCCGGTTCATGGTGCCGATCGCGGTAAACCCGTCGCCGGAGAGCTGGAGGACCACGTGCTCCATCAGCCCTTCGCGCACGCGGGCCCGTACGACGGTGTGCTCGATCGGTCCCGGCACCAGGAAGCGCAGCGTGTCCACGACATGGATGAAGTCGTCGAGCACCAGGGTGCGCGGGTCCTCGGGGAGCCCGACGCGGTTCTTCTGCATGAGGATGAGCTCGCGCGGATGGTCGGCGCACTGCGCGTAGCCGGGCGCGAGCCGCCGGTTGAAGCCGACGGCGAGGCTGACGCCGCGCTCCTCGGCGAGCGCCACGAGCCGCTCGGACTCGGCGAGTTCGTACGCCAGCGGCTTGTCGACATAGGTCGGTACGCCCGCTTCGAGCAGCCGGGCCACGATCTCCGGGTGCACCGCCGTCGGCGCGTGCACGAACGCGGCGTCGAGGTCCTGCGCGAGCAGCGAATCGAGGTCGGTGTGGCGCTGCGCCTGCGGTATGCGATGGGCGGCTGCCACCGCGGCGAGGGTGGCCGGGGTGCGGGTCTGCAGATGCAGCTCCGTGCCCGCCAGCGTGGTCAGAACCGGCAGATAGGCCTTCTGCGCGATGTCCCCGAGTCCGATGCATCCGACCTTCACGGGGTCTCCTTCTGCCGACGGGTGTCCAGCTTCCTTGCCTGGTCAGCATACGTGCGCCGGGGCGGCTGCCAGGTGGCGATATCCGCGAAGGAGCGGAGCGCGAAAGCGGGGCCGAGCGCGGAGACCGCACGGATCAGGGTGTTGCGGACCGCGATGGCGACCGGGTCGCGCAGCATGGTGAGCCGCGCGGTCCGGTCCGCTTTGCGGACGATGCCCATGGTGCGGGGCAGCCGCTCGGCGCTGTAGCGGGCGAGGCCCGTGGCGAGGTCACCGTGCGGGTCCGCGTGGTGGGCGAGCACGATGGCGTCCTCGATGGCCTGATTGCCGCCCTGGCCCAGTGTCGGCGCCATGGCGTGGGCGGCGTCGCCGACGAGCGCGACCCGTCCGCGGTGGTAGGCGGGCAGGGCCTCGGCGATCCGGTGGACGTCGTTGCGCAGCACCGGGACGCCCTCGGCCGCGTCCAGGACGGCCGGGACCGGGTCGTGCCAGGTGCCGAACAGCCGCCGCAGCTCGGCCGGTTCACCGTCCGCGGCGCGTCCGCCCTGCGGCGTCCTGGCCGCCGCATACGCGTAGAGGCGTCCGTCCTTGAGGGGCTGGGTGCCCCAGAGGCGGCCGGGCCCCCAGGTCTCGTGCGGCGCGAAGGGCCGCCCGGGGTCGGGCACCACGACGCGCCAGGCGGTGAACCCGGAGTACACGGTGCCGGGATGGACGGGGAACAGGGCTTTGCGCAGAGCGGAACTGATGCCGTCGGCGCCGACGACCAGGTCCGCCTCGATG
This sequence comes from Streptomyces mauvecolor, assembly GCF_039532965.1. NCBI lineage: Bacteria > Bacillati > Actinomycetota > Actinomycetes > Kitasatosporales > Streptomycetaceae > Streptomyces > Streptomyces mauvecolor. The sequence continues at coordinate 40,353 of NZ_BAAASQ010000008.1, read as the reverse complement.
TCCCCCTCGGTGGTGCGGACCACCGCAGGGCGGTCGGCCGCCCCGCGGTCGACCAGCTCCGCCGACTCTCCGGTGCGTACGGTCCGTTCGGGGAGCGCGGCGGAGAGGGTGGCGATCAGGGTCGCCCGGTGCAGCAGGACCATCGGGCCGCCGAAGGCATCGGCCGCGGCCTGCGGGTCGGTGCGGGAGAGCCATCGGCCGCTCGGCGTGCGCAGCCCGCCCTCCCCCTGCCAGGCGGCGAGCGCCCGGATGTCGTCGCCCAGGCCGATGACGTCGAGGGCCCGCTGGGCGTTGGGAGCGAGCCCGATGCCCGCGCCGACCGGCTTCAGCTCCGGCGCCCGCTCCAGAACGGTGACCCGCCAGCCGCGCCGGATCAGGGCCACGGCGGCGGTGAGCCCACCGATTCCGCCGCCGACGACCACCGCGCGAGGTGCCCCGTTGCCGCTGTACACGCCCATGACGCCCCCTGTCGACTACGCCTGTAGTGAGATGCTCACGTTACTACAGCTGTAGTCGGCGGGATAGATTGGACCCCATGGCCGCACGTAACCCGGGCACCTCCCGTGCCGAACTCATCGCCGACACCGCGCTCGCCCTCCTCACCGAGCGGGGCATGCGCGGCCTGACACACCGGGCCGTCGACGAGCTGGCGGGGCTGCCGCAGGGCTCGACCTCCAACCAGGCCAGGACCCGCCGGGCACTGCTCGAAGCGGCGGTCGGGCGGCAGGCCGAACGCGAGGCCAAGGTGCTCGTCCCGGCCGAGATGCCGGCACCCGGGAGCGGTCTCGACGAGCTGGCCGGCGCGCTGGCCCTGTCTTTGCACCGCTACCTCACCGACCACCGCGAACTACTCGTCTCCCGCTACGAGTTGGCCCTGGAGGCGACCCGGCGTCCGGAGCTGCGCGCGTACTACGACGCGGCCGGGCGGCAGTTCAGGGCACCTCTGGTGGCGCTGATGAAGGCCGCGGGATCGAGCGCGCCCGAACGCCACGCGCTCTCCCTGATCTCGTTCAGCGAGGGCCTGATGTTCTCCTGTGCGGCTGGTTCCTACCACGCCGAGGTGCCGTCCGAGCCGGAGATCCGGCTCGGCTTCGCCGAGCTGCTCCGCGGGATGCTGGCGGGACCGCCGCTGCGATAACCGTTGGCCGTGGGTCGAGGCCGTCCGCGAGGATGACGCCATGACGACCTCCGAAGTACCGCCGGCCGAGACCGCCGAGCGCAATGAGCCCGCACTGGACGCCACCGAGCGGGCGATGCTCGACGGCTGGCTGGAATACCACCGCGAGACGCTGGTGTGGAAGTGTTCCGGGCTCACCGACGAGCAGCTCAAGCAGGCCGCCGTGCCGAGCTCGACGCTCACCCTGCTCGGCCTGCTGCGTCACCTGACCGAGGTCGAACGCTGGTGGTTCACCACGGTGTTCGGCGGCGAGCCCGATGTCTGGGTGTACGGGACCGAGGAGGACCCGGACGCCGACTTCCACTTCGGCCCCGACGACACCTACGCGGACGCCCTCGCCGGCTGGCAGCGCGAGGTCGCGACCGCCCGCTCGCATGCGGCGAAGCACGACCTGGACGACCTCAGCGTCGGCACCGCCCGGGGCGGCCAGCACTTCAATCTCCGCTGGATCTACACCCACATGATCGAGGAGTACGCCCGCCACAACGGCCACGCCGACCTGATCCGCGAGGCGGTCGACGGCTCGACGGGCGAATGAGTCCGGGGAAACATGGAGGCGGCCGGGTCACTCGTGCGGGCCATTTGTAGGCCCGTACTATCGCCCAACTGCCGCCACAGCCAGCAGAGTTGCCAGATGCACCGAACCAGGAACGCGCTGAAGCTCATGACGGCCGTGGCGGCTCTCACCGTCTGCGGATGCGTCTCGGGCTGTGTCTCCGTCGACGCCCGGACCACGCCCACCCAGCCATCCGCCGCCCCGCCCGCCCGGCCGCCGGGCGGGGGCGCCCCGCAGACGCAGATCGTCCAGGCCCCGGCCCGCGAAGCCCTGGACTCGGCCATGCCGCCGGACGCCCCCTCCCCTTCGCCGCCCCCTCCGCCGAAGGCGGAGCAGCCGGACGCGCCCCGCCCTCACCGCCACCCCCGGACCGATCAGCCCAGGCGCCACCCCGCCGCCCCCAGGAAGAGGCACCCCCGGCCGGCCCCCGCGCCGCCCTCCTCGGGCGACATCTGCGCGCTGGGCGAGGGGTACGGCGGCTGGCAGCCGGACAGCCCCGAGGCCCGCATCTGCCATGAGGCATACGGCAATTGACGGACCGTCATCCGGCGCGCCACCGGCGGCCCGTCACACGGCGTCCAACTGCCTTTCGAGCCGCCGCAGCGCCTCGCGGATGCCGTTGCCGTACGCGTCGTCGGACAGCGCGTCCAGGGCCGCGTGGGCCCGGTCGAGGTGGAGCCGGGCCTCCTCCGGGCGGTGCAGCTTCAGATAGTCGGCGGCGAGATTGAGGTGGAGCGAGGGGTAGAAGGCCCGCACCGCGAGCGAGGCGTGGTGCTCGGTCAGACGCTCCTGGCTCAGGCCGTCGGCCGCCGCCAACGCCCTGAGGTCCCAGGCCAGTTCGTCCCCGGCGTCGTCCTGGGCGTCCGCCATGTAGTGGGCCAGGGTGCAGCGGTGGAGCGCGTCGCCGTCCTCGCCGAGCTCCGTCCACAGGGCGCCGAAGCGGTTGCGGGCCTCCTCGCGGTCCCCGCCGTGCAGCAGCATCATCGCTTGCCCGATCCGGGTCATCACGATGTCCCCCGGGGCTTCCTGCATGTCCGTCACCGCTGTCTCCACCCGTCGTCACGAAAGCCGATCGTCTTCGACGCTAGCCGCCGCCACTGACAATGGGCCTCAGGCTCGGGCGGGGACCCGGGCCTGTCAGCCGGACGCCGTCACCACGCCCGGCCGATGGTCCCCCTCGACCGGTCCCCCTCAGCCCAGGTTCGGCACGCGCCAGTCGATCGGGGCGTGGCCCTGGGCCGCGACGGCCTCGTTGATCTGCGTGAACGGGTGCGAGCCGAAGAACTTCTTGGCCGAGAGCGGGGAGGGGTGCGCGCCCTTGACCACGACGTGGCGCTCCTCGTCGATCAGCGGGAGCTTCTTCTGCGCGTAGTTGCCCCACAGCACGAAGACCGCCGGGTCGGGCCGCGAGGCGACGGCGCGGATCACCGCGTCGGTGAACTTCTCCCAGCCCTTGCCCTTGTGCGAGTTGGCCTCGCCGGAGCGCACGGTGAGCACCGCGTTGAGCAACAGCACGCCCTGCTGCGCCCACGGCATCAGATAGCCGTTGTCCGGGATGTCCAGGCCGAGCTCGTCGCGCATCTCCTTGTAGATGTTGCGCAGCGACGGCGGCGTCCTGACGCCGGGCCGCACCGAGAAGCACAGGCCGTGTCCCTGGCCCTCGCCGTGGTACGGGTCCTGGCCGAGGATCAGGACCTTCACCTTGTCGTACGGCGTCGCGTCGAGGGCCGCGAAGACCTCCTCGCGGGGCGGGAAGACGGGGCCCTTCGCCCGCTCCTCCTCGACGAACGCGGTGAGCTCCTTGAAGTACGGCTTCTGGAGCTCCTCGCCGAGGACGCCCTGCCAGGATTCGGGCAGCATGGCGATATCGGTCACGTCAACAACCTCCGTGGGACATTCGGTTACCGCACCCTCGGTGCGGATTTCCGAACCTACCGGGAGCCACTGACAACGCCGTCCGCGCCCGCCCCTACCAGCTGGTCTTGCGGTGCAGCTCCCACATCTGCATGACGGTCTGCGGGTCCATGGCGCGCTCGCCGCCCGCGATGTCGTCGCTCGCGGCGATGTAGAGCTTGCCCTGCCACAGGGGCAGCAGCCGTACGTCGTCGACGAGGATGTCCTGGGCGCGCTCGAACTGCTTGCTCACGGCGCCCCGGTCGGAGATCTCGCGGGACTGCGGGATCAGCTGCGTGGTGATCTCGCGCGGCTCGTACGGCGTGCCGACCGCGTTCTCCTTGCCGACGAACGGAGCGATGAAGTTGTCCGGGTCGGGGAAGTCGGGGAACCAGCCGCGCCCGAAGACGGGGAATTCGCCGGCCTGGAAGCCCTCGGTGTACGTCTTCCAGGGGCGGCTGTCGAGCGTGATCTCGAAGAGGCCCGAGGCGTCGAGCTGCCGCTTGAGTTCCTGGAACTCCGCCGCCATCGAGGAGCCGTAGCGGTCGGTGGTGTACCAGAACGTGAGCGGGACCGGGGCGGTGATGCCGGCCTTGCGCAGGATCTGCTTCGCCTTGTCGACGCTGGGCGAGCCGAAGGTGTCGAAGAAGCTGGTGGTGTGCCCGTTCACGCCGGTCGGGACCATCGAGTACAGCGGTTCGGCGGTGCCCTTGTAGACCTTGGCGACCAGGGCGTCGCGGTCGACGAGCTGGGCGACCGCGCGGCGTACCGCAGGGTTCGCGGCCTCGGGGTCCTTGGGGTTGAACACCAGGAAGCGGATCTCGGTGCCGGTGTTCTCGACCAGTTCGAGCGGCTTGCCCGCGGCCTTCTCGTTGCGTACGTCCTCGACCTCGTCCGCGGTGATGCCGCGGTAGGTGACGTCGATCTGCTTGTTCTTGAGGGCGTCCACCATGGTCTTGGAGTCGCGGAAGTAGCGGATGGTGACGCCGTCGTTCTTGAGCTGCGCGAAGCCCTGGTAGCTGTCGTTCTTCTTCAGGACCGCGCGGTCGCCCGCCTTGTACGAGTCGAGCGTGTACGGGCCGGAGCCGGTGAGCCCGCCGTCGTCGCGGAGCTTGTCGGCCGGGTAGGCCTTGGGGTCCACGATCGACATCGCGGGCGCGCCGAGCACGTAGGGGAAGGTCGCGTCGGGTTTGTTGAGGTGGAAGGTGACGGTCAGATCGTTGTCGACGCTGACGTGGTCCAGGCTGCTGAGCAGCCCCTTCGGACCCGCCTTCACGTTGATCTTCACGATCCGGTCGATGGAGTACTTGACGGCGTTCGCGTCGAGCGTGGCTCCGTCGGAGAAGGTCATTCCCTTGCGCAATGTGCAGGTGAACGTGCGGCTCGACTTGTCCTGGAACTCGCAGGACTTCGCGGCATCGGGCTGCGGGGCGCTGCTGCCGGTCGGGAAGGCCACGAGCGTCTGGAAGACATTCCGGTACAACTCCCACGATCCGTCCCAGGACGCGGCCGGGTCGAGCGTGCTCGGTTCGCTCGTCGTACCCACTGTTATCTCCTGCTGCGCCTGCGAACCGCCCCCCGAGAGCAGTCCGCAGCCGCCGAGCAGGGATATGGACGCAAGGGCCGCCATGGTGCGCCGGCAGATGGTCCGCTTGAACACGTGCACGCTCCTCGATCGGCCATGGGTCGGCAGACCATACCGCAGTGCCCCGCCGAGTCGACCGACCGTCTCAGCAGGGCACTTTGGAATATTCAGGAGCAAATCCGCTCAGGGTTCGCGGACTCCTCGTGTCAGTGGACTCCGGCGTTGAGGAACAGCCCGCCGTCGACGACCAGCGTCTGTCCGGTGACCCAGTCCGACTGCTCGGAGGTGAGGAAGGCCGCCGCCCCGCCGATGTCGGCGGGCACGCCGAGCCGGCCCAGCGGGTAGGCCGCGGCGGCCTCCGCCTCGCGGCCCTCGTAGAGCGCCTGGGCGAACTTGGTCTTGATCACGGCCGGGGCGATCGCGTTGACCCGGACCACCGGCGCGAACTCGTGCGCCAGCTGGAGGGTCAGGTTGACCATGGCCGCCTTGCTCATGCCGTACGCGCCGATGAAGGGCGAGGCGGAGACGCCGGCGATGGAGGCGATGTTGACGATCGCGCCGCCGTTGTCCTTCTGCCAGGCCTTCCAGGTCTGCTGCGCGAAGCCGAGCGCGGAGATCACGTTCGTCTCGTAGACCTTGCGCGCGACGTTCAGGTCGAGCTCGGCGATCGGGCCGAACACCGGGTTCGTACCGGCGTTGTTGACCAGGAAGTCGACCCGGCCGAAGGCCTCCATGGTGCGCTCGACGACGGCCGCCTGGTGGGCCTCGTCGGCGGCCTTGCCCGCCACCGCGATGACCCGGTCGGAGCCGAGCTTCTCGACGGCCTCCTTGAGGGCGTCCTCGCCGCGTCCGGTGATGCACACCCGGTCGCCGCGGGCGACGAGCGCCTCGGCGATGCCGTAGCCGATGCCGCGGCTGGCTCCGGTGACCAGGGCCACCTTGCCCGACAGTTCAGGAAGTTCAGTCATGTCCCTTGCCCCTGGCCCTAGTTGAGCGGTCCGCCGGCCACGTACATGACCTGGCCGGAGACGAAGCCGGCGGCGTCGCCCGAGAAGAAGGCGATCGCGTTGGCGATGTCCTCGGGGAAGCCGACGCGCTGGACGGGGATCTGGGTGGCGGCCGCGGCCTGGAACTCCTCGAAGCCCATGCCCACCCGGGCGGCGGTCTGCGCGGTCATCTCGGTGACGATGAAGCCGGGGGCGACCGCGTTGGCGGTGATGCCGAACTTGCCGAGCTCCTTGGCGAGGGTCTTGGTGAAGCCCTGCAGGCCGGCCTTGACGGCGGAGTAGTTGGCCTGGCCGCGGTTGCCGAGCGCGGAGGACGAGGAGAGCGAGACGATGCGGCCCCACTTGGCGTCCACCATGTGCTTCTGACAGGCCTTGGCCATCAGGAACGCGCCCTTGAGGTGCACGTTCATCACGGTGTCCCAGTCCGACTCGCTCATCTTGAAGAGGAGGTTGTCGCGCAGCACGCCCGCGTTGTTGACGAGGATGGTCGGCGCGCCGAGCTCGGCCGCCACACGCTCGACGGCCGCCTCCACCTGGGCGCTGTCCGACACGTCGCAGCCGACGGCGATGGCCCGGCCGCCCGCCGCGGTGATCTTGTCGACGGTGTCCTTGCAGGCCGCCTCGTCGAGGTCGAGTACGGCGACGGCCCGGCCCTCGGCCGCAAGCCGGACGGCGGTCGCGGCGCCAATGCCCCGCGCCGCCCCGGTCACGATGGCGACACGCTGCTCGGTGGTGGACATGCTGTTCTCCTCGCCCTGGGATCCGCGGCCCTCAGTCACTGAGCAACCGCTTAGTAGCTTCAGCAGACGAGACGCTAGAAGCCCTGGCACCCGGTGTCAACGGCCCACGGATCCCCCGGCGCATGTCACACCCCCGCCGGGGCGGAATTCAGCGCACCAGGAGGTCGAGCAGCCGCTCGGCCTCGGCCGCCGGATCGGCGGTCAGGCCGGTGTGCACGGGGCCCGGCTGGACGACCGTGGAGCGCGGCGCGATCAGCCAGCGGAACCGGCGGCCCGCGTCGTCGCCCGCCGCCTGCCCGGCACCCTCGCCGCCGCCGCAGACGCCCTCGACGGCGCGCAGCGCGGCCCGTACGCCCACCACGTCCGCGGCCGGGTCGAGCGCCTTCAGCTTCGCCTCGTCCAGATGGGTGCGCGCGGCGACGAAGGAGTGGGCGCGGCAATAGACCAGCACGCCCGCGTTGAAACATTCACCGCGCTCGACACGTGGCACCACGCGCAGCAGCGCGTACTCGAAGACATCGCGCTTGCTCAACGGTCGTCGTCCTTCGTGCTGTTCTCGGCGTTCTGGGCGTTCTTTGTGGGGTGCGGCCACGGCTTGATGTGGTCGGTGAGCCAGCCGGGAGGCTGCGGCGCCTTTGTCTTCACCGGCGTGTCAAACGTGATCCGCTCGTGGATGTCGGCGGCTCGGGCGAGCAGCGGCTCGACATAGGCGCGCCGCAGCGCGTCGGTGGTGTCGAACCCGGGCTCGTCGACCAGCCACTCGCACGGCACGAGGGCCGCGACCTCGGTCAGGAGCTGTTCGGTCACCAGCGGCGCGAGCTCGGCGGCAGCGGCGGCGATGTCGGGGCCGAACGGCGCGAGCGCGTGGTCGGAGGCGTTGTACGGCTTGGCCGCCGAGGCAGCGGCGCCCGGCCAGCTGTGGTGCCAGATCATCGTGGCGCCGTGGTCGATGAGCCACAGGTCGCCGTGCCAGACCAGCATGTTGGGGTTGCGCCACGACCGGTCGACGTTGTTGATCAGCGCGTCGAACCAGACGACCTTCCCGGCCTCGGCCGCGTCCACCTGGTAGGCGAGCGGGTCGAAGCCGAGCGAGCCGGGCAGGTAGTCCATCCCCAGGTTGAGGCCGCCACTCGCCTTGAGCAGCTCCTGCACCTCCTGGTCGGGCTCGGACAGGCCGATGACCGGGTCGAGCTGGATGGTGACCAGTTCCGGGACGCGCAGCCCGAGCCGCCGGCCGAGCTCCCCGCAGATGACCTCCGCGACGAGCGTCTTGCGGCCCTGGCCGGCCCCGGTGAACTTCATGACATACGTTCCGAGATCGTCGGCCTCGACGATGCCCGGAAGCGATCCGCCCTCACGCAACGGCGTGACGTACCGGGTCGCGGTGACTTCAGTGAGCATGGGCACAGGCTACTTCGCGGCAATCGGGCGCTCGCTCCCTTTTCCTCCCGGCCCGGCCCCGCCCGGTTCATGAGAAGTGGCCGGATCGCTGAACGCCCCGCGCGCCCCTCCCGTACACCCTCACGCAGCTAGGCGTCGTACATCGAGAGGACAGTCAGCATGAGCACCGAATCGCAGTCCGTACCCGTGCAGGTTCCGGCGCGCCGCACCGTCATCGCGTGCGTCGGGGCGGCCGGGCTCGCCGCCGCGCTCACCGCGTGCGGGGGCGGCGGCTCGGACGACGCGAAGCCCGCCGGGGACGGGGCCGGCAAGGACGCCGGGGGCGTGCTCGGCAAGACGTCGGACATTCCGCAGGGCGGCGGGAAGATCTTCGCCGCGCAGGGCGTCGTGGTCACCCAGCCCACCGCCGGCCAGTTCAAGGCGTTCTCGGCGAAGTGCACCCATCAGGGCTGTGCCGTGTCGTCGGTGTCGGGCGGGACCATCAACTGCCCCTGCCACGGCAGCAAGTTCGACGTCGCGGACGGCAGCGTCAAGGGCGGCCCCGCGCCGTCCCCGCTGCCCGCCGCCGCGATCTCCGTCGAGGGGGATTCGATCAAGCTCGCGTGACGCGGCGGGCCACCCTGAGGCAGCCCAGGATGTCGTCGGTGGCGGCCACCGTGGCGACCAGGGCGAGGGTGTTGCGGATCATCGCGGGGGTGTAGTCGGCCGGCACCCCCGCGATCGCGTCGGCCGCGACGACCGCCGTGTAGCCGAGGTTGACCGCGTCGAAGACCGCGTTGGGGATCGCCACGTTCGCCGAGACGCCGGTGACGATCAGGGTGCGGCAGCCGAGGTTGCGCAGGAGCGGGTCCACGTCCGTTCCGGCCACCGGTGAGAGGCCGTGCAGGCGGCGTACGACGATGTCCTCGTCGGCCACCTCGATCGGTTCGGCGATCCGCACCGCCCGTGAGCCGGAGTACTGCTGCACGGGCAGCCGTTCGGCGGCCCGGAACAGGCGCGCGTTGCGGTTGGCCCCGCGCCCGTCGGGGCGGCGCTCCGCGACCGCGTGCAGCACCTGGACGCCCGCTTCGTGCGCGCCCGCCACAAGGCGGGCCACGTTGTGCAGCGCTCCCGACTCCCGCGCCACCTTGGCGAGTTCGGGCAGCGCACTGTCCGCGCCGACCACGCCCTGCTGGCACTCCACGGTCATCAGGACCGTGGAGGACGGGTCGAGCTGTTCCGCGAGGAGTTCCTTCGTCGCCATGGCGCCGGAGGCTAACCGCCATTGCGCAACGAGGGAAGAGCGCGCCATGATTCCTGACGGACCGTCAGAATGCCTGCACGCAACCGTGGAAGGGATGGCGCGGATGACCGTCACACAGCGCCGGGGCCGCCGGATCATGATGACCGACGAGGAGCGTGACGCCTTCCTCGGCGAGCAGCGCACCTGCCGGGTCGCCACCGTCTCGGCCGACGGGAGGCCGCACGTCGCGCCGCTCTGGTACGTCTGGCACGGCGGCTCGCTCTGGCTGTACTCGATCACCCGCAGCCGCCGCTGGACCCAGCTCGGCAAGGACCCGCGCGTCGCGGTGGTGGTGGACGACGGCACGGAGTACGGGGAACTGCGCGGGGTGGAGCTGAGCGGCAGCGTCGTCCCGGTCGGCGAGGCCCCGCGCACCGGCGAGCCGTGTCCTGAACTCGCCGATGTGGAGCGGCTGTTCGCGGCGAAGAACTTCGGCCTCGAGGAGATGGTCCACGACGGGCGGCACGCCTGGCTGCGGCTGACCCCGGACACGGTGGTGTCGTGGGACTTCCGCAAGCTGGGCGGCGACTTCGCGCGGTAGCCCTCAGGCGAGCCGCTCCCCCGCCGCCGCCAGCGCGTCGACGGCCGCCCGGATCGAGGGCCTGCGGTCGGCGTCGGCGCGCCACACCGCGTACACATGGCGGCTCATCGCGTCGCGCACCGGAACCACCCGCACCCCGTCGGGGATCGGGCCACGGCCCAGGCGCGGGGCGATGCTGACGCCCAACCCGGCTTCCACCAGGGCGAGCTGGGTGGCGTGTTCGCGGGCCACGTGGGCGATTCTCGGCTCGATGCCCTTGCCCCGCAGCGTGAACATGAGCCACTCGTTGCAGAACTCGCCCTCGGGCCAGGTGATCCACTCGTCGTCGGCGAACTCCTCCAGGTCCACCGCCTCGCGGCCGGCCAGCGGATGCCCGGCGGACAGGGCGACGTCCGCGAGGTCGTCGAGGACCGCCCGCTTGGCGAGCCCGTCGGGCAGCGGCAGCGGCTTGTTGTACCAGTCGAGTACGAGCGCGAGGTCGAGGTCGCCGAGCAGCACGCCCCGCACCGACTCGTCGGCCTCCAGTTCGTCGGAGCGGACGGCGAGCTGCGGATGCTCGGCGCGCAGCGAGGCGAGCGCGGCGGGGAAAAGACCCCGGGCGGCGGTGGCGAACCCGGCGATCCTGAGCTCGCCGACGACCCGGCCGCGCTGGGCCTCCAACTCGGCCTGGGCGACCTGGACTTGGGACAGGATGCGCGAGGCGTGATCGGCAAGCAGCCGGCCGGCGTCGGTGAGCCGCACGCCCCGCCCGTTCTTGGCGAGCAGCGGCTGGCCGGCCTCCCGCTCCAGCTTGGCGAGCTGCTGGGAGACGGCGGAGGTGGTCACGTGCAGGGTGTCGGCCGCGCCGCCCACCGAGCCGTGCCGGGCCACCGCGTCGAGGGTGCGCAGGCGCTCCAGATTCAACATGTAAGCGATGCTAACCGATCGTCCGCATACTTTCTCGCTTGTGCTACGTAGTTCTCGGCCTCATCCTGGTCGTCATGAGCACCACCGCCCCGTCCCGGGCCACCTCCCCCGCACCGACCTCGACAACGGTCCCGCGCCGTCCCGCCCTCGACTGGCGCATCCGGTTCGCGGCGCTCTCGCTGATCTGGGGCTTCAGCTTTCTGCTGATCAAGGTCGGCACGGACGGCTACGCGCCGTTCCAGGTCACCTTCGGACGGCTGCTGTTCGGCACGCTGGTGCTCGCCGTGGCGATGGCCGTCAAGCGCGAGCGGCTGCCGCGCGGGCGCCGCACCTGGCTGCACCTCACGGTGGCGGCGCTGCTCCTCAACGCGGCGCCGTTCTCGCTCTTCGCGTACTCGGAACTGACGATCCCCTCGACGCTGGCCGGCATCTGCAACGCGACCTCGCCGCTGTGGGGCATGGCGCTGTCCATGGTGGCGCTCTCCGAGGACCGGCCGACCCGCCGCCGGGTCGCGGGGCTCGGCCTCGGCTTCCTCGGGGTGCTCACCGTGCTCGGCGCCTGGCAGGGCTTCCACGGTCTGGACGTCACGGGCACCGCGATGGCGCTGCTCGCCTCGCTCTGCTACCCGGTCGGCTGGATCTACGTCCGGCGCACGCTGGCGGGCAGCGGCCACTCCAATCTGTCCCTGATCGGCTCGCAGCTCGGCGTCGCCACGCTCCAACTGGCCCTGGTCACCCCGCTGTTCGCCGGGTTCCCGAGCTCCTTCCCGCTCGTCCCGCTGCTCGCGGTCGCGGCGCTCGGCGCGCTCGGCACGGGCCTCGCGGTGCTCGTCCAGTACGGGCTCGTCAACGAGGTGGGCCCGACGACCGCGCAGATGGTCACCTACTTCATCCCGGTGATCGCCACGGCCGCCGGTGTCGCGGTCCTCGGCGAGAGCCTCAGCTGGAACACCCCGGTCGGCGCGGTCGTCGTCCTCGCGGGCGCGGCCCTCACCCAGAGCCGCGCCCGCGCGAAGCCGAAGGCTCAGTAGACGTAGCGCGTCCCGGGGCCCGGGCCGATCGCGGAGGCGATCGCGTCCGCGAGCGGCCCGATCTCGTCCAGGGCCAGGCTCGACACCGTGAGCCGCACGCCGGGCGCCGACGCCATCCGGAAGCGGGCGCCGGGCGCCACCGCCCAGCCCGCGTGCAGCAGCCGGGACACCGCACCCGTCTCGTCCGGCACCGGCACCCACACCACGAAGCCGCTGCGGCCGTGCGCCTCGACGCCCCGCTCGCGCAGTGCCCGCAGCAGGCCCTCGCGCCGTTCGCGGTACGAGCACGCGACCTTCGCCGGGTCGACGGCGCCCGATGTCCACAGCTCGACGACGGCCCGCTGGAGCAGCCGGCTGACCCAGCCGGGCCCGAGCCGCTGGCGCCCGCGCACCCGGTCGAGTGTGACGGCGTCCCCGGTCAGCACGGCGAGCCGCAGATCCGGCCCGTACGCCTTGGCCACGGACCGTACGAAAGCCCAGTGCTCGGTGACCGGGGTGACGGGATGGAGCGGCAGATCGACCATGCCGTGGCCGTGGTCGTCCTCGATGAGCAGCACCCCGGGGTGCCCGGCGAGGACCTTGCGCAGGGCCCGGGCGCGGGCCGCGCTCACGGCCGCGCCCGTCGGGTTCTGCGCCCGGCAGGTGATCACGACGGCCTTGGCGCCCGCGGCCAGGGCGCGTTCGAGCCCCTCGGGCAGCGGGCCCTCGTCGTCGAGCGCCATGGGTTCGGGCCGCAGCCCGAGCGCCGGTACGAGGTCGAGCAGCGCGCCCCAGCCGGGATCCTCGATCGCCACCGCGTCACCGGGGCGCAGGTGGGAGGTGAGCACCCGCTCGATGGCGTCGAGCGAACCCGACAGCACGCCGACCGGCCCGTCCGGCACGCCCCCTTCGTCGAACCCGGCGCGGGCCAGGCGCGCGAGATCCTCGTCCACGGGCTCCTGCCCGTACATGTACCGCCCGGGCCGTTCGGCATTGCTGCGGGCGGCGGCGGCCAGCGCCTCGCCGAGCGGCGGGAGCAGCGTCGCGTCCGGATTGCCGTCGGCGATGTTGCGTACGCCTTCGGGCACGTCCACGCGGATGAGGTCGCGGGCGGTGCTCGCGGGCCTCGGGCGCACGCGGCTGCCGCGCCGGCCCGCCGTCTCGATCACCCCGCGGTCGCGCAGCAATCGGTAGGCGGCCGCGACGGTGTTGGGGTTCACGCCGAGCTCGGTCGCCAACTCCCGCAGCGGGGGCAGCAGTTGACCCGGTTCGAGCCCCCCGGAGCCCACTGCGCGCTCCACACTCTCGGCGATCTCCGATGCGCGGCGCCCCACAATCCGATATTCTCCTAGCACAAACCACATTATGCACTAGTGCAATGGAGATCGCAATGTCGGACACCGCGACCGCAGCCCCCTATCAGGCGACCGACCGCACCGTACCGACCCGCTCGCGCGAGCGGGCCTCGTACGACCGCGAGCTGGTGCACGGCCTCCTCGACGAGGCGTACGTCTGCCACCTGGGCTTCGTCCGCGACGGCGCGCCCGTGGTGCTGCCGACGCTCTTCGCCCGGGTCGGCGAGCGGCTCTACATACACGGCTCGACGGGCTCGCGTCCGCTGCGCGCGGCGGGCCAGGCCGATCCCGGGCTTGCGGTGTGCCTGACCGTGACCCACGTCGACGGCCTGGTCCTGGCCAAGTCCGCCTTCCACCACTCGATCAACTACCGCTCGGTCGTGGTGCACGGCATCGCGCACGAGGTCACCGACCCCGGGGAGAAGCGCGCCGCGCTCGACGCGCTGGTGGACCACGTCGTCCCGGGCCGCTCCCTCGACTCGCGCCCGGCGAACGCGAAGGAACTGGCCGCGACCGCGGTGATCAGCCTCGACCTGAACGAGGTCTCGGCGAAGCTGCGCACCGGCGGCCCGAACGACGACCCTGAGGACCTCGCGCTCCCCCACTGGTCCGGCGTCCTGCCGCTCACCCCGGGCTACGGCGCCCCCGTCCCGGCGGAGGGCCTGGACCCGGCGCTGCCCGTGCCGGACTACCTGTCGGCGCTCTGAGGCAGCCGCGCCTCGTTCGCGCTTCACGGGAAGGGTGGGCCCCCGCCCGGGGGCCCACCGCTCGCTACAGCACCACCGGCTCTCGGCGGGACCTGGCCGCCTGCCTCGTCTCGGCCGCGGCGAGCCCGATCACCGCGAGAAGCAGCAGCGCGGTGCCCGCCGCGGTCGCCGCCGTGATGCGTTCACCGAGCACCGACACCGCGATCACGGCCGCGCTGACCGGTTCGAGCAGCATGATCACGGACACGGTCGCGGCCCGGACGACCGCCGCCCCGGCGAAGTAGAGCGCGTACGCGAGCGCGGTGGGCACGGCCGCCACGTAAAGGAGCAGGAAGACCACCCGCATCGGTTCCACGGTGTGCGGAAGCAGGCCCTCCGTGCCCGCGAACGGGAGCAGGCACAGGGCCGCGACGCCGAAGGCCCAGGCCGTGGTGGCCGACGGGTCGGCGGCGCCGCCCTCGCGGCCGAGCCACCTGGTCAGCAGGGTGATGGCCGCGTACCCGGCAGCCGACACCAGCGAGAGGACGACCCCGGCGGGCCGGACCGTGCCGCCGCCGTTTCCGATCCACAGGACCGCGAGCCCGGCGAGCGCTCCGGCCACGGCCGCGCTGCCGGCCCAGCCGATCCGCTCGCCCAGGGCGACGCGGGCGCCGAGCGCGATGAGGACGGGCCCCGCGCCGAGGGTCACCACGGTGGCGACCGCGAGTCCGGTGGCCTCCACAGCCGCGAAGTACGCGCTCTGGAAGATCATCAGGCCGATGCCGTTGCCGAGGATGCGCAGCAGCCGGCGGCCGCGCGGTTCGGCGGCCTTGGGCGCGGGGCGGCGGCGCAGCGCCATCGCGCCGAGCAGCAGGACAAGGCCGCCCGCGCAGCGCCAGAAGGACAGGGCGAGCGGCCCGAGGTCGCTCGCCCCGAAGACCAGGGCCGCGGCGCCGCCCGCCGTGCCCCAGGCGACTCCGGCGAAGGCGAGGTAGAGCAGACCGCGCCCGACGGGCAGGGTGGCGGAGGGGCCCATGGCAAGGCCCGTTGAAGAGTTCGACACGTACGTACTCCGAAGAGGAAGACAGCTGGCTGGACGCTGGCGTGGAGTACGCGGGCAGCGACGAGCCGCTCGGCGACTGCCCGAGCCGGGTCTTCGTCAGGAGTGCGGCCGCCCGCGTTACGCGGCGGGAGGCGGCAGTACGGTCGCATGCATGAGCGTCACCCTAGGCGGCTGACTGCCCGGCCGACAACTCCCCTTCGGCGGGCGCGGGACCGCCTGAGGCGACCGGCCCCGAGGCGGCTCTGGGGGCGGAGGACTGGGCGATGAACGCGCCGGTCAGGACCACCGCGCCGCCGATGATCTGCGGCGCGGAGAGGTGCTCGCCGAGCAGCACCCAGGCGAAGACGGTCGCGAGCACGGCCTCCAGGCAGGCGACCACGCCGGCCACCTGCGGCGAGAGCTTGCGCACCGAGATGACCCCGGTGACGTACGCGACGACGGTCGCGATCAGCACGATCCAGCAGAGCAGCAGCACGGCGGGCACCTGGGAGCCGTTCATGTCGGCGCTGCCGCCGAGCACCGACCACTTCATGTCCCAGGGCCTGGCCACGACGGTCAGGACGAGCGCGCCGATGAGCAGCCCGTAGGCGATGACACCGAGCGGGTCGGCGGCGTCATCGCCCTCGCCGCCCTGGTCGGACAGGACGAAGTAGCCGACCTGGCAGCAGGCCGCGCCGAGCGCCAGCAGCAGTCCGACCGCGTCGAAGCTCAGCCCGGACCAGACCTCGACGACACAGGCGAGCCCGCCGACGGCGAGCACCACACCGAGCGCGGCGGCACGGCTCACTGGCCTGCGCTGCACGAACCGGACCCAGCCGAGGACGAGCGCGGGCGCCAGGTATTCGACGAGGAGGGCGACGCCGACGGGTATGCGCGATATGGAGGCGAAGTAGCAGGCCTGGACGCCGGCGACGGCAAGCAGCCCGAACCCGGCGAGCAGCGCGGGTTTGCGCAGCACCAGGCGGCGGTGGCGCCAGGCCACCGGGAGCATGACGAGCGCGGCCCCGGTCACCCGCAGCCACACCACGTGCAGCGGGTCGAGCCCTGCCTCGATGAGCGGCTTGGCCGCCACACCTGAACCACCGAATGCGAAGGCCGACACCAGGGCGAGTCCCAGGCCGACGCTTCTTCCCTGAGACGCGTGCATCGGCACATCATGGCAGCCCGGGTCAGGACCGTCATCCGCGTGACACCTGTCGAGACGGGGAGCGCATTCCGGCCCGCCGGCAGGGCCTCGGCTCGGCACGGTACGGGGGCCTTCGGGCCTGCCGCGCGGCTTGGCCGGCCACCCGGCCAAGGGGGCTTTCAGCCCCGCCGGGAGGGCTCTCCCACGCGGTCGGCCGGCCCCCGGTCGGACGGCTCTCCCAAGCCGTCGGCCAGCGCGGCCGCGTCCACTCCCGCGTGCTGGAAGACCTGGACGGCCCGGCACTCCGGGTCGGCGGCGAGCGCGGCCAGCAGGTCCCGCCCAGTGACCTGGTCACCGCCGCGCGCGGCGGCCCGGCGCAGCGCGTACTCCATCGCCGCCAGGGCGCTGGGCGACCAGCCGGGCTGCGTCATCAGCGGCACCGCCCCCGAGTCCTCGACGGATCCCTGCCAGCGCAGCCCGTACCCGATGCTGCGCTGCACCAGGTACCCGAGCACGCGCGCCACCTGTGGTCCGTCCTCGAACGCGGCCCGCACCTCGGGGTCGCTCTCCATCAGCGAGTGCAGCAGATGTGCGGTGTCCAGCTGCCGGTCCCCGTCGCGCAGAGCACGCCTGCGGGCGCCCGCGACCACCGAGGCCAGCTCCGCGGTGAGTCGGGCTTCGATGTCTGCGGGGGACGGGACCTGGTGAGGGGCCTCTGGGGCAGGACGGTGCACCCCTCAACCTCATCAGCCGACGGCACGGAGAACATCCCCGAGGAGGAGCATTCGTCCTCCCGCGAAAGTTGGGCACGGATGACCGGGTTCTCCTCCTTACGGATGAGATCTCGGAAATCTCCCCCACGAGGGCAACCCTCCGGCGCGTGGCGTACTGCCCCGCGCCCCCGGCGCAACCACGCCGCCGCCCGGACTCGTCCTTCCCGCATGACACAGCCGTCCCCACCGCCCGCCGAGGGAGCGCCGATGTGCTGGATGGTCGCCCTCCTGGCCCAGAACGGACTGCAGTACGTGTACCGGGTGTACGCGCCGCGCGAGGCGCTGCCGGGCGATCTGTTCTGGGCCGCCTTCCACTGCCACGACGAGTCCGCGCGCCCGCGCGCCTCGGACCTGTTCGACTCCGCGCAGATCTGGGCGCTGGAGACCCAGAGGATCTGAGCGCGGCGCGCGGGGCGGGGTACGGGACAGCCTCCTGGCGCAGGGCATCGGGACCGCGGCAATCTGACGGTTCATCAGTATTGAATGTTCGACCGCCTCCCGCTACGTTCCGCGCACGTCCCCGTCACAGTCCCACGAAGGAGTGGTCGCATGGCCGAGGTCAGCGCGGAGGCACGTATCGAGGCTCCGGCCGAGAAGGTCTGGGCACAGCTCACCGACTTCTCCTCGTACGGCGAGTGGAACGCCACGCACACCAGCTTCCCCTCGGGCGGCCCCGAGAAGCTGGAGCTGGGCGCGACCTACGCGGAGAACATGAAGCTCATGGGCTTCCCCGCCGAAGTGGCATGGACGGTGGACGAGTTCGAGGCCGGCCGGGTGTTCGGCATCCGGGGCAAGGGCCCGATGGGCGTGAACGTCGCCAACCGCTACACGGTCGTCCCCGACGGCGCGGCCACCACGGTCCGCATCGACGGCGAGTTCACGGGCGCCGCGGTCTCACTCATGGCAGGCAAGCTCAAGGACTCGGCGACGGCCGCCCTGAACGAGTCACTGCGCAAGCTCGGGGGGCTGTGCGCCTGAGCGGGCGAACGCCCCGCGGCCGACCACGCGGAACGCTCGGCCGGGAAAACCCGGCCGAGCGCCGATCAGGTCACTTCCGGTCCGCTCAGGCGGCTACGTGCCGCGATGCCCTCCCGGATTCACCCGGCACCGATGTCACCGGGAGTCGCCCAGCAGGCACCCGCCCCCTCCCGGAGTGTTGGGAATGTCGGCCGAGGTGTAGGCGACGTAGGCCATCTCCCGGCCCAGTTCCGCCGCCTCTTCCTTCGTCAGGTACCGGGGGCCTTCGACGCAGCGGCCGGAGTCGGCGTCCCAGACGCCCCCCACTCGGGCGACCTTGGTGTACTCGGGTCCGGGGTCGGCCTGCGCGGAGGCGGCGGACGTCGCCAGCAGCGCGGCCGCGGCGAGGACGCCGAGGACCTGGACAGAGCTTCGAATGTTCATACCCGACATAACGGCCATATCGAGGAAGCGTCACCCATGAATGCCGGGGCGACGGCTCAAGGCGATGCCGCCGACCGGAAAGCCCGGCCGCCGGCATCGCCCGGCCCCCTCGCGACCCCATCCGCCGACCACATGCCGCAGCGCCCCCTCGAATTCACCGAGGGGGCGCCTGGCGTTGCTCTGCGCGAGGTTCAGTCCTCGTCGGCAAGGATCAGATAGAGCTTCTTACGGGCGTCGTTGATGACGGCGAGGGCCTTCTGGCGCTGGTCGGCGGAGCCGGTCTTCCAGACCTGGCCGAAAGCCTCCATCAGGCCGAAGCCGGCCTGCCGGATCTCGTGCATGGCCTCCCAGTCGACTCCGCGCCCGGCGTCCTCCCAGGGAGCCTCGGCTCCCGATTCGGCCTCCGTGCGCCCGGCGTCGGTGAGCGTGAACAGCTTCTTGCCGCCCTCGCTCTCGCTGGTGATCAGGCCCTCGTCCTCCAGGAGCTGGAGGGTGGGGTAGACCGAGCCCGGGCTGGGCTTCCAGGCCCCGCCACTGCGCTCGCCGATCTCCTGGATCATCTCGTAGCCGTGCATCGGCCGGTCCTTGAGCAGGGCCAGGATCGACGCGCGGACATCACCGCGCCGCGCCCTGCCCCGGGGACCTCCCCGGCCGCCACGGCCGCCGGGACCGAACGGTCCGCCCCACGGTCCCCCGCCGAAGCCGGGACCGAAGGGCCCGAAGGCGGAACGCCGCCCCTCGAAGTCGCCCCGACCGCGATGGCCGGGTCCTTGCTGTCCGTATCCATGTGAACGCATGGTTCGCTTCCTTCCATCGTTGATCTGTCGCGATGCGTCAACGATATATCGGTGACAGTCGCTTGACAACCCCCTCCCGAACAAGAGCCGCCCCCAGAACCGGTCCAGCCACCGCGAATTGGCCTTGGCCTGCGTGTTTTCCCCTCCCGTACGGTGCCGCCATGCGCATTCGAATCGTCGACGCCTTCACCGACCGCCCCTTCGCCGGCAACCCCGCCGGCGTCCTGCTGCTCGACGCCTTCCCGGCTGACGACTGGCTCCAGGACGTGGCCCGCGAGGTCAACCACGCCGAGACCGCCTTCGCGCACCCCCTGCCGCCGGGCGGGGACGCGGACTGGGCGCTGCGCTGGTTCACCCCGGCCACCGAGGTCGACATGTGCGGCCACGCCACGCTGGCCACCGCACACGTCCTGCACTCCACGGGCGCCGCGACCGGCACGGTGCGGTTCGCCGCGCGCTGCGGCATCCTCAGGGCGACCGCCGACGAGGACGGCACCATCACCCTGGACTTCCCGACCTCGTCCCTCCAGGAGGAAGCCGTCCCCGACGGCCTCGCCGAGGCGCTCGGCGCCCCGGTCGTCTCGGTCCACGACACCTCGGCCGACATCGGCGACCTCCTGGTGGAGCTGCCCGACGAGGCGGCCGTACGCGGCCTGGCGCCCGACGCCCGCACGCTGGGGCGGCACTCCCGGCGCGGCATCATCGCGACGGCCGCGGCCGCGGACCCCGCCGCCGGGTACGACTACATCTCGCGCTGTTTCTTCCCCAACGTCGGCATCGACGAGGACCCGGTCACGGGCAGCGCCCACACCGCGCTCGCGCCGTTCTGGTCGGGGCGCCTGGGCCGGGCCGAGCTGACCGGCCTCCAGGCCTCGGCCCGCGCCGGCCTCGTCCGTACAGAGGTACGCGGCGAGCGCACCCTGCTCACCGGCCGTGCGGTGACGGTCATCGACGGCCGGCTGCTGACCGCGCCCTAGGCACACGCCTCAAGACGCGCCCCGGGCACCGGCTCATCGACGCGCGCCCCCGGCGCCCGCCTCAAACGATGTAAGGGGCGTACGCAATAGACGTATGCCCCTTACTTCTCGCACTCCCGACCGCTCACATCGTCGGCAGCCAGCTCACCTTCCCAGCGAGCAGCGCATACCCGACGAAGGCCCCGATGTCGAGCAGCGCATGCGCCACCACGAGCGGGCCGACGCGCTGCCAGCGCCGGTAGAGCAGGACGAAGACCACGCCCATCACCATGTTGCCGATGAAGCCGCCGATGCCCTGGTAGAGGTGGTAGGAGCCACGGAGCACCGAGCTCGCGACGAGCGCGGCCATCGGTGTCCACCCCAACTGGCCGAGCCTGCGCAGCAGATACCCGACGACGATCACTTCTTCGAGCACGGAGTTCTGCAGCGCCGAGAGAATGAGTACGGGGTACTTCCACCACACGTCGGGCAACGACTCGGGGACGACGGTCAGATTGCCGCCCGCCGCCCGCGCCACCAGATAGAACGCGAGCCCCGCGCTGCCGATCCCGGCGGCGATCAGTACGCCCCGGCCGAGGTCGGACCAGGGCCGCGTCCGGTCGAAGCCGAGCACCCGCAGGCCACCGGTCCGCTCGCGGAGAAGCAGGTGCGCGACGAGCGCGACCGGCACGAGCGCCGTCGCGATGCCGAACAGTTGCCAGGCGAGATCGAGCCACGGCCGCCCGGGGGCGTACGAGGTGTTGAGATTGGCCGCCTGGTGCTTGAGACCGCCCGGCTTGGTGAGCGATCCGATGAAGCTGATCAGCGCCGACACTCCGCTCGCGCCGAGCGAGAGCGCGAGTACGAGCCCGGTCTCGGACCGCAGGATCCCCGGTGAAGTCCCCTCTTCGGGAAGAGAATCAGCCACGCGCTCGGCCTCCACCTGCACACCTGCCTCCAGTTGACGAATCCCGTTCCATCCCCACCGCCGCCCCGCTAGGGTCTCGAAAGAAATTACGAAGATCGCGCGCGACAGGCCGGGGGACAGGCGCCATTGCGATGGTGCGGTCTCCCTTTTTCCTTGTTCAGGATTCAAGGAGGGGCACCACCGCCATGGGACGTCACAGCTTGCCCGACGACGCCGCGACCGGAAGCACCGGGGAGGGCAGGGGCTCCGCGCGGCGGCGCACGGTCGCCCTCGCGACCGCTCTCGTCCTGGCCGTGGCCGGGGGCACGGCCATCGCCGTACAACGCGGGCTGCTCACCTTCAGCCACTCCTGCGCTGCCTCCGCCGTGCGGCTCGATCTGGTCGCCTCCCCCGATGTGGCCCCCGCCGTGAAGACCGTCGCGGACCGGGCCCGCAAGGAGAAGATCACTTCGGACGGCTCGTGCATGGACGTCCGGGTGACCGCCCGGGACTCCTACCAAGTCGCGGCTTCGTTCACTTCGGGCGCCAAACCCGACTTCTCGGTGTGGATTCCCGACGCCTCGCTGTGGGTGGACCGGGCGAAGGACACCAGCGGCTCGGCCTCCGTCGTCACCGCGGGCCACGTCGCCGACTCGCCCGTCGCCCTCGCCGCGGTACCGGCCGCCGCAAAATCGCTCGGCTGGCCTCAAAAGACCTACACCTGGGCCGAGTTGACCGAGGCGGCCGCCCAGGACGGCAAGGTGCGCCTCGGCGCGGCCGATCCGGCGCACAGCGCCGCCGGGCTGCTCGCCCTGAGCAGCATCGGCAGGTCGGCGGCCGGCCGGGGACCCGACGGCAGCACCCGGACCGCGGCCCTCGCCAAGCTGCTCTCGCAGCGGGTCTCCGACAGCGACGGCCAGGTGGCGGGCACCCTCGCCCGCGACAGCTCGGCCGCCGAGACCGGCAATGCGCACCGCAACCAGGCGGTGGTCCTGTCCGAGCAGGCGGCCTTCGCCTACAACGCCTCGCGCGGTCCGGGTGAGGGACTGCGGCTCTTCTACCCCAAGGACGGCGCCGCCCAGCTCGACTATCCGTACACGATGGTGCGCGAGACGGGCATGAGCACCGATGCGAGCCGGGCCGCGATGCGTTTCCTGACGCTGCTCGGCGACCCCGAGTCCGTCCGGGTCCTTGCCGGGCAGGGCTTCCGTACGCCGGGCAAGCCCGCCGCCGGCCCGGTCGCCTCGGCCGCCGGGGGCCGTTCGCCGCAGCCGTACGCGAGCGCCACCGCCGACCCGCCGTCGGCCCAGGAGCTGCAGGACACGCTGGGCATGTGGACGATCACCGTGCAGAGCGCACGGCTGACGACGGTGGTGGACGCCTCGGGTTCGATGGCGGCCACGGTGCCCGGCTCGGGCGGGCGCTCGCGCATGGAGGTCACCAAGGCCTCGCTGCTCCAGGCGCTTGCACAGTTCACGCCCGAGGACGAGATCGGGCTGTGGGACTTCTCAACGCACCTCGACGGCTCACGCGACTATCGCCGCCTGGTGCCGACCGTCCGGCTCGGCGACACCGGGGCTGGCGGTCGCACCCAGCGCGACAGGCTGTCGGCTGCGTTCGCCGCGCTGCAGCCGGTGCCCGGCGGTGCAACCGGGCTCTTCGACACGACGCTGGCCGCGTACAAGGAGGCGACTTCCACGTACGCGAGCGGCAAGTTCAACGCGGTGGTGCTGCTGACCGACGGCGCCAACGAAGATCCCGGCAGCATCTCGCGGGCCGACCTCGTCACGCAGTTGCAGAAGCTCACCGATCCCTCGAAGCCGGTGCCGCTGATCGCCATCGCGGTCGGCCCGGAGGCCGACAAGGACGAGGTGCAGCAGATCGCGAAGGCGACCGGCGGCGCCGGGTACCAGGTGAACGACCCGGCCGACATCCAGGCCGTGATCCTCCAGGCGATCATGGCCCTGGGCCAGGCCCAGCACCGCGGTTAGCCCGTCGACCGGCCGGGAAAGCCGGTCGGCCAGGTGTGCACCGGCTCGCCCCCGAGCATCAGCTCCCGGTAGCGCCGGGTGGTGGCCGCGAGGGCCGCGTCCCGGCCCAGCCCGGCTGCCAGCGCCCGGTGATAGGTGTCGACCTGCCAGGACGCCCCGTTCACGCGGCGCCGACACCGCTCCTCAATGATGCCGAGGTAGTGGTCCCGGTCGGCCGGCTCGACCCCCCACGCGTCGAGGCCGGCCGCCGCAAGGGGCAGCAGCTCATCGCGTACGAGCTTGACCGCGGGCACCCGGGCGAGCCCGCCGCCACGCCGGGGCACCGGCCAGAGCAGCTCGGCGTCGATGCCGTACCGGCACGCCGTGTCGAAGTTGGCGGCGGCCGACTCGAAGGGCAGCCGCGTCCACACCGGCCGGGACTCCTCCGCCAGCGCCCGCACCAGGCCGTAGTAGAAGGCCGCGTTGGCCAGGACGTCGGTGACGGTGGGCCCGGCCGGGAGCACCCGGTTCTCCACCCTCAGGTGGGGCACGCCGTCGGCGATCCCGTACACGGGCCGGTTCCAGCGGTAGATCGTGCCGTTGTGCAGGATCAGCTCCTTCAGGCGCGGCACGCCGCCGTCCGCGATGACCCGCAGCGGCTCCTCCTCGTCGCAGATGGGAAGGAGCGGCGGGAAGAAACGCAGGTTCTCCTCGAAGAGTTCGTACGCGGACGTCACCCAGCGCTCCCCGAACCAGGTGCGCGGGCGCACCCCTTGGGCACGCAGCTCGGCCGGTCTGGTGTCGGTGGCCTGCTCGAAGAGCGGCGGCCGCGACTCGCGCCACAGCTCCCGCCCGAACAGGAAGGGCGCGTTGGCGCCCAGCACGATCTGCACGGCCGTGACCACCTGTGCCGCGTTCCACACCGCGGCGAACCGTGCGGGCGTCACCTGGAGATGCAACTGCACGGAGGTGCAGGCCGCTTCGGGGGTGATCGAGGCGGAGGTGCAGACGAGCCGTTCCACCCCCTGGATGTCGAGGGTGAAATCCTCCCCGCGGGCCGCCACTATTTGATCGTTGAGCAGGGCGTAGCGGTCGACGTCGGAAAGATTCCCGGGTACGAGATCGTCCTGGGTCAGGGTTGGCAGAATTCCGATCATGATGATGCCGGCGTCGACCTCGGCGGCTTTGCGATCGGCATACCCGAGCCCGGTCCTCAACTCCTCGGCGAGCTGATCGAATACGCGGCCGCCGAGCCGGTGCGGGGCTATGTTCACTTCCAGGTTGAACATTCCGAGTTCGGTCTGGAAATCCCTGCTCGCGATGCGTTCGAGCACCTCGGCATTCATCATGCGCGGCATACCGTCGCGACCCGCGAGATTCAGTTCCAGCTCCAGCCCCATCATGTTCCTGGGGCGGTCGAACCGCTTCTGGGCCAGGAGCCTCCCGAGCCCCTCCAGGCACTGTTGTAGCTTGTCCCGGTAGCGGTGCCGATCGGACAGGTCGAATCCGCCTGCCACGACCTTCTCCCCCATCGAAGGGTCCCTCCTCGAATGGGCAGCCAGCGACACCGGCCGCTCGCGTCACGGTCGATAATGCCCAGCCTTACTGATCCATAACGCCTGCGCGGGCAGCACCGGAGGAGTAGTCTCACAAGCGGCGGCATCCGGCACATTCAGCGGGCATACGGCAACGGGCAGTTACCACCGTCGCGGCAATGGTGAAAAACACCGACGAGATTCGGCCGACCCCCGGCGGGGCACCTTTCCAGGTGGGGGCCTCGTACACGACATTTCCCCGGGTAAATCGCCCGCGCAGAAGGACCTGATACCGACTTGCGGGCAATATCGACGACAGCTAGACGAAACACTGCGTGAACACGTGTCGTATAAACTCCGCAAACGAGGCAGAGAGTTGGCGCCCCGGCCATCGATCGTCGGCCCCCCTCTGACCCCGCACCGCAGACAGCGCCGTCCGCACCGCCCACGCATCACCGTGTCTCCGAAGTGAGAGGCGACCCACCATGCCGCTGCATGTCCCCCCGGCCCCCGCGCCCGCCCTGCGCAGCGTCCTCGCGGCACTCGGTTCCCCCACCGCCGTCCGCGAGGCCCGCACCCCGGCCCTCCGCTCCGCCCCAGGTCCGCTCACCCCCGAACTCCCGCTCCCGCTCCACGTCCTGGACGGAATCACCCCGGGCGGCCGGACCCCGCGCACCCGCCTGGCCGGCTGGCGTTTCCTCATCAGCGACCCCGACCGCCCGGTCGCCGCAGCGGACACCCGGCTCACTCCGGACGGCTGGGCCTTCTCGCACTTCTTCGAGGGCCCCTACATCGCCTCGACCGCGCGCGCCCTGCACCAGGCCGAACTGCTCACCACGCACTACCAGCCCCGGCTGCTCTCGGTCCCCGAGCTGTACATGCTGACGCTGTGGCTGCACGGCGCCACCACCGCCGACGGCGCCACGGGCACGCCCGCGCCCAACGACCTG
The DNA here is from genome assembly GCF_039532965.1 of Streptomyces mauvecolor. Taxonomy (NCBI): domain Bacteria; kingdom Bacillati; phylum Actinomycetota; class Actinomycetes; order Kitasatosporales; family Streptomycetaceae; genus Streptomyces; species Streptomyces mauvecolor. Next base: position 14,736 of record NZ_BAAASQ010000008.1, on the reverse strand, counting down.
CTGGTGCCGCTCGCGCCCGCCCCGCCCGGCATCTGCGCCCACCGCCCGCTGCGGGTCAGCGAACTGCTGCCGGTCCTGACCCTGCGGCTGGCTCCCGCGCCGCTGCTCGGCCAGCCCGTCTGACCTCGCCTTCGGCGACGCGCGGAAAAGTGCCCCGCGACCGGTGTGGCCGCGGGGCACCGGTGTGTCTATGCTGCGTACGCGCCGCCTCCGCCAGACGGGCTAGTCCGGCCGGGCCACTGCGAACCACCCGAAAAGACAAGCCAGTTGAGCTGAACCGTCCGTGCGGGTGATACGTCATTAAGCAGTAGGAAGCGCTGCCGCGAAATCCCTGCGGATTGACGCCCGTGGGGCAACACTGGGATCGGACCGACCGACTTACTACGGGGGGCGGCCATGAACAACCAAGCATCGAGCCGCAGCACACTCACCACGACGCAGCGAAAGAACGCATCCATGTGCCAGCACCAGCCAGCCTGCCCGACAGCCTTCTCCGCCGACCGGGAAGCCGCGAAGCCCGTGGCACACCACCCGGAGCAGGGCTGGAGCCTGCTGTGCAACGGTGTCCTGCTCTTCGAGGACACCGGTGAGCTGCTGCCGGACGGGCAGATCATCGCCCCGCACCGGTCGCTCACGGCCGAGCAGGTGGCGACCGCCGCCTAGCGCGGCCTCGTACGGACAGCTCTCGTACGGACGCATCCCCAGCGGACTCGTCCCGTACGGAAACACAAGGGCCGGCCCGGGGAACACCCCCGAACCGGCCCTTACGCATGTGTCGGTCAGTTGTCGTACTCGTCCAGCGGCGGGCAGGAGCAGACCAGGTTGCGGTCGCCGAAGGCGCCGTCGATGCGGCGGACCGGCGGCCAGTACTTGTCGGCGGCCGACACACCGGCCGGGAAGACGGCGTCCTCACGGCTGTAGGCGTGGTTCCACTCGCCGCCGAGCGCGGCCGCGGTGTGCGGAGCGTTGGCGAGCGGGTTGTCGTCGGCCGGCCAGGCGCCGGACGCGACCTTCTCGATCTCGCCGCGGATCGCGATCATCGTGTCGCAGAACCGGTCGATCTCGGCCAGGTCCTCGGACTCGGTGGGCTCGATCATCAGCGTGCCGGCCACCGGGAACGACATGGTCGGCGCGTGGAAGCCGTAGTCGATCAGGCGCTTGGCGATGTCGTCGACGCTGACGCCGGTCGCCTTCGACAGCGGCCGCAGGTCCACGATGCACTCGTGCGCGACGAGTCCGTTGGGGCCCGTGTAAAGCACCGGGTAGTGCGGCTCCAGGCGCTTGGCGATGTAGTTGGCGGCGAGCACGGCCACCTGGGTCGCGCGCTTGAGGCCCTCGCCGCCCATGAGACGTACGTACGCCCACGAGATCGGCAGGATGCCGGCCGAACCCCACGGGGCGGCCGAGATCGGGCCGACGCCCGTCTCCGGACCGGCGCTGGGCTGCAGCGGGTGGTTCGGCAGGTACGGCGCGAGGTGCGCGCGCACACCGACCGGGCCGACGCCGGGGCCGCCGCCGCCGTGCGGGATGCAGAACGTCTTGTGCAGGTTGAGGTGCGAGACGTCGCCGCCGAACTTGCCCGGCTTGGCGAGCCCGACCAGGGCGTTGAGGTTGGCGCCGTCGACGTAGACCTGGCCGCCCGCCTCGTGGACCAGGCCGCAGATCTCGGCGACGTGCTCCTCGAACACGCCGTGCGTGGACGGGTAGGTGATCATCAGGACCGAGAGCTCGTCGCGGTACTGCTCGATCTTGGCGCGCAGGTCCGCGGCGTCGACCTCGCCGTCGTCCGCGGTCTTGACGACGACGACCTTCATGCCCGCCATCACGGCGCTGGCGGCGTTGGTGCCGTGCGCGGAGGACGGGATGAGGCAGATGGTGCGCTGGGTGTCGCCGTTGGCGCGGTGGTAGGCGCGGACCGCGAGCAGACCAGCGAGCTCGCCCTGCGAACCGGCGTTGGGCTGGATGGACACCGCGTCGTACCCGGTGACCTCGGCGAGCCGCTCCTCCAGCTCACGGATGAGCGTGAGGTAGCCGGCGGCCTGCTCGACCGGTGCGAAGGGGTGCATCTGGCCGAACTCGGGCCAGGTCACCGGCTCCATCTCGGTGGTCGCGTTCAGCTTCATGGTGCAGGAGCCGAGCGGGATCATGCCGCGGTCGAGTGCGTAGTCGCGGTCGGCGAGCTTGCGCAGGTAGCGCAGCATCGCCGTCTCGGAGCGGTGCTGGTGGAACACCGGGTGGGTCAGGAAGTCGTCGCCGCGCAGCAGGGCGGTCGGCAGGGTGTCGGCGGCCGTGGCATCCAGCGCCTCGACGTCGGCGTCGGCCCCGAATGCGGCCCAGACGGCGGCCAGTTGGGCCCGGGTGGTGGTCTCGTCGCAGGCGATGGTGACGGTGTCCGCGTCGACCAGGTGCAGGTTGACCCCGCCCTCGCGGGCGGCGGCTACGGCCGCCGCGGCCTTGCCCGGGACCCGCACGGTGAGGGTGTCGAAGTAGGCGCCGTGGGCGACGTCGACACCGGCGGCCTTCAGGCCCTCGGCGAGCACGACGGCGTAGCGGTGGGTGCGCTGCGCGATCTGCTTCAGCCCGTCCGGGCCGTGGTAGACGGCGTACATGCCGGCCATGACGGCGAGCAGCACCTGGGCGGTGCAGATGTTGCTGGTGGCCTTCTCCCGGCGGATGTGCTGCTCGCGGGTCTGCAGGGCCAGTCGGTACGCCTTGTTGCCGTCGGCGTCGACGGAGACGCCGACGAGGCGGCCGGGCAGGGAGCGGGCGAACTTCTCCTGGACGGCCATGAAGCCGGCGTGCGGGCCGCCGAAGCCCATCGGGACGCCGAAGCGCTGGGTGGTGCCGACGGCGATGTCCGCGCCGAGCGAGCCGGGCGAGGCGAGCAGGGTGAGGGCGAGCAGGTCGGCGGCGACGGTGACGATCGCGCCGAGCTCGTGGGCCGCGTCGATGACCGGCTTGAGGTCGCGGACCTGGCCGGAGGCGCCCGGGTACTGGAGCAGCACGCCGAAGACGCCGCGCTCGGCGACCTCGGCCGGGATGCCCTCGCTCAGGTCGGCGACGACGACCTCGACACCGGTCGGCTCGGCGCGCGTCTGGATCACGGCGACGGTCTGCGGCAGGGTGTCGGCGTCGACGAGGAAGACCCCGCCCTTGACCTTGCCCACACGCCGCGAAAGGGCGAGCGCCTCGGCGGCGGCGGTGCCCTCGTCGAGCAGCGAGGCGCCCGACGTCGGCAGGCCGGTCAGCTCGGCGACCATGGTCTGGAAGTTGAGCAGCGCTTCAAGGCGGCCCTGCGAGATCTCCGGCTGGTAGGGCGTGTACGCCGTGTACCAGGCCGGGTTCTCCATGACGTTGCGCAGGATCACCGGCGGCGTGAAGGTGCCGTAGTAGCCGAGGCCGATCATCGGGGCGAGCACCTGGTTGCGGTCCGCGAGCTGACGCAGCTCGGCGAGCACCTCGGCCTCGGTCCGCGCCTCGGGCAGCCCCAGCGCCCCGGCGCTCTTGATGACGTCGGGAACGGCGGCGGCGGTCAGCTCGTCGAGCGAGCCGTAGCCGACCTGCGCGAGCATCTTCGCCTGAGCCTCGGCATCGGGCCCGATGTGGCGCTGCTCGAACGGGATGCCACGCTCCAGCTGGCTGAGCGGAATGCGGTTGGCGGTCATTACGGAGGCCTCCTGGTCGCACGACCTGCGAGGGGCACCACGGCGCGGGTACCCGGACGGCCTCCCCCTCTGTCATCTCAACCTGAGAGCTTCACCGGGGCGCGTGGGGGCGACCCGGTTTTCACCGTCGGTGAGGAAAGGTTCCGCCCGGGCCGAAGTGCCCGCGCATCCCCCGTCCTGCTTTCCAGAGTGACCTCGTCCGTGCGGTCCGTGGGCCTGAGAGATTCCGGGGAGGAGTTGCTCCTTCGGCGCCCGCCGAGCACTCAAGGAGCACTTCGGAGGACTCTCCCGCGCGGGGTCAGCAGCCGTTTGCCAGCCTACCAGCGAGGTCCGAGCCCGAATCTTTGTTCAACTGCTCAAGTGGCCAACACCCACGATGTGCACTTTCGTAGTGCTTATGGAGCAGTTGTAACCGGTTGCGACCAGTTGGAGGGACCGTGCAGACCGATATCGATCCGCGCAGCCTGATCGGCCGCAAGGCGTACGACCGCAGTGGACGCAAGATCGGAACGGTGGACGAGGTCTACCTCGACGACGCGACCGGCGTACCGGAGTGGGCGGCGGTGCGGACCGGCCTGTTCAGCCGTGATGCCTTCGTCCCTCTCGAACCGAGCACCCTGGTCGACGAGGCGCTGCACGTCCCGTACGAGCGCGCCCTGATCAAGGACGCCCCCGACTTCGGCGTCGGCCGCCATCTCTCCCCGGAGCAGGAGATCCAGCTCTACCACCACTACGGTCTGGACATCGCGGCCCCCGATCCCGGCCCGCCGCCCTCCGACCGCGACTTCGGCCGCCTCGCCAACGGCGACTCCTGACCGGCCGGGGTCCCGCCCCGGGCCTGCCTCTCGGCCGTCCCGTCCGTCCTCATCCCGATCCCCATCCCCGTCTCGGCCTCGATCTCGATCTCGGTCTTCTCGACCAGAGGCAGCGGCTCCGTCGTCTCGACCAGGGGCAGTGGCTCCGACGGCTCCAGGCCGGGGTCGTCCACCCTGAAGGTCCGCACCCGCCCCGGCACCAGCGACGTCGGCGTCTCGAAGCGCACCGTGACCCGCCCGACGCCGCTGCCCTGCACCCATCCCGGCCCGTACTCGGCGTGCGTCACGTCGTGCCCGGCCAGCCACCGCCGCTGAGCCGGGTCCTCGACCGGCTCAGCCTCCGCGGCGGCCACCGCGCTGTCCTCGCCCTCGGGCTCCTCCTCTGCACGCTCCCCCGAGGCCCGTCCCTCCGCGGCCCGCTCCTCCGCCGCCTGCGCGAACAGGTCCTCCTGCGTGTAGTCGGCGAGTCCGCTGACGCCCACGCCGAGCAGCCGTACGCCGCCTGTGGTGTCCACGGAGTCGAGCAGCCGCCCGGCGGCCTCCCGCACCACCCCCGGGTCGTCCGTGGGCCCGCGCAGCGTCTCGGAACGCGTCAGCGTCGAGAAGTCGTAGCGACGGACCTTGAGCACGATGGTGCGTCCCGAGTGCCCGGACGCCCGCAGCCGCTGCACACACCGGTCGGCGAGCCGCCCGACCTCGGTCATGATCCGCACCCGGTCGTGCAGGTCCACGTCGAAGGTGTCCTCCACCGACACCGACTTCGTGTCCCGCTCGGCCACCACGGGCCGGTCGTCGTGCCCGGCCGCCATCCGGTAGAGCGACGCCCCGTGCGACTTCCCGAGCAGCCTCACGAGCTCGTCCTCTCCCGCCTCGGCGAGGTCGGCCACGGTCGTCATCCCGGCTCGCCGCAGATGCTCCCCGGTGGCCGGGCCCACGCCCGGCAGGATGCGCACCGGCATCGGGGCGAGGAGGCCCTGCTCCGTGCCGGGTTCTATGAGCACGAGCCCGTCCGGCTTCGCCTGCTCGGAGGCGATCTTGGCCAGCATCTTGGATCCGGCGAGCCCGACCGACCCGCTCAGCCCCGTGACCGCCCTGATGTCCCTGCGCAGCCGCTCACCGGCCTCCCGCGCGGCTGCCGACCCGAAGGCCACCCCGCCGGCTTCCAGGTCCACGAAGGCCTCGTCCAGGCTCAGCGGCTCGACCAGCGGTGAAAGGCGGCCGAGCAGCTCCATCACCTGCTCGCTGATCGTGCGGTACAGCTGGAAGCGCGGCACCAGATAGGCCGCGTTCGGGCAGAGCCGCCTTGCCTGCGCCATCGGCATCGCCGATCGCACCCCGAAGCGCCTGGCCTCGTACGACGCCGTCGAGACCACCCCGCGCGGGCCGAGGCCGCCCACGATGACCGGTTTTCCGCGCAGGCTGGGCTTCGACGCCTGCTCTGCGGCGGCGAAGAAGGCATCCATGTCCAGATGCAGGATGGTCGGCGCGGCTCTCACATCACCGATGCTGCCGCACGCCACTGACAATCGGCCCCCACGCGGCCGCCGGGCCGCTCAGACCGCGCGGTTGCGGCGCCTGGCCAGCTCGTCGGCCGGGTTGTGCCCGACCAGGGTCTCACCGGTGTCGACGCGCTCGCCGTGCAGTTGCGAGAGTGCCGCCTCGACGTCCCGCCACACCACGCCCACGGCGATTCCGAAGATCCCCTGGCCGCCCTGGAGCAGGTTCACGACCTCGTCCGGGGACGAGCATTCGTACACCGTGGCCCCGTCGCTCATCAGCGTCATCCGCTCCAGGTCGCAAAAGCCCCGCTCACGCAGGTGCTGGACCGCGGCGCGGATGTTCTGGAGCGCGACACCGGTGTCGAGGAAGCGCTTGACGATCTTCAGGACGACGACGTCCCGGAAGCTGTAGAGACGTTGGGTGCCCGATCCGTAGGCCGGACGGACACTGGGCTCGACCAGGCCGGTGCGGGCCCAGTAGTCGAGCTGTCGATAGGTGATCCCCGCCGCCGCGCACGCGGTCGGCCCCCGGTATCCGATCGTTTCGGTACTCGGGTCGGCCGCACTGCTGTGAAGCGGGTACGGCCCGCTCTCCCCCGGACTTCGTCCGGGAGCGCCCCCTGCCGTACCGTCGCCGCTCATTCTCACGCCGACCCTCCGTCCTTGACCTGCCCACTCGACGGTAGGCAGTCACTCGGGGTGCGTCAACGATCGCCACACTCGGCACGCCGAGTGATAATCACCCTGAGAGTGGTTTCCCGTGTCTCTCTTGCGGGAAAGGCTACTCGAATGCGCCGAAACTCCCCCGGCGTACGCGCCGCGCACGGCACCCCTGGGACGGCCCCCGGATCACTCGTATCCGGTGCTCACTGGCTGTTGGTGCCGAAGTCCTCGGGCGAGATCTGGTCGAGGAACTCACGGAACTTCTCGACCTCGTCCTCCTGCTCGTCCGGGATGGCGATCCCCGCGTCGTCGAGGACCCCGTCACTGCCGTAGATCGGCGTTCCGGTGCGCAGGGCAAGCGCTATGGCGTCGGACGGCCTGGCGCTCACCTCCACACCACTGGCAAAGACCAGCTCCGCGTAGAAGACGCCTTCGCGCAGGTCCGTGATGCGGACTTCGGTCAGCTCCTGGCCGACGGCCTCCAGCACGTCCTTGAAAAGGTCGTGCGTCAGCGGCCGCGCCGGTGCCATCCCCTGCTGGGCGAAGGCGATCGCGGTCGCCTCCCCTGGACCGATCCAGATGGGGAGGTACCTATCGCCTCCCACTTCACGCAGGAGCACGATCGGTTGGTTGGAGGGCATTTCCACCCGGACACCCACGACGTCGAGCTCGTTCACACAGCAACCCTAGGACGTGCTCGGCAGGTTTGGGTAGTCGGGCACCTACAAGATCAGTGAAGCCGGACACCCAGGGCGGTCTGCACCAGTGCCGCGTGGAGCCGCACGGACAGCGCCGCGAGCTCCTTCGTGGTGGCCTCCGCATGGGCCCTGGTCTGCGGATTGCGGTGCAGCCGCAGTGGTGCCACCACCTGCTCGACCAGACCGGCCTCCCGGTCGGCGGCGGCCTTCATGGCGCGCAGATGGCGCGGTTCGAGGCCGAATCGCCCCAGATCCGCCACAAGTCGCGCCACATTCACCGACTCCGCGTCGAATCCGCCCTCGGGCCCGGGCGTGACCAGCCCGTACGACTCCCATTCGACCAGCTCCGCCTCGGTCACCTCGGCGGCTGCTATGAGCTCCGCCCGGCCCACCCGGGCGGCCGTGGGCCGGTCCGCCCCCGGCCCGCCGAAGCCGTCGAGCAGCTCCCGGGGACCCCCGGGAGCCGGCACGGAGGGCCTCTCGCCCCGGCTGAGCGCGTCCAGGTACTCGCGGATGACCTTGAGCGGCAGATAGTGGTCCCGCTGCATGCGCAGCACCTGGGCGAGACGTTCGACGTCCCCGTCACTGAACTTGCGGTACCCCGACGGCGTACGCCGGGGCTCCACGAGGCCCTCGGACTCGAGGAACCGGATCTTCGAGATCGTCACTTCGGGAAATTCGTCGCGCAGCTGGTTGAGCACCCCGCCGATACTCATCAGCCGACCGCCCGCGGCGGCGGTACCGGATCCGGCACCGCCCGTCGGTGTCTGCAGCATGAACGTTCCCCGGCCGCGTCTCAGAGAGCGCGCTGGCTCGCGTAGAAGACCAGCCGGTACTTCCCGATCTGGACCTCGTCGCCATTGGCCAGGTCGACGGAGTCGATCCGCTCGCGGTTCACGTACGTGCCGTTGAGGCTGCCGACGTCGGAGACGGTGAAGCGGCCGTCGGGGCCGCGCCGGAACTCGACGTGGCGGCGCGAGACCGTCACGTCGTCCAGGAAGATGTCGCTCTGCGGGTGACGGCCCGCCGTGGTCAGCTCGCCGTCCAGGAGGAAGCGGCTTCCCGAGTTCGGCCCGCGGCGCACCACCAGGAGCGCCGAGCCCTGCGGCAGGGCGTCGACCGCGGCCTGCGCCTCCGGGGAGAGCGACGGCAACTGCGTCTGGCCGGTCACCTCGGAGTCGTACGCCTCGAGGCCGGAGATCGAGATGGTCGAGGTGGTCTCGGAAGCGCGCTCCGGAACGACACCCGGCCGCAACGGGGCACCGCAGTTGGAGCAGAAGCGGCTGGCGGCGGCATTGCTGTGCCCGCACCTCGTACAAACAGGCATGCCCGACATCGACGGATCCTCCTGCCGCGGCGGCACCGCGTGGGCACTGGTGGCATACGGGTCGGAGTCAAACCCTCCACCCGTACTTGAGGTTGACGGTTCCCCGAAACCTATGCGCCCTGCACCCGCAGGGTCAACAGACGACGCGCCCGGAATGTCACCACCGGAACCGGCCACCTCGTCGCGGAACAGCGGACGCTCGCCGCCCTGCTCCTCCACCCCTCCGGGGCGCTGAGCACGGTGCCTGGCGGCGCTGCCGCCGTCCTGGCGTGCGCTCTTGCCGAACAACTTCGCAAACAACTTCACGGGCGATTCCCCTTGACCGAAATAGACCCGCCCGTGGGGCAGGACGAACCCAGAATCAACACACCTGCCGACCCGGACATTCTCACAACGTCCGTATCCGCCAAACAGTTTCCACCACGCACCACTGTTACGGAGCGGCGACCCCCCGCAACCTCCTGCCCTTGTGCGGCAGGTCTCACGCCCACTGTCATCAGTGCGGGGACGACTGAGCGTAGTCAGGCCGCTTCGCGGCTCGCAAGGCGTTCACAACGATCTTCTCCGAGCGGGCCACTGTGGCGGTGGCCTGCTCCTTCTCCAGAGTCTGCACGACTCCACCAGGGATGTTCAGCGCCGGCTCCAGATCCTGCGGCCTGCCGATCACCTTGAAGACGTACGGCGCGGCGACCTTCTTGCCATCGACACCGATGCCGCCGGTCTCGTCCGAGAAGTACGTATTGGCCACCACGCGGACGTCGTTGATCTGAATCGCCTCGGCCCCTGCTGCGCGCAGCTCCTGCACCGTGTCAAGTACCTTGTCGGACTCGACAGCGCCCTTCGGGTCGCTGATCGTCAACGTGATGCCGGGCCCCTGCGCCGCGACCGTGCCGGCCAGGATGCCGAGCTGCTGTTCCTTCTCCACGGTCTGCTTGCGCGCCTCCTCCGCCTGGTTCGAGCTGGTCTCCAGCTCGGTGCGCTGGCCCTCCAGACGCTGCTTCTCATCCTCAAGACGCTTCGTACGCGAGTCGAGTTCATCCAGGATGCGCACCAGATCCTCCTGGCGGGCGCCACGCAGCGCGCTGTTGTCGCTGTTCGAGCGGACCTGGATGGCGAGACCGAGGCCGAGGACGAACAGCAGCAGCGCCACGATGAGCTGCGCCCGGCTGGCCCGCGGCGGCCACAGGCTCGCGGCAAGCCGTTGGCGCCCCGTCAGCTGTGCCTTCGCCTCGCCCGGTTCGTCCGGCGTCTCGACGGGCTTCTCCTCGTCGCCGTCACCCTGATCGGTGTTCTTCACGTCGCTCATCGGCCTCAGGCCCTGAAGACGTGCCGTCGGATGGCGGCCGCGTTGGAGAAGATCCGGATGCCGAGCACCACGACCACGCCGGTCGAAAGCTGCGCACCGACCCCCAGCTTGTCGCCGAGGAAGACGATCAGCGCCGCGACCACCACGTTCGACAGGAAGGAGACGACGAAGACCTTGTCGACAAAGATGCCGTCGAGCATGGCACGGAGCCCGCCGAAGACCGCGTCGAGTGCCGCCACGACGGCGATCGGCAGATACGGCTCGACCACCGCAGGCACCTCGGGCCGGACGAAAAGTCCGACCACGACTCCCACGACGAGGCCAAGTACGGCGATCACGATGTGCCCTTCCCTGTGTCGGCCGCGCCCTTGCCGGCGCCCGTGGCCATTGGCTTTGCTGTGCGTACGGTCAGGCTCGGCGCCGCCGGGAGACGCACGTCGCCCTCGGCCGAAATGCTGGCCCTGATCCCGTAGTTCTGCTGCAGCACATGCAGGTACTGACCGTCCGCACTGTCCTGGAAGTCGGTACTCAGCTTCTTGCCGTCCCCCACCGCGAGCACCGTGTACGGCGGCACCAGTGGCCTGTTGTCGACCAGTATGGCGTCGCCCGCGGCCCGGATCGCCGAAAACGATGTCAGGCGCTGCCCGTTGATGGCGATGGCTTCCGCGCCCGACTGCCACAGCCCGTTGACCACGCGCTGCATGTCGCGGTCCCGCACCCGGCCGGTGTCGGCGAACGTCGTGCTCTCGCGCGGCTGGCTGCCGTCGCCCTGGGCGGTGTCCTTGGCGTCGTCCACGACCAGTTTCACACCCGGACCGTGCACCTCGGTGGCGCCGGACAGCAGCGCCACGAGCTCGCCCTGGTCGCCGCCGTGCTTCTCCAGTGCCTTGCGCTGCTGGTCCCCGACCTCGGTCCGCAGCCCGTCGACATCGCTCTGCAGCTTGTCCGCGGCTTTGGTCTCCGACTCGACCCTGTTGATCAGCTCCTGGCGCTCCTTGGCGACCACGGGAGCGGTGATGCGGGCCTGCGCGGCTCCGACCGTCACCACCAGGGCGGCGAGCACCAGACCGGCCGCGAGACCGAGCTTGGCCTTCAGCGGCCGCGGCACGCCGGCGTCGCCCTCCGCCTTGCGGCGCGCGGTCGCCTCCGCATAGCCGTCGTCCAGCGCGTGGTCCGTGACATTGGTCAGCAGCGACATCGACGCGTCGAGACGCGGAGGCGGAGACGGCGTGCTCCGAACGGGGGGCTGCTGCGGCATGCCGCACATCGTCGCACGTCGGCACCGCTACCACCGAATGGCCCCACCGGTGCGCCGGGCCGCACGTTCCAGCCCAGCCCAGCACACCCTTACGACGTCAGTGACCTGCGCTGTCGACCACCGCGGCCCATTCGTCGAGCAGCGCCTGCGCAGACACGTCGTCCGGTCCCTCGGCCCACAGATGGGTGACGGCCTCGGCCGGATCGGGCAGCACCATCACCCAACGGCCGTCGGCCTCGACCACCCGCACACCGTCCGTCGTGTCCACGAACCGGCCGCCCGCAGCCTCCACGACCCGGCGCATCACCATGCCCTTGACCGCCCACGGCGTCTGGATGTCCCGCTTCAGGACATGTGCCTGCGGTATCCGCGCATCAATCTGGCTCAGCGTGAGCTGCGTGCGCGCGACCAGCCCGATGAGCCGCACGAACGCGGCAGCTCCGTCGAAGACGCTGCTGAACTCGGGCACGATGAACCCGCCGCGCCCGTCACCGCCGAAGATCGTGGACTCCTCGCGGCCCACCCTCGTCAGATCGTCCGGCGACGTGGTCGTCCACTCCACCTGAGTGCCGTGGTACGCCGCGACCTGCTCGGCGATCCTGGTGGTCGTGACCGGCAGAGCCACCCGCCCGCTGCGCCGCTCGGCGGCGACCAGGTCCAGCATCACGAGCAGCGCCCGGTCGTCCTCGACGATCCGCCCGCGCTCGTCCACCAGCGAGAGCCGCTCGCCGACCGGGTCGAACCGCACCCCGAACGCGGCCCGCGCCGACGCGACGATCTCCCCGAGCCGCACGAGCCCGGCCCGCCGGCTCTCCGCGGACTCGGTGGGCCGCGACTCGTCCAGACCCGGATTGATGGTCAGCGAGTCCACCTTGAGCCGGCCGAGCAGGCTCGGCAGCACCAGGCCGGCACTCCCGTTGGATGCGTCCACGACAACCTTGAGCCCGGCCTCCGCGATGCCGGTGGTGTCGGCCTTGCGCAGCAGGGACCCGGTGTACGAGTCGAAGACGCTGGAGGGGAACTGCAGATCGCCGATCTCCCCGGGGAAGGCCCGCCGGTACTCCTGGCGCGCGTAGACCCGGTCGAGCTTGCGCTGCCCGGCCTGCGAGAGGTCGGCGCCCCGCTCGTCGAAGAACATGATGTCGACGGAGTCCGGCACACCCGGCGACGTACGGATCATGATCCCGCCTGCGCTGCCCCGAGCGGTCTGCTGCCGCGCGACCGGCAGCGGCACGTTCTCCAGATCCCGTACGTCTATGGCACTGGCCTGCAGCGCCGAGATGACGGCCCGCTTCAGCGCCCGCGCGCCACGGGAGTGGTCGCGTGCCGTGGTGACGGTCGACCCCTTCTTGAGCGTGGTCGCGTACGCACCCGCGAGGCGTACGGCCAGCTCCGGTGTGATCTCGACATTGAGGATTCCGGAAACGCCGCGGGCTCCGAAGAGGTGAGCCTGACCCCGCGACTCCCAGATCACCGAGGTATTGACGAAAGCGCCGGCCTCGATGGTCTTGAAGGGGTAGACCCTGACATTCCCCTGGACGATCGATTCCTCGCCGACAAGGCATTCGTCCCCGATGACGGCGCCGTCCTCGATCCGGGCGGCTCGCATGATGTCGGTGTTCTTGCCGATCACGCAGCCGCGCAGATTGCTGTGCTGACCGATGTACACGTTGTCGTGCACCACAGCCTTGTGCAGGAACGCGCCGCTCTTGACGACCACGTTCGATCCCACGACGGTGTGCTCGCGGATCTCCACATCCGCTTCGACCTTCGCGTAGTCCCCGATATAGAGAGGCCCACGCAGCACGGCGTCCGGATGCACCTCCGCGCCTTCCGCGACCCACACACCGGGGGAGATCTCGAAGCCGTCGATCTCCACGTCGACCTTGCCTTCGAGCACGTCGGCCTGCGCCTTGACGTAGCTCTCGTGCGTGCCGACGTCCTCCCAGTAGCCCTCGGCGACATAGCCGTAGATCGGCTTGCCTTCCTTCATGAGCTGCGGGAAGACATCACCGGACCAGTCGACGGACTTGTCTGCCTCGACATAGTCGAATACCTCGGGCTCCATCACGTAGATGCCGGTATTCACGGTGTCGGAGAAAACCTGACCCCATGTCGGCTTCTCCAGAAAGCGCTCGACCTTGCCCTCCTCGTCGACAATGGTGATGCCGAATTCGAGGGGATTGGGTACACGGGTCAGGCACACCGTGACGAGTGCGCCCTTCTCCTTGTGGAAATTGATGAGGTCGGTCAGGTCGAAGTCGGTGAGGGCATCACCCGAGATGACCAGGAAGGCATCGTCCTTGAGGGCTGCCTCGGCATTCTTGACGCTGCCCGCGGTACCGAGGGGCTTCTCCTCGTTGGCATAGGTGAGCTCCATACCGAGCTCTTCCCCGTCACCGAAATAGTTCCTGACGAGAGACGCCAGAAACTGCAGGGTCACGACAGTCTCGTTGAGCCCATGCCGCTTGAGCAGCCGCAGCACATGCTCCATGATCGGCCGGTTGACCACCGGCAGGAGCGGCTTGGGCATGCTCGAGGTCATGGGGCGAAGGCGTGTGCCCTCGCCACCAGCCATTACGACGGCCTTCATGTCGGAAACGTCCTCCTCGAAGAGACGACGGTTTGGCCGACTTCGCCCGAGCGGGCAGGACTCTGGCGTCACACACGGTTGCCGACTCGCCGCCGGGCCCCGCTGGTCGCCGAGCTCAATCGGCCGCTACGTCCGCCTTCACCAGCCGGCGGACCTGAACCACATACAGGATCCCTGCCCACCAATACAGAGTTGTACCCCATCCTGCGAACGCCCATCCGAAAATCGCCGCAAGGGAGGCAAGCCATCCACTTCCGTCACTGAGCAGGAGCAGCGGGAAGGCGTACATCAAGTTGAACGTCGCGGCCTTACCCAAGAAGTTCACCTGGGGCGGCGGATAGCCATGCCGGCGAAGGATTCCCACCATCACCAGAAGCATCAACTCACGGGCCACAAGGGCAGCGGTCAACCAAATCGGCAGGATCTCCCGCCAGGTGAGGCCGACCAGCGTGGAAAGAATGTACAACCGGTCAGCGGCCGGGTCGAGCAGTCGCCCCAGATTGCTGATCTGGTTCCACCGCCGGGCCAGCTTCCCGTCCAAGTAGTCGCTGACACCGCTCAGCGCCAACACCAGCAGGGCCCAGCCATCGCTGTTCGGCCCGCCAAAGACGGGGCGGAGAATCAGCCACAGGAAGAGCGGTACGCCGACGAGGCGCGCCATGCTGAGAATATTGGGGATGGTGAGCACCCGGTCCGTCTGAACGCGAGTCTCCTGGACCTCCACCCGGGGGCCTCCTGTGGGAAATGTGCCAACGATGCCCCCTGACCCTACCGTCAGCCGGGCCGACGGATGCACTGGGGTACGGGCACGGGCTCTCAGGGCCGTAAAACGCCGACCCCAAATCCCCTGAAACGCGAAAAAGCCCCGCACCGTGATCCGTTGATACGGACCTGGTGCGGGGCTTTCCCCAC